>DASZVL010000060.1:0-27497 GCA_035547035.1 Mycobacteriales bacterium | reverse complement strand
AATGCCGGCCGTCGCGAGCGGCGATCCGGGCGGCGGCTGGCAAGGCGGAGGAGGAGCTCGTAGCGGCGCTACGGGCGACGACGACAACGCCGTCCAGGCGTCGCTCCGGGCGTCGCGCAGCAGGCCAGTGCATTGTTCAGCCGCCTCCTACTCCCGATTCGGTGTTGCGACAAATGTCGCACGTCGGGGCCGGCGTTGCGACAGCTACCCGCGCCGGCGTCAGCCCAGGATGCGGGCCTCGCCGTAGCCGGCGTCGATGTGGTGACCCTCGTTGAACCGGCCCGGGTGGAACTCCGCGAGGCCGGCATCGACCGGCCGGCCGGTCACCAGGTCCGCGATGTGGCGGCCCATCGCCGGGGCCCACTTGAAGCCGTGCCCCGCCGTACCGGCGATGACGAACGCGCCCGGAGCCACCTCGCCGATCACCGGCTGCCAGTCCGGCGCCACGTCGTACAACGCGGAGTAGCCGGACAGTGCCTCGGAGTCCTCGAGCGCCGGGAACCGGTTGAGCGTCGCAGCCGTGATGCGCACCTGCTCCTCCGGCGCCAGCTGCTGGTCGAAGTCGTCGGGGTTGACCTTCGGCTCCTGCAGAAGGGTGCCGACGAGGTACTGCGCATGCAGCTCGGGCTTGACGTAGATGCCGTCCGGGATCGACGCCCACACGAAGGGGAAGTGCGGCGCGTCACCCCATGCGTACGTCGCAATGATGTGACGCTCTGCCCACAGCGGCACCGACACGTCGATCATTTCCAGCAGCTGCGACGTCCACGGCCCGGCGGCGATCAGGATCTTCGCGGCCTCGAACGACTCGCCGTCCTTCGTCTTGAGGACATAGCCGTTCGGCGCGGTCTGGATGCCGGCGATGCGGGTGTGCCGGCGAAGCGTCGCGCCGAGCTGCACCGCGCGGTTGGCCATCCCGTTGGTCGTGCCGGCCGGGTCGGCGTGACCGGCGTTCGGCTCCCACACACCCCAGCCGATCCCGTCGAGGTCGAACATCGGGAACTCACTCGCCAGGTCGTCGCGTGAGAGGACGCTGGTGACCGTTCCGAGCGCGTTGAGCCGGTCGCAGGCGGCGCGCAGCTTGTCGGCGTCCTCGTCTCCGTGCAGGAACAACGCGCCGCACGTGACGGGCCGCGCCTCGCCGCCGTGGGTCCACTCGGTGAAGTTGGCGAACAGGTCCATCGACTCGCGGGTCGCGCGAGCAAGGAACTCGTTGACGTAGTAACCGCGGAGTACGGCGCTGGAGCGGCCGGTCGGACCACTGGCCGGCACGTCCTTGTCGATCAGCAGGACATCAGCGCCGCGTTCGGCGAGGTGCAGCGCTGCAGATGCCCCTTGCACACCTGCGCCGATCACCGCTACGTCGTACATCGCCGTCCGCCCTCCGTCGTCTGCGGCACAACGCTAGGGATCTCCGGCTTGGGTGTCCTGCGACGATTGCCGAAAGAGGGCGCAGACTTTGCATCGATCGTCGGTTTCGATGCTTGAGGCGTCTCAGTAACTTCGTCGGCATGCGAGTGGTCATGGTGGCCGTGAAGAGCGTGCCCGTCGGCGGTGGCGAGCTGCGCGTCGTCGATGCCGGCTTCACCCGCGACGGCGTGTCTCACGGCATCGACCCGCTCAACGAGGTGAGCCTCGAGTGGGCGTTGCGGGCGCGCGAGATCGGTGCCGTCGACCGCGTCGTCGCGGTGTCGATGGGCCCTGAGACCGCCGCGGACGCGCTGCGCCAGGCAGTCGCGCTCGGCGCCGATGAAGCGGTCCTGATCTCCGATCCCGCACTCGCGGGCGCGGACGTGCGGACGACCGGGCGCGTGCTCGCCGCTGCCGCGACGCGACTGCAAGCGACCGCGGTCGTCACGGGTTATGAGAGCGCCGACTCGTCGTCCGGCGTCGTGCCCGCGGTCGTCGCGGCTTCGCTCGGTTGGCCGTTGCTGAGTCGTGTCGGCGACGCGCAGCTCGACGCGTCTGGCCTGCGCGCGATGCGCGACCTCGGCGCCGGACCGGAGAAGGTGGCTGTCGAAGGGCCGTTCGTGATGTCGATGGTCGAAGGCCACGTCGCCGCGCGCTACCCAAAGCTGAAGGCAGTCATGGCGGCGCGCAACGCGCAGCTCACCACCTGGACGGCAGGCGATCTCGAGGTCGCGATCACCGCTCCCGCGCTGACATCGGAGTCGTTGCGCCAAGTCGCGCAACCGGCCAAGGAGGCGCGCGTCCTGAGCTTCGAGGACGGCGTCGCCTACCTCGCCGGCGTCCTCACCGGGCAGACCGCCGATGTCTGACGCGACGACCGGTCCCACGTGGTGGGTGGCAGCGCGCAACCAGGAAAGCGCTGCCGCGCTGCTGCGCCTCCTGCCTGACGCCGTCCACCGTGCGGTCGCGATGCTCCGTGACGACCTCGAGGTCGATGTCGCCGGACCAGCTCTGCTCGAGGTGCTCGCGCCCGGCGACGTTGTCGTGGTCGGTGGCGACCAGGCCGCGCGTGACCTGGCCGGCTGGCTGGCCGCAGCCCGCGACATCCCGATGGCGTGGGCGGTCGACGCGCTGCGACTCGACGCCGACATCATCGAGGTCGACCACGTCGTCATGGGTGGCACCTACCGGCTCGTGCAGCGACTCTCGCTCAACGGCGGCGCGGTCATCTCCGCCAAGCCGACCCCGGTGCCCGGTGCCGCGACCGACGGCGTCCGCATCGTCGAGGTCGACGGCGGCGGCCGGCGCTCCGCGATCGTTCGCGAGGAGGGCGCGCCGGCGGAAGCCGGCGGGGTGTCGCTCACCGCGGCCAAGGTCGTCGTCAGCTTCGGCCGCGGCATCGGCGGCCCCGACCGGGTCCCGCTCTACCGCGAGCTCGCCGCGCGTTGCGGTGCAGCACTCGGCGCCTCACGCGTCGCGGTCGACTCGGGCTGGATCCCGTTCGCGCACCAGGTCGGCCAGACCGGCACTGCCGTCGCGCCGGAGGTCTACGTCGCGTTCGGCATCTCCGGTGCGGTCCAGCATCTTGCCGGCATGCGGCACAGCCAGCGGGTCATCGCGATCAACACCGATCCCGAGGCGCCGATCTGCCGGGTGGCGGACACCGTGATTCGCGCGGACGCCAACGAGGTCGCGGCCGCAGTGCTCGACCGGATCGCGGCCGGCTAGTTGCACTGCTAGTCCTCGAGGTAGTAGACGGTCGGTGCGGTCCGACCCCCGCCGCGGCCGACGCTGTCCGCGAGCGTGCCGCTGCCGAAGTAGCGGCGCGCGTTGTCCGTCGAGTCCCAGTCGAAGACGACGACTATCGAGTTCGGGTCGTCGACCCCGCGGAACAGCTGACGCCGGCCCAGGTCGCCGAACGTCTCGCGGGTCGCGTGCATCGACTCGTACTCCGCGCGCCACGTGTCGAAGTCCTCGACCGGCAGCACCGCGATCACCGTTGCCATCAACGTGCTCCAAGTCCGTCGGCGGGCATCCATTGCATGAACCAGTCGAGGGTGCGCGCGGTCGCGTCCACTGCTGCTGGGAACGCGGCGATGCCGTGTCCCTCGTGGGGGTAGATCGCGAGCTCGCTTCGCACGTGGTGCTCGGCCAGCGCCTGGTGGAACTCCTGCGCCTGGCTCGGCGGCGTACAGCGGTCGAGGCCGCCGGTCACGTGAAGCGTCGGCGTCCTCACCCGGTCGGCGAGCTGCACCGGACTGCGCAACACATGGTTGCCGGTCGGGTCGGTCGCGACGCTGCCGAGGAACAGGTCGTCGAAGCCGCCGATGTTGCTCGTCCAGTGCTGGCTCACCCAGTTCGTCACCGGCGAGACCGGTACGGCGGCGGCGAACCGCTGGTCCTGCGTGATCAGCCAGCTCGACATGAAGCCGCCGTAGCTGATGCCCGTCGTACCGACGCGAGCGATGTCTGCCTTGCCTTGCTCGACGAGCGCGTCGACGCCGGAGATGAAGTCGTAGGTGTCGGCGCCGCCCATGTCGCCGCGTACCAGCTCGGCGAAGGCCTGTCCGCGACCCGAGCTCCCGCGCGGGTTGAGGCTCAGCACCGCGTAGCCCGCGGCAACCAGCAGCGGCACGAAGGCCCGGCCGCGAGCCGTTCGCCATGCCCCACCGGTTGCGCCACGCCCACACCGGCCCACCGTGGATGTTCAGGACGAGTGGGTGAGGACCGGTGGACTCCGGGCGGGCGAGCAGGCCGTGGATCGCCATCCCGTCCGGCGCTACCCACTCGACGTGCTCGAGCACTCCGCCGCGCTCGGCCACCGCGGCGTGCCCGGCGTGAGCGAAGGAGTGCAGGACCTGCTCGACTCCGTCGATCACCGCGACCAGCTCGGCGGGCCGGTGGTAGCCGTCGACGCACACGACGACTCGGCCGTCGGCGTCGATCGCGAGCTCCGGATAGCGGACGCCGCACGAGTCGTTCGTCTTCCACGTCTCGCGGTCGGCACCGGACGCGAGGTCGGCCTCGCCCGCCACGACCTCGAGGTTGCGGATGCCGATGTAGGACAGCGCGTCCGCGCGCGCCCACGTCAGAAACGTGACGTCGACGCCTGACGTGTCGACCGTTCGTACGACGCCGTCGCCGAGGTCAGCCACCTTCAGGTCGCCGGCGACCACCTGCCGGTCACTGCAACAGGCCTCGAGGAACGCGATCCGGCGCCCGTCGGGCGAGCCGATCGGTGCACCGAGCTGCACCGGTGACTCGTAGACCGTCGACACCGCGCCCGACCTGGTGTCGATCGTGACGACCCGTGCGACGTACCAGGCGGCCTCGTCCGGGTCGTCCGACACGATCGCCGCGATCCGGTCGTCGCCGGCCCAGGACGCCTCCCACACGGTCAGGTCGTTCGGCGACACGACGTCGACGCGACTGTCCGCGAGGTTGAAGACCACCGCGCGCCGCCAGGTGTCGCGTTGCGGCCACGACCGCAGCTCCGGTGCCCAGTCCGGGACCTCGGCGGCCGCGACGTCGCCGTACCCGCCGGAGCCGGCGCCTCCGGCGCGATCCGCGTCGGACTCGGCAACGACGGCGACAATGGCGTGACCGGAGGGTGACCAGGCGATCACCTCGACGATCCCGCCGAGGTCCGGCGTGAGCGGTGCGTCGTCGAGGTCGCCGCTACGACGCAGCTGCAGCCCGGGCCGGTCGTTCTTGTCGTCGCCGATCGAGGCCAGCCAGGTGCCGTCGGGCGACCAGGCGGGCATCCGGTCGTGCGGTCCGCTGCCGATGACGCGCAGGCCGCCGCCGTCGTGAAGGCAGAGCACCGTGTTCGCGGTGCCGACCAGCTCGTGGCGGACGCTGCCCGCGAAGGCGACGCGCCCATCGCGGGCCGCGAGCTCCTGCCCGCCGGTCACCTGGCCGAACGCGGGAGACTCGGCGCGTTCGAACCAGGCTTGAACGGCTTCGAAGCTTGCGGGTCGCGATCCGTCGCGCATCGCACCTCCGGTGCGTCCAGGGGCCGGGCGCCTCCCGCACCGCGGGCTGTTGGTGGCGACCGTAGCCGAAGCGGGTCGCAAGGCGGTCGCGACGATCGGTGGACGTCATGGCACTCGGATTCGGCAAATGTCGGATGTGAGGTTCGTGCCTCCGTGGTCCGATGAACCGCGAGCGAGAGGGGACGCCCATGCCTAACGCAGACCTCGACCCGGCAGGCTGGCCGGCCGAAGAGCTGGCGCTGGCCACCGAGCCACTGGATCTCCGGGACCTGCAGCCCGCGCTCGGCGAGTCCCAGCGGGCGATGGTCCTCGGGTCCACCGGACCGTTCGCGCAGGTTGCCGGCCGGCACGTGCTCGAGGCCGGCGGCTCGGCCTGCGATGCGGCGATCGCGACGGCCACCACGCAGATCGCTCTCGCGAGCGGCGCGTGGGTCAGCTACGGCGGGATCTTCCACCTCATCCACTTCGATGCCGCGACCGGCGAGGTCAGCTCGTTGTCGGCCGGCTTCGGCACCTTCCGCGGCGAGACCGACGCCGCGACGATCCCGCCCGCCGGTCAGCCGAGCGGCCGCACCGCGATGGTTCCCGGCTTCTTCGCAGGGGTCGGCGCGGCGCACGAGCGGTTCGGGCGGCTGCCGCTGGCGGAGCTGCTGCGGCCCGCGATCCACGTCGCCGAGACCGGCACCTGCGTCAGCGAGTCACTCGCCGGCGCCTACAAGATGCGCCGTGATGTCCTGGCTCGCACACCGGAAGGCTGCGAGATCTTCCTCGATGCCGACGGCAACCCGCCGGCGGAAGGGACGACGCTGCGTCAGCCGCAGCTCGCGGACACGCTGCGCGCGATCGCCCGCGACGGCGTGAGCCACGTCTACACCGGGCCTTGGGCGAAGCGGTTCGTCGAGCTCGTCACTCGCGACGGCGGCAAGGTCACGGAAGCGGACCTCGCGTCGTACGCGCCGATCTGGGCCGAGCCGATCCGCACCACGTTCAACGGCTACGAGGTCTGCGGCCCAGGCCTTCCCGACACCGGCGGCGTCCAGCTGGCGGAAGGGCTCAACCTCCTCGAGGAAGCTGGCCTCGACGACTGGCTGACCTCGCCTGAGTCGCTCTACTGGCTGATCCAGATCGCACGGCAGGGCATGGTCAACGCAGTGCTCCCGCCGATGCAGCGCATCACCCGCGAGCACGCCCGTGCCACGTGGAAGGAGATGCAGGCGGCCGGCCGGTTCGTCGGCCCGACCGTGCTTGGCGCGGGCACGCACTCCGATCTCGTCGTCGCGGTCGACAGCGACGGCAACTGCGCGGCGGTCTGCCACAGCATCAACACGAGCATGTTCGGGACGACAGGCATCTTCGTCGACGGCATCTCGATCCCGGACGCGGCGTGCTTCCAGCAGATCCCGTTGTCCTACGTCCCGCCGGGCAGCCCGCTGCCGCACCCGATGGAGCCGTCGATCGCGCTCCGCGACGGCAAGCCGGTCCTCGCGTCGAGCAGCATCGGCGCCGGTCTGATGGCGGTCACCCTGCAGTGCGTCGGCTCGGTGCTCGCCGGCAAGTCGGTCGCCGACGCCGTCGCCCAGCCCCTGTTCCATGCGCCCAACCTCTACTCCGGCGACTCGATCAACAGCGCCGTCGAGGCCGCCGAGGTCGAGCCTGAGTCGGACAACGCTGAGGGAGAGGCTGAAGAGAAGAACCTGCTCAGCGAGATCACCGCGGCAGCCGAAGCGATCCAGGCAGCGGTCGTCCGCCACATCACCAACGGCGTTTCGCCGCTCGACGGGATGGCTGCGGTGATCAACGAAGTACCGGAGGTCGTCGACGACACCTTCGACGCGGCACTGCTCGCCGAGGTCGCGCAACGGGGCCAGCCGACGGTCGCCAAGTCGGTCGACGACGCGAGCGTGCCGCGCGGCTACTGGGGCGGGATCAGCATCGACCCCGACACCGGCGCTCTGGCCGGCGGGCGGACGCCGTTCGTCAACGGCCGAGTAGAAGGGCTCTGAACATGGCGGACCTCAACGGCGGACGCGTCGGCCCGAAGGGGCCGGTCACCGGCGCCAAGGCGGTGTGCTCCAGCCAGCACCACGTCGTGACATCGACCATGACCGACGTGCTTGCCGGTGGCGGCAACGCGGTCGACGCGGCGATTGCCGGCTGTCTCGTGCAGGCGACCGTTCAGCAGGACATGACGAACCACACCGGAACGGTGAGCTTCCTGTTCTGGGACGCCAAGACGGGGGAGTCGCACTACCTCAACAGCATGGGCACCATCGTTCCGGGCCTGGCGCCGTTCCGCCGGGTCCCGGGAGGGCACGGCCTCTACGCCGTGCTGGGCACCGGCGGGCCGATGGCGGTCATCCCCGGGTTCATGCCCGGCATGAAGGCGATGCACGAGAGGTTCGGCACGCGGCCGTGGGCCGAGCTGTGCGCGCCGGCGATCCACTGGGCCGAGGAAGGGCACGAGGTCGACTCGTTCGAGCACCTCGTCATGGCGCAGACCGTCGACTTCTTCCTCTACACGCCGTCCGGTCGCGAGCACTTCACACCCAACGGACATCTCCCGCAGGTCGGCGACCGCTGGCCCAAGCCCGAGCTCGCCAAGACGTTGAAGCGGCTGGCCGACGAAGGCCCGGACTACTTCATCGAGGGCGAGTGGGCGCAGCACTTCGTCGCGCGCGCCAACGAGCTCGGCTGGCAGATCACGCTCGACCACATGAAGCAGATCCCGCCGCGGTGGGACAACGGACTGCGCTGGAAGCACCGTGACTTCGAGATCCTCCAGCCGTCGCCGCCGGAGCGCCAGGGCGTCTACTGCGCCCTCGTGCTCGGAATCCTGCGCCACCTCGACGTCACGTCGTACGGGCACTACACCGAGTCGCCCGAGGCGCTGTACTTCATGACGCACGCCTTGCGCCGTGCCGCGCACGAGACCGGCTTCATGAACGATCCCGAGGTGTGGTCCGACCCGACCGAGACGCTGATGTCGGACGACCTGCACGCCGCGTTCGCCGCGATCATCCGCAACAGCCTGCCGAAGGCAGACATGACGGAGCACATCAAGCTGACGATGGGCCCGAATGCGCTGTCGACCGCCGGCGGATCCGCCTCGAAGCAGCCGGCCGGAAGCTGCGAGCTGTCGATCGTCGACGCCGACGGCAACTGGGTGCAGATGATGAACACGCTGCAGAGCGGCGGCATCCCGGGCGAGGTGGTCGACGGCGTGCCCATGGTCGGCAGTCATGCAGTCACTGCGCTGTCCGCGGCGATCGCCGGCTGGCACACCGGTGGCGGCCGGATGCGCTCGGTGATGAGCAACACGATGGTCCTGCGCGACGGCAAGCCGGTCGTCTCGCTCGGCTCGCCGGGAAACGTGCACTGCACGGTGCCGCAGGTGCTGTCGAACATCGTCGACTACGGGATGTCGCCGTACGACGCGGAAGACGCGCCGCGGATGCTGCCGCTCGAGGACAACTACGTCGTCGGGGTCGAGAGCCGGCTGCCGCGCGACGTGGTCGACGGGCTGGCAAAGCTCGGGGTTCTCGTGAACCCGCTGCCGGTCTACGACTACCACATGGGCAGCTACCAGATGAGCTGGCGCGACGACGACGGGACGCTGCACGCGTGCACCGGTCCGCGGCGTGCCGGTCAGGCCGCAGGGATCTGAGAGGTGCGGGCGGGCAGGCGCATCGCTGCCCTCGCAGGGGCTTTGACGCTTGGCCTCTGCGCGCCCGCCTGCGCGTTCTCCAACATCGACCTGGTGCAGGACCACCGGGTCCACATCAACGAGCCCGCCTCGTACTCGACGGTCGGCCTCCCGCTGACGATCCGGTGGACGGCAAGCAGCACGCTTGCGCCGGATACGCAGTACGCCGTGTTCGTCGACCGGACTGTGATCAAGCCCGGCGCCAGCATCCGCACGGTCGCGAACGGCGACCGGCAGTGCCTCGCCAACCCGGCGTGCCCGACACCCACGTACCTGCACGACCATGACGTCTACGTCGTGTCCTCGCCGCAGCTCACGCTGAAGTTCCTGCCGGACCTCGCGGGCACCAAGCGCGGCATCTCGCAGGACGAGCACACGATCACCGTCGTCATCCTGAACGACGGGAAGCGCGACGGCGAGAACGCGTTCAGCCGCACCTTCTACATCCGCCGCGAGGCCTCGGCGTGACGAATCGGCGCGGCGGCGCGAAGCCGAAACCGAAACCGGACTCGGTCGAGGTCATCGAGATCCGGCGTGACGAGCTGCGTCGCGCAGCGCGTGCCGCCGTCGGCGTCGACGGGGTCGGCAACAAGGTGCCGCTGCGACGGGCGTTCCGCGAGCACGGGCTGAGCGTCTACCCGCTGCTCGCCTTGTGCGGCCTGGTGATCGTCGACCAGTTCCAGCTCTCGGCGTTCGGCGTGCTCTCACCGGAGGTGTCGACAGGACTCGGCATCAGCGTCGGCTCCTACACGCTCGTCTATGCGCTGCGCATGCTCGCGCTGTCGGTGGCCGCTCTCCCGATGGCTGCCCTCGTGCAGCGGCGTCCGTGTCGCGCCTCGGTCGCCATCGTCACCGCCTTCGCCTGGTCCGCGATGACCGTCTTCACGGGCTTCTCCGGCGGTCTGCTCGCGCTGATCGCGGTCTTCGTAGCCGACGGCGCGTCGAGCGGCTCGGTGCAGGCGACCCACGGACCGCTGCTGTTCGACGTCTACCCGCCCGACCTGCGCTCGCGGGTCTACGCGATCTTCACGAGCAGCACCTACGTCGCTTTGGTGCTCGGTCCGGCCCTTGTCGCACTCCTTACTTATTGGGACCTGACGTGGCGCGGCGTGTTCCTGGTCCTCGGCGTCCTCTGCCTGATCGTCGCGACGGCCGCGGTGAGGCTTCGCGACCCCGGCTTCGGCCGCTGGGACATCGCGCGGGTTCGTGAGGTCGTCAAGGGTCAGCAGCCGGCTGCAGAGGCCGAAGCCCCCACCCTCGACAACTCGCTTCGCTTCTTCGAGGCCGCGCGGCGGGTGTTCGCCGTCGGCACGATCCGCCGCCTGCTGGTCGGCCAAGCGTTCTTCGGCATGTTCCTCGCGCCGCTGATCTCGTTTCTCTCCTTCTTCCTGCAGGACCAGTTCGACCTCGGTCCGACCGCCCGCGGCATCTTCAGCGCTGTTCTCCCGATCCCGGCAATCGGCTTGATGTGGCTGGTCGGGACCAGGGGCGAGCGGTGGTATGCGCAGAGCCCGTCGCGGGTGCTTCGCTATGCCGGCCTCGCGCTCGGCGCGTCGGTCGTGCTGCTCGCCATCTCGATCGCGCTGCCGACCCTTATCGCGTTCAGCGTCGTGTTCATGCTCGCCTACGCCGGCATGACGACGGCGCTGCCGTTGATGGGCCTGTCGACGCTCGGGCTGCTCCCGCCGCAGGTGCGTGCACACGCGAGCGCGTTGGGTGGCATCGCGACGTACGGCGCGGGCGCGCTCATCGGCTCGCTGTTCCTCGACAGCATCGACACCCGGTACGGCGTCACCGCCGCGATCGTCGCGCTGACGGTCCCCGGCCTGATCTCAGCGGGCGTCGTGTGGTCCGCGAGCCGCCTGGTCGACGCCGACCTCGACCGCTTCATCGACGGCATCGTCGAGGAGCAGGAGGTCCGCGAGCTCCAGGCGAGCGGCACGAAGATGCCGATGCTCGCCTGCCGGCACATCGACTTCTCCTACGGCCAGCTGCAGGTCCTCTTCGACGTCTCGTTCTCGGTCGCCGACGGCGAGATGGTCGCGCTGCTCGGCACGAACGGCGCCGGCAAGTCCACCCTGCTGCGGGTTATCTCGGGGCTCGGCCTGCCGACCTCCGGATCGGTGCGCCTGGACGGCGCGGACATCACCTATCTCGAGCCGCACCGCCGGGTGGATGCCGGCATCATGCAGATCGCCGGCGGCAAAGGGACGTTCGGAAAGCTCACAGTCGTCGACAACCTCCGGGCGTTCGGCTACCGCCTCGGCAGCAACCGGCGGGCAGTCGAGGCCGGCATGGACACGGTCTTCGACGCGTTCCCCCGGCTCGCGGAGCGCCGCGACCAGCTCGCCGCGACCATGTCGGGCGGTGAGAACCAGATGCTCGCCCTCGGGTGCGCCTTCATGCTGAAGCCGCGCCTGCTGCTGATCGACGAGCTGTCGCTTGGCCTGGCGCCACGCGTCGTCGGTGAGCTGCTCGAGATGGTGCGGCGCATCAACGCCGGCGGCGCCTCCGTCGTACTCGTCGAGCAGAGCGTCAACATCGCGTTGTCGCTCGTCGACCACGCCTACTTCATGGAGAAGGGCGAGGTTCGCTTCGACGGCAAGGCCGGAGTGCTCGTCGAGCGCGGCGACCTGCTGCGCTCCGTCTTCCTCGAAGGCGCCGCGAAGGGGATCGCGGTCTGATGTCGATCCCGCTTCCGGTCGTGATCCTCGGGGTCATTCATGGCTTCACCTACGGCATGCTCGCCGTGGGGTTGATCCTCGTGTATCGCACCAGCCGCGTCATCAACTTCGCGCACGGCGAGGTCGGCGCACTCGGCTCGGCGGTGCTCGGCGTCTACGTGTTCCGCAACCACGTGCCGTACTGGCTGATGCTTCCGGCGGCGCTGGTCGTGGGCGCCGCCGCGAACATGCTCGTCGAGGTCGTCGCCGTACGACGGCTTCGCAACGCTCCGGTGATCATGACGATCCTGGCGACGCTGGGCTTCGGTGCGCTGTTCAGCGCGCTCGACCTGGTCATCAACACGGCAGTGCAGAACGGCGCGTCGTACCCGGAGCCGCCTGGGCTTCCTACGCTTCACATCGGCGCGCTCTACCTGACGCAGGCCGACACCGCGGAGGTCATCGGCACGCCCCTGATCGTCATCGGGCTGGTCGCATTCCTTTGCTGGAGCCGGTTCGGCGTCGCGATGCGCGCCGCCGCATCCAACCGCGACAACGCGTTGATGCGCGGCATCCCCCCGGGTCGGATGTCACTGCTCGCGTGGGGGATCGCCGGCGCGATCGCCGCGTTCGCCGCAGTGATGCAGGCGCCGAGTCAGGGCTTCACCGTGGTGGGCCAGAGTCTCGGTCCCGGGCTGCTGGTCCGCGCGCTCGTCGTTGCCGTCATCGCTCGGATGGACAACCTGCCCATCGCGCTCGTCGGTGGCACCGCGCTCGGGATCATCGAGCAGGTCCTGCTCTGGAACTACAACTCCGGCGGCCAGGTCGAGCTCGTCATGTTCGTGCTCATGATCCTGGCGCTGCTGCTGCAGACCCGCGGTGGGACGCGGGAGCGCGAGCAGGGATCGTGGCTTGCCACCCGCGCTGCGCGGCCGCTGCCCGAGCAGGTTGCCCAGCTGCGGACCGTTCGCTACCTCGCGCCGCTGGGCGTGGTGGTCGTTGCGGTCGCGCTGACCCTGACCGGTCTGGCCTCGAACAGCACCGACTTCATCATGACCGGCACGCTCGCGTTCGCCCTGATCGGGATGTCGGTGTACGTGGTCACCGGGCTCGGCGGGCAGCTGTCGCTGGGCCAGCTTGCGATCGCAGGGGTCGCCGGCGTCTTCTCCGTTCACATCACGAACGACGGCGTGAACTTCATCGTCGCGGTCGCGCTGGCGGCGAGCTACGGCGCCGTCGTGTCGGTCCTGCTCGGCATCCCGGCGCTGCGGATCCGCGGGCTCATGCTCGCTGCCAGCACCCTTGCGTTCGCGGTGATGTGCGAGTCCTGGCTGTTCAACCAGTCGTGGGCGTTCGGTCCCGGCGTCTATGCCAAGCGACCGTCGTTCCCCGGGGTCGGGCCGCTCGACACCGGCCGCGACTACTACTGGATCGCCGTACCGGTGTTTCTCGTCGGGCTGTGGTTCGTCTGGAACGTCAACCGCGGTGGCATCCGCCGCCAGCTCGTGGCGGTCCGCGACAACGAGGACGGCGCGAGAGCGTTCGCGGTGCGCGCGACCCGGGTGAAGCTGCTCGGGTTCGCGATCGCCGGCTTCCTGGCGGGCGTCGGCGGCTGCCTCTACGCGCACAGCTTGCCGAGCACCGACGGCACGTTCTTCGAGGCCCAGGGCGGCCTGACCGTCGTCGCTGTCGCGGCGATCGGCGGGATCTCGCTCATGGTGGGCTCGCTGTTCGGCGCGCTGTACCTCTACGCCCTGCCGCAGCTTGTCAACTTCGGTCCGCTCGGCCTCGCGACGAGCGACCTCGGATGGCTCCTGCTGATCCTGTACTTCCCGGGCGGCCTGGCGCAGCTGGCCGAACCGGCCCGGATCTGGCTCATCCGACAGCTGGCTCGTCTCCACGGCGTCGACATCGCTACTGCGGCCGCAGCGGTGCCGCAGGCGGCGGATGCCGGCAACCCCGAGATTCTCGAAACGGCGGTCACGATCCCGTCGCCCCGCCGCGAGGCGACAGGCCGGGCCATCCTCACGACGGAGGGCGTGACCAAGAGCTTCGGCGGCTTACAGGCGGTCCGGCAGGTCTCGATCACCGCCAACCAGGGAGAGATCCTCGGGCTGATCGGACCGAACGGCGCCGGCAAGACCACTCTGTTCGAGATGATCAGCGGCTTCACCCGACCCGACTCGGGTGTGGTGCGCTTCCGTGGCGAGGACATCACCCGGCTGTCGCCAGAGGCTCGCGCCGAGCGAGGACTGGTCCGGTCGTTCCAGGACGCCGCGCTGTTCCCGACGATGACGGTGCTCGACGTCGTACGCCTCGCCCACGAGCGCTCCGACCCGACGCGACCGGTGACGTCCGCCCTCGGGCTGCCGCCCGCGTTGCGCCGTGAACGTCGGCGTGACGGGGCCGCGCGCGACCTGATCGGGTCGATGGGGCTGCTGCCCTACCGCGACGCCGCGGTCTCGGCGCTGTCGACCGGCACCCGCCGGATCACCGAGCTGGCCTGCATCGTTGCGATGGGCCCGACACTGCTGCTGCTCGACGAGCCGTCGTCGGGGATCGCGCAACGGGAGACCGAGTCGCTCGGCGCGCTGATCCGGTCGGTGCGCGAGCGCCTCGATGCGACGGTGATCCTCATCGAGCACGACATGCCTCTGGTGATGGACGTCTGCGACCGCGCGGTGGCGATGGTCACCGGCGAGGTGGTCGCGCTCGGCACACCCCGAGAAGTGGTCGCCTCACCCGTCGTGATCGAGAGCTACCTGGGCGGCGACATCACGGCAATCGAACGCTCCGGCACCAAGTCGGCCGCTATCCACGAGGACGCCAAATGACACCAGCCCGTCCCTACGCCCTCCGAGCCGTTCGCTCGCGGATCGGTCCGCTCGCTGCCGCGACGGCCATGCTGATCGTTGCCGGCTGCGGGTCACGTGCCGACTTCTCCGTCGGTACGACGCAGACGACAGGTGACCAGTCGCTCGGTCAGACCGTCATCACCTCACCGACGACGTCTGGTCCGGCGAGCGGGCAGACACCCGATGGCGGGACGGTGACCTCGACGGTGCCCACCACCGGGAGCGGCCTGATCGCGAAGCCGACCGGCCCGGCCTCGCCCGGCGCGACCCACACTGCGCCCACCGCGTCGACACCGTCGGCGCCCGTCAAGCGTGGCGGCCCGCCGATCCGCGTCGGCTTCGTGATCCAGGACGCCAGCGGCGCCAACGCTCTGCTCGGTACCGCCGTCCCGACCACCAGCAACGCCCGGCAGGAGCAGATCGCGAAGTGGCTGGTCGCCTACGTCAACAGCCACGGCGGAGTGGCGGGCCGCAAGATCGTCCCGTCATTCAAGGCCGTGTCCGCGACGTCGACCGAGCAGTCGCGCGTCGCCTCGTGCCAGGCGATGGCACAGGACCAGCACCTCGAGGCGGTCATCGACGCCAACGAGTACCTCGAGGACGACGGGTGGGCCTGCTTCGCGCGCAACCACGTCGATTACCTCGGCAACGCGACCGGAACCGACGAGGCGTTCATGGCCTCTCACGCGCCGTACGTCACGACGACGGACATGGCACTCAACCGGCAGATGGCAGCGGCGGTGAGTGGGGCGAACCAGCTGGGGTTCCTGAAGGGTCAGAAGGTCGGCGTGATCCTGCCGGACACCCCGGAGGCCCACAACGACTACGCAAGGGTGATGGGTCCCGCGCTCTCGCACCTCGGGATCTCGCCGAACGTTCGCTACATCTCGGGGACCAACGAGACCAGCCTCACCGCGCAGACCGACAACGCGGAGCTGGCGTTCGCGACGAGCGGCGTGAAGCGGATCTTCTTCTTCGAGAACATCATCGTGTACCTCGCATTCACCTCCGAGGCGAGCTCGGAGCACTACCACCCGCTGTACGCCTTCCCGGACTTCGAGGAGGCGGCCGGAATCGCGGCGTTCTACGGCAGCGCGCAGACCAACGCGGGCTCGATCGCGATCAGCGCGACGCCGTCCTCGGTCCCGCCCAATGCGAACCAGGACACCAAGAATGCGGGCACGGTGAAGATCTCGCGCAAGCAGTCGTCGCCCGGTCAGCGGAAGTGCCTCGACATCCTGTCCAAGGCATCCCACGTCGACTTCTACGACCCGAAGCAGAGCCAGGACCCGTTGCTCGACGCCTTCTACTACTGCGACGAGCTGTTCCTCTTCGTGAAGGCGGCGAGCGCCCTCGGCGCCGACTACTCGCCGGCGACGTTCGGTCAAGGGCTGGCGCAGGTCGGCAGCTACGACTCCGATGTCGTCAACTCGACCGACTTCACCAAAGGCCGGTACGACGGCGCCTCGAGCTACGCGGTCGGCAGATACAACGCGAAGTGCTCCTGCTTCGTGCGGGCAACCTCCTGGATTGCGGGACCATGACTGACATCGCCCAAGACCGCAAGCTGCCCGGCAGCGCTTCCCGGCTGCCGTTCGTCATCACGCCCACGAGCATCGTCTGGCTCGCCACTGTCATGACAGTGGTCGGGTTCGGGCTGCTGGCCTACACCTGGGTGAAGGTCTCGACGTTGACGATCGTCGCCGCGCAGGTGCCCTATCTCGTGTCGAGCGGCATGACCGGGCTGGGCCTCATCGTCGTCGGAGCGGCGGGTGTCGTCGTCTGGTCACGTCGTGCCGACGATGCTGCGCGGGCCCGGCAGACCGAGGAGCTGGTCGCTGCACTGCGCGAGATCAAGACCGGCCTGGACCCGAACGGATGAACCGCTCGGCGGTGACTGTGGCACTGCTCCCGTCGGCAGCGCTGGTCGCTGCGGGCTTCGTCGCGTTCGGCCTGGCGTGGCTGGGGCTGTCCACGGAGACGCTGCTTGCGCAGCAGGTCGCCTGGGTCGTGTCGGGCGCGATGACGGGCCTCGGCCTCATCGTGCTCGGCGTCGCGATGCTTGCGCTGCGGGTGCGCCGTCACAACGCGGCGGTCGAGCTCGGCGCGCTGGAGACCGCCACCCGCGACGCCCGGGAGATCGCCGCGCTCGTCGCCGCGAAGCATCAGTCATGAAGCGGTGGGGGCAGCGAGCAGTCGCAGCGGCGGCAGTCGCGACGGCGGTTGCCGGGTGGCCGGCCCCGGTCGGCGCATCGAGCGCGCAGCACAACACCACGATCCGGCCTTCGGCGCAGGCCTGGTACTGGACGGTGGGCTGCGGATCGCTCGTCGGGTGCGGCGTTGTCGCGGCTCCGATCGACCCGTTCCCGGCCGGCGCGCTGCATGTCGGCGTCATCGCCGGCGTGCAGTTCGCGACGGCGTACCTCGGCTTCGGCGACAAGGCGATGCCGGCAGGCGCGCAATCGTCCAAGGCGACACTCACGCTGCCGCTCGCGACCGACCCGTCAGCCGCCGTCGTCAACGCGAGCTCCGCGCAGCTCGAGGTGTGTACGACGGACGAGCTGATCACCTCCGCCGACTACGCGCTGTCCGCGCCGCCTCCGGTGAACTGCAGGCACGGCGTACTCGCGACGTACCACGGCGGAGCCAAGCCGTCGTTCACCGTGAACCTGCTGCCACTGCTCGGCGCTCACCACTCGCTCGCCGGCCGCACGCTCGCGTTGCTGCCCGCGGCCAAGCCGGCGCTGCAGACCTGGCAGGTCGCCTTCGACACCAAGTCCACCGCTCCGGCCGCGGCACGCATCACGGCGCAGGTGAGCTATCGGATCCGCGCCGCGACGCAGCCGGTGCCGTCGACGGCGCCGGTCGCAAGCGTGCCGTCCGCGCCGGTGCCGTCCGCGCCCGGACCGGTCCCGCCCATGCCGGCACCGGGTGCAGCAACCGCGCCCGTGAACGTCGGCGCCGCTCCACCGGTCGTCGCACCGGTGACCATCGCCGCACACACGACGCTGATCAAGGGTGGAAGGTACGGCCTGGTCTGGGCCGTCCCACTCGGATTGTTGTTGCTGGGGTGGCTCGTCGGCTCGACCGCGACCCGCGACCTCCGCTCGCTAGGCCGGGACTAGCCGTCCTCAGAGGTCGAAGAGACGCCGGGTCACCGCGCGCAGCTCGATGGCGAGTGCTTCGGATGCCCACTCGGGCCGAAGGTGGTCGGTGAGCGTGACGCCGTACAGCACCAGTCCCAGCTGGCGGACGTTTGCCTCGAAGTGCGGGTGGGTTGCCAGCTCGTCGCCGAGGAGATCGCGCATCGCGCGAAAGAAGATCGCGGCGGCACGATCATCGGTCGCTTCGAGGGCCGCGCGCACTTCGGGGTCCGACCGGCTGGCGAGAATTAGCTCGATGATCGCCTGCAGCGCCGGCTGTCGCGCCCACTCGAGCATTCGATCGACCGCCGCGTCGACCCGCGCTTGCGGCGTGGGGGCGGGGTCCGGCTCGTGGACGACCGCGGCGAGCAGCGACTCCTCGGCGTGAAGCTCGGCTGCCGCCATGAGCTCCGCCTTGGACTGGAAGTATCGCCACAGCCCGCCATTGGACAGCCCGGCCCGCCGCACGACCTCGGGTAGCGAGGCCCCGGCGTACCCGCGTTGCGCCAGTGCCAGGACGGCGGCGTCGAGCAGCTTCGCCCGGCTGCTCGCGCGCCGCTCGGCCTGGGTACGGCGCGCCGCCGGGGGGCGCTGCGTTGCGGCGGTTGGCATGGCTCGTACCTCCGTTGATTTAGAGGGAACCTTACCTCTAACCTGCTCGGATGCGACACGTCATGAGTGCGGCGCGACTGCGCCGGGGGGTCGCCGCGGCGGTCGCCGTGCTCGCGCTCGCAGGCTGCGGCGCCACGGTGCAGCTGCCTCCGACGACGACCACACCGGGAAGCGCGGGCGCAGCCGAACCCGGGCTGAGCCTCTCAAGTCCGCCGGCTCCTGCCGGTCCTGGCAACACCACGACCGGCGGAGTCGCGACGCCGGGCCTCAGCGCCGGCGCTGGCAGTGGGCCGTCGAGCGGTGGCGGGGGAGCGACCCACGCTCCGAGTGGTGGTGCAGGCACCGCTTCGGCTGCGGGCGCCGGTCCGGTTCGCTCCGTCGTCCGAGTCGGCGTCATCTACATCGGCGGGCTCGCCGGGGCGACCGCCGCGCTCGGCGGGTCTGCCGCTACCACCGACTCGAAGTCGGACTACGCCGCGGTCTTCAACTACCTCAACAAGCATCGCGGTCACGGGCCGAAGCTCACGCCGTACTACTTCGCGATCAATGCGTCGTCGAGCCAGCCGGCTGCCGTCCAGCTGCAGTCGGCATGTGACCACTTCACCAGCGACCAGCGCGTCGACATCGTCCTGACCTACACGCTCGACTCCGGCAACGTCCTGTCGAGCTGTCTGGCGAAGAAGGGCACCCCGCTCGTCGACGGCTACTCGGAGGCCGGGACAGGTTCCGCGACCTTCGCCGCGAACCCCAACCTGTGGGCGCCGGCGCAGATCACCTTCGACCGGCTCGGGAAGCTGCTGCCGACGTACCTGATCGGTGCGCGCTGGGCGTCCAGCCGTTGGGGCAACAGCTGCCCGACGGTTCGGCAGCCGCGAATCGGCGTCGTGACGTTCGATCGGCCGGAGTACCGCGCCGCCTACACCCACGATCTGGTTCCGACGTTCAAGGCACTCGGCGATCCCGTGTACGACGCGGTCTTCCTGTCGGTGAGCGGCAGCTCGACACAGCAGGTGGCGCAGGTGTCCGCGGCGGTGGGCAGCGCCGTGCTGAAGTTCTCATCCGAGTGCATCGACCACGTCGTGATGATGTCGCAGGTCGCCGTCGACTACCTGTTCATGGACGTGGCGTCGTCGCAGGGCTACAGCCCTCGCTACGGGCTGAGCTCACTGGAAGCCGGGCCGGTGCTGATCCCGAACCTCACGAATCCGCGAAGCCAGCTGCGCGGGGCGATGGGGCCCGGCTGGTCGCCGTACTCCGACGTCCTGCCAGCGAACTTCGACGCCCTTGCAAAGCAGCCGGGCGCGCGTTGCCTCGCGATCCTCAAGCACGCGCGGCTAGCGCCGAGCGACAACAACTCCGCGATCCTCGCGCTGCCGTCCTGCGAGGGGCCGTTCTTCGTCGCGGCGGTCGTGTCGCACTGGCGTACGTCGGAGCCCGCTTCGGCACTGCTCGGTATCGTCAACTCGCTCGGCAGCTCCTACCACCCGGTCGGTGCCTACGCGTCGTCGTTCAGCAGCAACCAGCACGACGCGGCGGCGGCCTACCGCGGGTTTGCGTTCGACGACGGCTGTGGCTGCTTCCGGTACACGACCGGGCTGCGGCGGATGTAGGAATGGCGCAGCTTCGCGGAGCGCGCCTGCTCGGCGTCGTGATCGCAGTGACCCTGGTGGCGTCGCTCGGAACGAGTCGGAGCGTGGCGGCCGCGGCGGGCACTTCCGGTACGTCCGGCACAGTCGCCACGCGTGCTGACGCCGCGCAGCGTCACCTGGTGGACCGTTACGGCCGGCGCCTCGACGGTCGCGGCGTCACCATCGCGGTCATCGACACCGGGATCGATCCAACCCATCCCGCCTTCCTTCTGCCGGACGGCCGCTCGAAGGTGGTGCGCAGTCTTACGGCGGTCCCGTGCGTTCCGGCGCAAGCGACGAGCGAGTACCTCAACTGCGTCACCGATGTTCCGACGTCGGCCAACTCCGACGCGGGCGCCGGCGGACACGGCACGTTCGTCGGAGGAGTCGCCGTCGGGAACCGCTTCACCTTGCCGGACGGCACGCACGTCGGCGGCAACGCGCCGGGTGCCCGGCTGGTGATGATCTCCGCTACGGCGGCGCTGCAAGGCATCGACCAGGCGTTCGCCTGGGTGCTCGCACACCACAAGCGCCCGTGTGGCTCGGGTGTCTCGAGGCGTGCCTGCCCGCCGATCAAGGTGCTGTCGCTGTCGTGGGGCGACAACGACCCGATCATCGCCGGGCTCGAGCGGCAGCTCGTCGCACAGGGCGTCGTCGTGGTGTGGGCGAACGGCAACACCGGCGGCAACGGCAGCACGAGCAGCTCGAACGACGTGCCCGCGGCGGACTCGACTCCGGGCATCCTCACCATCGCCGGGTACGACGACCTCGGGACCGGGACCCGTAACGGCAAGATCGACCCCGAGTCCTCGCGCGGGGCCAAAGCGCACCCGAGGACCTGGCCCGACATCTCGGCTCCGGCGGTCAACGTCGTCTCCGCCTGTCGCACATATCAAGCGGAGTGCGTTGCTGTGACACACGACCCACAGGACGGGCCCGCCGCCGGCGACGTCGCGACGTACTCCACGGGAAGCGGGACCTCGTGGGCCGCACCGGCGGTCGCTGGGATCGTTGCGCTGCTCTTCCAGGCGGATCCGACGGCCACACCGAAGCAGATCGATGCCGCCCTGAAGTCGACGGCATACAAGTACCGCAGCGGCGCCAAGTACGTCCGCGACGGCCGCTTCACCTCGAGCTACGACAAGGGCGCCGGCCTCGTCGACGCCTATGCGGCAGCGCGCGCGCTCGGCGCGCGCCGCCGCTGAGCCTTCTCGGCTACGAGGTCACGTCGGCGTCGCTGAACTTCGCCCACGCGAGCCCGCCGGCGACGGCGACGTAGACCAGCTGCAGCAGCAGGTACCTGCCGAGCTGCCCGAAGTCGGGGCCGACCCGGATCAGCGTGCCGAACGACTGCCAGTAGTTGTCGATCAGGCCGGGATGGATCGCGTGCAGCTGGGGGATCTGGTCGAGCACGATCGACAGCACCCCGAACCCGAGTGTCGCGGCCATCGCCGCGATCGGCACCTCGGTCAGGACCGAGATCAGCAATCCGACCGCGATCAGCCCGAACAACGACAGCCAGACGTAGATCGCGACCGCGAGGATCCGCAGCAGGCCTTCGCCGGTGGAGACGGTCTGTCCGCCGAGCAGCGTGAAGGAGCCGGTTCCGAAAAGCGCCATGCCTGCGATCGCCGCGACCATCGCGATCGTGCCGACCGCTGCCAGCGCGTAGGTGACGAGGCCGAATGCCTTCACGAACAGCAAGCGGCCGCGTCGTACCGGGACGGTCAGGAGGTACCGCAACGTGCCGGCCTGTGCCTCGCCCGCGATGCCGTCCGCGGACACGATTCCGATCACCACCGGCAGGAACAGGTTGAGCATGATGAACAGCGCGGTCAGCACGAGGAACAGGCCGCTGTCGGTGATGCGGTTGAGGAACTGTGGCCCGTCGCCGCCACGCCCACCGGGTGGCGAGAGCTTGACCGCGATGCCGATGGCAAGCGGGATCGCACCGAGCGCCACCAAGAGGATCTGGTTGCGGCGGCGGCCGAATGCGAGTCGCAGCTCGGAGCGCAGCTGGCGGCCGAGCGCGCCGCTGTGTACTCGTGGCGTGACGGCGGCACCGCCGCCACGTACGGCGACTGCGGCGTCAGCGGACGACATCGAAGCCCTCCCCGGTGAGCTGGACGAACAGATCCTCGAGCGCGGGTCTGGTCACGACGAGGCCGCGGACCGGCACGTCGGCCTTCACCAGCGCGACGGTCACCTCTTCGGGCGACAGCGCACCGAGCGACGCGCGGACCTCGTCGTGCATCGACACGTCGGCGTCCTTCAGCCCGAGGTCGCGCAGGGCGGCAACCGCCGCGGCGGTCGCCGGCGTCGTGACCGTGATCATCGTGCTGTCGGCGCCACGCAGCTCCTCGAGCGTGCCCTGTCGCACGAGCTTGCCGGCACTCATGATCCCGACGTGGCTGCACACCTGCTCGACCTCGGCGAGGAGATGGCTCGACACCAGCACCGTCATGCCGTCAGCGGAAAGGTCGCGCACGAGATGGCGGACCTCGCGGGTGCCTTGCGGGTCGAGGCCGTTGGTCGGCTCGTCGAGGACGAGAAGCTCGCGCGGCTGCAACAGCGCGGCGGCGATGCCGAGGCGCTGCTTCATGCCAAGCGAGTACTGCCGGAACCGCTTGCCCTCTGCGGCGGTCAGCCCGACTCGCGCGAGTGCGGCAGAGATCCGCTCGTCGTGTGTCTTGGGGTCGGCCGTGACATCCATCCGGTCGATACGTACGAGGTTCGCGCGGCCGGACAGGTAGGGATGGAAGGCCGGCCCTTCCACCAGTGCGCCGACCTTCGGCATCACCTGGGGCAGGCGCTCGGGGATCGGCTCGCCGAGCAGCGTCACGCTGCCTTCGGTCGGTCTGATCAGGCCGAGCAGCATCCGGATCGTCGTCGTCTTGCCGGAGCCGTTGGGGCCGAGGAAGCCGAACACCGAGCCGCGCGGAACGGCGAGGTCGATGTGGTCGACCGCGACCTGCCCGCCGCGGAACCGTTTCGTCAGACCGGTCGTCGCGATGACGAGCGGCGCCGTCTCACCGGATGCGGGCGCCTCGGCGTACTCCTCCGCGACCGCCGTCACTGGGCGGCCTTGGTGGCAGCGAGCTTCTCGATGAAGCTGGGCGTGACTGCCCCGATGAGGATCCGGTTGTCGTCGGTCACCAGGATCGTCAGCAGCGTCGTCGTGATGACGTGACCGGCTGCGACGCGGGTGCCGAGCTGGTCGAGCTCCTGCCCGAGGCTCGGCCCGGGCGGCCCGCCATCCGGGCGACCCTTGATGACCACGCGTCGCGGCGTCCCGTCGGGCAGTGTGGCGGTGGCCGGGCCGGTGACGGCACCGGCGACCGGGCCGGTGGGCGCCGGCGATGCGGAGTCGCTGAGGTGCTCGACCAGCACTGAGGTCCAGTTCTTGCCGAGGACGGCGGTACCGGTCTGGTGCGGGGCCGTCTGCTTCGGGCCCGACGTGCGCGGCGTCGCAGGCTGACCGAGCGGCGCTGAGAACGCGTGTGAGAAGGGCAGCGGCTGCGTCGTCGCAGTCGGCGGCGTCGTGAAGCTGAACGTCGACGCGCCGGGCGCCGACATCGAGATGCTCGTGAAGCCGACCTCGAACGCCGGCGACGAGGTGTTCCCGCGCGACCAGATCTGCACTCGCAGCGGGAGCGAGGTCTTCGAGTCCAGCGCGATTCGCACCGAGCCGACCAACGTGTTCGGGTCGCGCGGTGCGAGGTCGAGCTGGTATGCCGCACGGTTGGCGACCTCCGCCGTACGGTCGACCGTCACGGCCGTCGACGGGTCGATCTTCGACAGGGCCTCTTCCGCGACCTTGTCCGGGTTGACCGGAGCCGTCGCGTCCTGCTCGGGCGTCTGCTCGCCGCCGGACTTGAGCGTGTTGTGCGTCACCGAGTTGCTGCTGCTCGAGTAGGTCCACACGTTTGCGCCGTTGTGCACGATGTCCATCTCGGTGAGATCGGAGAGGAAGATCGCGATGCGCTGCCGCTCCGGGCCGCCGTAGGCGATCTGCGCGGTGTGCGACCCGGTCAGCAGAGTGACGATCTGCATCATCCCGTCCGCCCCCGCCGGCGTGGCCTCGCCGACGAGCGAGCTGTCACCGATGTTCGGCAGGCCCAGCCGCGAGGTCTCGACCACTGTCCCGCTGAACTGGGGCACCGTCGCCTGCTCCAGGGAAGCGAGCAGCTGCGCCGCCGTGCGGGCCGGGAGGTTCGGATGGACTGCGCCTGAGGCGGCTTGCGGGATCACGACGACCGCAGCGGTGATCGCGGCCGCGCCGAGCGGGACCAGGTATCGCGCGCGGTGGCGCGCAGCGGGAGAGAGAGCCATGGCGACAGCCTGACAAGGGCCGGCTGAGAGGACGCTGAGAGCCGGCCGGGCGCTCGGGTGGCGGTTTGCCGCGTGGGGGCCGGACACTGGCGGGGTGCGCTTGTTGGTGGTCGACGATGAGCGCCGCATGGCCCGGGCGCTGCAGGCCGGCCTTGCCCGCGAGGGCTACGTCGTCGACGTGCACCACGACGGCGGCGCCGGCCTGGATGCCGCGCTCGGCGGCGACTACGACCTGATCCTGCTCGACCTGATGCTCCCGGTGCTGTCCGGATATGAAGTGGTGCGGCGGCTGAGGGCCGCCGAGGTCTGGACGCCGGTGCTGATGCTGACGGCGAAGGACGGCGAGTACGACGAGGCGGATGCGCTGGACGAAGGCGCCGACGACTACCTGACGAAGCCGTTCTCGCTGGTCGTCCTCGTCGCACGGATTCGCGCGCTGCTGCGACGCGGCGCCGTACCGAGGCCCGCGGTCATGTCCTCGGGCGTGGTCACGCTCGATCCGGGGACTCGGCGGGTGCTGCGCGACGGCGAGGAGGTCGAGGTCACCACGCGGGAGTTCGCCCTGCTCGCCTACCTGATCCGCAACGCCGGCCGGGTCGTGTCGAAGTCCGAGCTGTATGAGCACGTGTGGGAGTCGCACGACGCGAGCGGCGATCTCAACGTCGTGGAGGTCTACGTCGGGTATCTGCGCCGCAAGCTCGGCCGCGAGGTGATCGAGACCGTGAGAGGTGCGGGCTATCGCGTGGCCGGCCGATGAGAGGGTGGCGCCGGCTCGGCTTGCGGGCTCGGCTCACGTTGATCGCGACCGCCGCGCTCGCGGTGTTTCTCGCGGCGGGGAGTCTGCTCCTGCTCCACGGCTTCGCATCTAGCCGCCTGCACGCCGTCGATCTCGCGAACCGAGGTGTTGCGGCCAACATCACCGCCCTCGTCGGAGCGGGCGCGATCCCGCCGACGCTTCCCGTCGAGGCGGGGCAGAGCGCACAGGTGATGGACCGGTCGGGCGCGGTGCTGGCGGTCTCGCCGGGCACGTCGCGCACGCTTCCGCTGATCGCTCCGACGGACGCTGCGAGCATCGCGCGCAGCGGGCCGCGCAGCGGTGGGGTGAGCCAGACCGCGTCGACCGGGCGTAACCGGATCCTCGTCGAGACGGTGTCGCGGGACGGCACTGGCTACTTCGTCGTCGTGGCGGAGTCGTTGCGCGACGAGCAGGCCACGTTGCACAGCCTGGCGCGATACGTCGCGATCGCTGCGCCCGTGCTGCTGCTGCTCGTCGGCGGGACGTTGTGGTTTCTGCTCGGCCATGCGCTCGGCGCGGTGTCGAGCCTGCGCCGCGGTGCGGAGAACGTCACGCACCCGGCCGGAGGTGTGCGGCTGCCGCTGCCCGGTAGCGAGGACGAGATACGCGCGCTGGCCGTGACGCTCAACGCGATGCTCGACCGGCTCGGTGCCGCGGCGGCGCGGGAGCAGCGGTTTGTCGGCGACGTCGCGCACGAGCTGCGTAGCCCGATCGCGGCGACCCGGACGCAGCTGGAGGTGGCGCTTGCGTCGTCGGACGAGGCGACGCGCAGCGAGCTGCTGGCAGGGGCGCTCGTCGACACCGAGCGACTGGTGGTGATCGTCGACGACCTGCTGACGCTCGCCCGGATGGAGTCGGACTCCCAGCTGAGCACCGCGGCGGTCGACCTCGCCGAGCTGGCCGGAGTGGCGAGCGAGTCGACGTACCTGGTCCGCGGCGACCGGCTGGCACTGGCCCGCGCGATCGACAACCTGCGGAGCAACGCGCAACGGCATGCCAGATCGGCCGTCGAGGTGACGATGGGCCGGCCAGATCCGGGGACGGTCGAGCTGTACGTCGACGACGACGGCCCGGGCGTGCCGGCCGAGGACCGGGAGCGGATCTTCGAGCGGTTCGTGCGGCTCGACGACGCGCGGGCGCGCGACGACGGGGGATCGGGGCTGGGCCTGGCGATCGCGCGAGCCACCGCACAGGCACACGGGGGCAGCCTGCGGGTCGAGGACTCCGACCTCGGCGGGGCCAGGTTCGTCCTCGCGGTGCCCGCAGCCGGCTGACGGCCCGCCGCCCGTGTGATGTGCCGGAAACATTCGGCACATACCGTCGTGGTCTGGAAGCGGCCCATCGAGCGGGCCCGGGGAAGCTCATTCAAGGAGAGTTGATGGCAGGCAACGCGGTACGACGGCACGCGATCGAGGCGCTGGCGACCTTCACGCCGCCTCCGGCGACCTTCTCGCTCGACGAGGAGCCCGGTGGCATCTTCGGCGAGAACGTGTTCGGCAAGGCCGTGATGCAGAAAGTGCTGCCGAAGGCCGTCTACAAGTCGGTGCTCGCCACCATCGACCAGAACCAGCCACTCGACCCCGACATCGCCGACGCCGTTGCCGTCGCGATGAAGGACTGGGCGATGTCGCGCGGCGCGACGCACTACGCCCACGTCTTCTACCCGCTGACCGGCTCGACCGCTGAGAAGCACGACAGCTTCCTGGAGCCCAACGGCGACGGTACGGCGATCGCGGAGTTCTCCGGCAAGACCCTGACCCAGGGCGAGCCCGACGCCTCCAGCTTCCCCAACGGCGGCATCCGCTCGACCTTCGAGGCCCGCGGCTACACCGGCTGGGACGTGACGTCCCCGGCGTACATCCTCGAGAACCCCAACGGGAACACGCTGTGCATCCCGACGGTCTTCGTGTCGATGACCGGCGAGGCGCTGGACCACAAGACCCCGCTGCTGCGCTCGCAGCAGGCGATGGCCAAGCAGGCCGAGCGGGTGCTGAAGCTGTTCGGCCACGACAACCCCGACGCGGTCGTGTCGTTCGCCGGTCCGGAGCAGGAGTACTTCCTGGTCGACCGTCACTTCCTGCTGGCGCGTCCTGACCTGCTCAACTCCGGCCGCACGCTGTTCGGCGCGAAGCCGCCGAAGGGCCAGGAGTTCGACGACCACTACTTCGGCGCCATCCCCGACCGGGTGCTGGCGTGCATGTTCGACGCGGAGCGCGAGCTGTTCAAGCTCGGCATCCCGGCGAAGACCCGCCACAACGAGGTCGCGCCCGGCCAGTTCGAGATCGCGCCGGTCTTCGAGCGCTCGAACATCGCCTCGGACCACCAGCAGCTGCTGATGACGACCATGAAGAAGGTCGCCA
>DASZVL010000059.1:0-52548 GCA_035547035.1 Mycobacteriales bacterium | reverse complement strand
GCGGCGCCGGCGAGGGTGGCGAGCGCGTCGGCGCGGCGCTGCGGGACGGTGCGGTCGTCTTCGGGTCCGAGTTTGTGGGCGAGCGGTTCGATCGCGGCGATCACCGCCGCACCGGCTTCGGGGTCGAGCATCCCGTCGAGGCGAACCATCCCGTCAAACGTGGTGGAGAGGTGGAGGTAGCGGGTGCCGTGCAAGCGCTCCCGGCGGGCATCGGCTTCCTCGTTGGTGCAGGCGGCTTCCTCGGTCGCCTGGCACAGCGTGCGCAAGGTGTCCGGGTCGACGTCCTTCGCCGCCTCGACGAGGATCTTCTCGTCGACGTCGCGATCGGCGGGGGAGAGCTTCGCGAGGGTGCGAAGGATCGGCGCCGCGTGCTCGACCGAGATCTCACCGGCAGCCAGCGCGTCGTCGATGACGGGGCGGATCGGAAGCTGCCGGGAGACCTTCAGCAGTCGTCCGGCGGCTGCGGCCGGCAGGTGCTTGTCCTCGATCAACCAACCGCGGGTGGCCCGACCATACGGCTCGACGGTGGCGTCGCGTACGTCGACAACAGCCAGGAAGCGCGCGATCGCAACGTCGAGCAGACGTCGGGCGTCGAGCAGCTGGTCGAGGGCCTCCAGCAGCGGTTCATCGGGCAGCGCGTGCGGGTCATCGGCGACCGCGGCTTTTGCTGCCGCCAGCGCGTCGCGGCTCGCCCCACCACGAACTGTCAACTTCCACTCCTGATCGAACGTATGTTCGAATGATAGTCGATGCCAACGACAAGATCAAGACCTTCAGGCCGAAGAAACCGTTGGAAAACAACGAAAACTTATCCACAGGCAGAGCCGGCAGTCGAGTGGTCCTAAGACGCTCAGCCGGCAGGACCTGGTCGTGCGGGTGATTAGTCCGTCGAGGTGGTGACCGCCGATCCGGAACTCTGCTCCAGGATGTTCGGCCGGACGCTGATGGCTATCTGAGGTAGCGGGTGATGGCCGGGCTGACGAGGTCGACGAGCTCCTCGTCGGTGGCAGTCGCGAGTGGTGCGATCCGTAGAACGGTTGCGGCGAGCATCAGGCCGAGCAGGTGAGAGATGGCGCCGGCGACATTGACCTCAGGCACATTGAGCGTTCGGGCAACGCGGGGGAGCAGGACGGTCTCGACGAGGTTGCGCATCAATGCGGCGCTGTCGGGGTCGCCGATCGCCCGTCGCGCCATCGCCTGCAGCGCGGGGCCGGCGACGGGGTCGCGCCAGGCCGCGATGAAGCCGCCGGCGAACCGGCGCGGGAACTGTGAGCGCGGGCCTGCCGCGAGCAGGTCGGTAACCAGCTCGACGGGGTCGAGTGGCCATTGCAGTACGTCGAGGAACAGCTGCTCCTTCGTGCCGAAGTAGTGGTGAATCAGCGCCGGGTTGACCTCAGCGGCGGCCGCGACGGAGCGGATCGTCGTGGCCGTGAAGCCGCGTTCGGCGAACTGCGCCCGGGCCGCCGCGACGATCGCATCCTTGGTCTGAGTCGGTCCAGGCCGCCGGCCGGCGCGTGCCATCGCGTCGCCCCCTCCTGCCCTCGATTGACAGCGGGGCTGCTGCTGCCGATAGATTTAAACATATGACTAATAATGCTGTGTCGGTCACGGGATTGCGCGTCGTACGCGGTGGCACGGAGGTCTTGCGGGACCTGGCCTTCGAGGTGCCGTCGGGGACGGTGACCGGGCTGCTCGGGCCCAGCGGTTCGGGGAAGACGACGCTGCTTCGCTGCCTGCTCGGCGTACAGAAGATCGCCGCCGGCACTGTGACCGTCCTTGGCCAGGCCGCCGGATCTCCGGTCCTGCGCACCCAGATCGGCTATGCCTCACAGTCGGCCGCCGTCTACGACGACCTGACCGTCGTCGAGAACCTGCGGTACTTCGCCGCCGCCGTCCGCGCACCCGCCGGCGACGTCGATCGGGTCATCGGGGCGGTTGACCTGGCGTCGTACGCCGGGCGCCTCACCGGCAAGCTCTCCGGCGGTCAGCGCTCCCGGGTCAGCCTCGCCGTCGCCATGCTCGGTACGCCGCGGTTGCTGGTGCTCGACGAACCGACCGTCGGGCTCGACCCCGTCCTGCGCGAGGATCTGTGGGCGCTGTTCCACCGACTCGTGACCGACGACACGACGCTGATCGTGTCCAGTCATGTGATGGACGAGGCGGAACGCTGCGACGCGTTGCTGCTGCTGCGCGACGGCGAGGTGCTGGCCCACGAGACACCGCGCAGCTTGAAGGACCGCACGGGTGCTGCGTCGATGGAGGATGCCTTCCTCCGCCTGGTACGTGCCGCATGAGCCCGCGCATGCTCGCGGCGACGGCGCGGCGGGTGCTCGCCCAGCTGCGTCACGATCCGCGCAGCGTCGCCCTCATGGTCCTCGTTCCCACGCTGCTCATGATCCTGCTGCGTTACGTCTTCAACTCCAGCTCAGTCTTCGATCGCGTCGCACCGTCGCTGCTGACGTTCTTTCCGTTCCTGCTGATGTTCCTGACCACGTCGGTCACGATGCAGCGCGAGCGCACCTCCGGAACGCTCGAGCGGCTGCTCACGACACCGGCCGGAAAGCTCGACCTGCTCGGCGGCTACGGCGTCGCGTTCTCTGTCATCTCAGTCGTGCAGGTCGTCCTCGCGGCGCTGGTCAGCGTGTGGCTGGGGCTGTCGGTCGCCGGATCATTCGGCTGGCTGCTGCTGGTGGCGCTGCTCAGCGCCCTGCTCGGTGTGGCGCTCGGCCTGCTCGCGTCGGCGTTCGCCCGGACCGAGTTCCAAGCGTTGCAGTTCATGCCCGTGGTGGTCCTCCCGCAGTTCCTGTTGTGTGGCCTGTTCCGCCCGCGCGGCCTGATGGCCGACGTCCTGCGTTGGGCCTCCGACGTCATGCCGCTGTCCTATGCCGTCGAAGCCGTCGACCACGTGACCAATGACGCCGGGCTGGGCGGGGACTTCTGGCGCGACGTCGCGATCCTCGCCGGCTGCGCCGTCGCGGGACTCACCCTGGCGGCCGCCACCCTCCGGCGCCGTACGACGTGACCCGGGTCCGTCGAAGTAGGCGTCGTTCTACTTCGTCGGTTTGCGGCGAGTGCTCTCGTGGAGATGGGCGTGCTTGCCGTCGCGATCGAAGATCATGATCACCTCGGCCGGGCCGCCGACCGCCGAGAACGCGTGCGGGGTCATCGTCGCGAACTCGGCCGCCTCGCCGGCTTCGACCATGACTTCGCGGTCGCCGAGGGAGAGCCGCACCCGGCCTTCGAGGACGAAGAACCAGTCGTGGCCGGGGTGGACCCGCTGCTCGGGCGGCGTACGGGTCGGCTCGAGCCGCACCTTCAATGCGCTGGTGCTGCTCGTCGGCCGGCTCAACAGCCACGTCGTGCGCTTGCCCGACCGGTCCGGCGTGGGGCGGATGACGACGTCGTCGTCGTTGCGTACGTCGAGGAGCACATCGAGGTCGATGTGGAGCGCCTTGGCCAGCGGGAGCAGGACGTCGAGGCTGATCGTCCGCTTGCCGGTCTCGACCCGACTGATGGTCGAAGGGCTCAGGTTGGTGCGGGCAGCGAGCTCGTCGAGAGAGAAGCCCAGGGTGGTCCGCAAGGCGCGCAGCCGAGTCCGGACGACCTGCTCGATCTCGCCGAGCTCGGACATCGTTGCCTCCGTTCGCGGTCTTGCGGATAGTGCAAGACCCCTTCCGATCCTCGCAAGTCCATCGTAGCCTCGGTGGCATGGCTGAACACGGACACGGACATTCCCACGCCGCGCCCCCATCCACTGTCGAACGGCACTGCGACGTTGTCATCGTGGGCGGCTCGGCCGCGGGACTGGCGGCGGCGCTGCAGCTGGGACGGCAGCGCCGATCCGTGATCGTGGTCACCGCGGGAGAGCCGATCGACGAGGCCGCGGCCGACGTGGTCGCCGTACGCCGGAACGGCGGGGAGATCCTGCGCGGGCGGGTGCGTCGGGTGTCCCGCACCGACGACGGGCGCTTCCGCGCCGAGCTCGCCAGCGGCCACGCCGTCGTTGGTCGTCGGATGCTCGCCGCGACCGCGCGGGGTGATGACGTCGAGGACCTCGCCGGAGCCGAGCGCATCGACGGCGACGGCAGCCGCGTCGCGCAAGCCGTCGGCGACGGCCTCGACCGGGAGGATCGCGACGCTGATGCGCGACCGTCCGGGAACCGCGCCGACTGGGAGCACCGCTACAGCGGCGAGCAGCTCTGGAGCGGCAACCCCAACGGCACACTCGTCAACGAGGTCAGTGGTTTGCCGCCCGGGCGGGTGCTCGACGTCGGTGCCGGTGAGGGTGGCGATGCGCTGTGGCTGACCGAACAAGGCTGGGCGGTGACGGCGAGCGACATCTCACAGCACGCACTCGACCGGATCGAGGCGGAAGCTTCGCGGCGTGGGCTGCGACTCGAGTGCCAGCTCGCCGACGCCAACGCGGACGAGCCCTTCGCACCCGAAGCCTTCGACCTGGTGTCAGCGCAGTACGCATCGATCCCGCGTACGCCGGACAGTCGCGGCGTACGCAACGTGTTGCGGGCAGTGGCGCCGGGCGGCACGTTGCTGGTCGTCGGCCACGATCTCGACGCGATGCGCGCAGCGATCGATGAGGGCGCCGCGCCGGCGTTCGACCCGATGGCCTACGTCCACGTCGAGGACTTCGCAAGGGTCGTCGCGGACTCACGGGACTGGGTCGTCGAGGTCCACGGGAAGCGGCCGCGCCCGCCGGGTGCCGCCTCGGCGTCTCACCACATCGAGGACATCGTCCTGCGCGCGCGACGCGTGTCCGACGAGCCGCATCCCGCCGAGCCCGACGACATTGGCCCCTCGAGGGCGGTTGAGACGCGCAAAGCGTAGGGCTCGGCTGGAGGCCCGCAGGGACGTCTCGGCTGTCAGGCCGCGACCTCCTGCCATTGTCGCGAGCCCGTGATCGGAAAGTCGAAGTACGTGCTCGGGTACGGCTCGTCGACGAGCGTGTAGTGCCACCACTCGGATTCGTACGAGCGAAAGCCGCACCCCTCCATGAGAGTGCGGAGGCGGCGCCGGTTCCTTGCCTCGGCCGACCGGATCCCTTTCGCGCCGTGATGCGAGACGACGTCCATGAGGTCGTGACCACCACCCATGCGGGCAAGCTCGCCGGTCCGCAGGTGGTAGAGCGTCAAGTCAACGGTGCTGCCACGAGAATGGCCGGATCTCGCCGCCACGTATCCCTGCTCGAACATCTCGGCCTTGGTGATGTTCGGGTAGTGCCGGGGCTTCGTCCGGCCGTCCTCCGGTTCCTTCGCCCACTCCACGAACCTCGCGACGGCCCGGCGCGGCCGGTAGCCGTCCCACAGCAGCACTCCGAAGCCCGATGATGCCGCCTCGTCTCGCATCCGCGTCAGCGCGTCGCACAACGCCATCGTTCCGACGATGCGATTGACGAAGTAGCCGTCCACCGGCTTGCCGGTGAAGTTGTCCCAGGTCGCGTACTTCGCATCCCACCGGATGCCGGCGACGATCTCGTCGACGAAGGCGAAGTCTCCGTTCATGACACTCTGTTCATTCGCGCGGTGCTCGTTCGCACGGTGCTCATTCGCACAGCGCCGGAGTGCTCGAGCGCCTTCGACACGACCAGGTCGATCACATCGGACAGCGAAAGACCGGCGGCCGCCATCATTCGCGGGTAACGGCTGTACGACGTCAGGCCCGGCAAGGTATTGACCTCGTTCAGGACGACCTCGTCGTGCTCCGTCAGGAACATGTCGACGCGCGACAGCCCGCGGCAGCCCAACGCGCGGTAGATCCGCTTCGCGGTCTCCTGGACCTGCGCCCGCACGTCGGGCGGGAGGTCGGCCGGGACACGGACCGTCGAGTTCTCCGATCCCGTTTCCGGCGTCGCCTCCTGATGGATCCGGAAGAAGCCGTGCGAGAGGTCGACGTGGTCGACCTCGCCGACAATCAGATCCGAGCCGTTGCCCAAGATGGCGCAGCCGACCTCCCGGCCGGCAACGGCCGCCTCGATCAGCACCTTCGAGTCGTACTGCCTCGCCGCCTTCAGCGCGTCCGCCAGCTGCACCGCGCCGGACACCTTGCTGACACCGAAGGACGAGCCGGAGCGTGCCGGCTTCACGAAGACCGGATACGTCAGCGCACGCGGATCGACGTCCTCGTCACCCACAACGGTCCAGTGGTCGGGGACGGCGATCCCTGCGGACCTGACGACCAGGTAGGCAAGCGACTTGTCCATGCACAACGCCGAACTCTGGATGTCGCACCCGACGTAGGGAATGCCCGACAGCTCGAACAGCCCCTGGATCGCGCCGTCCTCGCCGAGCCTCCCGTGAAGCAGCGGCAGCAGCACGTCGAGGCGGGTCAACTCATAGCGGCCGGCGTCGAACACCAGCAAGCCGTGCACGTCTCGGTCAGGGGACAGTACGGCGGACCGGGAGCCTCCGCCGTACCAGCTCGCGTCGGGGCCGGTGCAGAGCTTCCAGGCGCCCCTTCTGGTGATCCCGATGTAGTGGGGCTCGTACTTCGCGAGGTCGAGGTGTCGTGCGACCTCCTGAGCCGACTTCACCGAGACCGGATGTTCCTCGGAGCAGCCGCCGAAGACGATGCCGACCTGCAACCTAGACATGGCAGCTCGTCGCCATGAACGTCAGGCAGTTGGTGAGGGATTGCGTGACCGTGTCGGACAGTGCGTGATCGGTGAAGTAGGCGGTGTGCGGGCTGATCAGCACGTTCGGTAGCCGGTGCAACCGAAGGAGCAGTTCGCTTCCGACGGGCTTGTCGCGGCAGTCGGCGTAGAAGATGCCGTCCTCACCTTCGAGGACGTCGAGCGCCGCACCACCCAGATGCCTGCACTCCAACACGGCGACGAGCGCGCCCGTCTCGACCAGGCCGCCCCTGCCCGTGTTCACGAGGATCGCGCCGGGCTTCATTCGCTTCAGACGCTCACCGTCGAGCAGATGATGGGTCTCGGGTGTGAGCGGCGTATGGAGGGTGACGACGTCGCTGCGCTCGAGCAGGTCGTCCAGCACCACGTAGTCGGCATCTGAAGTAGGGCGGGTGTCGTAGGCGAGGATCCGACATCCGAAGCCACGTAGCCGGTCGATGACCGCCGTACCGATCCGGCCGGTCCCGACGACGCCGACTGTCAGGTCGCGCAGCTCGTGTCCGCGCTGATCGTTGAGCCGGTAGTCGTGAAGCTCGGTACGCCGCAGGACGGACCTGGCATGGCGAAGCGCCATGAGCATCAGCATCAGCGTGTAGTCCGCGACGCTGTCCGGTGAGTACGCGACCGGCTCGACCAGGATCCCGATGCTCTCGGCGTAAGCGACGTCGAGGTGGTTGTGGCCGACGCTTCGAGTCGAGACATACCTGACCCCGGCCTCGCCGAGCGCGGCGAGCGTCTCGTTCGATACAGGTGTCTTGTGGCTGATGCTGATGCACGGGTTGCCGTGCGCGAGTGGCGCCGTCAGCTCTGAGGGCGCTGCCGCGGTGAGCGTCGTCACGGCGCCCAGGCGAGGCGCCAGGTCCCGGAACAGCGCGGCCTCGTCGGGCTCGCACCCGTAGACCGTGATCCCCGCCGTCGTCACGCATCCAGTCAAGGTGCCGGCCTGTTGTCAGCGCGTATCGGCATCTGGATAAGCGGACGATATGTAGGTCGCTGGGCGGTGAGGGAGCCGACCAGGTCTTCGGCGGCGCGGCCGGCAGCGGCGAGGACGACCGAGGAGCTGTTGGGCTCCCACTGGCCCAACACCACGCCGACGGCGGTCTGCCGGTGACCCTTGAGCACCGCGTGGGTGAAGAAGGCGAGGCACGCCCCGGCAGCCGACTCCGACCCGGTCTTGCCGAAGAATCCGTCGGCCAGGATGGGGTTGGTGTTGCGCACCGTTCCGGCAACCGGGAGCGCGGCGTACGGCATCTTGACGATTTGCCGGAACACCGCGAATCGCATCGCGTGGCGGAACAGCTGGAGCTGGTCGGCGGCGGTGGACGTCGTGGCCGGATCCCAACCGCTGGGGTCGGTGTAGGTGGTGTGGTTCATGCCGAGCTCGTGTGCCGCGTCGTTCATCCGCGCGATGAAGAGCGACTCGCTGCCTGCGACCCGGGTCGCGAGAATCCGCGCGATGTTGTTCCCCGACGGGATGAGGAGCGCCTCGAGCATCTCGCGCTCGGTCAGCCGCTCACCGGCCTGCACCGCCACGACCGACTGGCCGAGAGCAGCCTCCTCCGACTCCATTTGCACCTCGTCGGGGCTGACTGTCGCGGTGAACCCGTCGTCGGCATCGCGGAGCGGATAGGCCTCGAGCGTCAGGTACGCGGTCATCACCTTCGCCACGCTGGCGATCGGGACCGGCTCCTGATCGGCGCTTGCCACCGGTCGCGCGTGGCCGACGACGACCGCGGCTTGGCCATCTGTCGGCCATTGGACCTTGGCCAGCGAGGCGCGGTCGGCGTCGACCAACTCGGCGGCCGGCTGCCGGCTGAGCTTGTCTGACGCGCCCGCGTGGCGAGGCGCCTGACTTGGGGGGACAGCGGCGGTGCAGGCCGTGATGCCGGCGAGGACAGCGACCGCGGAAGCGAACCGAATGGACACGTGCAGCAGTCAAGGCAACCGCGCGTTGCCCGGCCGTATGTGGTTTTGGATATGCCGACGACATGCGGTTGCTGGCAGCATCGACGGCGTGCGGGTGCTGATTGTCGAGGACGAGCCGCTGATGGCGGAGGCGATCCGCGACGGCCTGCGGCTGGAGGCGATCGCTGCCGACATCGCCGGAGACGGTGACACCGCGCTGGAGCTGCTCAGCATCAACGCCTACGACATCGCCGTCCTCGACCGCGACATCCCCGGTCCGTCGGGAGACGAGGTCGCCAAGGAGATCGTCGCCTCCGGGGCCGGTACGCCGATCCTCATGCTCACCGCGGCCGACCGGATCGACGACAAGACGACCGGGTTCGAGCTCGGCGCCGACGACTACCTGACCAAGCCCTTCGAGCTGCGTGAGCTGGTGCTGCGGCTGCGTGCCCTCGATCGCAGGCGCGCCCACAACCGGCCGCCGGTGCTCGAGATCGCCGGGTTGCGCCTCGACCCGTTCCGTCGCGAGGTCTATCGGGATGGCCGGTACGTCGCGCTGACGCGCAAGCAGTTCGCCGTACTCGAAGTGCTGGTCGCGGCGGGCGGCGGGGTGGTGAGCGCGGAGGAGCTGTTGGAGCGGGCCTGGGATCGCAACGCCGACCCGTTCACCAACGCTGTCCGCATCACCGTGTCGGCGCTGCGAAAGCGGCTGGGCGAGCCGTGGGTCATCACCACGGTGGCCGGGGTTGGCTACCGGATCGAGACCTGATGCCGCTCACGAGCCACGAGCCCGTGGAGCGGGTCCCGGGGATGAGCGTGCGCGTGAAGCTGACGCTCAGCTACGCCGGGTTCCTCATGCTGGCGGGGGCGGCGCTGCTCGTCGTCGGGTACTTCTCGCTATCTCGCGGTGTGCATCCCGGGGTGATGTTCATGGTGCGCACCCACACCGACCTGCTTCGCGACTTCGCGCCAACCCTCGGCATCGTGCTCGGCTTCCTGCTGGTGTTCGGGCTGATCGGCGGCTGGCTGCTGGCCGGCCGGATGCTCGCGCCCCTCAACCGGATCACCGAGGCGACGCGAGTCGCCGGGACCGGATCGCTGTCCTACCGGATCCGGCTGCCGGGCCGCGAGGACGAGTTCCGCGAGCTCGCCGACGCGTTCGACACGATGCTCGCGCGCCTTGAAGGTCACGTCGCGGAGCAGCAACGGTTCGCCGCCAACGCCTCGCACGAGCTGCGTACACCGCTGGCGATCACCCAGACGCTGCTCGACGTCGCCCGCGCGGATGCTGCGTACGACGCCGCCGATCTGCTCGACCGCCTTCATGCTGTCAACAGCCGCGCGATCGATCTCACCGAGGCGCTGCTCCTGCTCAGCCGGGCGGACCAGCGGTCCTTCGCACGGCAGGAGGTCGACCTCTCCTTGCTGGCCGAGGAGGCGACCGAGGCGCTGCTGCCCCTTGCCGAGAAGCGCGGCGTCACGGTCGAGACCTCGGCAAGCACCGCATGCACCGTCGGCTCCGAGGCGCTGTTGCTGCAGCTGACGACGAACCTCGTGCATAACGCGATCGTTCACAACCTGCCGCAGGATGGCAGCGTGTGCGTGACGACCAGCGCTCAGCCCGGACGGGTGGCGCTCACGGTCGAGAACACCGGCGAGAAGCTGTCGCAGCAGCTGGTCGCGACGATGGTGGAGCCGTTCCAGCGCGGGACGGAACGGGCGCGTACCGACCATGCCGGGGTCGGGCTGGGCCTGGCGGTCGTCGACCGGATCACACAGGCGCATGACGGCACGCTCACCCTTGCTGCTCGCCATGCCGGCGGGTTGCGAGCAACCGTGGAGCTACCAGTCGGCTGAGCGCTTTGCCTGCCTCGCCGAGCCCAACGATCTGGGCCTCTCGACGGGTGCTGAGACGCTCAAACCGTAGGGCTCGGCGTCACTGTCAGCGGGGGCGTACTCCTGGCGCGGGGTGGTGGCCGGCAGGAAGACGCGGCCGGGGATGCCGAGCGCCGCGCAGCTGAACGCGACGCCCTGCGCGTGGTTGCCGGCGCTCGCGCACACCACTCCTTTGGCGCGCGCGTCCTCGGGCAGGCTGGCGATCAGGTTGTAGGCGCCCCGCACCTTGTAGGAGCGGACGACCTGCGTGTCCTCCCGCTTGAGCAGCACCGGCGCACCCGTCGCGACGCTCAGCCGCTCGCATCGCTCCAACGGCGTGGAACGTACGACGGGCGCGAGCAGCAACGCGGCCCGATTGATCGCGGCGGCGTCAACGACGCCGGCCGAGGCTGGCCTGCCGAGCAGAAAGTCCCACCGCAGGAGTCTTGCAGGCTGGACAACCGATGCAGAAACGCGTGGCCGATGAGTCTGAGATAGCCCGATGGGAAGCAAATCTCTGGCCGCGGAGCGCAAGAATGTGCATCACGGCCGGGGCACGCGGTGGGACCGGCTCTGACGGGAAGGGCACCGGTGAAGAGCACTGATTTGGGAGCAGTACGCCGTGCCTTGTGGGCGGCGGCTGATGAGTTGCGGGCAAACTCGAAGCTCACGCCGGTTCAGTACCGTCAGCCCGTCCTCGGCTTGATCTTCCTGGCGTACGCCGAGCATCGTTTCGAGGCGATCAGGCCCGAGCTCGAGGCGAAGGCCACCGCGCGGAACCCGGTGACTGCCGCGGCATATAAGGCCCGTTCGGTGCTCTACGTGCCAGATATCGCTCGGCTCTCCAGCTTGGTAGAGCTGCCAGAGTCAGAGGGCCTTGGCAAGGCGGTCGACGACGCCATGGATGCGATCGAGGACGCTAACGCCGAGCTGAAGGGTATCTTGCCGCGCGGCTACCAGCGGCTCGACCGCTCGACGCTCATCGAGTTGGTGAGGCTGTTCGCGCCTCTGCCGAGTCAGTTGGACGGCGATGCGTTCGGTCTGATCTACGAGGACTTCCTGTCGAACTTCGCCTCACAAGAAGGGCGCCTCGGCGGCGAGTTCTTCACGCCCTACGCGATCGTCCGTCTGATCGTGGAGGTGATCGAGCCCTTCCACGGCCGTGTGATGGATCTCGCCTGCGGCTCGGGTGGCATGTTCGTGCAGTGCGCGAAGTTCGTCGAACGGCACAACCACTCAGCCACCCGGAAACTCTCGATCTTCGGCACCGAGAAGACCGAGGAGACGGTGCCGCTCGCGAAGATGAACCTCGCGCTGCACGGCCTGTCCGGCGACATCCGGCTCGCGAACACCTACTACGAGGATCCGCACAAGTCCGTCGGCTCATACGACTTCGTCATGGCCAACCCCCCGTTCAACGTCGACAAGGTCGACAAGTCCAAACTCGCGACGCCCGAGCGCTTCCCGTTCGGGTTGCCGAAGCCGGACAATGCGAACTACCTATGGATCCAGGCGTTCTACTCGGCACTCAACGCGACCGGCCGCGCCGGCTTCGTCATGGCGAACTCCGCGGGCGATGCAAGCCATTCCGAACGCGAGATCCGCCAGAAGCTCATTGAGTCCGGCGCGGTTGACGTGATGATCGCGATTGGTACCAACTTCTTCTACACCGTGACGCTGCCGGTGACGCTGTGGTTCCTCGACCGAGGCAAGGTCGGAACCGCGCGCGAGGATCAGGTGCTCTTCATCGACGCCCGTCACCTCTACCGGCAGATCGACCGCGCACACCGCGACTTTCTGCCCGAACACATCGAGTTCCTCGCCAACATCGTCAGGCTCTACCGGGGCGAGGACATCGAGACGATCGATGGCAGCGAGGTGTTGCTCAAGGAACACTTCGCGGACGGCAAATACCTCGACGTCGCCGGACTCTGCAAGGTCGCGACCCGCGCAGAAATCGACGCGCAGGGCTGGAGCCTCAATCCGGGCCGCTACATCGGCACTGCTGCTGTCGATGACGACGGCGAGGACTTTACGGAGAGACTCGCCGAGATGTACGAGGACTTCTCCCGCCTCAGTGACGAAGCCGAGATCCTGCGAGTCAAGCTCGACGGCACGGTCCAAGGAATCTTGGACGCATGACTGAATGGCCAAGCAAGCATCTCGGCGACCTCATCAACGTAAAGCACGGGTTCGCCTTCAAGGGAGAGTATTTCTCGAGTGAGGGCGACAAACTCGTGCTCAAGCCGGGCAACTTTCCAATCGGTGGGGGGCTTCGTTTACGTCCAGGCAAGGACGACTACTACACCGGCAGCTATCCGTCGGAGTTCGAGTTGTCACCCGGCGACTTGTTGGTCGTGATGACGGATCTAACCCAGTCGGCACCCATACTTGGCTCTCCGGCGTTCGTTCCGGAGCAGCCGGCGATGTTGCACAACCAACGGCTGGGACTCGTGACGGTCAAGCCGGATGCCGACCTCGACGAGCGGTTCCTCTACTACGTGCTGCTGTCAGATACGACGAGGCGCCAGATCAGAGCGACGGCGACAGGCGCGACTGTCCGGCATACAGCGCCCGAACGCTTCTACAACGTCTCGGTCGCCGTACCGGAAATCCAGGTGCAGCAGGTCATTGGAGCGATCTTGAGGACGATCGACGACTTGATCGAGGTCAACCGGCGCCGGATCGAGGTCTTGCATGAGATCGCGCTAGCAGTGCATCGCGAGTGGTTTGTTCGCTTCCGCTTCCCTGGCCACGAGAGAGTTGCGTTGATCGAGTCCGACGGCGGAACAGTCCCCGAGGGCTGGGAATCAGTTCCGCTTGGCCAGATTGCCGAACTCACGATGGGACAGTCTCCGAGCTCCGAGCACTACAACGTAGCGGGCGTCGGGATGCCGTTCCACCAGGGCGTCACCGACTTCGGTGATCACCTCCCGATCACACGAAAGTGGTGCAGCGCGCCTGGGCGCGTCGCGCGAGAGGGCGACGTCCTCGTGAGCGTGCGCGCACCCGTGGGACGCATCAACATTGCCGACGTCGATCTCACCATCGGGCGTGGATTGGCGGCGGTGCGTGCGAAGGACGGCCGGCAGGCGCTCCTTCTCGGGCATCTGCGTCATGCGTTTGCCATCGAGGATTCCATGGGCGGAGGCACGATATACAAAGCGATTGGTAAGCAGGACCTCGCAGGTGTGAGGGTGCTCAAGGCCTCAGAGCGGGTGGCGATGGATGCAGAAGCGACCTTCGGACCCAACCTTGCGACGATTCGGTCGCTGACACAGTCGAATCGTCACCTCAGGGCGATAAGGGACCTGCTGCTGCCGAAGCTTGTCACCGGCCAGATCGATGTGTCGTCGTTGGATGTGGACGCGCTCGTTGAGGCGCCGGTGGCGTGATGGTGGGTGCATACACCGAGGCAGGCCTCGTTGAGGGGCCGAGCCTTGAGCTGCTGACGCAGCTCGGGTGGACGCACATCAACGCCTTCGAGGAGACGTTCGGCCCGACCGGCACCCTCGGCCGGGACACACAGCGGGACGTCTTCCTGACCCATCGGCTACGTGCCGCGCTGGCGAAGCTGAACGCAAACGTCCCTGAGCACGTTCGCGAAGAAGCACTAGTCGCGATCACCCGCGACCGCTCGCTGATGGACCGAGTCCGCGCCAACCGCGAGGTCTATGACCTGCTTCGGGACGGCTACAAGGCGGAGTGGGAAGAGAACGGTCAGAGGCAGTACGCGACTGTTGAATACGTCGACTTCCGGGTCGCCGCCAACAACGATCTACTCGCTGTCTCGCAGATCTGGATCACCGGCGATCTCCACAAGCGCCGCCCAGACACGATCCTCTTCGTCAACGGGATCCCGCTGGTGCTGCTGGAGTTCAAGGAACCGAACAAGCCGGTCAAGGATGCCTACGACGACAACCTGACCGACTACCGCGACACCATCCCGGGGCTGTTCATCCCTAACGGACTGGTACTCCTCTCCAACGGTAGCGAGGCCAAGGTCGGCGCCACGTTCGCGCCCTGGGAGTTCTTCGCGGACTGGAAGGTCATAGACGCCGAAGGCAACCGCGGCGTTATCGCTCTGGACGCGGCCCTTTGCGGGACGTGCACGCCGCAAGTGCTGCTCGACCTCATTGAGAACTTCGTCGCCTACCTGGAACGTCCCGGCGGGCTGATCAAGACGCTGGCCCGGAGTCACCAGTACCACGGCGTCAACGCCGCGATCGACAATCTATATGCGGTCCGCGCGACCGGCGACAAGCGGTTGGGTGTCTTCTGGCACACGCAAGGCTCAGGCAAATCGCTTTCGATGCTCTGGTTCACGCAGAAGGTGTTGCGGCACATTGCTGGCAAGTGGACCTTCGTCATGGTCACTGACCGCACCGAGTTGGACGAGCAGTTGCACAGCGAGTTCGCCGATTCTGGCGCCATTTCCCGCGAAGCCCGCGTCCATGCAGGCTCCATAATCCACCTTCGCGAGCTCCTGACCGCCGATCACAGATACGTCTTCACCCTGATTCAGAAGTTCCAGACCACCGGCGACGAACGAGAGATGCCGGTGCTCTCCGACAGGGACGATGTCGTTGTCATCACTGACGAGGCGCATCGAAGCCAGTACGACACGCTCGCGCTGAATATGCGCCGTGCGCTGCCCAACGCCTCCTTCATGGGATTCACCGGTACGCCGCTCGTGGCTGGCGAAGAGCTGACGAAGCAACAGTTCGGTGACTACGTGAGCGTCTACAACTTCCGTGCGGCGATTGAGGACGGCTCGACCGTGCCGCTCTACTACGAGAACCGCATCCCCGAATTGCAACTGGTCAACGCCGACTTCGCCGATGAACTGGAAGCGCTGCTTGAGGAGGCCGAGCTCGACGAGGACGCTGAAGGGCAGCTGGCCCGCAAGTTCGGCACGCAGTACACGCTGCTTACTCGCCCCGAACGGTTGCAGAAGATCGCCAAAGACCTCGTTACGCACTTCGTCGGTCGCGGCTTCACAGGCAAAGCGATGTACGTCGGCCTGGACAAGGCTGCCGCCGTGCGGATGTACGACCTGGTCCAGCAGGCTTGGCACGAGCACCTGGCGGAACTGCGCACCCAGCACGATGCGCTGCCGGAGCTGGAGCGGCCGTGGCTGGCCAGCCGCATCGCCTTGATGGAGAGCACCGACATGGCGGTCGTGGTCTCCCAGGGCCAGAACGAACTCGGCCAGCTCGACGCCCTCGGCCTCGACATCCGTCCGCATCGGCGTCGGATGAACACCGAGGACCTTGCCGAGAAGTTCAAGGACCCCGACGACCCGCTGCGGATCGCGTTCGTCTGCGCGATGTGGATGACCGGCTTCGACGCCCCGAGCGTGTCGACCATTTACCTCGATCGGCCGATGCGTAACCACTCGCTGATGCAGACCATCGCGCGCGCCAACCGGGTGTTCCCGGACAAGGAGAACGGTTTGATCGTCGACTACGTCGGCGTCTTCCGGAACCTGGAGAAGGCGCTGGCGATCTACGGCGCAGCCAATGCCGGAGTCGAAGTCGGTTCGCCTATCGAGATCGTCGACGAGCTTGCGGCGGCATTGGACGCGGCGATAAGTGACCTTGTCTCCTTCTGCGCCGCCGTCGGGGTGGACCTGGTCGCACTGCGCGACGCCACGGGCTTCGCGCACATCGCCTTACGGGACGCCGCGGTCGAGGCGTTGCTGGCCGATGAAGAGACACGGACTGGGTTCATAGCAGCCGCTGGTCAGGTCCGGAAGTTGTTCAAGGCGCTGCTGCCGGACCCCAAGGCCGCTGCGCAGCAGCGGACTGTCGCCGCAATCCGCGTCGTAGCGGAGCGAATCGCCGACGTGACACGGCCACCGCAAGCGGATATCCAGTCGGTCGCGGACGCCGTCGACGCGTTGCTGGACCGCTCGGTCGGGGCGGAAGAGTACGTGATCCGTGCCGCCGCGCAAGGCGCGAACCCTGACCCGCTTATCGATCTGTCACAGATCGACTTCGACGGGCTGGCGAAGAGGTTCGCCGGACGCAAGCGTGCTGAGACGGATCGGCTGGCCCAGTTGCTCAAGTCGCGGGCAACCGCGGCGGCTAGGCGCAACCCGACGCGCTATGACCTGGTCGCTCGCATCGAGGAACTGATTGCCGACTACAACGCGGGCAGCATCAATATCGACGAGTACCTGCGCCGTCTGATCGAGCTTTCCAAGACGCTCACCGAGGAGGAGCAGCGGGCGGTCCGGGAGGGGCTTAGCGAGGAGGAACTGGCAATCTTCGATCTGCTCACGAAGCCGGACCCGGTCCTCAGTCCAGCAGAACTGGAAACGGTGAAGGGGGGTGCGAAGAACCTGCTCGCCCACCTGCACGACAAATTGGTCCTTGACTGGCGGCGCAAAGCCGACGCGACTGCCGACGTGCTTGTCACGATCAGGCAATCGTTGGACGAGAACCTACCCGCCGATCCATACCCTCCGATCCTCTTCGACGCGAAGGTGCAGGTCGTGTACGAGCATGTCCTTGCCGCGTACGGAGACGACGGGTCCAGCGTGTACGCCGCGTCTAGATCCGCCCGAAAGGCGAGGCCTGATATCGCATTTCCCGCGGGAGCAGTCGATATCGAGCGCATCTCTGAGGAGGTCGTCACGCGCCTGCGGACCGATCCCGACTTCGCTGCGCGCATGGCGGCTGAGCTTTCAGCGCCCCGCAGCAAACCTGACCTAGGCGACGCTTCTTGAATCCATTCACCTGTTGATCGACGCTGGCGTATCTCCAGCCGCGCGTCAGTCTGGTTTCGCTGCGTACCAACCGTAATCGGTTCGCTCTAGGTGAAGCTGCGTGGCAGCAATGTGGGTGGCATTGGGTCCGACGACGACCTCGCCGCGCCTCAACAGAGCAAGCACTCTTGTCGCCGCTCGACCGAGATACATCGTCGCGGGTCCGATGCGGATGGTAGCGGCGAGACCAATGATCCGACCGTCGAGCCGTCCAACCTGATAGACCACATCCGGGTGACCGGTCACGTGGCGCACGGGTCCAGCGCAGCCCGCCAGGTAGCCGCCAACGCCGAGTCCAGGCGCGAACCAGAGGCGGTTGAGTGGCTTCGCCGCCCAGGAAGGCGCGCCGACCCCCGGCTCCCTCGGAGACGGCGAGCATAGGTCGTCATATGTGACTCGGACCTTGGTCAGTTGACCCCGGCTATCGACCGGACCGCCGGATTCGGCGCCGTGGCTATCGCCATCCTGGCTGCTGTTGGCACCGCCGCCTGTGTCTTGCGAAGCGCTTGGGGGATGCGCGGGGATCAACTGCGAAGCCGCATTCGCTGTGCCGCTGTAAAGGAGTAACCCGACCAGAGCGGCGCCGGCGACTGTGCCGCCGGCGGGCGTCACACGAAGTTCCGGTGAGGTCGGCTCGTTGAGTATTTCGTTAAGAGCGGCGGTCACCGGGCCCTGTTGATGCAGGGCAATGTCGGCGAGACGCATTTCACATACCGTCCGGTTCCTCAGCCAGTCGACAGCTGTAGGGATGCCTTTTGCATGCCGAGTCGCCACCAACACGCTGTTTGCTAGGTCGTACACAACGCTTAGCCCGATGAAGACCATCGATACGAGCAGGCCGACAACTGTCCGGCGCTCGTGTTGTGCGACCACCAGTCCGACCACCGACGCTGTCATAAGAATGAACAGCGCCCACTCCACGAGGGTGTATTTCGGGAACAGCTTGAAGTACTTCAAGCGAGTGTGAATCGTAGCTCGGATGCCGAGTGCAGTAACGCCGGCGGCCAGAGTCAGGTACTCCAGCAGCCATAGATACGGCGCTCCCGCGAGGTGGAGAACGATCGAGCCCAACGCACTCGGAAAGAGAGCCCAGTGCGAGCGAAACCACCTAAACCGTCCAGACGCCTGCGATGAGGCATGGTGGACGGAGGCTTCGGCCTTCGGCGGCGTTAGCCCCTCATCGCTCGACATGGCGAGCTCCGTCTGGCCCTCAACGCGGGCTCCTTTCGGCAACCCAACCGTACCGATCTCCGCTACTTTGCCCGGTCGTTGGCCCCCGACCTATGACTACAAGATGGTTGACGCTCGGCTACATACGCATAGACGCTTAGTGGATGCCATCAGGCCGCGCGGACCCGAGCGTGATGCAGTTGCGGGCGCTCCGCCAACTCGCACGCGCTGGTTCGTACGCAGCCACCGAGGACGGGCAAGGCTGGTCGAGGCAGCAGGTCTGGCAGCACGTCCATCGCCTGGAGGCTCAGGTGACACGGGGACACACCAGTGAGAATGGCGTGCACTTGGCGCGAAACGGGCGATTGACGCCCCAGGGCAAGCAACTCCTTGCGGTAGCCGAGCGCGTCCTAGATGCGGTGGACGACCTGCATCAGGCGATGGATTCGCTTGCCTTGGGTTCCTCAAACGCGGTTCTTGCTTGCTATCCCGCGCACGCTCCGTTGGCGGCTCGAGCGAGCGACGCGCTCCGCGCCGCGCGTCGGCCGGTCGTCGTCAGCCTGACCGCGATGAGTGACGAGTTGAGACGCGGTGGGTCTCATCAACTGCTGCGTCACTTGCGCGAGGGCCTGGCCGATGTCGTCGTCGCCGAAACCGCGGTTCGTCCGCTCCCGCCCGGAGCGCAGGTAACGGTCAAGCCCCTCTACCAATGGCAACTTCTCGCGGTCGTCTCTGACGATCACGAGTTTGCGAAGGCCGGCACGATCGATCTCGCGGATCTTCGCGGACATCGCTTGATGGTCAGTCCGGCGCATCACGCCTCACGCGATCTTCTCGAACGCCACGGGTTCTCCGAGCCTGTTTGGTTTGAGTCCGAGAGTGTGGACGCGCTATATAGCCTGGCGATTGGGAAGTGGGGGGTCGCACTTCTTCCGAGCGACGCCCTGCCAGTTCGTCACGGCATCGATCAAGGGCGCCACTGGGCCCCGGTGACCCACGCAGGGGCTGTCCTCGGCGGGGCCTATGCCGCAATCCACTTGGCCGACGTTCGACCGCACTCGCCAGCACGGCGGCTGGCAGTAGCGCTCGCGCGTGCTGCTAGCGGTTGAACTAGCGGTCACGACGCTGCCGTCTCCCCAAGCGGCCGACGTATGCACTGCGCGAAGGTCGTCAGATCTGGGCCAGTACTGTGTTTGTCTTGAAGGATCTATTGAGGCCTTCTTGGCCGTTTTCGTAGCCCCAGCCGGACTGTGTGTGGCCACCGAACGGCAAACGGCATGGCCGGGACCCGGCTGATCCCGCAGGTGAGCTGCCTGATCGGGGCTTGAACGGCTTAGAGCGTCTCTCACTAGGAAGCGGTCGCGATACGTTTTCGGTGGACCCAAGAATCTCGGGATCGCTGGACAGATTCCCACGTCGGTACGTCACGCTGAGGAGTAGGCGCCGAGCGCGACCGCGGAGGGGCGACATGGACCACAACCCCTTAAGGCCCGAACTGGCTGCCCTCGCGGCCAGTCTCTCGGACCTTCAAAAGAAGCGAGCTCGTCTTAAGAAGGACCTCGCCTGGCATAAGAAGTTCGATCGGGAGGCAACGTTTGCATCTCTCGAGCCGACTCAAGCACGTTGCGACGAACTAGCGATTGAGGCTCAATCCGTTTCCGACGAGCTGGAGGCGTTGACCTCTCTTACCGCGGCCCTCGAGGACGAAGCGCAACTTGGCTGGAATCCCTTCTATTGGTTCTCCGAAGAGCGCGGCCGCGCCAAAGCGCGGCTTGAGGAGCACGAAAGTGCGGTTCGGGCGCTGCAGTTTCGCCAGGACGAGGTGGCCCACGAGTCGACGAACATTGAGAAACAGTTGAAAGGACTGCAACGCTCCATTAGCAAGTTCGACGCGTTCGATCGAGCGTTGACCATGGCGGAACTCGAGGGTCTGGTCGCGGAGCTCACACTTGTCGAACTCGCGCGGGATGACCTCGCCGATCGTGTTTCGGCTCTTGATCGCGAGCTTGCTGCCCCGGTCGGCGAACTGGAGCGGCTTCTTGCAGAACGAGGTGGATTGAAGCGCCGAATGACCGATGTTGAGGAACGGCGCGACACGCTCCATGCGCGGCTACAGGGTGCGGAAGGCCTGGATGCCGCTATCTCGCGCGCACTCACGAGCTACGACCGGGCGATGATTCACCAGGACTGTGAACGCCGATTCGGCAACTCCAGCCCGCGAGCTGTCATGCGTGACCTGCGCGCTGATCTCCGAAACGTTGATTCCGACCGCAGAACCGTCGAGCGCCATTTGGTTGCGCTCGACCGAGATGTGGAGAAGCTCCGGACTCGCATCAAGAAGATCGGCCAGCGCGGATCACGCAAGATCAGCGGAATCGTTGTCGATGGCAGCAACCTTTGCTACCAACAGACCGCCTTTATCGGGCTGGCCGCGCTGCGGCCGCTTTGCAGCCGGCTTGCTCAGTCCTTCAATGTGACGGTGGTATTTGACGCGTCCATCCGCCACGACCTAGGTGTTCGCGACACAGATCTCGCCACCATGCTGCCCGGTACGACGGTCCATGTGGTTGCATCCCACTCGGATGCGGACGAGACGATTCTTGATGTCGCTGCGGACGAGTTCATCTTCGTGCTCAGCAACGACCGATTCGCGGAGTACCCGGACAAGGCTGCCGTCCGAGGCCAGCGAGTACTGAGGCATCACATCCTTAATGGCCGTGTTCTCGTCCAAGACCTGGCGATCGATATCGCGTTCATCTCGCCTGACTGATAGGCGTGCGCCGCAGCCTATTTCGAGGGCGGGGTTGCTAATGCGTCTTCGACAACCGTCTGCTCGCCGCCCACCCACATCGATGTCGCCACGCGGAAGCCAAGAGTGTCCACGAGGTCCGGGTACCGCTTTTGCAATCTCTTGAACATGGGCTGCATGGTTTTCGCGGATTGAAGGGCGGTCAGGGTGATCAGGTCGAAGGCGGCCGACTCGACCCAGTTAACGCTCTTGGTGTAGCCAGCGATGCCCTTTGCCTCAGTCGCAGCGCAGAAGTGCTTCAGTTCGTCGGGTTCTGCCGCCAGTGTTCCGCAGCTACCCATGTAGACGACACGTCCGGCGATCTTGTTCCCGAGCAGATTCGCGAACTGTTCGAGAGTCGCCGTCTCTTTGCTACTTATATCGATGCAACCCGGCCGCCCGTGGAAGGCGAAGTATCCGATCCGGTAGTCCGCGTAGCCCTTTTGCGCCCATCTCTTGCAGTAGTACTCGAACTCCTGCCGCGTTCCTACATCGCGGTGAATGACGCGAGCGATTCGCAGACCCTCGAGCATTCGGAGAACATGCTCGACAGTGGCTCGATCGGCCATTGAGGTGTCCCACTCGCCTTCCAGACAGAAGATCCCGACTGGCTTCTGGCGAGTGTCCGAGGGTGACACCGGTCCTCCAACGCGTCGAGGTATGCGCCGACCGTGGGATCGTGCCGTGTTCGCACCTCGGACTCAAGAGCCAAGACGAATCCAGATCTCGGTTGCGCGAACGTCAGATCTGGGCGAGGACTGTCTTTGTCTTGAGGTAGCCCTCTAGGCCTTCTTGGCCGTTCTCGTAGCCCCAGCCTGATTGCTTGTGGCCGCCGAACGGCATGGCCGGGTCCCAGCTGATGCCGCAGTTGAGCATGATCATGCCGGCCTCGATCCGCTGCGCCATCCGGTGCGCGTGACCGATGTCCCGAGTCCACACCTGCGCGGCGAGACCGTACGTCGAGTCGTTGGCCAGCGCTGCGACCTCGTCGTCATCGTCGAACGGCGTGACCGCGACAACCGGGCCGAAGATCTCCTCCTGGAACACCCGCGTCTCTGGCTTCACCTCGGCGAGCACCGTCGGGTGGACGAACCAGCCCGGCCGGTCCAGCCGATGCCCGCCGACCACGACATCGGCGCCCTCCGAGCGGCCGCTGTCGATGTAGCCCATGACGCGGTTCATCTGGCGCTCGCTGATGATCGGGCCGCTGTGCGCGGGCTTGCCTTCCTCCTTCGGCCCGCCGTACCGCAGCTTGCCGGCCAGCGTCGCGATGCCGTCGACGACCGCCTGATACACGCCGCGCTGCACGAAGATCCGCGAGCCCGCGACACACGCCTGGCCGGAGTGCATGAAGATGCCCATCGCCGCGACCGGGATCGCCATCGCGAGGTCGGCGTCGTCGTAGATGATCACCGGTGACTTGCCGCCGAGCTCGAGCATCACGCGCTTGAGGTTGCCGGCGGAGGACTGCACGATCTTCTTGCCGACCTCGGTCGACCCGGTGAACGCGACCTTGTCCACGCCGGAGTGGTCGACGATCGCCTGCCCGACCGTGTGACCCCAGCCGTTGACCAGGTTCACCACGCCGTCCGGCACTCCGGCCTCGCGCAGCACCTCTTCATAGACGAGCGCCGACAGCGGCGTCTCCTCCGCCGGTTTCAGCACCGAGCTGCACCCAGCCGCCAGCGACGGCGCGAGCTTCGCGGCGACGTTGAACGCCGGCCCGTTCCACGGCACGATTAGCCCGCAGACGCCGACCGGCTCCTTCAGCGTGTAGCCGTGCACCGTCGCGTCGATCCCGGACAGCCCGCCCGACAGCTTCACGTCGTGCGCGATGCCGTTGATCTTCGTGCACCAGCCGGAGAAGTACCGGAAGAACTCCACCGACGCCGCGATGTTGCGCTGCGCCTGCGACAGCGGCATGCCGGTGTTCAGCGAGTCGATCTCCGCGAGCTCCTCGCCACGCGCCTCGAGCAGCTCGCCGATCTTCCAGATGATCTGCGCCCGCTGCGAGTCCGGCATCCGGTGCCACACCCCGGATTCGAACGTCTCGCGCGCACGCGCAACCGCTGCGTTGACGCCGTCGACACCCTCGTCGCGAAACTCGGTGAGCTGCTGCTCGGTCACCGGGTCGATGATCGGGATCGTGTCGCCGCCACCGGGTCTGGTCTGCAGCGCTTCGATCGTGGCTTCGACGGTCATCCGGTGATCTCCTCTGAAGTGTTGAACTTCGGCGATCTTGACGAAACGCGCCCTTCAGCACCCGCTGAAGGGCGCGCAACGTCAAGATCACGGCGGGGTTTTGCTGCGGTCGGCATCGGCGTCTAGCGCTTGTTGAGTGAGCCGGCATCGACCGGTACGACGGTGCCCGTCACGTACCGCGCCTCGTCCGACACCAGCCACGCGACGGCGTTCGCGACGTCCTCGGGCTCGATGAGATCAACGGGCAGCGCGTTGGACATCGCCCGCGCGACGTCGGGCGCCGCCTCCATGAACGCCATCAGGTTCTCGTCCGACGCCATCGGCGTACGCACCGCCGTCGGCGCGACGCTGTTGACCCGGATGTTGTACCGCGCCAGCGCGTTCGCCCACACTCGCATCAGCCCGACGACGCCGTGCTTCGCCGCCGTGTAGGCAAGGAAGCCCGGCATGTTCAACGGCGCGCCCATCAGCCCACCGGTCGAGGAGGTGAGCACGATCGCGCCGCCCTGGCCGTTGCGCACCATCGGCCCGATGCACGCGCGCCCGGTGTTCCACACGCCGGTGAGGTTGACCCCGATCACGTCGCCCCACTCGTCCTCCGGGTCACCGCCGCCGCCCGCGCCGATGCCCGCGTTGGCGACGACGATCGTCGCCGTACCGAGCGCCTCGACACCTTCCTTATACGCAGCCTTCAGCGATGCGATGTCGCGTACGTCGGCTACCCGCGCCACCATCTTGCGACCGAGCCCCTCGACCGCCGCCACCGTCTCGGCGAGATCCTCCGGCGAGGACATCGGGTAGTGCACCGTCTTGATCTGCTCGCAGATGTCGACACCGATGATGTTCGCGCCCTCCGCGGCGAGCCGCAGCGCGTGCGCGCGCCCCTGCCCGCGCGCCACGCCGGTGATGAACGCGACCCTGCCGTCGAGCTTGCCCACGTCTCAGACCCCTGCCGGTTGCTTGATGACGGCGCCGTCCTTCATGACGAACGGCACCGATCGGAATGTCGCGATGTCGCTGAGCGGGTCACCGGCGACACCGATGATGTCCGCGAGCTTGCCCTCGCCGATCCGGCCCAGCGAGTCCGACATCTCGATCAGGTCAGCGGCGACCGTGGTCGCGGCGCGGATCGCCTGCAGCGGCGTCATGCCCCGCCGTACCAGGACCTCGAGCTCCTCGGCGTTGCGGCCGTGGAAGATCGCGGGAGCATCAGTGCCGAGCGCGACCTTCACCCCGGCGGCGATCGCCTTGGTCAGCGACTCCTTCGCCTTCGGGAACACCTCGGCTGCCTTCGCCTGTAGCGCCTTCGGCTGGTCGCTGATGTCCCAGTTCTCCGTCAGGGCGCACGTCGAGACGAGGAACGTGCCGGTGTCGACGAGCCGCTGGATCGTGGCGTCGCCGATCATCATGCCGTGCTCGATGCAGTCGATGCCGGCGTCGATCGCGGCGTTGACCGCAGCATCACCGTGCGCGTGCGTCGCGACCCGCAGCCCGCGCCGGTGCGCCTCATCGGCGATGACGGTGAGCTCTTCCGTCGAGTACTGCTGCGCGCCCGGGGGACCGGTCGGGGTCATCACTCCGCCTGACGCGCAGCACTTGATCAGCTTCGCGCCGTGCGTGATCTGGTAGCGCACCGCCTTGCGGATCTCGTCGATCCCGTCGGCGATGCCTTCCTCGACCGACATCGGCATCATGTACGGCGCGAGGCCGGCTTGCGCTGACGGGTCGAGATGGCCGCCGGTCGGGCAGATTGCGTGACCGGCCGGGATGATGCGCGGCCCCTGCACCCAGCCCGCCTCGATCGCCTCGGCGAGCGCGACGTCGACCAGGTACCCGCCGGTCTTGATGAACAGGCCAAGGTTGCGCACTGTCGTGAAGCCGGCGCGCAGCGTGCGCTGCCCGTTGACGACCGCGCGCAGGCCCATCTTCACCGGGTCCATCCGCGTCGGGTCGGAGCGGTGCGCGCCCGGCCCGCCGAGGACGAGGTCGATCTCCATGTCCATCAGGCCCGGCACGAGCGTGAGGTCGGGAAGGTCGATCACCTCGTCGGCGCCGTTGCCGGCGTCCGGGCTGTCGCTCACCGCGGTGATGACGTTGCCCTCGACAACGACGCTCGCGCCCTCGCGTACCTCGCCGCTGTCCACGTCGAGCACGCCCTTGGCGCGTACGACGGTCACCGTCGGGTCAGGCATGGTGTGGCTCCGTTACGTGCGGCCGAGGATCGAGAGGGCGTGCTGAGCGACCGTACAGCCCACCGCCGAGGCAATCCAGATTCCGTTGGCGGAAACGCTGTTCTCATTCACGGAAGTGTTGCTATCGTCAGTCTGTCACGGACGGCAGGAAGAGGGAAGATGGCGCACTTCGGCAAGCCTGCGGAAGGTTCCTGGACCGAGCACTTCGGGCTCTCGACCGAGCCGATCTCCTACGGCGACTCGATCTCGCCCGAGTTCTACGCGCTCGAGCAGGAAGCCATCTTCAAGAAGACCTGGCTCAACGTCGGCCGCGTCGAGCAGCTGCCAAAGGCCGGAAGCTTCTTCACCAAGGAGCTCGACGCCGCCAAGACCTCGCTGCTGATCGTGAAGAACCGTGACGGCGTCATCAAGGCGTTCCACAACATGTGCCGCCACCGCGGCAACAAGCTCGCGTGGCAGGACTTCCCGAACGAGGAGATCGCCGGGTTCAGCCGGCAGTTCACCTGCAAGTACCACGGCTGGCGCTACGACCTCGACGGCAAGCTGGTCTTCGTCCAGCAGGAGAAGGAGTTCTTCGACCTCGACAAGGAGAAGCTCGGGCTCGCGCCGATCTCGGTCGATGTCTGGGAAGGCTTCATCTTCGTCACGTTCAACCCGGATCCGCAGCCGCTCAAGGACTACATGGGAAAGCTGGGCGCGGGGCTGGAGGGCTACCCGTTCGAGCTGATGACGCAGAAGCACACGTACCGCTCGGAGATCGGCAGCAACTGGAAGCTGTTCATCGACGCCTTCATGGAGTTCTACCACGCACCTGTTCTGCACTCGCAGCAAGCGACCGACGAGGAGTCGCGCAAGCTGCAGGAGTACGGCTACGAGGCGCTGCACTATGACATCGACGGCCCGCACGCGATGGTGTCGTCGTGGGGCGGCATGTCGCCGCCGAAGGACCTGGGCATGGTCAAGCCGATCGAGCGCGCGCTGCGCAGCGGCTTGTTCGGCCCGTGGGAAGGCCCGGAGATCGGCGAGCTCCCTGAGGGTGTGAACCCGGCGAAGAGCAAGACGTGGGGGATCGACTCGTTCTTGTTCTTTCCGAACTTCATGCTGCTGATCTGGAAGCCCAACTGGTACCTCACCTACCACTACTGGCCGACGTCGTACAACACGCACATCTTCGAGACCTCGCTGTACTTCGCGCCGCCGAAGAACGCGCTCGAGCGGCTGCAGCAGGAGCTCGCGGTCGTGACGTTCAAGGAGTACGGCCTGCAGGACGCCAACACTCTCGAGGCGACCCAGACGATGCTGCAGTCGGGTGCGGTCACCGAGTTCCCGTTGTGCGACCAGGAGGTCATGCTCCGCCACATGCACACCGTTGCCCGTGACTACGTCGAGAAGCACAAGAGCGACTCCGGCGCCGTACTCGCAGGAACGAAGGGCGCGTGACGATGGCTGCTTTCCCGGCACAGTTCGCCGCACTCGAGCCGTACGCCGACTGGGCGCTTCCCAGCGAGGCCGACCGGTACGCGAAGCGGCTCGCCAGCTCGATGGACGAGCTGCAGTCGTTCTACGACGCAGCGCTCCCGCTGCTCGAAAGCCAGGCGGACTACCTGAAGGGCGTGTCGCTCGATGGGATCTCCGAGGCGGACCTCAATCTGTTGCGCTGCTTGCAAGCGCTTGTGACGGTGTCGTTCCCGGTTGAGGCGTGGCACCAGCCATACGTCCCGGACAGCGGCGCGGCGTCGATCGACGTGACCGTCGAGCCTCGCCCGTAGGGAGACCAGCGTGTCGCCCGGCGACCTGTACCCACGGCCTGCAGAAGGCACGTGGACCGAGCACTACCCGGAGCTCGGTACGTCGGAGGTGTCGTTTCAGGACTCCATCTCGCCGGAGTTCTACCGCCGCGAGCAGGACGCGATCTTCCGCCAGGCGTGGCTCAACGTCGGCCGGGTCGACGACCTGCCGAAGCGCGGCAGCTTCTTCACGAAGGACATCGTCGCAGCGCGCACCTCGGTGATCGTGACGCGCGACGGCGATGGCGTCGTACATGCCTTTCACAACGTGTGCCGGCACCGCGGCAACAAGCTGGTCTGGGACGAGTCTCCGACGCAGGAGACCAGCGGCTTCGCGCGGCAGTTCGTCTGCAAGTACCACGGCTGGCGCTACGGCCTGGACGGCGCCTGCACGTACGTCCACCAAGAGGACGAGTTCTTCGACGTCGAGAAGGCCACGCTCGGCCTCGCCGAGGTCGCGTGCGAGGTGTGGGCCGGCTTCATCTTCGTCTGCCTCGGGAAGGAGCCGCGCCAGACGCTGCGCGAGTTCCTCGGACCGATGGTCGGCGCGCTCGAGGGCTACCCGTTCGAGGCGATGACCGAGCGCTACTCGTTCCGCGCGGAGAACAACAGCAACTGGAAGGTGTTCATCGACGCCTTCCAGGAGTACTACCACGTGCCGCCGCTGCACACGTACCAGCTCGGCCCGAACAACCGCGACCCGAACCTGACCTTCGAGGGTGCGCACTACCAGCTCGACGGGCCGCATCGCGTCGTGAGCACGACCGGCGTACAGAAGCACAAGTGGCCGCCGGAGACGATGTATCCGAGCGAGGTGCTGCTGCGCAGCGGCAACATGGGTCCGTGGGACGCGCACGAGCTCGCGGCTGAGATCTCGGGCGTCAACCCGGGAGGTGTCGATCGCTGGGGCATCGACAACTTCCAGATCTTCCCGAACCTCGAGATCCTGATCTACGAACGCAACTGGTACTTGAGCTACCGGTTCTGGCCGACGTCGCACAACACCCACGTCTTCGAGGCCGACCTGTGGTTCACCCCTGCCAAGACCGCCCGCGAGCGGCTGGCCCGCGAGTACGCCGCGATCACCGTCAAGGAGTACGCGCTGCAGGACTGCGGCACCCTCGACGGCACGCAGCTCGGGCTGGAGTCGGAGGCGTTCGACAGCTACCCGCTCAACGACCAGGAGATCCTGGTCCGCCACTTCCACAAGTCCGTCGGCGACTGGGTAGACGCGCATCGGCGTGCGCTGGGCGACGAGACGTTGGGGTTCGATCCAATGGCGCCGCCGCCGGTGACGGGATGACCGCTGTGCCCATGACAACCCCGATGCTGCCGGCGGAGTTCGCCGACCTCGAGCCCTTCGCCGCCACGTGGTGCCTGGCGGATGAGCCGTCGCGGTGGGAGCAGCGACTTGCCAGCTCGATGGAGGACATGCGCGCCTTCTATGACGCCTGCTTCCCACGGGCGGAGGAGGCGATCAGCTACTGCGACAAGTTCGACGTGAACGCGCTGCCCGAGGACGCGTCGAACCTGCTGAACCTGCTGTTCTCGTTCGCCCTGGTGTCGTATCCGATCGAGGTGTGGGACCAGCCGGAGCCGGTCCACACCGGCAACGCGCGCATCGACCGGATCCGCGAGCCGCGCCACTGATGGACGAGATCACTGACGTCGACAAGGTCGACTTCTGGCGCGGCGGCGCGCTTATCCGCGATCCGTACCCGTATTACGAAGCGCTCCGCGAGCGCTGCCCGGTGCACCGCGAGCCGCATCAGAACGTCGTGATGATCACCGGGTACGACGAGTCGCTCGAGGTCTATCGCGACACCGAGACCTGGTCCGCGGCGAACTCGGTCACCGGCCCGTTTCCGGGGTTCCCGGTGCCGCTTGTCGGCGATGACGTGACGGAGCAGATCGAGTCCTACCGCAACGACCTGCCGTTCAGCGACCAGCTGCCGACCTTCGACCCGCCGAAGCACACCGCACACCGCGGGCTGACGATGCGGATGCTCACGCCGAACCGGCTGAAGGAGAACGAGGCCGCGATCGGCGGCATCGCCGACCGGCAGATCGACGAGTTCATCGGACAGGGCAGCTGCGAGTTCGTCTCGGCGTTCGCCTCGCCGTTCGCGATGTTCGTCATCGCCGACCTGCTCGGCGTGCCCGAGGAGGACCTGCCGGAGTTCCGCGACCGGCTGGCAGCGACGAAGGGGTTCGGCCAGGGCGAGGGCCAGCAGATGGCGCACACGCCGCTGGAGTTCCTCTACGAGAAGTTCAGTGCCTACATCGAAGACCGCCGGCAGTCTCCGCGCGCGGACATCATGACCAAGATGGCGCGGGCCACCTTCCCGGACGACTCGACGCCGGAGGTGATCGACGTCGTACGGGTCGCCGCGAACCTGTTCTCCGCCGGGCAGGAGACGACCGTGCGCATGCTGGCGGCCGCGATCTGCTTCCTCGCCGAGCAACCTGAGCTGCAGGACCAGCTGCGCGCCGACCTCGCGGCGATCCCGAACTTCGTCGACGAGGTGCTGCGGATCGAGAGCCCGATCAAGGGGGACTTCCGCGTCGCGCGAGTGGCGACGAGGGTCGGGGGCGTCGACATCGAGCCCGGTACGACGGTGATGCTGCTCAACGGCGCCATCAACCGCGACCCGCGCAAGTTCGACGCTCCGGCGGTACTCGACCCGCAGCGAGCCAATGCGCGTGAGCACATGGCGTTCGGACACGGCACGCACTTCTGCCCCGGCGCTCCGCTCGCGCGGACCGAGGGCCGCGTCGCGCTCGAGCGGATCCTGCAGCGCACCCGCAACATCCGGATCTCCGACGCCGAACACGGGCCGGCAGGGGAGCGGAAGTTCCGCTACGCCCCGACGTACATGCTGCGAGGCTTGGTCGCACTTCATCTCGAGTTCGACCCGGCTCTGTAGATCACTGGGAGAGCAACGAATGAGTGACGAGCTAGCCGGCAAGGTCGCCGTCATCACCGGTGCCGGCAACGGCATCGGGAAGGCGACTGCCGAGGTCTTCATCGCCGAAGGCGCGAAGGTCGTCATCGCCGACGTCGACGACGAGGCGGGTGCACAGGTCGCAGCGGATCTCGGCGACGCCGCGCACTACGTGCGTACCGATGTCTCCGATGCGGACAGCGTGAACAACGCAGTCGACGCGGCGGTCGAGCACTTCGGGAAGCTCGACTGCATCGTCAACAATGCCGGGATCTCCGGCTCGTTCCGCCGGCTGATGATGGACGACCTGCGCGACTTCGACCGCGTCATCAAGGTCGACCTGCTCGGCGTCATCCTCGGCACGCAGGCCGCGGCGCGGGTCATGTCGTCCGGCGGCTCGATCATCAACATCACGTCGATCGCCGGCATCCAGCCAGGTGTCGGCTTCACGTCGTACCGGGCCGCGAAGGCCGGCGTCATCCACTTCAGCCGATGCGCCGCGATCGAGCTGGCCGAGCTGGGGCTGCGGGTCAACGTCATCGCGCCGGGCAACATCGCCACGCGCATCAACGCGGTGTTCGACACCGAGTCGGTGGTCGCGCAGATCCAGCCGCTGCAGCGCCTCGGCTCACCGACGGACCTGGCGAACGCCGCGGTCTACCTGGCGAGCGACCGAGCCGCACAGGTGACGGGCGTCGTCCTCCCGGTAGACGGCGGAACGACAGCCGGCCACCCACCTCTGAAGACGGAGACCGTCTTCAAGAACAAGACCTAGCTTCGCCGAACTTGCACAAATCAACGTGTTCAGCTCCGGAAAACGTTGATCTTTGCAAGTTCGCGGGCCCGCAGACGTTGAGGAGTTTTGAGTGGATCTCGGACTGGCTGGTGCAGTCGCTGTTGTCGCGGGCGGTACGACGGGGATGGGTCGCGCCGCCGCTGACTGCTTCGCTGCCGACGGCGCCAAGGTCGCGGTTCTCGCTCGGTCACGGGACGCGCTCGACGCGACCGCCAAGGACCTCGCCGCACTGGGCTCTCCGGACGCGATCGGCATTCCGGTCGATCTCTTCGACGGACCGTCGGTCGACGCCGCCATTCGCGAGGTTGGTGAGCGATGGGGCCACATCAACGCGCTCGTCAACGCGGCCGGCCCGATGGCCGGCGGCCTGAAGAGCTTCGAGACCTACACCGACGAGGACTGGCACAGCGTCATCGACGGCATCACGCTGAGCGCCGTACGAACCATCCGCGCGGCGCTGCCCTACATGCGGGCCGCCGAGTGGGCGCGGATCGTCAACGTCTCGGCGATGTCCACGAAGCGCCAGTCACCCGCGCTGATCGCCTACACCGCATCGAAGGCGGCGCTGACCAGCCTGACGAAGAACCTGTCGCTCACCCTGGCACCGGACGGCATCCTCGTGAACACCGTCAGCCCGGGGACCTTCGCCTCGGACTCGTTCAAAGCCGCGCTTGCCGAGATGCCCGGCGTCGACGAGAACGACCTGACCGACGTCATGCGGTTCATCGGGGAGGCATTCGGCCATCACGTTCACCTCAACCGCGCCGCCGATCCGTCGGAGATCGGGCCGGTGATCGCGTTCGCCGCGTCGGCGCGCAACACCTACATGACGGGCGCGAACATCAACGTCGACGGCGGCTCAGACTTCACCTAGGTTGAGCGATTCGCATGTCACATGGAGGCAGCAAAACGCGACCCTCATGTGACATCCGGGCGGTGAAACGCGACCCTCATGTGACATACGAGCGGTGCGTCACAACACCTATGTCACATGCGATCTCAGGACTTCGACACGATGTCGGTCCGCCGCGGGCAGCGCCCGCGCTAGGGGTGGATGGGACCGTCGGTCCGGGTGAGCGGCCGGATCTGCTGCCGGCCGGTGCGCGAGGCGATGATCTCGGCGCAGATCGAGATCGCGGTCTCCTCCGGAGTCCGTGCGCCGAGGTCGAGGCCGATGGGGGAGTGCAGTCGCCCGAGGTCCTCGGGCCGAACGTCCTCGTCGAGCAACCGCGCGATGCGGTCCTCATGCGTGCGCCGGCTTCCCATCACTCCGATATAGCCGACGTCGGTCGACAGTGCCGACACGATCGCCGGTACGTCGAACTTCGGGTCGTGGGTGAGCACGCAGACCGCGTCTCGCTCGCTCAACGTCGCGCCGACCTTCTCGAGGTGAACCTGTGGCCACTCGGCGACGACATCGTCAGCGAGCGGGAACCTCGCCCGCGTCGCAAACGCGCTGCGCGCGTCGCACACCGTCACCCGGAAGCCGAGTACGTCGGCGACCCTCACCAGTGCCGCAGTGAAGTCGATCGCCCCGAAGATGACCATGCGTGGCGGCGGAACGAAGGACTCGACGAAGACCGAGACATCCTCGCCGAGCGTCTCGCCGTTGCGGCCGTAGTGCCGTACCCGCGTCGTGCCCGCCGCGAGATCGCCGGCCGCGTCACGCCCCACCGCGGCGTCGAGCCGGGCGTCACCGAGGCTGCCGTCGCCGGGCCCGTCGGCAGTCAGCAACAGCTTCGCGCCGGCACGAGGTCCATCGATCACGGTGGCGAGCGCAACCGGATGATCACGGTCGAGCGCGTCGCGCAATGCCGCGACGATCGACGGATCCCACGTGAACGGCTCGACGTACAGCTCGATCGTCCCGCCGCAGGTAAGGCCGACCTCGAACGCGTCGGCGTCGGAGTAGCCGAACCGCAGGACCTCGCCCACACCCGAGGCCAAGGTCTGCGCCGCCGCTTCGGCGACGGCGCCCTCGACGCAGCCGCCGGACACCGAGCCGGCGATCTCGCCGTCCGCGGAGACGGCCATCGCCGCGCCGGGACCACGAGGCGCGGATCCCGCGACGTCGACCACTCGGGCAATCGCGGCACGCTTGCCGTCAGTGGTCCACCGTTCGAGGTCGTCCAGCAGGTCTCTCATGGCGTGGCAGGCAGGTACGGCGGAGGCGCCGTCACATCTTCTTCTCGCCGGCCTTGATGGCCTCGCGAATCCGGTGGTAGGTGCCGCAGCGGCAGATGTTGCGGATCTCGTCGAAGTCCTTGTCGCCGATCTTGCGGCCCTCCGCGCGCGCCTGCTTAACCTTCGCGACGGCCGCCATGATCTGGCCCGGCTGGCAGTAGCCGCACTGCGCAACGTCCATCTCGAGCCATGCCTCCTGCATCGGATGCAGGTCCTTGTTCACTGTGCCGGCGAGGCCCTCGATCGTGACGATCTCGTCCTCCGGCTTGATGTCCGCGATCTGCACGGAGCACGGGTTGAACGCCTTGCCGTTGATGTGCGACGTACAGGCCTTGCACACGTTGAGACCGCACCCGTACTTCGGACCGTGGACGTTGAGGAGGTCGCGGAGCACCCACAGGACCCGGACGTCACCCGGACAGTCGACGTGCACCCGCTTGCCGTTGAGGATGAAGGTGTGTTTCGGCACGTCTCTGCTCAGTGCTCCTCAGTACGTCTTCTGCAGGCCGTTGGTAGGTGACTGCGGGATCGACGGGGTCGTCGGCAGTACGGCGAACCCGAGCGGCTCGTCGTGGTTGATCGGGAACTTGGTCGGCAGCCTTCCGGTCGCCCGCGCATAGGCACACGCGACCGCGGCCTTGGCCGCTGCGACTCCGAACTCGCCGGCGCCACCCGGCTCGTTGGTCGTCTGCGGCATGACGATGACCTTGAGCGTCGGCGGGACGTTCCACTGCCGCGTGTAGTAGTAGTTGTCCCAGCTTCCCTCGAGGAAGTGCCCGTCCCGCAGGTGGAGGCTCGACGTCAGCGCGACCGCGATGCCGTCCATCATCCCGCCCATCATCTGGGTCTCGAGGCCGCGCGGGTTGATCGGCAGCCCGACGTCGACGACCGTGATCGCCTTCGTGACGCGCGGTCCTGTGTAGGCGTCCTCGATGCTGCGCTTGACGGTGCGAGGGCGGCAGTCGATCTCGACCATCGCCGCGCAGAACCCCTTGTACTCGGCATGGATCGCGATGCCTTGCGCCGTGCCGTGTGGCATCTTCCGGCCCCAGTTGCCCACCTTCGCGGCTTTGTCGAGGACAGCTATGGCGCGGTCGTCCTTGAGAAAGCGCCGGCGGAACTTGTGCGGGTCGAGTCCCATCTCCTTTGCGAGGAGGTCGGTGAGAAGCTCTCTCGCGGTCGCGACGTCGGGCGAGTAGATGTTGCGCATCGACCCGGTCACGAAGTCCATGTCGACCTCGTCGAGGACCTGGTCGGTGACGCCGTACTCATACGGCATGTTCTGGCTCAGCTCGAACACGGTCTGCGCGAGCCCGAGGGTGTTGAACCCGGGAAGGGTGCCGGCGTAGGAGGAGATCAGGTCGCCGAAGCCGTGCCCGAACGAGGTCGACACGCTGGTGTGCCGCTGCTCGTAGGTGAGCACGTTGTTGCCCTGGACCGTCGCCCGGATCCGGGAGGTCGCCATCGGGTGCACCCGACCCTGCCGGAAGTCGTCGGTCCGGTGCCACATGAGCTTGACCGGCTTGCGCAGCTTCGCCGAGATCTCGGCCGCCTCGAGCGCGGTGTCGTGGAAGAGGTGGCGGCCGAACGACCCGCCGCCCTCGACGACGTGGACCGTCACCGCGTCCAGCGGCATGCCGATCTTCTCGGCGATCGCCTGCTGCGCGACGATCGGCGCCTTCAGGCAGGCCCACACCTCCGCGCTCTTCGACCGCACGTCCGCGATCGCCGTACCGGTCTCGAGCGGTGAGTTGCTGGCAAAGCTGAACGTGAACGCGACGTCGATGGTCTTCGCGAGCGGACTCACGTCCGGGACGGCCAACGGGATCTCGTTCTTGTGCAGCGCGGCGATGATGTCGGCGTCAGAGGCGTGCCCGACGGGTCCGTCGGCCCACGTGACCTTCAGTGCGCGGACGGCGTCGATGCACTGCCCGAACGTCCGGCCGCGTACGGCGACCCCGGTCGAGACCGTCACCACGTCGGTGATCCCCGGCATCTTCAGCACCGCCGACCGGTTGCGCACTCGCTTGACGCTGCCCCTGATCGTCGGCGGACGGCAGACCATCGTCGGCATGGCATCGCGGACCACGTGGTCCATCGCGAACTTCTTGCGACCGGTCACGATGGCGTGTGCATCGATGCGGTTGTGCGACTTGCCGATCAGCTTGAGGTGAGCGGTGGGCTTGAGCTCCGCGGACATCGGCAGCGGCCGTGACGCGGCGGCGGCCTTCGTCAACGAGCCGTACGTCGCGGACCGCCCGTCTCGGGAGTGGATCACGCCGTCCTTGACGGTCAGCGTGGACGCGTCGACGCGCCACCGGTCTGCCGCGGTGCTGACCAGGCGCTTGCGCGCGATCGCAGCCGCGTGACGCACCGGCGCGAACAGCGAACGGACCGAGTTCGACCCACCGGTCAGCTGGTTGAACTGGAACTCCGGCCGTGCCTTCGACAACGTCACGTGGACCCGATCCAGCGGGACGTCCATCTCGTCGGCGATCAGGATCGCCATCGTCGTGGTGATGCCCTGGCCGACCTCGGCGCGCGGAACCGCGAACGACACCGTGTTGTCCTTGTGCACCTCGACGGTGATCAGGTTCGATGTTGCCTTCGTGGCAAGCACCTGCAGCTGCCCGAGGTCGTAGAGGTCGCCCGGTTCGGGAGGCGTCGGAACCGCGGCGGCGGCAGGGGTCGGGTCTTGCGTCTCGACTGCGATCTGACTCGCCGCGACCAGCGTCGGTCCGGCGACGAGGAATCCGAGGAACCGCCGTCGTGACGTGCCTGCCGTGGCAGGTTCGGACTCGGTTGCGTCGTCGCGGCCGGGAGGGAGTGTCACCGTCATGTCGATCGCGCGCCTTCCGGTGAGGACCTGCTGGGCTGACCGTACTCGGTCGGTCGCGGTTCTGATATCACCGAGCCGGTGAAGATCATCGGGCTCGTCCTGGCCGCCGGCGCGGGCCGGCGTTTCGGCGGCCCGAAAGCGCTCGTGGAGCTCGACAACGAGATGCTTGTCGACCGTGTCACGCGGATCCTTCGTGAGGGAGGCTGCGAGGAGGTAGTCGTCGTCCTCGGCGCGTCGGCGGACCTGGTGCGGGCGACGGCTGCGCTCCCGGGCGCCAGGGTGGTGGTGGCGCAGCACTGGGAGGACGGCCAAGGCGCGTCGTTGCGCGCCGGGCTCAACGACATCGCGGTGACCGACGGCGACGCCGTCGTGATCGCGCTCGTCGACCAGCCATGGGTGGGCGCGGAGGCGGTGCGCAGGCTGCGGCTGGCCGCGCAGGACGGCGCCGAGTCGGCGGTCGCGACGTACGACGGCCGGCCGCGCAACCCGGTGATGCTGGCTCGCGCCGTGTGGGACGAAGTCGCTGCCGCCGCGGTGGGTGACGTCGGTGCTCGCGCTTGGCTGCGAGCCAATCCCGGCCGGGTCGTGCTGATTTCCTGCGACGGCACCGGCGAGCCTCGCGACGTCGACGAGCCCGCGGACCTGACGGATGGCCGCCCCGACCCAGGGAAGGGATGAGGCATGGCGTGCGTGCGGTACTGGGCGGCCGCCCGCGACGTCGCCGGCACCGCCGAGCAGTCGCTTCCCGCCTCGTCACTGCTCGGGCTGCTCGCGACCGTCCGCGCCGAGCACGGCGATCGGATGGCGCGGCTTCTCGACATCGGCCTGGTTCTCGTCGACGGCCAACGTGTTGCTCGCGGTGTCGACCAGCGACTCGCGGACTCATCCGTCGTCGAGGTCCTGCCGCCGTTCGCCGGCGGCTGATCAGCCGGTCGACGCCTGGGACGGCGAGACCGTGATCGCGTCGGCGCTCACGACAAGCTGCACCACATCACCGCGCTGCACGGATCCACGGGGGTCCGAGGAGCCGGCATGGACGACCAGCTCGGTCGCCTCGCCGACCCGCACCTCGATGCTGCGGTGGTCGGGGTAGTCGACCACGTCGGTGACGACCGCGCGACGCCCGGGCCCGCGGCCGACTCTGATCGCCCGCGGGTTCACAAGGGCGAGGACCGCCGTACCGGACGTCAGTCCCGCCGTGTCCGCCCGCAATGTGAGCCCCTCTCCCGAGATGACCGTGCCGGCACGGCCGACCGTCATCGGGAGCGCGTTGGGGATCCCGAGAAGGTGCGCCACGAGCGGGGTGGCCGGCGCTCGATAGAGGTCTGCGACCGGACCGTGCTGCAGCGTCCGCCCGTCCGCGATCACCGCAACGTCGTCGGCGAGCATCGCGACGTCGGCGGGGTCGTGAGTGACGACGACAGTGGTGATCGCGGCCTCGGCCAGTACGTCGCGCAGCATGCGACGCAGCCGAGCCCGGGCTGGGGTGTCGAGCCCGGTGAGCGGCTCGTCGAGCAGCAACAGCTGCGGGTCACTCGCCAGTGCCCGGGCAAGGCCGGCGCGTCGCTGCTGCCCGACCGACAGCTGGTCAGGGCGGCGATCGAGCAGCGCGTGCAGGTCGAGCCGGTCGATCCAGCGCGCGACGGCTGACTGGTCTGCACCGGCGGCGAAGCCGACCTGGTCGCGGACCGATAGATGCGGGAGCAGGCTGGACTCCTGCGGCAGGTAACCGATCCGCCGGTGCTGTGCGGCGACGCCGAGGAGGTCCTGGCCACCGAGCGCCAGCCGCGGCGCGTCGACCGGCACGAGGCCGGCAAGGGCGCGCACCATCAGCGTCTTGCCCGCGCCGCTCTCCCCGATGACCGCCAGCGTTCGGTCGGTGCGGCCGCGGCCGTGGACGGAGAAGTCACCGGCTCGTGCGCGCACCTCGAAGTCGAGGTGACGTGGTCGCTGGGATGCGACCGTCGCGCCGCCGACGGCCGGAGGCGGGCTGGGCCGGGTCGGCCAGGTGAACGGATACCGGTGCGCCGCCACGGCGGCGCCGACCAGCACGATCGTCGCCGCCCCGAGCGCGGCGGCCGTCGGCAGCAGCGTCGCGTCGAGCCCTGTCGAGCCGAACTGCACGTAGGTGAACACCGGCAGTGAGTACGGGTGGTAGGCGAGCAGCACGGTCGCGCCGAACTCCCCGAACGCACGAAGCCACGACAGCAGAAGGCCGGCGACGATCGCGGGCATCGCCGCAGGAACCGCGACCCTCACGAAGCGCGCGAGTCTGCCGTGGCCCAGCGTCGTCGCCACGTCGTCCAGCCCCGGGTCGAGCGAGGCGAAGGCCGACCGCGCCGCAACGACCAGGAACGGCGAGGCGACGAAGACCTGCGCGAGGACGATGCCGGCCCGGTCGTCGGTCAGCCGTCCGTCGAACAGCTGCCCGATCGCAGACTGCGGCCCGATGACGTACAGCAGCATGACGCCGCTGATGAGAGGTGGCAGCGCGATCGGAAGCTGTACGGCGACCCCGATCACCGCAGACCGGCGCGACCGGCCCTGCGCGAGGACATAGGCCAGCGGCACTCCGAGCACGGCGATCACGGCGGTGGCGATGGTGGCTGTCTCCGCGGAGATCGCCAGCGCCGACGCCGTACCGGGCGCGGCGGCACGGCTCGTCGTCGCGAGCCGACCGACGAACGCGCCGATCGGGCTGAGGAGGTACAGCGCGAGGATCGCTCCGAGCCACGGCAGGGGCGATCGAAGGCGTATTGCTTTCGTCACCTCGTTAGCAGCGATCGCAGGCTCGCCGGCACGGCTGCGGCATCGCCACTCACCGACGGTGCCTGCATCTCGATGCCGCCGGCCGTGAGGGTTGGTCGCGCGGTCGTGAGCAGGTAGCGGACGAACGCCGTGGCCGCGCGAGGATCCTTGGCGTGTTCGAGCACCGTCACGGTGTAGGTCGCCGCCTCGTGGACCTTTCCGAGCGTCACCGTGTGAAGGTGTGCCGGCATCGCCTCACTCGTGTAGAAGAAGCCGACGTCGAGCTGACCCGACTGCAGCCGCCCGAGCAGCTCCTGCTCGGGGAAGTCGGCAGCCTTCTTCTGGATGGCGGCGCTGTAGCCGGCCGGCAGGTGATAGTCCCGCTGCGCCGCGTCGAGCGCTGCGATGGTGAGCTCGCCCTTCGGGTCGAGCAGGGGATCGGTGACGCCGATGCGAATCCCGGGCTGCCGCAGTGCGTCGTACCAGCGGCCATCGCGCAGCTGCGCGGCGTACTTGCTGGACGGTGAGTAGCCGAGGACCAGTGGCGCGGACCCGAAGGTCGCGTACCAGCTCTCCCAGCCGCCGTTCGCGGGGCCGGTCAACGTGTCGTTCACGGCTGTGCTGGCCGCGATGAAGACGTCCCCGGCCCGCACCTTGGACTCGATCGAGTTGGCGATCTGTTGCGATGCCGCGCTGTAGCCCTGGTAGCCGAAGCCGGTCGCCGACGCAAAGGCGGGACCCACCTGCTTCTCCATCAGGTTCACGAGCGAGCCGGCGTAGAGCACGCGTGCGGTCTGCTTGCCGCTCCCGCCGCAGCCGGAGGTTGCGACGAGGAGTGCCGTAACGATGACGGCGGCGGCGGCCCTGAGCGTCATGTCGACTCGCCGTGGTGGTCCGTCGGGCGTTCCACGATCACGTTCGTCGCCTTGATCGAGGTGACGACTCGTACGCCGGGTTCGAGCGCGAGCTCGTCGGCGGCGTCGCGGCTGAGCAGGCTGACCACTCGATAGGGCCCGCACTGGACCTCGACCTGCGCCATCACCTTGTCGCGCCTGACGGCTGTGACGATCCCGAGGAAGCGGTTGCGCGCCGATGCCGACGCGGTTGCGGGCACGCTGATCGCCTCGCCCAGCGTGCCCGCCACCCGGGCCAGCTCGACGCCCTCGATCCGGGTTCGGCTGCCGCCCGCTTGCGATGCCTGCAGCCGGCCGGCTTCTATCCAGCGGCGGACCGTGTCGTCGCTGACGTGGAGCAGCTCGGCGGCTTCGCGGATCCCGTACGTCGCCACCCGTCGCCTCTCCCGCCCGCATCCGCGGACTCCTCACGCTTGATCTAACCGCATCTGCGGCATATCCCCACCGCCTAGCCTTGGCCTGGTGGCCGACCGGTTCGACGGGCTCGTGATCGCCGGCGGCTCCTCGCGCCGGATGGGTGGCGGGGACAAGACGGCGTTGACCGTCGGCGGGCGGTCGATGCGTGCGATCGCGGTCGATGCTCTTGCCGACGCCGCGAAGGTGCTGCTCGTCGGCCCCGACGGCGACCTCGTCGAGGACCCGCCGGGGGGCGGTCCGCTGGCGGCGCTTGCTGCCGGTTTGGCTCAGTTGAGTGCGCCGGTGGTCGCGGTCATCGCGGCCGACCTGCCGTTCGTCACCCGCGGCGCGGTCGCGACGCTCGTCGACCAGGCACCTGCCGTGGCGGTCGACGACTCCGGCCGCGCGCAGTATCTCCTTGCGGCGTACCGGACGGACGATCTCCGTGCCGTGATGCCGGCCGACCCGTCCGGCAGGTCGCTGCGGTCAGTCGTCGACTTGCTCGCGCCGACGATGCTCGACCTGCCCGGCACGCCACCACCGTGGTGGGACTGCGACACCCCGGGCGCGCTCGACCAGGCGAGGGAGTGGGGGTAGCTCTCGACGAGAGCTAGGAGCTAGGCGACCAGCTTCGTGGCGCGCGCTTCGTCGTAGTACTTGTCGCACCACTCACGGAAGCTGACCCCCATCGCGTCGAGCTCGTCGAGCGCACGCTCCATCGCCTCGTACTCCTCGAAACCTGGTCGTGGCGGTGACGGTAACGGGTCGTCGTCTCGTGGCGGGTCCGGATCGAACGTCACGGGGAGTCGATCGGCGATCTCTTGTGGTGGCTCGTCCTCGAGGGGCAGCGGATCGGGCAGCGGGAAGTGCCGCGGTCTCACGGTGTAGGAGAAGCCGAGGTGGCTGGTCCACGTCTCGGAGCCATCGGGATTCTGGTCGACCTTCCAGCGCTTCTTGGTCTTGTGGGTGGCGCAGGCAAGCTCCTGTGCGGCGAGCATGTCCGCCTCTTCGTTCGAGGCGGGCTGCAGCAGCCCGTCGCGCACCGCATCGACGGTTGCGTGGGTGGCGATCATCTGGCGGGCGTGCGCGTGGGTGATGACCTTCTCCCACAGCGCATGGAGGCGGACCGCGGTGGCGGCGTCCATCGGCGTCGCCGAGAGCGCTTCGAGCTCGACATGCAGCCGAGCGTTGACCGGCATCTGCGCGGCGAGCGAGACCCGCGCGGCCGGGGCTCGGCTACGAGCAACCCACCCACTCGTCGGTGCCGTCGGCGAAGAACTGGTGCTTCCAGATCGGGACCTCGGCCTTGATCGCATCGATCAGCTGAGTCGTCGTACGCAAGGCGGCATCGCGATGCGCTGCGGAGACCGCGACGACAACCGCGGTGTCGCCGACTGCCAGCCGGCCGACTCGGTGCTCGGCGGCGACCGCGACGATGTCGTCGGTGACGAGCCGTTCGCACACGGCATGCAGCGTTGCCTCGGCGTCGGGATGTGCCTCGTATTCCAATGACGTCACCGGCCGCGAGTGGTCGTGGTCGCGTACGACGCCGACGAAGCAACCCACGCCGCCGGCCGTCGGGTCGGTCACCGCAGCAAGGCAGGCGTCGGCCGTCAGGGGCTCGTCGCTGATCCGGGCCAGCCGGACGCTAATGGTCGCCTCCGCGCAGCTGGTCGACGGCGTGCGGCAGCAGAGGCAGCAGCGCTCCGAGGCCGTCGCGCACCGCTCCCGGCGAGCCGGCGAGGTTGACGACGAGGGTCCGGCCGGCGACGCCCGCGACGCCGCGCGAGAGTGCGGCGGTCGGCACCGAGCCTGACCGGCGGACGAGGTCGGCGAGTCCCGGTGCAGGGCGATCGATCACGGCGCTCGTGGCCTCCGGCGTGATGTCGCGGGGGCTCAGGCCGGTGCCGCCGGTGGTCACGATGACGTCGTCGCCGTCGGTGACGGCGGCGAGCAGCGCGTCACGGATCGCGTCCGCGTCGTCGGCGACGACAGCGTTGGTGACCGTGAAGCCGGCTTCGGAGAGGAGCTGCGCGCCGATCGCACCGCTCGCGTCCTCGCGCTCGCCCTTGCTCACCCGATCCGACACGGTCAGCATGAGTGCCTTCACGGTGTCGTCACTCCCGGCTCCAGTCGCCGGAGCGGCCGCCCGTCTTCGTCATGAGCCTGACGTCGGTGAGGACCGCGGCGGGATCGACCGCCTTGACCATGTCGTGGAGGGCCAACCCGGCGACGGCGACGCCGGTGAGCGCCTCCATCTCGACGCCGGTGCGATCAGTAGCCCGGCAGGTCACCGTGATGGCGACGCCCTCGTCGGTGACGTCGAGTACGACGTCCACCCCGTCGAGGCGGAGTGGATGGCACAACGGGATCAGGTCAGCGGTGCGCTTGGTCCCGGCGATCGCTGCGATCCGCGCAACCGCGAGAGCATCGCCCTTCGGCACGCCGCCGCCGCGAAGCAGCTCGATCACCTCGCTGGACGTGCGTAGCAGTCCCGCCGCGGTGGCGGTGCGTTGTGTGATCTCCTTCGCGGCGACATCGACCATCCGCGCGCTGCCGGTCGAGTCCAGGTGCGGCAGGTCTGCCACGGTCAGCCGCCGATCGCGGACATCGCGCGCTCAGGCTGCCGGAAGTCGACGCGGTCGACGCCGTGTCCGGCGGCCTTGACCGACATGGCGAGCTGCCAGCGCCGGGCGAGCTCGTCGTCGCTCGCACCGTTTCGCAGCGCGGTCCGCAGATCGGACTCCTCAATGGCGAACAGGCAGTTGCGTACTTGCCCGTCGGCCGTCAACCGCGTGCGGTTGCAGGTTGCGCAGAACGGCTCGGTCACCGAGGCGATCACGCCGACCTGGTGCGGGCCGCCGTCGATGAGGAAGGTCTGCGCCGGCGCGCCGTCCATCCGCTCCTCAGCCGTCAGGTCCCAGCGACACCCCAGCCGGTCGAGGATCTCCTGTGCGGTCACCATCTTGCTGCGATCCCACGAGTGCATCGGGTCGAGCGGCATCTGCTCGATGAAACGCAGCTGGTAGCCGTTGTCCAGGCAGAACGCCAGCAAGTCGACCGCCTCGTCGTCGTTGATGTCGCGCAACAGCACCGCGTTGACCTTCACCGGGTCCAGTCCGGCGTCGCGAGCCGCGGCGAGGCCGCGAAGCACGTCGACCAACCGGTCGCGGCGAGCGATGGCGACGAAGCGGTCGGGCCGCAGCGTGTCGAGCGAGACGTTCACGCGACGCAGTCCGGCCTCGCGGAGCCGGACGGCTCGCCGCGAGAGGCCGAGCCCGTTGGTGGTGAGGGAGACCTCGACGCCGAGAGCCGACGTCGCCCTGACGATGTCCTCGAGGCCCGGGCGCAACAGCGGCTCGCCTCCGGTGAATCGCACCTCGCGCACGCCGAGCTTGCCGACCGCGATCCGGATCAGGCGGCACACCTCGTCGTCGGTGAGCACGGTTTCCGCGGGCAGCCACGGCAGTCCCTCTGCGGGCATGCAGTAGGCACAGCGCAGGTTGCACCGATCGGTCAGCGACACCCGCAGGTCCGTCGCCACCCGGCCGTAGCGGTCGGCGAGCTGCAGGCTTGTCACAGAGCCGCCCTCACTCGACGGATCTTAGGAGAGTGCCGCCTCCTGCGGCGCGGCACGATGTACCCGTGAAGTCCTTCGCTGACCATCTGCGTGACTGCCGGTCGCTTCGAGTCAGGCGTGCGCCGCTGGAGCTGCCCGTGCTCGACGCAGCAGGATTCGAGCTCGCCGAGGCCGTGCATGCCGCGATGCCGTACCCGGCGTTCGTTGCCAGCGCGATGGACGGGTACGCCGTGCGGGTCGCCGACGTGCCTGGGCGGCTTCGGGTGGTCGGTGACGTGCCGGCCGGAAAGGCGCCGGACAGCGAGGTCCTGGCGGGGACTGCGGTGCGGATCATGACCGGGTCCGTGGTGCCGGCCGGCGCCGGGGCCGTCGTACCCGTGGAGGAGGTGACGGTCGACGGCGACCACGTCGTCGTCGGCGTCACGATGACGGCCGGTCGTCACATCCGCGGGATCGGCGAGGACGTGGCGACCGGGGACCTGATCCTGCCCGCCGGCTCCCTGCTGGGTGCGGCGCAGCTCGCCGCGCTCGTCGCGCACAACGTCGCGTCGGTGTCGGTGTATCCGCGACCCCGGGTCGCCGTGCTGTCCACCGGCGACGAGCTGGTTCCGCTCGGCACACCGCCCGGCCCGGCGCAGCTGGTCGACTCCAACGGACCCGGCCTGCAAGCGGCCGCGGAGGCTGCGGGCGCCGAGGTCGTTCATCGTGCGCACGTCAGCGACGATCCCGCAGCCTTCCGCGACGTCATCGCCGCGCTGCGCGACGTCGACCTCATCGTGACCAGTGGCGGGGTGAGCATGGGCGCGTACGACGTGGTGAAAGCAGAGCTCGCCGACCGCGGCATCCGGTTCGAGAACGTCGCGATGCAGCCGGGCCGGCCACAAGGGTGGGGGCGCCTCGACGGCGAGGTGCCGATGCTCGGCCTGCCGGGAAATCCCGTCTCGTCGATGCTGTCCTTCGAGATCTTCGGCCGGGCTGCGCTGGGGCGAGAGCGTCCGGTCTCGCTCGCAGCCTTGGTCGACACGGTGGCGCGGTCGCCGAAAGGCAAGGTCCAGCTCCTGCGCGGGCAGCTCCGCGACGGTGAGGTGGCGCTCGCCGGCGGGCCGGAGTCCCATCTCGTCGTCGGTCTCGCCCGGGCGGATTGCCTCGTCCTCGTCGAAGCGGAGGTCGAGAGTCTCGCCGCAGGCGAGATGGTCAAGGTGATCTCGCTCATCTGAGCACTCACCCTGCGTCGTGATGTCGTCCAACGAGGGGGATGCCGACCGCGAGGATCTGCGGACTCGCCTCTTTCGTCTTGGTCTTGATCCACTTGATCTGCGTGAGCAGCTGCCGGTGCAGCCCGTCGACCTCGTCGAGCGTCGTCCGGTCGCGGAGTGCCTGCGCCACCTGGCCGAGCATCGTCCAGTACAGATCCACCTCGTGCGCCGCTGTGTAGAGGCCGCGCAGATCCATCAGAAGAAGCAGCCCCGGCTCCGGTCGTCGGCCGAGGGCTTCGGCGCCGGTCCGGCGGATCGTCGCGAGCAAGGTGTCCCACGGGGCCTCGTGCGGCTCTCTGATCGTGATGTCGTGGCGCTCGCCGATCGATCGGACGGACTCGGCTCGCGCTCGACACTGCTCGGCCAGCTGGTGACCGATGTGCCAGACGTCGTGGTCGGTCGCATGGCGTTCGGCGATCTTGCGCCACTCGTCACCGAGGTCGACCTCGGCAGCATGAAGCCGTCCGAGCAGGAGACCGAGCTTGTTCATGGTCTCGTCACGCGCACCGCCGCGACCTTGAACAGCGGCTGCTTCGACACCGGATCCCATGCCGTGATGGTCAGCTCGTTGGCGGCGGTGGGTTCCGCGCCGTCGGGCTGGTCCCAGCTCCCGTAGTGGAACGGGGCGAAGACCAGCCCGTCGCGGCTTCCGCTGACACGCAGCGGCGCGACGATCCGACCTCGTCGGGACTCGACCCGGACCGTGTCGCCTTCGTGCAGGTCCATCCGCGCCGCGTCAGTGGTGGACATCTCGACCCACATCGACGGCGCGGCCTCGCGCAGCTCGTCGGATCGTCCGGTCTTCGTCCTGGTGTGGAAGTGGTACACGGACCGACCGGTCGTGAGCAGCAACGGGTAGTCGTCGTCGGGCGACTCCAGCGGCTCGCTGTACTCCGCGGCCTTCAACATCGCGCGCCCGGCCGGGTCGTGGGCGGCGTACTCCTCCTTCTCATTCGTGGCGCCCGTGACCAGGTCATGTCCGTAGCTCTCGCACTGGTCGACCCCGGTGTGGAACTGGCCGTCGGCGTACAGCCGCTCGGTGCCGTCCGGCGCCGCTTCGTTGACCGGCCACTGGATGCCGTCGCTGGCGCGCAGCTTCTCGTAGGACAGCGCGCTCTGGTCGCACAGCTGTCCCTCGGAGAGCACCCGGTAGTGGTCCCACGCTTCCTCGGGGCCGGCGAATCCCAGGAGCGGGGCGCCGTCCCGATCCCGGAAGTCCATCCGGGAGGCGTAGTCGCAGAAGATCTCGAAGTCCGAGCGGGCCTGGCCCGGCGGGTTGACGGCCTGGTCGGCGAGATGGACCGTGCGGTCGGCATTCGTGAACGCGCCTGTCTTCTCACCCCACATCGCCGCCGGCAGGACGACGTCGGCGAGCTGTGCCGTCTCGGTGAGGTAGCCGTCCTGCACGACGAGGAACAGCCTGCTCTGCCCCATCACCGAACGGATGCGGTGCAACTCGGGCAACGTCACCGCCGGATTGGTGGCGCTGACCCACAAGAACTCGATGGAGCCTTGCTCGGCATGCCGCAGCATCTCCATCACGTGAGTCGACGGGCCCCAGTGCGGAATCGTGAGGTCATCGACGTTCCAGTGCCGGGCCAGCTTCGCGACGTGCTCGTCATTGGCCCAGTTCAGGTGCACGGGGAGCAGCCCGTTGGCTCCGGTCTCGCGGGTGTTCTCGGCTGTCGGCTGACCGTTCATCTGGAAGACCGTGCAGCCCGGCTTGCCGATCATCCCTCGAAGCAGATGCAGGTTGTTGACCTGTATGGCGGCGGCCGTCGCCTGGTGCGACTGATACACCCCCTGCAGCACCGTCGACACCAGCTTCTGCGACGTCCCGATGATGCGCGCGGCCTCGCGGATGTCGCCGGCGTCGACTCCGCACACCTCGGCGGCGCGCTCCGGCGGGTACGCCTCGACGACGTCGCGCAGAGCGTCGAAGCCGACGGTGTGGTCGGCGACGAACGAGTTGTCGACGTGGTCGTTGGCTATCACCTCTCGCAGCAGCGCGTTGAGCAGCATCACGTTGGTTCCGTTGCGGATCGCCAGATGCACGTCAGCGCGCCGAGCCGGCTCGGTCAGTCGTGGGTCGACGACGACCAGGTGCGGCGGTTGTGCTCCCTCCAACCGGTCGAGCATGCGAGCCCACATGACCGTCTGCGTCTCCGCGACGTTGTGACCGACCAGGAACAGCGCGTCACAGTGGTCGATGTCGGCGTAGGAGCCGGGATCGCCGTCGGCGCCGAAGGACTCGATCAGCGCCCAGGCGGCGGTCGACGTACACAAGCGGGTGTTGCCGTCGAGGTGCGGCGTCCCGATGCCGGCGCGAGCCAGCATCGCGAGCACGTAGTACTCCTCGGCGAACAGCTGACCGCTGGTGTAGAACGCCATGCCGAGCGGGCCCTGCGTTGCCAGCACCTGACGCGAGCGGTCGACGATCAGGTCCATCGCGGTGTCCCAGTCAGACTCGCGCAGCTCGCCGTCGACCCGGACCAGCGGGTGGGTCAGCCGGTCCGCCCCGAAGGTCCCCTGCCAGCCGTACAGCCCTTTCGGCCCGAGTCGGCCGTGGCTGATCCGATCGTCCGCCCGCCCTCGAACGCCCACCACCTTGTCGCCCGAGACCGCGATGTCCAGGCCACAACCGTTGGAGCACAGCACGCATGCGGCCTTGACCCACCGCTCGACCGATGCCTCGTCGACGAGAAGATGCTGGTCGACTCGGCTGGGCCAATGGTCGTCGCGGCGGTACGGCGTGCGTGCGCCCCAGATGTCGGCAACGCGGTCGGCGATCACAGGTCACTCGTACCGCCGTGGCGGCCGGGTAATCAGCGGAGGCCGGCGAACAGGTCGCTCTCGGGAAGTGGCGCGTTCGTGGTGTCGCGCACTCGGACGAACGTCTCCATGCCCATCAGCCCGCGGAACTTCTCGACACCCAGCTGCAGGAAGAAGATGTTCTCGCCCTGGCTGGCGTGCGCAGCCAGCGAGCCGTACTTCTGCTCGGCGTACTCGCTGATGTCGACCCACGTCGTGACCTGGTCGTCGGGCAGGCCGATGTCGGGCGGTCCGCCCTCTTCGCCGGGCAGCTCCTCGTCCCAGTCGTCGAGCCCGAGCTCCTTCATCGCATTGCCGAACTCTTCGAACTTCGACTTGGGGAACGTGCCCCAGTAGACCTTCGCGCCGGAGCCGGTCGAGTCGACGGCCGCCATCGTGATGCGGTGCGCCTGGATGTGGTCGGGGTGACCGTAGAAGCCGTTCTCGTCGTACGTGACGATCACGTCGGGGGAGTACTTCTCGATGAGTACGGCGAGCTTCGCGGCGCCCTCTTCGACGGGGGTCGACCAGAACGATCCGGGCGCGTCGTTCTGCGGCCAGCCTTCCATCCCGGAGTCGCCGTACCCCAGCAACTCGAGATGGCTGATGCCGAGGATCTCGCACGACTTCTGCAGCTCGACCGTGCGCAGCTTGACGACTGCGGCCGGGTCATGGCCCGGCTCGCCGGGTTTCACTCCGCCGGGCCCGTCGCCGCAGCTGCCGTCGGTGCAGGTGACGAGCACAGTCCGGATGCCTTCGGCTGCCGCCTTCGCGAGCACGCCACCGGTGCCGGTCGCCTCGTCATCGGGATGCGCATGCACCGCCATCAACGTCAAGCGCTGGTCGCCCATAGGCAACAACCCTAGGGCGGTGAGGTCACCGCAGGTCTTTGACCGTAGCTCCCGCTTGGAAGATCACGGCTGCCTGGTTGCGGTCGGTGAAGACCTTCGGCGACTCGAGCGGGTCGCTCGACCAGGCGACCAGGTCGGCCATCTTGCCGACCTCGATCGTGCCGACGAGATGGTCTATCCGAAGCACCTGGGAGTTCGTCCGGGTCGCGGCGACCAACGCGTCCATCGATGTCTCGAGCTCGGCGCGGATCAACAGCTCCTCGGACCGCCCGGTCTGGTCCGGCCCGATCAGGTCGGAGCCGAGCCCGACCTTGACCCCCGCTGCACGCGTCGCCGCGAGGGCGTCGAGCTGACCCTGTCGCATGCTCAGCGCGCGGTCGCGGATCGCCGGCGGGAGGCCGACCGCGTCGGTGCTGCGAAGCAGCTGCTCGACGACGGCGAGTGTCGGCACGTGCGCGACGCCTTCGCTCGCCATCAGCGCCGCGACCTCTTCGTTGATCGCCGAGCCGTGCTCGACGCACTTCACGCCGGCTTCGACCGCGTTGCGCACGCCGGCGTTGTTGTGCGCGTGCACCGTGACATAGGTGCCGCGCGCGTTGGCCTCCTCGACGGCGACCGCGATCTCCTCGCGGGTGAACTGCGTGTCGGTCAGCGCGTCGTGCGTCGACACGACCCCGCCGGTCACGCACAGCTTGATGAAGTCGGCGCCGCGCCGGAACGTCTCGCGCACGTTCTTGCGCATCTGCTCGGTGCCGTCAGACAGGAACGCCATGCTGCACAGGCCCGGGATGTGGTGGGTGTCCCACAACGAGGTCGGCTCCCACTCGTTGGCGAGGTGGCCGTGCCCGCCGGTCTGGCACTGGATCGGGCCGCACTGCAGGACCCGCGGCCCGCGCACCTTCCCCGACGCGATCGCGTGCGGCAGCCCGCCGTCGATGCCACCGGTGTCGCGAACCGTCGTGTAGCCGGCGTCGAGGGTCTGCGCCGCGTTGTTGAAGATGTCGGCAGCGATCTCCGCGACGCTCAGCCGGTTGCTGAGCAGGTCGCCAAGCGGGCTCGCGAGGCCGAGGTGCACATGGGCGTCGATCAGCCCCGGCGTCAGCGTGCAGCCGGTCAGGTCGACCACGTCGGCGCCGGCGGGCGCGTGTCCGAGCTCGGCGATCCGGCCGTCCTCGACCCGGATGTCCAGGCCCTCCACGGGATCGCGCCCGGTGCCGTCGACGACCCGGGCACCAACCAGCCAACGCTCAGTCATGGACCGGACGCTACGGCGTCGGACCGCGCCGCGTCATCCGTCGATTGCCGGGCTGGCCCGGTGGCTACCTCGTCAGATGTACGGCGGGAGCGTGCGCGGCGTTGCGTAGATTTCGTGCCGTGGACGCGACAGCTGCGCTCGAGCGCCTGGTGGGCTTCGACACGACGTCACGAAACTCCAACAAGGAGCTCGTCGAGTTCGTTGCCGACTTCCTGCGCGACCACGGCGTCGCGGTAGACCTCGTCGAGTCCGCGCCCGGCAAGCTCGGCCTGATCGGGCAGCTCGGCCCGAGCGCCGACGGCGGCATCGTCGTGTGCGGTCACACCGACACCGTCCCGGTCGACGGTCAGGACTGGAGCACCGATCCCTATGTGCTCACCACGACCGGTGACGCGCTCGTCGGTCGTGGCGTCGTCGACATGAAGGGATTCGTCGCCGCGGTGCTGTCGGCGGTCCCGCGCTTTGCCGAGAAGGACCTGCGTCGCCCGGTGACGATCGCGCTGACTGCTGACGAGGAGATCGGCTGCCTCGGCGCCGACGCCGTCGCAGCAGCGTTGCGAACCGGTCCGCGGCCGCTCGGTGTCGTCGTGGGGGAGGCGACCGCGATGGGCGTCGCGCAAGGGCATAAGGGCGTGCGCGTCATCGACGTCGAGGTCATCGGCAAGGAGGTCCACTCGAGCCAGCCGCAGTCCGGCGCGAACGCAAACTTCGGCGCGGCGCGGATCGTTGCGGCCATCGCCGACCTCGCTGACGACCTTGCCAAGGCCGGCGTGCAGGCCGAGGACTTCACCCCGCCCTACACCACCACCAACGTCGGTCGGCTCCACGGCGGCACCGCGCTCAACATCGTCCCCGGTCGCAGCACGTTGACCTGGGAGTTTCGCGTCGTACCCGGCGACGACGCGCAACGCATCGAGGACCGCATCGCCGAGGTCGTGACGAAGCAGGTCGTGCCGGCGTTGCGGACTACCTGGCCGCAGGCCGACGTCGTGATGCGACGCGTTGCCGACGTCCCGTGCCTCGACCCTGCCGGCAACGTCGAGGTCGCCGACCTCGTCGAGCGACTCGGGAGGCTGCAGCGTCGCGGCCCGGTGTCTTACGGCACCGACGGCTCGATCCTGCAGGCCGCCGGTCTACCGAGCGTGGTGGTCGGCCCTGGTCAGATCGACCAGATGCATCAGCCCGACGAAGCCTTGCGGCTCGACGAGCTCGCGGCCTGTGAGCGCTTCTTGGACGACCTCGCCGACTGGCTCGCCAGCGACGCGACGTCGCCCGACACCGCGCGGGGGTAGATGCCCGCGAGCCGCGCCACCTTGAGACTCAGGTGAAGCGCGAGCCGGTCGCCGCCGTTGCTCATGTCGACGCGGGCGCGATCCTCGATCTTCGACAGCCGGTAGTAAAGGCTCGTCCGGTGGATCCGCAGCTGCTCGGCGGCCGCCTTCACATCACCAGCGAGGTCGAGGAAGCACTCGAGCGTCGACAGCAGCTCGTCATTGCTGTCCGCGATCAGCGACAGGAACCCGGGATGCAATGCGTCCGTCGTGAGCTGGTCCGGTGGCAGCTGCGACAGCGTCCGGTAGATCCCGAGCTCGCTCCACGCGACGACCTCGCCCATGGCCGGCATGATCTGCGCGACGTGCGCGGCCCGAAGCGCCTGCCGGTACGACGACGGCGCGTCGTCGAGCTGCGGGTGCTGTTCCCCGATGCCGACGACGGCGCCACGACCGGCCGGATCGTCGAGGCGCCGTTCCAGCTCGCGACGCAGATCCTCGGCGACCTCGCGCAGGTCGACGGCGTCACCGCGCCGTGACTGCGACGACACGATCAGCACGCCGTGGTCGGGTCGTGCCAGATGCACGGCTCGTCGCAGCGGGACCCGCAGCCGGCCGTGGGTCAGCGCCATGTCGATCGCGGCCTGGCTGTCGTCACTCACGATCTCGCCGGCGGGCCGTACGACGAGCGCGGTCACCGGCCCGGGACCGAGCAGGTCGTCCTCGGTCAGCGCTTGTGCGGCCGCCGACCGAAGCGTCGGATCGCTCGACAGCAGGTCCCGCAGGTGTTCGCGTTCCCGACTTCGCTGCAGCTCGGAGACGATGCGCTCGCGGTACATCACGACGGCGGCGGCCGCCGCTGACTCCTCCGCGACCTTCACCTGCGCGTCGGTGAGCGCCGTCTCGCCCTCGATCAGCCAGAGGTAGCCGAGCTTCTGCTTCTCGAAGATGACCGGGATGCACAACCGGGGGAGCATTCCGAGCGCGTCGTTCGCGGGGAGCCGCTTCGGCCGGGTCAGCCGCTCGATGCCCTGGCTCGACACCCACGCGCGCGACTCGGCCGGCGCCTGGCGCTGCAGGATCGAGCCGAGCCGGGTGTCGTCGACCGGCCCGTAGTGCGGGCTGTAGGCCTGGATGCGCAGCAGCCGGTCGTCGACGGCCACCGACCGTTTCAGGCGCTCGCCGAGGGAGTCGACGACCCGTTGCAGCTCGGAGACCACTAGGAGGCTGCTGAATAATGCCGGCCGTCGCGAGCGGCGATCCGGGCGGCGGCTGGCAAGGCGGAGGAGGAGCTCGTAGCGGCGCTACGGGCGACGACGACAACGCCGTCCAGGCGTCGCTCCGGGCGTCGCGCAGCAGGCCAGTGCA
>DASZVL010000058.1:0-6016 GCA_035547035.1 Mycobacteriales bacterium | reverse complement strand
AGGCCATCGAGCCGATGTCGTCAGGTGACATGTCGTGCGCCGCCGCGAGACCGCGACCGCCCGCCCTCAGCGTCTGGTCGGTGTGCTGCACGCCCTTGGGCTCCGAGGTGGTGCCGGACGTGTAGTAGATCCAGCGCACCTCTTCACCGGAGGCCGGCGGGTCAGGCAGCGTCGCCGGATCTCCGGTCGGCAGCTCCAGACCGATCTCGAGAACCGTCGGCGCCGGCGTCAGCTCGCCGGCCAGCTCGCGCGCCATCGCGCCGAAGTCGCGGTCCTTCCAGACCCCCGGGACGATGAAGAAGTCGGGCCGGCTCGCCCGCAGCACCGCCCCTACCTCCCGCTCGCGATACAGGTGGAGGACGGGGTTCTGCACGGCGCCGAGGCGCGCCAACGCCATCGACAGCACGACGCTCTCGATCCGCGTCGGCAGCTGCCAGGTCACCTTGGTGCCGGGACCGATGCCGAGCGCGAGCAGCCCGGCGGCCACCCGCTCGACGTCACTCGCGAACTCCGCGAACCCGACCCGACGGCCCGTCGTGTCGATCAGCAGGGGGCGGTCGCCCGACTCGGCGGCACGCCGTCGTACCAGCTCCCAGATCGTCGGAGCTTCCAGCAGGGCGGCAGCCGTCGTCACGCTGCTCAGCCTCCCGCGCCGTAGACCGGCGTCGGAGTGGGGGCCTTGTCGAGCAGGTCGCGCACGACCGGGCCGAGCTCCGACGGCCCCCACCGGTCGCCCTTGTCCACCCGCGGCCCGTGCTGCCAGCCGTCCGCCACGCCGACGATGCCGCCCTCCACCTCGAACACCCGCCCTGTCACCTCGCGCGACTCGGCCGAGCCGAGCCAGACGACGAGCGGCGAGACGTTCTCGGGCGCCATCGCGTCGAATCCGCTGTCCGGCTTGCGCATCATGTCCGGCATAGCGACCTCGGTCATCCGGGTGCGCGCCGCCGGCGCGATCGCGTTGGCGGTCACGCCGTAGCGCGCAAGCTCCGCGGCTGCCACGAGGGTCAGCCCGACGATGCCCGCCTTGGCGGCGCTGTAGTTGCCCTGGCCGACGCTTCCCATCAGCCCGGCACCCGATGAGGTGTTGATGATCCGGGCATCGACGGCCGCGCCCGCCTTGGACTGCTCGCGCCAGTACGCGCCGGCGTGACGCAGCGGGCAGAAGTGGCCGCGCAAGTGGACCCGGTTGACCGCGTCCCACTCCTCGATCGACATGCTGATCAGCATCCGGTCGCGCAGGAATCCCGCGTTGTTGACCAGCACGTCGAGACCGCCGAAGGCGTCGACCGCTGTCCGCACCAGCGACTCGGCACCGTCCCAGTCGGCGACGTCGTCGGTGTTCGCGACGGCCTCGCCACCCGCCGCGACGATCTCGTCGACAACCGACTGGGCGGGCCCGGTCGACGTGCCTTCACCCTCGCGGGAGGTACCGATGTCGTTGACCACGACCCGGGCCCCCTCCGCGGCGAACGCCAGCGCGTGCGCGCGTCCCAACCCGCCGCCCGCACCGGTGACGATGACCACGCGGCCGTCACAGATCCCCACGCGTTGCGCCTCTCTGTCTCAGATCGGAAGTCTTACTAGCGCAAGTACGCCTGGCCACCGTCGACCATCAGGGTCGACCCGGTGACGTAGGCCGCGTCCTCGCTCAGCAGGAATGCGACCGCGCGGCCGACATCCTCCTCCAGCTTCCCCACCCGCCCGAGCGGGATCGTGCTGACGAACTCCTCGTACTCCTTCGGCGCCCACTCCGACCACATCTGCAGACCGGGTGACATCCCGTTCGGGATCACGACGTTGACGCGGATGCCGTCCTTGCCCCATTCCAACGCGGCCATCCGCGACATCGTCCGGATCATCTCCTTGGTGCCCGCGTAGAGCGCGAAGCCCGGCAGGTCGTTGCGAAGCGCTGACCCGGTACCGAGGTTGACGACCGCGCCGCGGTTCTCCTTCAGCGACTCGTACGCCGCCTGCATGAACCAGACCGACCCGAGGAAGCCGCTCTCCCAGGTACGCCGCGCATCCTTCTCGGTGATCTCGAGAACGGGACCGAGCGCGACGTCCTGCGCGTTGTTGACCAGCCCGTCGATGCGACCGAACTGCTCCAACGTGGCCTTCACGCAGGCGTTGATGTCGTCCTGGCTCCGGACGTCGCACTTGAGCGCAAGCGCTTTGCGGCCGCGACCTTCGACGGCAGCGGCAGTGCGCTCGACCTTCTCCAGCGTCCGGCCGGCGGCGACGATGTTCGCACCCTCTGCGGCTGCGGCCAGGGCGATGCCCTCACCGATCCCTTGCCCCGAGCCCGTAACGATGACGACTTTGTCGTCCAGCCTGCCCATGCTCACGTCCTCGTTCGTTTTCTGACGGGTCGTCAGATTATTCTCTGCCCGTGGACTTGCGCGACTCTCCCGCCGAGCGCGCCTTCCGTGAAGAGCTTCGCGACTGGCTGGCCAAGACGCTGCCGACCCTCGGCGAGAAGCCCCATCACACCGACTGGCCGGGGCGGCGCGAGTACGACACCGCCTGGCAGCAGCTGTTGTTCGATGCCGGCTACGCCGGAGTCAACTGGCCCACTGAGTACGGCGGCCGCGGCGCGACACCGACCGAGCACCTGATCTTCCTCGAGGAGACCGAACGCGCCGGAGCGCCGTACGTCGGCGTCAACTTCGTCGGGTTGCTGCACGCCGGCCCGACGATCGTCACCGAGGGCACACCGGAGCAACGCGCCGAGCACCTACCCAGGATCCTCAAGGGCGAGGAGATCTGGTGCCAGGGCTTCAGCGAGCCTTCGTCGGGCTCGGACCTCGCCTCGATGCGGACGCGTGCAGTGCGCGACGGCGACCACTACGTCGTGAACGGCCACAAGATCTGGACGTCGCACGCAGAGGTCGCCGACTACTGCGAGCTGCTCGTCCGCACCGACCCTGACGCCCCGAAGCACAAGGGCATCACCTGGCTGATGATGGCGATGGACTCGCCGGGTCTCGACGTGCGGCCGCTCAACACCTTGCTCGGGTCGAGCGAGTTCTCCGAGGTCTTCTTCGACAACGTGCGGATCCCGGTGTCGAACCGCATAGGCGAGGAGAACGACGGCTGGCGGGTGACGATGGTGACGCTGTCATTCGAGCGCGGTACGGCGTGGGTCGACCAGATCGTCGACTCGGTACGACTTGTCGGCGACCTCGCCGCGATCGCGAAGAAGGTCACGACGAGCTCCGGCGTCGCGTGGGACGACCGCGGTCTTCGACGGGACATCGCGCATCTCGGTGCGGAGTTCGACGCGTTGTGGGCGCTGACGAAACGCGGCGTGACAGAGGCGGGGTCCGGCGTACCGGGCGCGAGCGCATCGGTGTTGAAGCTCCGCTACACCGAGGCACGGCAGAGGCTCATGGATCTCGGCGCGCGGGTGCTCGATCGCGCGTCGGTGTCACGCACCGACATCGCCGGTCTGCCGACCGGCGAGTGGACGACCGAGCGCCTCAACTCGCTGTCGTACACGATCGCGGCCGGTACCTCGCAGATCCAGCGCAACATCATCGGCGAGCGCCTGCTCGGCCTGCCCAAGGATAAGGCGTAGCAGGGTGTACTTCCTGCCGACTGACGAACAGCGCGAGCTGCAGCGCGGCGTCCGCGAGGTCCTCGACTCGGCGTACCCGCTCGAGAAGCTGCCGGGCGGCTACGACGCCGGCGTGTGGTCGACGCTGGTCGACACCGGCGTCTTCTCGTTGCGCACCGAGCTCGACCTCGGGCTGGTTGAGGCTTGCCTCGTCTTCGAAGAGCTGGGGCGATCAGCGGTATCCGGTCCGCTCGTCGGGACGTTTCTCTCCGCCGGGCACGCCGAGGGTCCGGTCACCGTCGTCGAGTCAGTCGTCTCGCCGATCCTGGTCACGCACCTCGAGATCGCCACAACCGTTCTCATCGTCGACCGCGCCGGGTGTCGGCTCGTTCCCGCCAGCCACGTGACCGGTAGGGCACTGCCCGAGCCGATTGATCCGCTGAGCCCGATGCACGAGCTCGCGAGCGTGCCGGCAGGTGACGCCCTCGACACCGACTGTTCGCGGCTGATGAACGAGGGCGCCCTGCTGACCGCAGCGCTTCAGGTAGGACTCGCCGCCCGCATGACTGAGCTCGCCGTCGACTACGCGAAGACGCGCGAGCAGTTCGACCGGCCGATTGGCTCGTTCCAGGCGGTCAAGCACATCTGCGCCGACATGCTGGTGAAGACCGAGCTCGCCCGCGCCGCGCTGCACAGCGCAGCGGTGATGCTCGACGACCGCGAAGCGGGTGACGCCAACCGCGCGGTCGCCGGCGCAAAGCTGCTGGCCGACGAGGCGGCGATGGGGAACGCGCGCTCGTGCGTCCAGGTGCACGGCGGGATGGGCTTCACGTGGGAGGTCCCGGTCCACTACCTGCTCAAGCGGGCTTGGCTGCATGCCACCGAGTTCGGCACGGCGGACGAGCACGCCGAGGCACTGGCCGCGCTGCTGTGACGATTGCGGATCTATCCGGGGTAGACGACGACTCGCGCATCGCGGTCGAGGACGGTACGACGCAGGTCACGTGGAGTGAGCTCGAACGACAGACCAACCGGTTCGGGCACGGTCTCGAGTCCCTCGGCGCGAAGCCGGGCAGCCATGTCGCGATCTGCGTCAGCAACCGCGTCGACTTCGTCGTTGCACTGATCGGCGCATGGCGCGCCGGCTGCGCGTTCACCCCGTTGAAGACCGGCTGGACCGCGCCCGAGGTCGACGCAGTCCTCGAAGATGCTCGGACCGCGGTCGTGGTCACCGACCGGGACGGCGCACGCGAGGCGGCTCGCGGACGCGGCGTACCGGTCATCGATCTCGACGCCGGCGACTACGCCGGGTGGCTGGCGGGACATTCGGACGCACCGCTGCCTGACGACCGGTGCGGCTACAAGATGCCCTACACCTCCGGCACGACAGGACGCCCCAAGGGCGTCGTCATGCGCGGCTCGGGCGGCGCGACCTTCGCGACCGGGTGGGCCGGCATCGCCTACTGGGCAAAGGCGCTCGAGCTGCCGGGCGACGGCGTCCATCTCTTCTGCTCTCGGTTGTTCAACGGTGCCCCGCAGACATTCGGCTTCGGCGCGCTGGCTCGCGGCGCCACACTGCGGATCCTGCGGCGGTGGGACGCGGCCGAGGCGCTTGCTGAGCTGCGTCGACCCGACGTGACGTCGACCATCCTGGTGCCGACGATGTTCCGGCAGATCCTCGCGCTGCCGCCGGAGCAACGCGACGGGCCGACGCCGACGATCCACACGGTCCTGCACGGCGGCGAGCCGTGCCCCGTCGCGCTCAAGGAAGCAATCACCGATGTCCTCGGCGACGTGCTCGTCGAGTACTACGGGTTCACCGAAGGCGGCATGACCGTCGTACGGCGCGACGAGTGGCGCGCGCGGCCGGGCACGGTGGGACGACCGCTGCCGGGAATGGCAGTGGAGGTGGTCGGCGCGGACGGGCAGGAGCTGCCCGCCAACGCCGAAGGCACCGTCTACTTCACGCCGTCGAAGGGCCGGATGTTCCGCTACCAGGGCGATGACGGGAAGACCGAGGGCGCGCATCGCGGTGACTCGTTCACCGTGGGCGACATCGGTCGGATCGACGAGGACGGCTTCCTCTATCTGTGCGGGCGTGCCGCGGAGGTCGTCGTATCAGCCGGCGTCAACATCTACCCAGCCGAGGTCGACCAGGCGCTGGCCGACGTACCAGGGATCGCCGACCTTGCCGCAGTCGGCGCGCCCGACGACGACCGCGGCGAAGTGGTGACGCTGTTCGTCCAGCTCACCCCGGGCGCCGATGAGGTCGCGGTGCGCGCAGCGATCGAGGCCGCCGCCGGGGAGCGCCTCGCGCCGTACAAGCGGCCCCGCGCCGTACACGTCGTCGACGAGCTCCCGCGCGACCAGACCGGCAAGCTTCTCCGTCGCGTCCTGAGAGACCGGCTCTGGCAAGGCCGCCAGCAGTTCGCGAGCTAATCGCGCCGTGATCTTGAC
>DASZVL010000057.1:0-2608 GCA_035547035.1 Mycobacteriales bacterium | reverse complement strand
CAGCTCGAGCGCGGCGGCCTTCGTCATCCCGCGGATCGCCCACTTGCTCGCGACGTAGCCGATGACTCCTGCGACTCCCTTGAGGCCGGCAACCGAGGAGATGTTGACGATCGACCCGCCGCCGGCCCGCCGCATGGGCGCGACCACGGCCTGCATACCCAGGAAGCAGCCGACCTGGTTGACGTCGACGACCGCTCGGTAGTCGGCGAGCGGCATCGATTCGAGCGTTCCGGTCCGCACGATCCCGGCGTTGTTGACGAGCACGTCGAGGCCGCCGAACTCGTCCTCAGCCGCCTGGACGGCTTGGGCCCAGTCGTCGGGTCGAGTGACATCGAGTGCAGTGAAGATCGCGCCGTCGCCGATCTCGTGTGCGAGCTGCTTGCCCTCTACCTCCAGGACGTCGCCGATCACCACCTGCGCGCCGGCGGCCGCGAACAAGGCGGCCTCGGCCGCGCCCTGGCCGCGAGCACCACCGCTGATCAGCACTCGCTTGCCACTGAGGTCGAAGGTCGCGCCACTCATGGGATCGTGTACCCGCCGTCGACCGGCATCGCGATCCCCATCACGAATGAGGCGGCGTCGGAGCAGAGCCAGACGACGGCCGCAGCGATCTCCTCCGGGTCGGCGATCCGGCCGATCGGATGGAGATCGGCCACCTGTTGCTCGGCCTCGGCAGAGCCTTGCATCCACTCGTCGACCATCCGCGATCGCGCCGTACCCGGGCAGATCGCGTTGATCCGGATGCCGTGGCTGATCGCCTCGAGGGCGGCGGTCTTGGTGAGCCCGATCACGCCATGCTTCGAGGCGACGTAGTTGGCCATGTTCGCGAAGCCGATCAACCCGGCGCCGGACGACGTGTTGACGATCGCGCCACCGCCGCGTTTCGCGATCGCCGGGATCTCGTGCTTCAAGCCGTAGAAGACCCCGGACAGCATCACGTCGATGCCACGTCGCCACACGTCGCCGTCCATCGACTCGACCGGCTGGCCGGCGCCGACGATCCCGGCGTTGTTGTGCGCGAAGTCGAGGCCGCCGAAGGTCGCGACTGTCTCGTCCACCATGCGCTTGACGTCTGCGCTGTTGGCGACGTCGACCTCCATCGCCAGCGCCTTGCCGCCCGCGGCCTCGACCTTGGCAGCGGTCTCCTGCGCTCCGGTGAGGTCGATGTCGGCGACCGTCACGGATGCGCCGGACTGGGCAAACGCGACAGCGGTCGCCCGACCGATGCCGCCGGCGGCACCGGTGACGAGCGCCACCTTGCCGTTGAAGTCGTAGCTCACCATTCAGTTCTCCTTGCTGGGGTGCGGTGGTGTGGCCGAGAGGGGCGTGGTGATGCTGTCCGGCTCGAAGGCATCCCGCTGACCGAGGTACGTCGCGAGCAGCGCCGTCCGGTCTTGCAGGGACTCGGCCGCGCCCTCGAGCACGATCTGGCCGGTGTTCATGACCATCGCGCGGTCGCAGCTGCCGAGGGCGAGAGCGGTGTTCTGCTCGACGATCATCATCGGAACCCGTCGTCGAACCTGGTCGAGGCCGGCGAACATCGCGCTGGCGACGACCGGTGCGAGACCGAGCGACGGCTCGTCGAGAAGGAGGAGGCGCGGGGCGGCGAGCAGGCCGCGGCCGATCGCGACCATCTGCTGTTCGCCACCCGAGAGCGTGTAACCGTCCCGGCCGACCAGCTTCGGCAGTGCGGGGAACAGGTCCATCACGTCGTCGTAGCCGAACTCCGGCCGCCTGCCGTTGCGGGCAACCTCGGCAATCTGAAGGTTCTCCTGCACCGACAGGGTCGGGAAGATGTGCCGGCCTTCCGGCACGTGGATCAGCCCACGTCGCGCGATCCGCTCCGGCTGCCCTACGGTCACCGGCTCGCCGTCGAAGGTGATCGTCCCCGTGAACGGAACCTGACCACAGATCGCCCGCAAGGTAGAGGTCTTTCCGGCGCCATTCGGCCCGAGCAACCCGACGACCTCGCCGGGATCGATCCGGAAGGTGATGCCGCGAACCGCCTCGGTGGTGCCGTAGCTCACCCGCACGTCGACCAGCTCAAGCATTGCCGGCCACCCCCAGGTAGGCGTTCGCCACCCGCTCGTCCCGCCACACCTCGGCCGGCGGACCCGCGGCGATCACCGATCCGAGCTCGAGGACGACGATCCGCTCGCACAGCCGATCGATGACGTCGACCTTGTGCTCGACGAGTACGACGCACATCGCGGAGCGGTCGAGGCGCTCGAGGATTGCGCTGAACTCCGCGGTCTCGCTGTCGTTGAGCCCCGCGCTGGGCTCGTCGAGGAGCAGCACCCGCGGGTCGCCGTTGATCGCGCGTGCCAGGTCGAGCAGCCGGCGCTGCCCATAGGTCAGGCCGCTGGCCGGTGCCTGGAGATGGTCGGACAGCCCGACCTCCGCGAGTGCGCGAGCGGCCTTGTCCCAGCGTTCGCGTTCGCGCCGCAGCATCCACGGCCGCCCGATGGTCGACGCGACCAGCCCGGTGGCCGTGAGGCTCGCCGAGGACAGCGTGACGTTCTCCAGGCAGGTCAGCTCACCGATGACCTGCGGCGCCTGGAAGACCCGGAGGATCCCGGCCTTGCGAGCCGAGTGCGGGCTGCCGAGC
>DASZVL010000056.1:0-2030 GCA_035547035.1 Mycobacteriales bacterium | reverse complement strand
TCGTGATCTCGCTCTTGCTCATCTCCAGGCTGAACACGACGCTCGCGAGGCCGTGCTTGATCGACGCTGCCCGCGCGAAGTCGAGTGCGAGCGTGCTGTTGTGCGTCGGGATCATCGCGCGGCTGGCGAGGTACATGTGGTCGGGGTTGTCGACCTGAACGCACCGCACCGGCACCGATGCGACCGGTCGGACGCCCGTGATGAAGCGGAGTCCGGTTCGGGCGCCGTTCGAGGCGTTGCGCTCCTTGTGCGCGAGCTTCTTGCGCTCGAGCCGAAACACCTCGTCCGTCGTGGTGAACGTCACGATGTAGCAGGTCGACGACTGCTCCGAACGCCCGCGGACGTGCTTCTCGTGGACGCCGCAGCCGTAACCGAGGCCCGTGAGCAGCTCGACGAAGTCACGAGCGAGGCGACGGTTGGTGACCGCGAACTGGACACTGCCGGACGGCATGACCGTCCCGTCGGTGTCGAGGAGACCGGCGAGCAGTTCACGCCGCTGCGACTCCGACGCGCGTAGGTAGGCAGTGGGGATGTGCTTGTCGCCGAGCACTCCGATCCACCGCAGCCGGGCGCCTACGGTGCCGTGCGTCGCATGACACTCCGAGCAGTGACCGAAGCCGGTCACAGCTGGTTGGCCACAGCGAACACAGGTCGGCGCCGGCAGGGCGTCGGTCCCGCGAGCGGCGCCACCGCATCGGCGGCCACAGGTGCGGACCTGTGTGGTGTGCGGGACGAAGGTTGCACCGCAGACCACGCAATCGCGCGTGGGGACCGGTGCCCGTTCGGGCAATCCGATGCTGAAGAGCAGCTTGCCTCGGGGCGTGACGACGAAGCCGTCGGACTCCACGTACATCGCGATCTCGGGATCGGCGCTCGTGAACCGAGCGGAGGCGCTGTGGCCGTCCCCGAGCCACACGCCCAACGTGTACGGCGGGATGACCAGGTCGGCTTCATCCAGCTGGAGAGGGCTCGCGTTCTCGACCGCGTGGTTGGCGCGCTGATCTTTCGTCGAGCAACGCGCCGTCGCAGCGATCTCGGCGGTCGTGCGCACAGCGGCCCCGGTCGCGCGCAACGCGCCCGCCTGGTGGGCAGAGCGACGGGAAGAGCGGGTTGTCGTCCGCCACTGGTGCTCGGCATCGGCGACGATGACGGTCCCGTCGCTGAACTCGATCTCGTAGCAGGGGCGATCGACCATCACGTCGGTAGCCGCGACGACCGTCGTCGGCTTGCCGTCGGCATCGATCAGCTGGTCGCCGACACGGACCTCGCCCATCGTCGTCCAGCCCATCGGTGTGGGCAGCGGGGTGTCGAGCGCGAGCGCCTTGCCCAAGCCGGGGCGGGCGGCGACGATGACGAGCTGGCCCGGGTGCAGACCGTTGGTGAGGCGGTCGAGGTCGGCGATGCCGGTGGGCACACCCGCCATGCCGCCCTCGCGGCCGGCGATCGCCTCGATCTCCTCGAGCGTCGGGTTGAGGAGCTCCGAGAGCGCGACGTAGTCCTCGCCGCTGCGGCGCTCGGACACCGCGTAGATCTCGGCCTGCGCCCGGTCGACCGCACTGTCGACGTCGCCGTCGACCCCGCCCGCGTAGCCCATCTGCACGACTCGGGTGCCGGCCTCGACGAGGCGGCGAAGGATCGCCTTCTCGGCGACGAGCCGCGCGTAGTAGCCGGCGTTCGCCGCGGTGGGCACCGATGCGACGAGCGTGTGCAGGTAGGACGCCCCGCCGACCTTCGCAAGCGATCCGCTGCGGGTGAGCTCGGCGGCGACGCTGACCGGGTCGACCGGCTCACCGCGCGAGTACAGGTCGAGGGCCGCCTCGAACACCAGCGTGTGTGCGGGCCGGTAGAAGTCGTGCGGGTTGAGCACCTCGACGACGTCCGCGATCGCATCCTTCGACAGCAGCACGCCGCCGAGCACGCTCATCTCCGCGTCGAGGTCCTGCGGCGGCGTCCGCTCGAACGCGTTGCCGCGGTCCTCGTTCGGGTAGCCCGGCTCCAGCGCCGTGACGGCCACGGAGTCCTCCCTCTGT
>DASZVL010000055.1:0-16283 GCA_035547035.1 Mycobacteriales bacterium | reverse complement strand
ACCTGGAACCAGCCGGTCGGTTTCATGCTCAGTCGCGTCCGCATAGTCCGGCCGACTCCTCACCTCTATGCCGTCGAGAGCTCACTGTGCGACAGGAATCCGTGTTGCTGACACCAGCGAAGCGCCACCTCATACCACCGGCGTGCATCAGGGACCAGGTTGATGTCGTGCCCGGAGTGGGCGAGTACGTAGGTCGCAAGATCCGCCGAACGGCCGTAGTACCGCGCCTCCGAGCGTTTCAACGCGGCGGCAGAGCTGCACTCCGTCGTCGCGCCCCCGCCGCCCTGTTTGCAGAACACGGCGTCGTTGCTGCCGTTGACCAGCAGGACGGGTACCCGGATCCGATTGGTGTGCAGTAGCGAGGTGTCGACCAGATACGGCAGCAGGGTGGCGGCGTAGCCGCCGGCGACCGGCTGCCGGGTGTTCTCGTCTTCGCGCTCAACCCTAGGGTCGACGCGACCACCGCGATAGAACACCGGGCGCGCGCCGGGCGTGCTGAGATACCCGAGATCGCCGGCCGGCACCTGCGGCGCCGTTTCCGGGTCAAGCAAGGCCGGGCGCACCTTGGCGAAGATGGAGCCGAGGCCGGTGAACCCAGGCCCGTGCGATGTTCCGGTCGCGATGAACCCGTCCTCGTCGTGATAGGTCGACGCCTCTAGGTCATTGGTCAGCGTGCCGAGCGAGTGGCCGACGAGAATCACGCGTGGGTAACTGGGGCCGAGCACACCGTGCCGCGCCGCCTGTATCGCGACGTGCACGGCATACGCCTCCGCCGTAATCGTGACCTGCGCGCTCGGTGGATGCGAGCTGCGCCCGACTCCCAGCAGGTCGATGGCCAACGTGGCGATGCCAGCGCGATTCATGAACCGCGAGTACTGGTACCTGCCGTGAAAGCCGGGGAAGTCCCAATACGTGTGGGAGTACGTACCGCCGTGCACCAGGACCTGAATCGTTCCCCGAGCGCCGCCCTGAGGGGTGCACAGCTGGCCGTAGATCCGATACACCGGCTTCGTGCCGGCCGCCAGCCCGGTCGGAATCTCGACACCACGACAGTGGGGGCCGGACGATCCGCTCAGAGCCGTCGCCACGGTCGGGGCGGGAGCCGCGATGACCAAGGCGCAGCCGAGCATGACGACGGCCGCGCGGGTCCGTCGACGCGTCGACCGATCGGTCCTTACCTTCATAGCGCTAGAAGATTAATATCTTATGGAATGAGTGCACCGCACGCGACGATGTCCGGCTCCGGCGGCGTCCTGACCGTCACCATCGACCGGCAGGACAAGCTCAACGCGATCAGCCCGGAGGTCACCGCCGTTCTGTGGGAGGCGGTTCGCTCACTTGCCGCCGATCCGGAGCAGCGGGTTCTCGTGATTCGCTCGGTCGGCCGCTACTTCACCGCCGGCCTCGATATCGAGACCCTGAGTGCTCAACGGGGCCAGAGCGGTCCCGCGACGCGGCAGACCTATCGCGAACATCACCTGCTCTACGACGAGTTCGAAGCGGTCGAGAAGCCCATCGTGATCGCAGCACACGCCCCCTGCTTGGGTGCCGGCGTCGAGATGGCCCTCTCGTGCGACTTCAGGCTCGCCTCGGACGCCGCGCGATTCCAGCTACCGGAGATCAACCTGGCGGTGGTCCCGGGCAGCGGAGGGATCAGTCGCCTCACCCGCATCGTCGGACCGCACTGGGCGAAGTGGCTTGCGATGGCCGGACAGTCCGTTGACGCCCGCGAGGCCCTCCAGATCGGGCTCGTACATGCGGTCTATCCGGCGAGCGAGTTCGGTGCCCGCGTCGATGCCTTCGTCGACTCTCTGACCAAGCTCCCGGGTGAGGCACTTGGTGTCGCGAAGCTGGCTATCGACATGAGCGCGAACACCGATCCCGGGACCGCACGCAACATAGAGCGCATTGCGAACACCACGTTGTTGCAAAGCGACGAACACCACGCGCGAGTTGCCGAGTTCCAGCAACAGAGCGCGCGTCGCATGGGCACGGACGGGAACAGGACCAGCTAGCGCCTGTGCCGGCCAACTCCGAGCGGAAGATCGCGCGCGACAGGATGCAAGACGCGCCCGAGTGGTTCCGCCGTGCGATCGATACGAGGCCAGAGCATCACGAAATCGACGTGCAAGGCGCCTCGGTGCACTATCGCGCCTGGGGACAGGTAGGCGCGCCCGGACTCGTCCTGCTCCACGGCGGCGGTGCGCACTCGGGTTGGTGGGACCACATCGCCCCGCTGTTGGCCGTCGGCCGACGGGTCATCGCACCCGACCTGACCGGTCACGGCGACAGCGCACGGCGGGACGAGTACGTGAGATCGCTCTGGGCCGAGGAGGCGGTGGCCGTGAGCGACGCCGCGAGACTGGTACGGCCGACAATGATCGGTCACAGCATGGGCGGATGGGTCGCGGTATTTGCCGGTGTCCTGCATCCCCGTGCAATGGAAATGATCGTCGCGATCGATTCGCCGCTGGACACCGAGTCGCCCGAGGAGAGGCAGCCTCCACTTCGCCAGCCAGGCCCGGCGACAAAGATCTACACCAGCAGAGAGGAGGCGGTAGCGAAGTTCCGAACCGTACCTGCACAGAGCTCGATGCTCCCTTACGTCGCCGACCACGTCGCGATGGAGTCGCTACGGCAGGTCGAAGGCGGGTGGACGTGGAAGTTCGACCCGGCCATCTTCGGCGACCGCGCGTGGCATCGAGACCTACTTCCTCAGCTCGACGTCCCGATAGCGCTCCTGCGGTGCGAGAACGGACTGGTGAGCACTGAGATGGCGGTCCGGATGGCGGAAAAGCCGCGTGCGGGCATGTCGGTCGTCGAAATCGAAAATGCCGGGCATCACGCGATGTTCGACCAGCCGCTGGCGGTCGTGTCGGTCTTGCAATCACTGCTCCCAGGAGGCTCCTCATGACCGTTGGCGATGCCGTGGCCGATGACGTCCGCTTCGAGGTTGACGGCGCGGTCGCGACGATCACGTTGAATCGCCCTGACGCGGCTAACGCACTTCGACCTGAGGGGCGCAACCAGGTTGTCGATCTGCTCGGCGAGTGCGACAGTCGGGCCGACGTTCGCGCGGTCGTGCTGCGCGCCGAAGGTCGCCACTTTTGTGCCGGTGCGGACGCCGGCGGGATCCGCGGCAGCCAGACCAGCGAACGTCACACGGGGGACGCGATCCGCCTGCTGATGTCGGGCTCGCAGCGGCTCATCGGCGCCGTGCTCGACTGCGGCAAGCCGGTCATCGCCGAGGTGCAGGGTCCCGCCGCGGGCCTTGGTGCCCATCTCGCCTTCGCCTGCGATCTCGTCGTGGCGGCAGAGGAGGCCACCTTTATCGAATCGATGCTGTTGCGCGGAATCGTGCTCGACGCCGCCGGTGCCTACTTGTTGCCCAGAAGGATCGGGCTGCAGAAAGCAAAGGAACTGGCATTTCTCGGGGACACGCTGCCTGCCGCCGAGGCGGCAGCGCTCGGACTGGTCAACCGCGTCGTGCCCCGCGAAGAGCTCCGGCCGGTAGTTGCGGAGCTGGCGGAACGACTCGCGGCGGGCCCAACCAGTGCGATCACGCTGACGAAACGGCTGCTCAACCTCTCTCTCGACCAGGATCGTGCCTCCGCGATGCTGGCGGAAGCGACGGCACAAGAGGTGCAGATGACTGCGGCCGACTCGATCGAAGGTGTCAAAGCGTTCATCGAACGCCGGTCGCCCAGCTACCGAGGCTGGTAGTCGATTCTCCGACGACGGCATCCCGGACCGCCCTTCCTTGTCCAGATCTGACATCTATGTTTCCCTGAGGGCTCCACGGGAGGGAGCAAGATGAGCGAGGAGGCTCTACCTCCGGCGGCTGCGCTACACCTCGCAGGCGACGGGCCGCCACTTCTGCCGGACCTGGCTGCGCTGATGCCGCTGGCTCCGGCACTGATGGATCGGTTGGTGGGTGAATACGCCGCCACTGCCGCCACGCTGTCGACGACGCAGGCGTACTGGACCGGCCTCAACGGCTGGCTGACCGACCGGCTGTCCGGACCGATCATGGAGGGAAAGGCCACAGCCGACGGGATCGGCGAGCAGGCCTGGGCCGTCTACGCGTCCAGCTACTGGGGCGGGTTGGAGCTGCGCGAACACTGGGGCATGCCCCCGGCGTTCACGAACCTGGGCATCACGCTGCCCTCACCGCCCTTCGCGGAGGTGCAGGACGGCGTCGTCGCGCTGATGAGCCAGCGCATGGCGGCCATCCGCGGCGGTGGCGACGACTGCCTGCGCCTCCTGCCGTCGATCCTGCGTGAAACCTCGACCTCCAACCCGATCCACGGCGTTGGCTACAACGCCGGAGTCCAGGTCATCAAGACCGAGGACCCGCCAATCGGGCAGCGCCGTCCGAATCGCGAGCCCAAGCCTTCGACGGTGCGCATCAACGGTCGCCACTTCATGCGAGTGGACTACGACCTGCCCACTCCCTACTACCTCAAGGTGTGGCGCTCGGCGTTCGAACGAGCCGTGGCGACCGATCCGGATGCCTACGAAAGGATCATCGCCGGCGAGGACGGCCAGACCGACCTTCACGAGATCTGGAAGGGCGCGATCGCGTTCGGCAACCTGACCTGGGGCGGGGACGCGCAGGACCATTGGACCCACGCCTACTGGGAAGAGACCATCCGCTGGAGCTCGATCCTGACGTTCGGCATGGAGGCGGCCGGACTCGCCGCCATCGTCGCGCTGATCAATCAGGACCCCGAGGCGGCGAGGATCGCCGTCATGTGCAACGCGCTCTATCTAGGCGCCACGCCGGGTTGGATGGTCGGCCTACTCGACACCGAAGCGACACTCCCCCAGGTCGTGGCGGCGTAGGCAACTGGTGGAGGTCGACCACAAGGTAAGGGCCTGGCTCGAGCGAGAGCTCGGCGGCACGGTCGTCGCATTCGAGCGGCAGGAGCGCTGGCGCGCCGCCTGGTTCGTCGATCTGTCTCAGGACGGGTCGGTGCGCCGCTACTACGTGCGCGGTCATCGCGGAGGCAACTTCCGCGAGATGATCACCCTCTCGCAGGAAGCGGACGTCAACCGCGTCCTGCGCAAACACGATGTCCCGGTCCCAACCGTTCACGGGATGATCGACGACCCACCCGCGATCGTCATGGATCGGCTCCCCGGCCGGGTCAACCTCGCAACCGCCGTCGACGACGCCGAGCGCGACGCGGTCCTCGACCAGTACATCGACGCGATGCGCATAATGCACGAGATCGATGTCCGCGAGTTCGGCGCGGTCGGTCTACCGCTGCCCGCGGACAACCACAGCACCGCCTTGAACCTGTACGCCACAGGCGAGGCGAACTACCGCAGGGCGAAGTCGGCACCCAGCCCGATGATCGAGTTCATGTGGCGGTGGCTGCAGCGCAATGTCCCCACCGGGCGAGACCGGCGGGCACTGATCCAGGCTGACTCCGCTCAGTTCCTGTACGAGAACCGGAAGCTCACCGGCCTGATCGACTTCGAGGCCGCCTACATCGGTGACCCGGTCGCCGAGTTCGCAGCAATGCGCAGCCGTGACTGCGCTGAGCCGCTCGGGGACATCGGATGGATCGCCCGCAAGTACGAAGCGGCGACGGGCGACCGGATCGACAAGAACGCGGTCGAGTTCCACACCGCCGGCTGGTCGTTGATGACGCCGTTCCAGTGGGAGGACTCGGTCCGCAACCCGGCGAGCGGTGACAGCTGGCTGGAGTACTTCACCTGGCTTGTCGGCTGCGGGCGCTGGGGGCTCGAGGCAATCGCCCAGGTGGTCGGCGCACCGCTGGAGGTCCTCGACCGGCCCGACGAGGGCTCCTCGTCGTCGTACTGGCATGCGTCGTACAAGAACCTCATGTCGCTCCTCGATGAATGGCCCACCGAGAGCGCCTTCGAGGGTTTCCGCGCGGACAGCGCGCGCGCCGTCACCCGCTTCGCCGAACACGTGCACGTCTTCGGCCGCGAGCTGGAGTCGACGGCCGTAGAGGAGATCTCCGAGATCCTGGGAAACCGCCAGCCGGACCTCAGCACCGCGGAAGCGGCCTTGGAGGAGTTCGTGATCACAGCCCCGCCCGAATGCGATGTCGCTCTGGTGCAGTACTTCCATCGCTGGACGCAGCGTCAACAGTTCCTCATCCAAGGCACGGGCGCCCTGCACGAGAAGCTCATTCACATCAGCCCGCAGCCGCTCAACGAAACCACGTGGAGCCACGAGGACCGCGGCGACGATGACGGGCGGTGACGCCGGCGATCGTGGCTGGATCACTCGATGGCTGGAGCGCGACGTCGGTGGCCGGGTCGTCCGCATCGAGCGTCAGGCCCGGTGGCGACCAGCCTGGTACGTGGACCTCGATCACCCGGACGGGCCGCTTTCGATCTACGTCCGCGGAGACCGGCTCGACTCGCCTTCGGCGTTCCCTCTGGCGCATGAGATGCGCTTCCAGTCGGTCCTCCACCGCGAGGGGATCCCCGTGCCGCGCGTACTGGGCTGGTCGGATGGCCCCCTCGCCATCGCGATGGAGCGAGTGCCGGGTCGGGACAGCTTCGACGGCACGCCCGACGATGAGCGGCGGACGGTGATGCACGACTACGTCGACGCATTGGTGCGACTGCACGCCATCGACGTCGAGGCGTTCTCGGCGGCCGACATCGTCCGTGCGCAGGACCCCGCGGAGGCCGGCCTCGTGGGGCTGCGGCACTTCGAGCTAGTGGCCTACCGAGCGCTGAAGAAGCGCCCCGACCCGTTCCTCGAGTTCACGTTGGCCTGGCTCGCGCGACACCGGCCGGACTCCCGGGGGCGGGAGTCGGCGATCGTGTGGGACTCGGGCCAGTTCCTGCATCAAGACGGTCGGATCACCGCCATGATCGACCTCGAGTTCGGGCACATCGGCGATCCCATGCAGGATCTTGCCGGGCTGTGGGTTCGCAACCCGTTCCTCGAGTTCGGCGACGTGGCCGCGCTGCTACGAAGGTATGAGGAGCGAAGCGACACGGCGGTCGACCTCGACGCCGTCCAGTACCACTACATCCTGTGGTCCCTGTCGAACCAGCTGGAGTTTCACGGCGTGCTGGCCGAGCCCGTTCCCGGTGCCGACTACATGCTCAACCTGAGCTGGTGCATCGAGACGAACCTGATGGCGCTCGAGGGCATCGCGACGGTGCTCGGAGTCGCACTGCCCGACGTTCCTGAGCCCGAGCCGATCGAGACCGGCTTCGGACCCGCGTACCAGCACCTGGTCACGGCGTTGGAACAGGCCGACCTGGGCGAGGGCGCCGTGCGCTATCGCAACCGCATGTCGGTCCGGCTCGCGCGCCACCTCGCGCGAGTCGATGAGATCGGGACCGCGGTGGTCGCCGCCGACCTCGACGATCTAGCCGGGCTGTTGGGACAGCGCCCCGCCTCATGGGCCGACGGCGAGCAGGCGCTCGAGAGCTTCGTGCTCGCCGACAACGGGCAGCACGATGCAGAGCTGGTCTCGTTGTTCCATCGGCGGCTGCACCGTGCACGGATGCTCAATGGGCCGGCCGGGTCGTGGATCACCCAACACCGTCACGCCCCTCAGCCGCTCGGTACGTGAGCGATCCGCCGTACGATGACGCGAGGTATCTGACGCCCGTGTTTATGGAACTGTGGTGGTTCGGAGTGGACCCGTCATGACTGACCTGATGCGCGAGAAGGTCGCGATCGTGACAGGCGCGGGGTCCGGGATCGGGCGGGCGAGCGCGATGCGATTCGCCGCCGAGGGCGCGAGGGTGCTCGTCGCGGACCTCCGCGCCGACCGAGCTAACGAGTGCGTCGCCGGCATCGAGTCGGCCGGTGGAGCTGCCGTTGCCCACGAGGTCGACGTGTCTGATCCAGACGCCGTTGCGGCGATGGTGCAGAGCGCGCTCGATTCGTACGGCCGGCTTGACGTCGTCTTCAACAACGCCGCGATGACTCGAGCAGGCGACGCGGTGGAGCTCTCGGCGGCGGACTGGACGCGGATGTGGAACACCAATGTCTCAGCGATCTTCTTCGCGGCGAAGCACGCCATCCCGGTCATGGCCGCGCAAGGGGGTGGCTGCATCCTCTCGACGGCATCGGTCTCGGGCCTGTTCGCCGACAACCAGCAGGTCGGATATGCCGCGACGAAAGCAGCCGTCCTTAGCCTGACCCGGGCACTGGCCGTCGACCATGCCTCGGCAGGCATCCGCGTGAACTGCATCTGCCCCGGTATGACGGCGACGCCGCCGATGCTCCACGGGCTGAAAGCGAACCCGCACCTGTCTGCGCTCGGCCCGGGTGTTCCACCACTAGGACGGCTCGCGCAGCCCGAGGAGGTGGCGTCGGCAGCGGTGTGGCTGTGTAGCGATGACGCGTCCTACGTCACCGGACAGTCCTTGGTGGTGGATGGCGGGCTGACCGCGCAGAGTCACTTCGGTCTCGCGGCCCGGCTGCTCGACCAATCCGGCTAGCGATCACCACCGACGCGCGGAACAGTAGCCTTCGCTTCCCGTAGCTGCCGATTGAGATCGGCAACGTCGAAGTACTCACGCCAAGCGACGATCTTGCCGTCGTCGTCCAGCTCGAACACCGCGCACAGACTGTGCTCGATGACCCGATCACCGGACCGAAAGGTGTCGAGCCTCTCGGTCACCACCGTCGTGTCGTCCGACGTCATGGTGATCACCGAACAACGCATGTGCGTCGCGAACTGCAGCTGCCGCTCGATGTCTGCCAGCACGGCTGCCTTGCCGCGAAGGGTGGGGCCGCCCGGTAGCCACAGCTGCCAGGTGACGTCCTCGCTGAGTGCCTCGCCAATCGCTTGGGTATCCGGTTGCTCGGTGAGCCCGTCGCCCCACGCCTCGAGGAATCGCCCGATCAGCTTCTCTTGAGTCGCTCCCACACCTCACTCTGACATGCACGCCTATCCGCTGTGTCGTGGGGACCAGTCCGCCGGCAGATCGGGTCGGCCACTGTGCCGGTCAGCGCGGGGCCATCCGGATCGAGCCGTCCAAGCGGATGGTCTCGCCGTTGACGTAGGCGTTCTCCAGCAGGGCCACAGCGAGGTGCGCGTAGTCCTCTGCGTTGCCCAACCGCTTCGGGTGGGGCACCGAATCAGCCAGACCCTGACGGATGTCGTCGCGGAGCCGCGCCAGCATTGGCGTGTCGAATGTTCCGGGCGCGATCGTGTTGACGCGGATCTGCCAGCTGGCCAGATCGCGTGCGGCCACCAGGGTCATGCCGTGCACTCCTGCCTTGGACGCGGCATACGACGTCTGGCCGATCTGGCCGTCGAAGGCAGCGACCGACGCGGTAAGGACACATGCGCCACGGTCGCCGTCGATGATCTCGTTGTGGCTCATTGCTGCAGCGCAGAGTCGCAGGACGTTGTAGGTGCCGACCAGATTTGTCTGCAGTACGTCGTTGAAGGTGTCGAGGTTGCCCGGCCGATGCTGGCGGTCGACGATCCGGGTCCGGTCACCGCCACGTCCTGCGCAGTGCACCAGCGCCCGCAGGGGTCCGAACTCCTGGGCGGCGTCGACCGCGGCCTGCACACCGGCATCGTCGGTGATGTCTGCCGAGACGAAGCGCACGTAGTCACCGAGTTCCGTTGCTACTTGCTCGCCGTCGCTGGAGGGCAGGTCCACGATGGTGACCGATGCGCCCAGGCCGGCTAATCGGCGGGCGGTTGCGCCGCCTAAGCCGGACGCGCCACCGGTGACGAGCGCGGAGATACCGCTGATGTTCATGTCCCTCTCCCTGTGGTGCCTACAGCCCGAGCGACTTGCTGATGATCGACTTCATGACTTCGCTGGTGCCGCCGTAGATGCGCGTGACCCGCGCGTCGGCGTACAGCCTCGCGATCGGGGACTCATTGATGTAGCCGAAGCCGCCGAACAGCTGCAGGCAGCGATCGACTACTCGGCCTTGAAGCTCTGAGCAGAACAGCTTTGTCTTCGCGGCGTCGGCCGGAGTCAGTTCACCCGCAACGAGTTCCGTGACGGCCTTATCGACGAGTGCCTGGCCGGCCTCGATTTCTGTGGCGATGGCGGCGAGCTCGAACTTGGTGTTCTGGAAGTCGCTGATCGGCTGTCCGAAGACCTTCCGGTTCTGGACGTAGTCGATCGTCAGGTTCAGAGCGGCAGTCGATTGCGCGATGGCGAGTACAGCTATCGCAAGGCGCTCCTGCGGGAGATTCGCGCCGAGCATCCAGAACGCCTGTCCGACCTCGCCGAGGACATTCGCGGCAGGAACTCGCACATTGTCGAAGGCAAGTTCGACGGTGTCCTGAGCTTTGAGTCCGATCTTGTCCAGCTGGCGGCCCTTGCTGAATCCCGGCATCCCGTCCTCGACGACGAACAAGGTCAGTCCGTTGCGTCGGTTCTCCTCATTGCGGGATGTTCGGGCGAGGACAATCACGAGATCGGCGAGTGATCCGCCGGTGATGTAGGTCTTGGCGCCGTTGAGGACCCAGTCGGCGCCATCAAGCACGGCCGCGGTCCGCACCGCGGCGAGATCCGAGCCAGTGTCCGGTTCGGTCATCGCGATCGCCGTCATCAGGCGACCCGACGCGATGTCGGGGAACCATCGGTGCTGTTGTTCTGGCGTGGCGTAGCGACGGAGGTACGGCAGGACGACGTCGAGGTGGGTGAGTAACGAACCGATCGTGACTCCGGCCAGCGCGGTCTCTTCGCGTACGACGACGTTGTACGTGTAGTCCGGTTGGCCACCGCCGCCAAACGCCTCAGGCATATTGATCCCGATGACCCCGATCTCGCCAAGTCGCTCGAAGACGTCCTTGGGTGGGCCACCAGCGGTCATCCACTCGGAATAGCGCGGGACGATCTCGGCAATCAGAAAAGAACGGACCAGCTGTCGAAACTCCTCGTGCTCAGCCGAGAAGATGGTCCGTTTCACTGTGCGGGCGCCGCGCCGGTCATTCGACCTGAGATGCATATGCGGCACGGCTTCATCTGCGCCTGCCGTTCGGCATCTACCGCCACGACGCCCTGAGGGTGGTGAGCAAGGATGGCGCAGTCGCGCAAGTGGTACGCCGTGCCGCTCTCGGTCGCGAAGTACTCGATCTCTCCCGTGCTGACTCGGGACCGGCGACGCGACGACCGCTCGCTCGGTGCAGACCCGCCCAGCACCGCTTCGAGCACCTGCATCTGCTCCTCGAGGAACCTCATCTGGCCCTCGTGGTGGCGCTCGAGCTGACTCGCAAGTTCACGGTGGTGGAGGTCCGCCTGGTCATAGATCCGGTATAGCCAGTGCGCCCAGTAGAGAAGGCCGCCAAGGATCAGGCAGCCGAGTCCGATGAAGCCGCCGCTCTCGACGTACGGGATCTGCTGCTGGACGTAGGACGCGTGCGCAGCGCCGTACCAGCCGAGGATGAGGAACAGGACGCCTAGCGGGGTGAGGATGACCCCCACCAAGATCTGCCAGGTGTTGCTCAACGCGGAGTTCGGCCGCGACCACGGTCTGACCTTGCGCGTTGCGTCGTCCCCTTGATGTCGCAAGCCGACCAGGTCACGCAACGCCTCAAGAGCGGCTCGAGGCGCCCTGGCGTCTTCGGAGGCACTCATGTCTCTCGTCCCTTCAGCAGCTGCGCCCAGGCGCCGTACAACATTGGGTAGCCGAACAACAGGCAGAGCAGGATTCCGACCAGGACCCAACCGAGCGGCACCGCGGCACCGTGGACAAAGGCGCTCAGGCCGCTGCTACCCGGGCCGGCCAGGACGGGAGGCTCTCCGGGTGCCGTCGACGTCCCACCCGGCGGGAGCACAGATCCGATCGGACCCACGCCCGATGAAGCACCTGGGATTGGCGCGCCGACCGGCGACGTAGTCTGTGACGTCGTTGGCGGGAGCGTCGCGACGGCCTGCGCTGTGCTCGCCCCGAGGGTCACCGTCGCTGTCGCTTTGTAGAGACCGCTCGGTAGCGGAACGTTGCCGAGCCCCGGAACGGGAACGGTCGGCTCACCGGGCAGGTACGGAACGTCGACCGCATGGCTGATCGTGATGACCAGCGCTCCGGAGTCCGCCGCCGCGGTGCCGCCGTGGGAGGACCTTGTGGGCTCAAGTAGTCGCACTGACAGACCGTCCGCTCTGAACGTCTGGTCGAGGGTGCCCTGCACGACCCTCGGGGTCAGGCCGAGAACGGTAGGGACCTGCTTGAGCACATGAATGCCCTGCGCGTCGATAGAGGCAGCCAGTCCCGCAACCGTCACCTGCCCGACGGTGACGGCGCCGCTCGGCACGGCATTCTTGCCGTCCGTTCGGGCACCGGCCTCAGAGTCCAGCGACGAGATGTGAACCAGCCCCGCAATGTCGATGCCGTGAGCAACCGTTGTCGCCTCTGCTGTCATGCACGTCTTTGCAGGCGTCACCGTGTTGGTCGACTGGATCTTCGCGACCGACAGCGGCCCAGCGCCGAGGTGGGCAATCGTCGCGACCGCGCTCGCGCCGGTCGCGCTGGCGTGTGCGCTCGCACTTGCCACCGATGCACTCGATGGCTCTTTCGCCGGAAAGGTCGACGAAGCCGGCTCCTTCGGGCTCGCGGGGAAGCTCGCGAAGGCCTGTAGCGGATAGTTCGGGACCGCAAGCGGAACGCCATCAGATGCGAGCAAGCTGCCGAGGTTCGCGGCAGTATCGCCCGGGTAGAACGGCGCGGCTTGCACCGATGCCTGGGGTCCGCTGGACACGAGGCTTCGGGCGAAGCTGAGGTCCTCCTCGACAAGATTGCCGCTCAGCGGCAGTGGACCGGGGACGATGTTGAACGCTAGCTGTGCACCCACCGCCTCCACGCTCGCAGTGGAGCCGGCGAGCGCTGTAGCTCCATCCTTGGCACAGAGACGCTCGCTGGCCGCGGCACGGGTGGGGCTGGCTTGCACGGCCGCCGGCATGACGAAGGCAGCGGCCGCCGCGACGGCAACGCCGGCCGCCGCAAACAGTCGGGCGCGCCCGATCCAACGACGCTGAGAGGTCATCGCCTCGTCCTCACGTGCCGAGGTAGGTCGAGACGAGGCCGCCCGCTCGTACGTCGTTGGCTTCGCCCACATCGCAGACGACACCCTTCTCCAGAACGTAGACGTAGTCGGCGAGCTCCAGCGCGGTCTCGACGTACTGCTCGACGAGCAGCAAGCTGGTGCCGGCCAACGCATGCTCGCGCAAGGCGTCGAACAGCTGGACAACGACGATGGGGGCCAGCCCCATCGAGATCTCGTCAACCATCAGCAGTCGCGGCTTTGATGAGAGCGCGCGGGCCAACGCAAGCATCTGTTGCTGGCCGCCGGATAGTGTTCCCGCGGCCACCCCCAGCCGCTCGCCGAGAATCGGAAACCGTGCGACGCCCGCCTCTACGGGGTCGACGTCCCTTCCCACAACCCGACCGGAGAGCTCGAGGTTCTCTCGCACCGTGAGGCTGGGGAAGATCCCGCGGCCTTCCGGGACGTGCACTACGCCGTGGCGCGCAACGACGTGTGGTGGGCGACCATCAACTCTGCAGCCCCCTACGGTGATCCGCCCCGACTCGACAGGGATCACGCCCGACACCGCTCGCAAGGTGGTCGTCTTCCCTGCGCCGTTCGGCCCGAGCAACGCGACGACCGACCCGGCCGGGACGGTAAGGGTGACGCCGGAGAGTGCGCGTATTCCGCCGTATGAGACGCACACCTGGTCAAGCTGGAGCGCGGGCGCCAACGCCGCGGTGTCAGGCGACATCGGCTTGTCCGAGGTATGCCGATTGGACGATCGGGTTGGCTCGTACCTCGTCCGGCGAGCCGCGAGCGATTCCCTTGCCGAAGTCGAGAACCGTGATCACGTCACACACCCGCATGACCAGCGGCATATCGTGCTCGACGAGCAGGATGGCCAGGTCTGTCGTGGCGACCAAGTCCTCGAGGATGCCGCAGAGGCGTTCGGTTTCGCCGGCGTCCAAGCCGGACCCGGGCTCGTCGAGCAGCAGGACGCGGGGGTCCGTGCACAACGCCCGTCCGAGCTCGACCAGCCGGCCCTGCCCGGTCGGCAGCTGGCCGGCGAATCGTTGCGCCAGCGGGCCGAGGCCGAGAAGATCGACGACCTCCCCCACCCTGCGGTGACATGTCCGTTTGCCCTTGCCGAGACCACCGCCCCGGTGGCCGGACTCCCACGCGGCGAGCAGATTCTGCTCGACGGTCATCCGGCCGAACAACTCGAGGCGCTGGAAGGTCCGCGCGATTCCAGCGCGGGCTCGGCGGTGAGGCGCCCACCCGTTGATGTCTGATCCGTCGAGCGTCACGCGGCCCGCTACGGGGGCGACGAGACCGGTCAGCACGTTGAACATGGTGGTCTTGCCAGCGCCATTGGGCCCGATCAGTCCCGTGATGCGACCCGGCTGCACCTCGACGTCGACAGTGTCGAGCGCCTGCAGGCCACCGAACCGAGCCGAGACGCCGGAGGCCTTTAGAAGGGCGCCTCGATCAGCCGTCACTGCGCACCAGCCTTTGATGGTCATGGGCCAGTGGGCCACCGAGTCGGCGAACCTCGGCTGGCCGTGGCTGGAGCAAGGCCCGGACGCGGGTCTTGCCGCTACCGGTCAGGAGGGCCACCAGCCCATCGGGTGAGCGACCAAGCACAATCACACCCAGCGCGATTGTCAGCGGGACGTAGTTGTGGACCGATGCCGGGACGCCGGGCAAGTGCTCGAACATGTATAGCGCTCCGGCGATCACCGCGCCCGCGATCAGTGCTCTGCCGCTGAGCACGACAAGCAGCAACAGCTGCAAGGACACTCCGAAGCTGAAGTTCGCGGGAGTTACGACCCGCTGGAAGCTGCCGAGCAGCGCACCGCCAAGTGCCGCGACTGCTCCGCACACCACGAACGCGGCGAGCTTGGTCACCGCAAGGTTCGAGCCGAGCGTCGATGCCGCGATGGGCGAGTCCCGGAGGATCTGCAGCTGACGACCGATAGGCCCTCGCTGCACCCACAAGCCGAGCAAGCAAGCGACAGCCAGCACAGCCACCGAAAGCTCATACATCCGTGCGGGAGTTGCCAGTGAGAGCCCGAAGACGTCCGGGCGCGGTGCCGTCAGGCCCGTCACGCCGCCAGTGACGTCGTTTCGCACGAAGACGAGGTTGTCCATCAGAAGGGCGAACGCCATTGTGGCAAGGGCGAGGTACAGCCCGGAGAGGCGCAGCGACGGCAGCCCCACGATCAGGCTGAGGGGGATCGAGATGAGCATCCCAACGAGCGCCGCGAGCAGGAAGTGCTGGCCGTGGCTGCCTGCGAGGTGTCCAACCGTGAAAGCGCCGATACCGGCGAAGCTGAACTGAGCCAGTGAGATCTGACCTGCCCACCCGGTCAGAGCGACGACGGTGAGGGCGATCAGGGCAAAGATCGCGCCGCCCGTGAGATAGCCGATCCACGGCCCGTGCACAGCGACCGGCACGAGCAGCGCGATGACGACTGCCACCGCCGCCAGCCACAAGCTGCTGCCCCGGCCGCGGGTGAGCGAGCCGCGAGCGATCTCGGGTGAGCGACGACGTTGGTTGCTCGCCGCCATCGGCCTGAAGGTCGAGCCGAGCTCCTGAAGCCGGCCTCCCAAGATGAACAGCAGGACAAACAGGGCAAGGTAGGGCAGCGCACCTTCGATGTTCCCGACGGTTCCCGAACTGCTCCACTTCGAGAGCAGGCTTTGGGCAATTCCCAGCACGAGTGCGCCGAGATATGCCATCGGGAGGCTCGTCAGCCGTCCAAGGACGGCAGGCGCAAAGGCGAAGATCACCACCAGCGTGAGGTTGTTGATGTCCAGGCCTTGTGTAGGGGCAAGGAGGATGCCGACGAGCGCGCCGAACATCGAGGACAGAGCCCATGACGTGCGATACACGTGCGCGACATTGATGCCGAGCATGCCGCCGAGGTCACGGTTGTCGACAACCGCGCGGGTCGCGGTGCCGAATGAGGTACGCCGCAGCAACCACCAAAGGAACCCACCGACCGCAATTGAGACCGCCAACGTGCCCACCTGGTCGTCACCGACATAGAGACGGTCGCCAAGACTGAATGTTGACGTCGGGAAGACCGACTGCGCACCCTCATCTGTCCCGCCGTACAGCAGTACGGCACCGGCCTGCAGCACCGCCAGCAACGCGAGAGAGACCACGATCGGCATCTCCGCGGACTGGCCCGCGAGCGGGCGGAACACCCGCTCGAAGACCAAGCCGATGAAGGCCGCCGCGAGCAGGACCAGCGGCATCGCGAACCACGCCGTGATGCCCCATACGTCGTGGAGCTTCCAGTAGGTGAAGGCGCAGAACATCGC
>DASZVL010000054.1:0-23538 GCA_035547035.1 Mycobacteriales bacterium | reverse complement strand
CGGCGTCGCTGCGTCAGGCTTTCGCCCATTGCGCAATATTCCCCACTGCTGCCTCCCGTAGGAGTCTGGGCCGTGTCTCAGTCCCAGTGTGGCCGGTCGCCCTCTCAGGCCGGCTACCCGTCGTCGCCTTGGTAGGCCATTACCCCACCAACAAGCTGATAGGCCGCGGGCCCATCCTCCGCCGAAAAACTTTCCACCAGGCGAGATGTCTCGCCAGGTCATATCCGGTATTAGCTCCGGTTTCCCGGGGTTATCCCAGAGCGGAGGGCAGGTTGCCCACGTGTTACTCACCCGTTCGCCACTAGGTCACCTGCCCGAAGGCAGGGCCTCGTTCGACTTGCATGTGTTAAGCACGCCGCCAGCGTTCGTCCTGAGCCAGGATCAAACTCTCCGTTGATGTCTGCTCGACAGCCGCCCGGAGGCTGACTGCCAAACTCAACAGAGCCACGCCTGCTGGTGCAGATCGTGGATCTTGTATCTCCTGGCGATTGAGCAGACGTTGTTTGCTGTTCGTCTGTCATCGCCAAATCGAACCGGACCGCGCGTCGCGAGGACGACGGCCGGATCAGTTGGCACTGACTTTTGGCACGCTGTTGAGTTCTCAAGGGACAGATGCGCACCGTTCACGGTCTCTCGACCGGTTCCGGGGCAACCGAACCACGCTATGTCAGCGCGGGTACCCGAGTCAAAGAAACGGGCGAAGATTTTTACGCTCAGCGCGCGCTCAATCGTATGCCGGCCAGGGACCGCTTCCCCCGCCTGAGAACGAGCCATCCGCCGGGCAGCAGGTCGGCCGCTCCCGGGACCGCGTCAGCATCGGTCAGCCGAACGTTGTTCAGATACGCCCCACCTTCGTCCACCGCGCGCCGTGCCGCGGACTTGCTGGCGCACAGTCCGGTGGCGACAAGCAACTCGGTCACGCTCGGCAGGGCGCCGTCCATCGTGACGTGTGGGGCCTCTGTGAGCGCTGCGGCCAGTGTGGCCGCGTCGAGCTCCGCGAGCTCTCCCTGGCCGAACAGCGCCGCGCTGGCCGCGATCACCCGCTGGGTCTCATCCGCGCCGTGAACGAGCGTGGTGAGCTCCTCCGCGAGCTTGCGGGCCGCCGTACGGGCCTGCGGTCGCTCAGCGGTCTCCTTGTCGAGCGCCTCGATCTCCTCGCGCGTCAGGAACGTGAAGTAGCGCAGGTACGGTCCGGCGTCCCGGTCGTCGACGTTGATCCAGTACTGGAAGAACGCGTACGGCGAGGTCAGCTCGGGATCGAGCCAGAGCCGCCCGCCGCCGGTCGACTTGCCGAACTTCTCCCCTGAGGCTGATGTGACGAGTGGGGTGGTCAGGGCGTGGCCCGACCCGCCCGCGACGCGCCTGATGAGGTCGAGGCCGGCAACGATGTTGCCCCACTGGTCGCTGCCGCCGGTCTGGAGCGTGCAGTCATGCCGGCGGTAGAGCTCGAGGAAGTCGTAGGCCTGCAGCAGCATGTAGCTGAACTCGGTGTAGGAGATCCCGCCGCCGTCGAGCCGTGCGCTCACCGATTCGCGCCCGAGCATCACGTTGACCGAGAAGTGCTTGCCGACATCGCGCAAGAAATCCAGGGCGGACAGCTCAGCGGTCCAGTCGATGTTGTTGGCGAGCAGCGCCTGGCCACCCGAGATGTCGACGAACCGCTCGAGCTGCGGCTTGATCCCCTCGAGACGAGCATCCACCTCTTCCCGGGTGACGAAGTCACGCTCACTCGATCGGCCACTCGGATCGCCGATCAGGCCGGTCGCACCGCCCGCCAAGACGATCGGGCGGTGCCCGGCCAGCTGGAACCGCCGAAGCGTGATCAGCTGCAGGAGGTTTCCGGCATGCAGGCTCTCAGCCGTCGGATCGAATCCGCAGTACAGCGTGATCGGCCCGGCCTGGAGGTCCTTTCGGAGCGCTTCGGCATCCGTGGTCTGGGCGATCAGCCCGCGCCAGGCGAGCTCGTCGAGGATGTCGGCAGTCACCCGGCAATCCTGCCGTACGCGTCACATGCCTGGGAGCAGTGCAAAGCGCGGAGCGCCGGGTTTGTGAAGGAGTTCCGGTGCCCTGACCCCGAGAGACATTCACAACCCAGGGAATCCGGCGCCGATCTACCTGCGCTTTCGCGGGACGTGTGGGCGGTACGACGAGACTGTCGGCTCCCCCGCGATCCAGAACCGCCACGGCCAGTCGGCCGCCCTGGAGACTCCGACGCGCGGCCCGGTCATCACCAGATCCGTGGCGGATGCATCGCCAGGTTCCACCCGCAACGGTGATCGCGGCCTCGTCAGATCGGTTCCGTTGAAGGCGCCGTCGACGCCGAGCGCGACGCACAGCCGCGCCGGACCGCGCGCGAAGTCGCGGGAGCTCGTCACGGACCGGCGCTGAGCCACGAGATCGTGGCCGGCGAGGACCTCGCCAGCACGTAGCAAGACGGCCGCTGCCTTGCCTTCCGGCCCGCACACGACGTTCATGCAGAAGTGCATGCCGTAGGTGAAGTAGACGTAGGCGTGACCGGGCGGGCCGAACATCACCGAGTTGCGCGGCGTCGGGCCCCGGAACGCGTGCGACGCCGGGTCGTTCTCACCGTCGTACGCCTCGACCTCGGTGAGACGTAGCCGGACCTTGCCCGCCACCAGCACGCAGCCGAGCAGATCGTGCGCCACCTCGAGCACCTGCCGGTCGTAGAACGAGCGCGGCAGGGCGGTCACGAGGTGCCGGCCCACTCCAGCTGTGCGTGGACCGACTCGCGGAGGTCGGCAAGCTGCTCCGCGACCCGTGCGGGCGCAGTGCCCCCCGGAGCCGACCGCGCCTCGAGCGCGCCACGAACCGACAGCACGTCTCTCACGTCGGGGGTGAGATGGACGCTGATCGCGCGGAGAGTGTCGTCATCGACTTCGTGCAGATCGACCGACTTGGCGGCGCAGTACGCAACGAGCTCGCCGACCGCTTCATGCGCATCGCGGAACGCGACACCTCGACGCACGAGCATCTCGGCGACATCAGTCGCCAACGCGAACCCATCGGCAGCGGTGGCGCCGAGCCGGTCGACGTCGACCGTCATCGTCGCGATCATCCCGCTCACCGCGGGCAGGACCAGGAGCAGCGTGTCGACGGCGTCGAACACCGGCTCCTTGTCCTCCTGCAGGTCACGGTCGTACGCGAGCGGCAGACCCTTCAACACCGTCAGCAGCGCAGTGAGGTCGCCGATGAGCCGGCCGGACTTCCCACGCGCGAGCTCTGCGACATCGGGGTTCTTCTTCTGCGGCATGATCGACGACCCAGTGCTGAACGCGTCGTCGAGCTCCACCCAGCGGAACTCGCTCGTCGCCCACAGCACGACCTCTTCGCCCAGTCGCGACAGATGAACGCCGATCAGCGCGGCGCAGAACAAGAACTCCGCGGCGAAGTCCCGGTCGCTCACCGCATCGAGGGAGTTCGCTGCTGCACGCTCGAACCCGAGCTCTCGCGCGACGGCATCCGGGTCCAGCGGCAGCGACGATCCGGCAAGCGCGCCCGAGCCGAGCGGGCTTACCGACGTACGACGATCCCAGTCCTCGAGCCGCGACACATCACGGGCGAACGCCTGCACATGGGCGAGCAGCTGGTGGGCAAACACGATCGGCTGGGCGTGCTGGAGGTGCGTCATGCCGGGCGCAGGTGCGTCGAGGGTCCGCTCGGCCTGTGCCATCAGCTCGGACTCGAGCTCGGCGACCCGCGCCACGATCTGGCGGACGTGGTCACGTAGGTACAGCCTGAGGTCCGTCGCGATCTGGTCGTTGCGGCTTCGCCCGGCGCGCAGCTTGCCGCCCAAGGCACCGACCCGCTCGAGCAGCCCGCGCTCGAGCGCGGTGTGCACGTCCTCGTCCTCTGCCGCCGGCCGGAAGACGCCGTTGTGGGCATCGTGATCGAGATCGTCGAGCGCCGAGAGGATCCGCTCGATCTCCGCGTCGTCGAGCAAGCCGGCGCGATGCAGCACGCGGGCGTGCGCTCGTGACGCCAGCAGGTCGTACGGCGCGAGCCGCCAGTCGAAGTGAACGCTCATCGACAATCGGGCGAGCGCGTCGGCGGGTCCACCCGAGAAGCGCCCACCCCACAGCCGAGTCGGCGGAGAGGTCTCAGTCACGAGGCACCGATCACTGCAGTCGGTGATCGCGCTGCGCAGCGATCTTGCTCGGCAGCCCCCACAGCTCGACGAAGCCCTTCGCCAGCTTCTGGTCGAAGGTGTCCTCCGCGTCGTAGGTCGCGAGGTTGTAGTCGTAGAGCGACGCCTGGCTCCGCCGCCCGTTCACCACCGCGCGACCCCCGTGCAGCTGCATCCGGATGTCACCGCTGACGTGGACCGAAGCCGTGTCGATGAAGTCGTCGAGCGCCCGCTTGAGCGGTGAGAACCACAGCCCGTCGTACACGAGCTCGGCCCATCGCTGCTCCACCGAACGCTTGAACCGCGACAGCTCCTTCTCCACGGTCAGGTCCTCGAGGTGGCGATGCGCCTCGATCAGGGTGAGCGCTCCGGGCGCCTCGTAGACCTCGCGGCTCTTGATGCCGACGAGCCGGTCCTCGACCATGTCGAGCCGACCGACGCCCTGCGCACCGGCGCGCTCGTTGAGCTGCTGGATGGCCTCCAGCATCGTCACGGGCTTGCCGTCGATCGCCGTCGGTACGCCGTCCACGAAGCTGATCAGGACCTCGTCCGGATCACGCGCGACTGTGGGATCCGAGGTGTAGGAGTACACGTCCTCGATCGGTGCGTTCCAGACGTCCTCGAGGAAGCCGGTCTCCACCGCGCGGCCCCAAACGTTCTGGTCGATGGAGTACGGCGACTTCTTGTTGACGTCGATCGGGAGGCTCTTCTCCTCCGCGAAGGCGATCGCCTTGTCACGGGTCATGCCGGAGTCACGGACCGGCGCGGTGACCTTGATGTCCGGAGCAAGGGCGGAGATTCCCACCTCGAAGCGGACTTGGTCGTTGCCCTTGCCGGTGCAGCCGTGCGAGATCGTGGACGCCCCGAACTTCCGGGCCGCGTCGACCATGTGCTTGACGATCGTCGGACGCGACAGTGCCGACACCAGCGGGTAGCGATCCATGTACAGCGCGTTGGCCTTGAGCGCCGGCAGGCAGTACTCGTCAGCGAACTCTGCACGAGCATCGACGACGACGGCTTCGACCGCGCCGCATGCGAGGGCACGCTCGCGGATGACGTCGAGGTCCTCACCGCCCTGGCCGACGTCGGCAGCGACGGCGATCACCTCCGCACCGGTCTCGGCGGCGATCCAGCCGATCGCTACTGAGGTGTCCAGTCCGCCGGAGTAGGCGAGGACGACACGGTCGGTCATCTGGGTGCGCTCCTGTCAGTTGTCTGCATCATTCATTGCCACATGGACTGCTAGAGCCCTGCCATCTGGCGAAGCCGCTCGGCGAGCTTCGCTCCCCCCCGTGGGTCGCGGGCGACCAGCAACACAGTGTCGTCGCCGGCCACGGTTCCGAGCACGTCGGGCAGCCCGGCGCGGTCGATCGCCGAGGCCAGCAGCTGCGCACCGCCAGGCGGGGTGCGCGCCACGACGAGATTCGCGCTTGCCTCGGCCGACACGAGCAGCTCGGCGGCGAGTCGCGAGACCCGGCCGTCGCTCGCGTCGCTGAGGGCGCGCAAAACCGGTCCGGGCGCCTCGTCCGGTACGGCGTAGACCGTCCCGCCGCTCGGATGGCGGACCTTGAGTGCCCCCATCTCCTCGAGGTCGCGCGACAGCGTCGCCTGGGTCACCGCCACTCCCTGTCCGGCAAGCAGCTGGGCGAGCTCGGACTGCGAGCGCACCGGCTGCGAGCCGAGCACCTCGGCGATCCGCGACTGGCGGGCGACCTTGGTGTGCGGCGCGGCGACATCGCGCGTCCTCGGGGCGCCCATCAGGAGACCCCGCCGCCGAGCACGAACGCCAGGAGCGCCTTCTGCGCATGCAGCCGGTTCTCGGCCTGGTCGAAGACGATACTCGCCGGCCCGTCGATCACAGCTGCCGCGATCTCCTCGCCGCGATGTGCGGGCAGGCAATGCATCACGACCGCGTGGGCCGACGCCGCGGCGAGCGCCGTCTCGTCGAGGGCGTACGGCCGGAACACCTCGACGCGTCCGTCGGCCTCGTCCTCCTGACCCATCGAGGCCCATACGTCGGTGTAGAGCACGTCGGCGCCCGACGCGGCCTCCAACGCGTCATTGGTGACCACGACGCTTCCGCCACTTGCCTTCGCATGCCGCTCCGCCGTCGCGACCACCCCGGGAAGTGGCTCGTAGGCGGCCGGCGACCCCACCCGCACGTGCATGCCGGCCATCGCGCCCGCGATCAGCAGCGAGTGCGCCATGTTGTTGCCGTCGCCGAGATACGTCAGCGTCAGTCCGGCGAGCGTTCCGCCGTTCTTGGGGCCGCAGTGCTCGCGAATCGTCTGCAGATCGGCGAGCGCCTGGCAAGGATGCGCGAAGTCGGTCAGCGCATTGACGACCGGAACCGACGCCGCGGCCGCCAGCCCTTCGATCCGATCCTGGCCGAACGTCCGGATCACGATCGCGTCGACGTAGCGGGACAGCACGTGCGCCGTGTCCTCGATCGTCTCGCCGCGGCCGAGCTGCGTGCTCCGCGCGTCGAGGATGACCGGGTGGCCGCCGAGCTCGGCGATCCCGACCTCGAAGGACAGCCTCGTCCGCGTCGACGGCTTCTCGAAGATGACCGCGACCGCACGCGGGCCCTGCAACGGGCGTTGCGCGAAGCGGTCGCGCTTCATCCGGTCGGCGGTGTCGAGGACGGCGAGCTGCTCGGCGGCAGACAGGTCGTCGTCGACCAGGAAATGCCGAACGCCGCCCATCACGTGATCCCTGGCGCGCTGACCGGTCCACCGGTCACCTCGGCGATTCGGGCGAGGAGCTCGCCGACCGCGAACGGCTTGGCGATCACGTTTGCTTCACCGAGCTTCGCCGACAGGGCGGGGACCGCGTCGATCTTGCCGGTGACGATGATCACCGGGATGTCCGCGGTGTTGCGGTCGGCCGCGAGCTCTTCGAGCACACGTACGCCGCCGAGGTCCGGCATCATCACGTCCAGCAGGATCAGCGCCGGCTTCGATGCAGCAGCCTTCACCAGACCGGCGATGCCATCGGACGCCGTGGTGACCGCGTACCCCTCGGCGTGGAGCAGCGACTCGAGCAAGCCACGGATGCTGGGGTCGTCCTCGACGACCAGAACCGGAGTCGGGTTGGGCGTCATTGCGGCTCCTTCGTCGCTTCGGTAGCAGCCGACAGCACGCCCGGCAACGCATCGGTGAACGCCGCCGCCTCCTCTGCCGTGAGGATGAGCGGCGGTGCCATCCGGATCGCGTCCGGACCTGTCGCGTTGACGAGAAACCCCCGCTCCCGCGCGGCCAGCTCGACCGCATTTGCTGTACCCGGTAGTTCGAGACCGATCCAAAGCCCCCTGCCACGCACCGCTTTGAGCGCGTCGCCGGCGCATTCCGCCATCGCGGCCATCCACTGCTGGCCGAGCTCGTCGACCTGCTTCAGCAAGCTCTCCTGCTCGATCACGTCGATCACGGCGAGCGCTGCTGCACACGACACCGGGTTGCCGCCGAACGTCGACCCGTGGTCACCCTTCCGCAAGGCGTCCGCGGCATCGCCGACTCCGAGGCACGCGCCGACGGGCAAGCCGCCACCTAGGCCCTTCGCGACCGAGACGATGTCGGGTACGACACCCTCGTGCTGGTGCGCGAACCACGCGCCGGTCCGGCCGATGCCGCCCTGGACCTCGTCGATCACGAGCAGAGCACCGGCCTTGTCGCAGGCGGCGCGGGCGGCGGTCAGGTAGCCGGCAGGCGGCGGGATGACGCCGGCTTCACCGAGCGTCGGCTCGAGCACGACCGCGGCTACCGACTCGTCGACAGCGCCGGCAAGAGCGTCCGGGTCGCCGTACGGCACGAACGTCACATCGATCCCGAACGGGCCGAAGGGCTCGCGGATCGCTGCCTTGCCCGTCAGCGCGAGCGCACCGAGCGTCCGGCCGTGGAAGGAGGACTCCGCGGCGACGAACCGGCGCCGTCCCGGACGCGCCCGCAGTGATGTCTTGATAGCGGCTTCGTTCGCGGTGGCCCCGTCGTTGCTCAGGAACGCGCGGACGTCCGGCACTCCCATCAGCTCGGCGAGCCGCTCGGCAAGCTGCAACGCGGGTGCGTTGATGAACAGGTTCGAGGTGTGTGCGAGCGTCGCGACCTGCTTCGACACGGCGTCAACCACCGCGGGATGGCCATGGCCGAGTGATGACACTGCGATGCCCGCGATGAGATCGAGATAGGTCTTGCCATCCGCGTCCGTGACGCGGCAGCCCGAGCCGCTGACGAGCGCGACCGGCGGTGTCGCGTAGTTGCGCATCATCACGGCGTCCCACCGCTGCTGCAGCTGTTCCGTCGCGGACATCATTCGGTGACCATCGTTCCGACTCCCGAGTCGGTCAGAAGCTCCAAGAGGAGTGCGTGCGGGACCCGGCCGTCGAGCACGTGCGCCGCACCGACGCCCCCTTGTACCGACCGAAGACAGGCCTCCATCTTCGGGATCATCCCCTCTGACAGCGTCGGCAGCATCTTGGCCAGCTCATCCGCCTTCAGCTTGCTGATCACCTCGGTGCTCGCGGGCCAGTCGGCGTAGAGCCCCTCGACGTCGGTGAGGAAGACGGCCTTCTCGGCCTTCAACGCGACCGCCACCGCAGCAGCCGCGGTGTCGGCGTTGACGTTGTAGACCTCGCCGTTCTCCCCACCGCTGACGCTCGCGATGACGGGGATCCGGCCATCCGCGAGCAGCCCCTCGACGACGCCGGGCTCGACGTGGTTCACGTCACCGACGAGACCGATGTCGACCTCCTCACCTTCGACGAGGGCGGGGCGCCGCGAGGCGGTCATGAGGCGGCCGTCCTCACCGGAGAGACCGACGGCGAAGGGACCGTGCGCGTTGATCAGACCGATGATCTCCCGCTGCACCTGACCGACCAGCACCATGCGGACGACGTCCATCGTCTCCGGCGTGGTGACCCGGAGCCCGCCCGTGAACTTCTGCTCGATCCCGAGCCGGTCGAGGTGCGCGTTGATCTGCGGGCCGCCCCCGTGCACGACGACGACCTTGACGCCGGCGTACCGCAGGAACACGACATCCTCGGCGAAAGCCTCCCGCAGCGGCTCCTCGGTCATCGCGTTGCCGCCGTACTTCACCACGACGGTCCGGCCGTGAAACTGCTCGAGCCATGGCAGCGCTTCGACGAGCGCAGCAGCTGTCTGCTGCCGATCGACACCTCTGCTCGTCATGTCGAGTACGCCGAGTTCTCGTGGACGTACGCCGCGGTGAGGTCGTTGGTCCACAACGTGGCGGTGTGGCTGCCGGCCTTGAGATCGACGACGATCTCGATCTCCCGACCACTCATGTCGGCCTTGGCAGGGTCTTCGCCGGGCGCGCTGTTCTGGCAGACCCAGACCCCGTTGATCGCGGCGTCGAGCATGGCCGGGTCGAACTCGGCCGTCGTCGTGCCGACGGCTGCGAGGATCCGGCCCCAGTTGGGGTCCTCGCCGTGCAGCGCGCACTTCAGAAGGTTGCTGCGCGACACCGCCCGCGCAACCGCGACCGCGTCTGACTCCGACGCCGCGCCCTTGACCTCGATCCGGATGTCCTTACTGGCTCCCTCGGCGTCGGCAACCAGCTGACGCGCGAGCGAGGCACACACCTCGTACACCGCCGCGTCGAGCTCCGCCTGGCTCGGCTGCACCCCGGACGCGCCGCTGGCGAGCAGTAGCACCGTGTCGTTGGTGGACATGCAGCCGTCGGAGTCGATGCGGTCGAAGGTCAGCGCGCTCGCCGAGCGCAGCGCCTGGTCCAGTGCCGCAGCATCCGCGATCGCGTCGGTCGTGACGACGCAGAGCATCGTGGCAAGCGCGGGCGCGAGCATTCCCGCGCCCTTGGCCATGCCGCCGACCGACCAGTCACCGGCGGAGACGTGCGCCTCCTTCGAGACGGTGTCAGTGGTCCGAATCGCGTCCGCGGCGTCCGCGCCGCCTTCGGGCGACAGCGCGGCGACCGCGGCGGCGACGCCGCGGTCCAGCACGTCGAGCGGCGGCGGTTCGCCGATCTTCCCGGTGGAGCAGACCGCGACCTCGCCTGCACCCGCGCCGATCGCGGACGCAACGGTCTCCGCTGTCGCATGAGTGATCTGGAAGCCCGCAGGTCCGGTGCACGCGTTCGCGTACTTCGCATTGAGCACCACGGCGGCGAGCTGGCCGTCGGCGAGGACCTGCTCCGACCACAGGACCGGCGCCGCCTTGACGCGGTTCGCAGTGAACACGCCGGCTGCAGCCTTGAGCGGGCCGTCGTTCACGACGAGCGCGACATCGCGGCCCTCTGCCTTCAGGCCCGCCGCAACGCCAGCCGCCCGGAACCCCTTGGGCGCCGTGACGCTCATGGTGCAATCCCGTTCCGGGACAGCCCGGTCGTCTCCGGCAGGCCGAGCATCAGGTTGGCGTTCTGGATCGCCTGACCCGCTGCTCCCTTCCCGAGGTTGTCGAGCGCAACGAGAACGACAGCCCGTCCCGGATCGGCGTCGGCCGCGACCTGGATGTGGGCGCTGTTGGACCCTGCCGTCGCGGCGGTGTGCGGGAGCTGGCCCTCCGGAAGCAGCGTCACGAACGGCTCGTCGTCGTACCTCGCGAACGCGGCACGCAGCGACGCCGCGTCGACGCCCGGGCGAAGCTTCGCCGTGCAGGTCGCGAGGATTCCCCGCGGCATCGGGATGAGCATCGGCGTGAAGGAAAGCGAGACCTCTCGACCCGCGACCGCGGCAAGCGACTGCCGGATCTCTCCGATGTGCCGATGTGCGCCGCCGACTTTGTACGCCGAGAGATCGCCCATCACCTCGCTCGCGAGCAGCTCCACCGAGGCACCGCGGCCTGCGCCGCTGGTGCCGCTGCCGGCGACGACGACGAGGTCTGTCGGCTCGATCAGCTGTGCCGCCAGCAACGGCGCGAAGGCGAGCTGGACGGCGGTGGCGTAGCAGCCCGGATTGGCGACCCGCCGAGCCGATGAGATGACCTCCCGCGCGCCGGGCAGCTCCGGCAGGCCGTACGGCCAGGGTCCGGCGTGCGGCCCGCCGTACCAGCGCTCCCAGTCTGCAGCGTCCGCGAGCCGGAAGTCGGCGCCGATGTCGACGACGCAGGTCTGCTCAGGCAGGCCCGCGACGATCGGTGTGGCGGTGCCGTGCGGCAGCGCAAGGAAGACGAGCTCGGCCTCGGCCAGCTCAGGTGTCGATGCGTCCTGCAGAACGTGGTCGGCCAGTGACACCAGCTGCGGATGGAGCTCGCCGAGCCGGCGCCCGGCGTTGCCGCCGGCCACAAGTGCCCCCACCTCGAGCAGCGGGTGGCCATCGATCAGCCGGAGGAGCTCCCCCCCGCCGTAGCCGCTCGCGCCGACGACGGCGGTCCGGATCCCCATGCACCAGATGCTAGTGCATGATCATGCAGATGTGCGAGTGACTATGCGAGTGCGGGCCGGACGACTAGGCCCGAAGCGCGGCTCCCACGCGAGCGGCGGCCTCAGCCACTGCAGCGTCACGTACTGCGGTGACCTCCTCCACAGTGAGCGTTCGGTCCCCCGCTCGCAACCGCACCGCGTAGGCCATCGACTTTCGCCCCTCGCCCGCCTGCTCGCCCACGTAGACGTCGAAGAGCCGAATCGCCTCGAGCAGCTCCCCCGCGCCTGCCCGCAGCGCCGCCTCGAGGTCCGCAGCGGGGACCGTCGAGTCCACCGTGACGGCGATATCGACAGTGGCGGCCGGGTACGCCGAGACAACCGGGGCCGCGACCACCCCCGCCGCGGCTGCCAGCAGGACGTCGAGCGAAAGCTCCATCGCGCTGGTGCGGGGAGGCAGACCGAAGGCCTCGACTGCACGCGGATGAAGCTCACCGGCATGTCCGAGCAGCTCGTTGTCGATGGTGAGGGCAGCGCAGCGACCCGGATGGAAGGGCGCGTGGCGATCCGCCTTCACCCGGATGTCGGCACCGACTGCGCGACCAAGGATGCGAGCGGCCTCGATCGCGTCGGACCATGACGACTCACGGCCCTTGCCCCACCAGCCTGGTTGCTCGCGCACACCTGCCAGCACGGCTGCGACGCGCGCCGGTTGGTCGGGCAGCGCCGAGTCGAGGGCCAGCAGCTCCGCCTCGAGAGGTCGGCGGCCAGCCGGCAACGGGGGCGCGCCAACCCGGCCCGGGCTGCGGAAGACGGGCCCGGTCTCGAACAGGGCGACGTCCGTCAGGCCTCGCCCGACGTTGCGAACCACCGCCGCAAGCAAGCCGGGAAGCAACGACGCGCGCAGGAAGGGCTCGGCGTCGGACACTGGGTTCGCGATCCGCACCGAAGGCACCCGGCCGTCGTCGGCACCAAGCAGCAGACGTTCTGCCGAGGCCGCATCCACGAACGGTGAGCACAGCACCTCGACGTAGCCGGAACCCGCCAGCGTCCTGCCCACGAGCCGGCGCAGCCGCTGGTCCCGGGTCAAGCCCGCGCCGGCGGTCGCCCGTGGCTGAGTGGAAGGCAGATTCGCATAGCCCTCGAGGCGGACCACCTCCTCGACCAGGTCGACGGCAATGCGGAGGTCCGGCCGCCATGACGGCGGCGTCACGTCGAAGGCACCCGCCCGCTCGCGGACTCCGCATCCGATGTCGGTCAGCCGAGTGACGACCGTCTCGTACGGATAGTCAACGCCGGCAATCCGTCCCGGATGCGCCGGATCGAGCTCGATCGTCGGCGTAAGGGCACGGTCGTCGAGATCAGTCGATCGGTCCGTACGCTTCGCAGCACCGAGGTCGACGAGCAGGGCGATCGCGATCTCAGCCGCAGCACGCGGCAACGCGTCGTCCACACCGCGCTCGAAGCGCCGGGAGGCCTCCGATCCGAGTCGGTGCCGGCGCGAGGTGTAGGCGACGGAGACGGAATCGAAATGTGCGGCCTCGAGCAGCACGTCACGAGTGTCACCGGTGATCTCGGTGGACTCGCCACCCATCACGCCGGCGAGCGCTATCGCTCCGCTGTCGTCCGCGATGACCAGATCTCGTGGATCGAGCTCGCGACCGACACCGTCGAGCGTCCGAAGCTTCTCTCCCGCCTTGGCCCGGCGTACGACGATCGGTCCGTTGACCTTCGCGAGGTCGAACGCGTGCATCGGCTGCCCGATGGTGAGCATCACGTAGTTGGTGACATCGACCATCAGCGAGATCGGGCGCATGCCCGCGAGCGTGAGTCGTCGTTGCAGCCATCCCGGCGAGACGACCGAGGGATCCAGATCCGTGATCGACGCCGCGACGTAGCGGTCGCAGCCGCCGCGGTCCTCGATCGACACCGGGTAACCGGCACCGGGCGGTCGTGGCGAGACGGCTGCCGGGTCGCGGAAGGACACGCCGTACGCCGTCGCAAGCTCACGGGCGATGCCGCGCATCGACAGCGCGTAGCCGCGGTCGGGATTGATGGAGAGGTCGAAGACGTCCTCGCGGAGGCCGAGCGCGTCGACAACATCTTGTCCCAGCGGGAGTGACGGATCGAGTACCAGGATCCCGGCGTGGTCGTCAGACAGCGCTAGCTCGCGTCCGGAGCAGATCATCCCGTCCGACGTGTGGCCGTACGCCTCCCGCGCCGCGATCTGGAAGCCACCGGGAAGGACGGCGGGCGGCCTCGCGTAGGCAACCAGGTCGCGCACGGCGAAGTTCGTCGCACCGCAGATCACCTGGCGCTCACGCGTGCCGTCGTACAGGGTCACCCAGCGGATCGGCTTCTTGAATCCGGCCAGCTCCTCGATGGCGATCACGCTGGCGACGACGACGCCTTCGATGCCCTCGCCGCTGCGCTCGACCTGCTCGACCTTCAGACCCGCCGAGGTGAGCCGGTCGGCGATCTCGTGCGAGGACACGTCAGGCAGGTCGACGTACTCGCGAAGCCACGACAGCGGAGCGCGCATCAGACCTCACGACCCAATGCGGCGGTCACCCGTACGTCGCCCTCGACGAGATCGCGGATGTCCGACATGTCGTGGCGCGACATGAGCGTCCGCTCGAGACCCATGCCGAAGGCGAAGCCGGTGTACCGCTCCGGGTCGACGCCGGCCGATGCAAGGACGACCGGGTGCACCATCCCGCTGCCGCCCCATTCGACCCAGCCTTCCGAGCGGCAGGTACGGCAGGGCTCGGCTCCGGGCTCGGTCGAGGCACCGTGACACACCCAGCACTGCAGATCGACCTCGGCCGATGGCTCGGTGAAGGGGAAGTGATCCGGCCGGAGCCGGGTGCGGATGTCCGGGCCGAACATCGCGCGCGCCAGCGCGTCGAGGGTGCCTTTCAAGTCAGCCATCGTTAGGCCCTCGTCGACCGCCAGGCCTTCGAGCTGGTGGAACACGGCGCTGTGCGTCGCGTCGAGTGCCTCCTGGCGGTACACCCGACCCGGCACCGCGACGTAACAGGGCGCACCGCGTGCGAGCAGGGCGCGAATCTGCACCGGCGACGTCTGGGTGCGCAGCAGCACGCCGTTCTCGGGCGGGTCGAGCCACAGGGTGTCCTGCGTCTCTCGAGCCGGGTGGGCCGGCGGGATGTTGAGAGCGTCGAAGTTGAACCAGGCAGCTTCGACCTCGGGGCCCTCGGCGATCTCCCAGCCCATCGACACGAAGATGTCGGCGACCCGTTCCTGCACGAGCGTCAGAGGGTGGCGACCGCCCTGTGGCGCGCGATCCCATGGCAGCGTGACGTCGACAGCCTCCTCGACGAGGACCCGCTCGTCCCGCTCCCGCTCCAGCGCGATCCTTCGCGTGTCGTGCGCGGCGGTGAGAGAGCCGATTGCCTCGTTGACGCGGCGACCTGCGTCAGCCTTGGCCTGCGGCGGGAGCGCGCCGAGCTCGCGGCGCGCAAGCGCTACCGGGGACCGGACCCCGAGATGGGCGATGTTCGCGGCAGCAAGCGCATCGAGGTCACCGGCCGCCTCGAAAGCAGCCAGGCCGGCCGTGACTGCGCTGGCGAGGGCGTCGTCAGACAGAGCGGCCACTTCCTTGGGGTCGTACGAGTCGTTGGGTCCGGACATTTCGGGGCTTGAGTCTAGGAAGACCGAGCGGAATCCGCCGGTCACTAAGGCCAGACGAGTCGATTGCCGTCGTACAGCCCCGCGACGAGCTCGGTGTCCTCGACTTGGCGCAGTGGCGGAATCTTCTGTGCGAGCGCGAAGCGGATCACTTCGCGTAGCTCCGGCTTCCACTCCGCCTGCGTCTGCACTCCGATGCCGCGGCCCGGCACGGTGTGCTTTCGCGACAGTGCGGCCTCGAGCTTCCACACCTGACGCGCATGTGCGATCGAGAAGTCGGCACCGGCGGCGTCGGCGTAGCTCTTCTCGATGTCGACACATCGCGCCTGGTTCACCAGGCAGTAGTCGAATGCATGGAGATCGGAACGCATGAAGTCCTGCGCCGCGTCACGATGCGCGGCGAGGAAGCCGGTGTTGAAGAAGACGACGTTGTAGGTGCCGGAGACACCGAACTGTTGCGGCGTGAACTCGGTGAACTTCGCGCCCTCCGCGCGAAGCGTCAGCGGCTCGTTCGACTGGTAGCAGCCAACCGCGTCAAGCTTCCCCTCGACGATCTGGTTCGGATCGAAGTCATTCGTATTGATCTGTGTGATCTTGCTGAGATCCACGCCTGCGGCGTGCAGCATCTCGAGGTCCGGCGCTTCCGGCACGAAGTGATAGCCGAGGTTGTGTCCTTCGAGCTGCTTGAGCGTCTTGAACTGCGGCCTCGCGATGATGCAGTAGTCGGACGTGTCGCCGTACGTCGCAACCGCGGTGGTGTGTGAGCCGTTCGCAGCGAGGACGAGATAGTCCGCCGCGGACCCCGTGCTCGTGGCGGTCGCGGTACCCGCGGACACGAGATCTGCGGCATTCCGTGCGTTGGTCACGATCTTCACGGTCAGGCACAGATCCCGGAAGTAGCCGAGCTTCTCGGCCGCAAAGACGTCGATGATTCCAGCCGAGGCGTCGAAGCCGAAGGGCGACACGTAGGTGATGGTCCCGGCCGAGCGGTTGTTGGCACACCGGTCGGCCGCGACGATGCCGTGGCCGCCCGGTTGGCCTCCCGAGCCGCCGCTGCACGCGGTCGCGCCGAGGACGGCAGCTACGGCTATTGACGCGCCGGCGATCGCTCGCCGCGGTGACCTCATCTACCCCTCATTTCCGTCGACGGTGCATACCGTCCGAGCACGATCCGCTGCAACGCGACGACTGCGCCGAACATCGCAACCCCCAGCACCGCCAGGACGACGACCGCGGCGTAGACCGTGCCGAGGTCGCCGAGCGAGGCAGCCGTGACAACCAGCGTCCCCAACCCCTTCGCCTCCCCCGCCGCGACGAACTCCGCGACGACTGCGCCCACGAGGCTCAGCGGCACACAGATCCGGCCCGCGGCGAACAAGTACGGAAGGCTACTGGGCAGCCGAAGCCGCCAGAGCACCTCGGCTCGGCTCGCATGCAGCGTCGCCACCAGATCGAGCGCCTCGGGGTCCACCGCGCGCAGTCCGGCGAGCGCATTGACGAGGAACGGGAAGAACACGAGCAGCGAGGCGATCACGTATTTCGGCGTCATGCCGAAACCGAACGCAACCACCAGCGCGGGCGCGATCGCGATCAGCGGTGTGACGTTGAGCACGACGGCAAGCGGCAGCAACGCGCGCTCGACGACATGCACGTAGAACATGACCAGCGCGAGCACGAACGCGACGCCCATGCCTGCCGCGCCGCCGATCAGCGCCTCCTGCAGGGTCGTCCAGGCGTTCCGGGCGTAGAGCCCTGGGCGGTGGTCGAGCTGCGAGGCGATCTTCGACACTCGCGGCGCGACGTACGGATGATGGACCGCATAGATCTGCCAGATGCCGATCAGGATGACCAGGGCGATCGCGGGCGGCAGCCAGACTCCGACCCGCAGCCGGTCCTCCCGATATCGCACGCGCGCCGGCTCGCCGGGCGGCTCGGTCACCTCGAGCCCTTTCGGAGCTCGAGTCGCAGCTCGCGCTCGAGCGCGAGGAACTCGGCGGTCGTCTCGACCAGCTCGTCGCGCGGGCGTGGCAGGCCGATCGGGATCACACGCTGCACGCCATGCGTCGTCGCCGACATCACGACGACGAGGTCGGACAGCGCGACGGCCTCCGTCACGGAGTGGGTGACGAAGAGGACCGTCTTCCCGCTCGCCTGCCAGATTGTCAGCAACGCGTGCCGCAGCGACTCTCGGGTGAGCTCGTCGACCGCCGCGAACGGCTCGTCCATGAGCAGGACAGGTGGGTCGAAGACGAAGGCGCGGGCGATCGCGACGCGCTGCTGCATGCCACCGGAGAGCTCGCGGGGCCGGCGCTTGAGTGCGTCGCCCAGACCGAGCGCGTTGAGCAATCCGACCGGGTCCGGCGTCGACTCTGGCTTCGGTGCTCGACGATTGACCTGAAGCGGAAGCTGCACGTTGTCGAGCACCGATCGCCAAGGCAGCAGGGCCGGAGCCTGGGGAACGAAGCCGACCCGCTTCGCGGCGGTCGCTGAGGCCACCGGTGCGCCGAACAACCTGACGGATCCGGCGTCCGGCTCGATGAGGCCGGCCGCAAGTCGCAGCAACGTCGTCTTGCCGCAGCCGCTCGGGCCGATCACGGTGACGAACTGGCCGCGCCGGATCGTCAGGTCGACGCCGTCGAGGACCTTGACGGCGTCGCTGCCACGGCCGAACGACTTGTGCAGACCGTCAAACGAGATCGCTTCATCGGCGGTCGGCACACCGCAATCGTCCCGCGAGCCTCACCGCGCCGGCGGCTTGGGTCACTGGCGTCGGTCAGCTGCGCGCGTTCTGCGGTCCGGTTCGGTCCTGCGCTCCCCTTCGGAGTGACCGGGCGAGCCGACCGGAAGGGCGAACCCGATGCGAGCCCCGCCCGACTCGGCAGCCCCCGCCTCGATCATGCCGCCGTGGGCCTCGACGATCCCCTTGGCGATGAACAACCCCAGCCCGGTACCGCCATGCTTGGCGTCCCGCCAGAACTTCGTGAAGATGCGCGGCAGCGCCTCGGCGGAGATGCCCTCGCCCTCGTCGCTGACCGTGACTCGCGCGCCGTCGCCTTCAGAAGCGAGCCGAATGCGCACGGTCCCGGAACCGTGGCGCAGCGCGTTCTCGACGATGTTGCCGACGACTTGACCGACCTTGTCGGGGTCTGCCCAGACCTCGGGCACCGTCTCGGCTTCGACGACGAAGCGATCGTCGGCCTCGCCGTTGGCGATCCGGCCCGCGATGTCGCGCTCCACCAGGCTCGGCAGGTCGACCAGCTGCTTGTGCAGCTCGAGACGCCCGGACTCGATCCGTGAGACGTCGAGCAGCTCGCTGATCAACCGGGTCAACCGGTCGGCATCCGAGTTGATCGTCTTCAGCATGTGCAGCCGCTGCTCGTCGGAGAACCGTTCCCACTTGTTGAGCAGCGTTGCCGTGAACCCCTTGACTCCGGTGAGCGGTGAGCGCAGCTCGTGGGCGACCACCGAGACCAGCTCAGCGCCACTTCGCTCGGTGCGCGAGCGGGCGAGCGTGTCGCGCAAGGACACGACAACGGCCGTCACCTTGCGCTGCGCGTCCCGCCGGTACGCCGCGGTCACGAGGAGGTGCTGATCGGGCCGTCCGGGCCGGATCAGCGTCAGCCACCGCTCCGGCTGCCGAACCCGGCTCACCAGGCCGTCGTACGGCTTGGTGCACTCCCACCAGTCCCGGCCCTGCGGGTCGATCAGTGGGAGCACGGCGCCGAGCGACTCGCCGAGCCAGTCACCGGGGCCGAGGATGCGCAACGCCGCATCGTTGAGATCGACAACGGTGCCGTTGGCGTCGGCAACCACGACGCCATCAGGCAAGCCGTCGTAGACGGACTCGCCCCCGCCCCGCTCCGGCACGACGTCGCCTCCTTGCCCTTATGTCGGAGCCTAGGACGACATCGGCAGAAGTGAACCCCCCAAAGCCCGACTAGGCGGGCGAACGGCGCTGGACGCTTGCGGACGAGTACAGACAAATTGCCGCCGCGACCGAGAGGTTGAAGCTCTCCGCACGGCCCTGAATCGGGATTCGTACGACGCCGTCGACAAGGCCGGTGACCTCGGATCCGAGCCCATGTGCCTCGCTGCCGAAGATCCACGCGGTCGGCTCGGCGAGGTCTCCACCGCGGGTCAGCTCGTCGAGATCGAGGTTGCCGTCTGCCGCCGCGGCGTAGGTTCTGCAGCCGCTCCCGCGCAGCCGCGTGACCGCCTCGACGCCGGACAGCGACGAGATCACCGGAAGGTTGAAGACGCTGCCCGCGCTCGCGCGCACGCACTTTCCCGACCAGACATCGACCGACCCGGCACCCAGGACCACTGCGTCGGCGCCGACCGCGTCGGCGGTCCGGATGACGATTCCGGCGTTGCCCGGATCTGAGCACCGGTCCAGAACGGCGACCAGGCGCGGCGTGGCGGGAAGCGAGGCCACATCCGGCGTCGCGGCAACGGCGACGATCCCCTGCGGCGTCACCGTGTCCGCGACTGCACGCAAGGCGCGGTCAGTGACGGTGTGGATCGGCGTGCGTGACGTTGCCAGGTCGCGCATCAGGCCCTTGTCACGATCCGCTGCGTCGTCGGTGACGAACACCTCGCGAATCGTGAACGCCGCCGCGATCGCCGCCGCGAGGGCATGCGGTCCTTCTACGAGGAAGGCTCCCGCCGCGCGCCGGCCGCGGGACGAGTGCAATGCGCGCGCTGCGACGATCCGCGCATTGCGCGGGGAGTCGATCACGTCGTGCTGCGCGCCGTTCACGCGCGCAGACCGCTAGGCAGCCGACGAGGCGCTGGCGGTTGCCGGCAGGGACTTGCGGGCCAGCTCGACCAACGCCGTGAACGCGGCTTCGTCCGACACCGCGAGCTCGGCGAGGTTCTTGCGGTCCACCTCGACGCCGGCCGCCTTCAATCCCTGGATGAACCGGTTGTAGGTCATGCCGTTAGCGCGCGCCGCCGCGTTGATGCGCTGGATCCACAGCGACCGGAAGTCGCCCTTGCGGGCACGCCGGTCGTTGTAGGCGTAGTTGAGCGAGTGGAGCATCTGCTCCTTCGCCTTGCGATACAGCCGCGACCGCTGGCCGCGGTAGCCACTTGCACGCTCGAGGACGACGCGACGCTTCTTCTGGGCGTTGACCGCCCGCTTGACCCGTGCCACGGGAACACTCCTTGAATCTGACCGGCGCCGAGGCCGGAGGGGAACGACGACGTACGACGTGCGCGGGCTACCGGCCGAGCAGCTTGTTGTACTTCTTGGTGTCGGCGGGCGAGAGGACCTCTTCGTTCGCAAGCCGGCGAGTACGCCGCGACGACTTGTGCTCGAGCAGGTGGTTGCGGTTGGCGCGCCGAGCGGAAAGCTTGCCGCTTCCGGTCACCTTGAAGCGCTTCTTCGAGCCACTGTGCGTCTTCATCTTGGGCATTGCTGCCTCGTCTCCTCGTCGTACTTGTCGGTCCCGGGGTACTGCGTGTGGTGCCTATGCGGATGCGGCTTCGGCTCCCGGCTCGTCCGCCGCTGCGGCGCCCGTGGTGACGGGCCCCTCGGTACGGCGACGGGGTTGCTGCGCCTGCTGCTTCCGGTGTGGCGCCATGACCATGATCATGTTTCGGCCGTCGAGCTTGGGCTGCGCCTCGACGTACCCGAGCTCCTCGACGTCCACCGCGAGGCGCTGCAGCAACCGCAGGCCCAGCTCGGGGCGGGACTGCTCGCGTCCGCGGAACATGATGGTGATCTTGACCTTGTCACCGGCCTTGAGGAACCGCACGACGTGACCTTTCTTGGTCTCGTAGTCATGCGGGTCGATCTTCGGCCGAAGCTTCATCTCCTTGATGATCGTGTGCGACTGGTTGCGCCGCGCCTCACGCGCCTTCTGCGCGTTCTCGTACTTCCACTTGCCGTAGTCCATGAGCTTGCAGACCGGTGGGCGGGCATCGGCGGCTACCTCGACGAGATCGAGATCTGCCTCCTGAGCCAGCCGCAGCGCGTCACCGATGGCAACGATGCCGACCTGCTCGCCGTTCGGACCGACCAGCCGCACCTCGGGGACGCGGATCCGGTCGTTGATGCGTGGTTCGACGCTGATGGGACCTCCACTGACGTTCTTCGCCTCGCGGGGCCCTCACGGTGAAAGCCCCGCACGACACGCATGCGAGGCTTCGACGACGACGGCTACCGCGCCACCCGCAGACGTCGCGGGTGCCGCAGCGACCGAAGACCCGTCACTCCGAGGAGTAAGCAGGTGGGAGAAGCTCCACTTGCAAAGCGGGCCACACGCAAGCGCAGACCCACCAGTCGCATCACAAAGGGTAGCAGCGATCGCAAAACCCCGGTGATCTTGACGTTGTGCGCCCTTCCGGGGGCGTTGAAGGGCACATTGCGTCAAGATCACCGCTCGTTAGGCGACCGTGGGACGAAAGAAGGCCCGCACGCGATCAACGACTCCCTGCCCGGTCCCCCGCATGTCCGATGCGCTCACCACGATGACGGTCCATCCCAGCGCCCGTACGGCGTCCCGCCGGCGGTCGTCCTCGCCTCTCTGCTCCCAGTGAAAGGCACCGTCGTACTCGATCGCCAGCCGGCAACCCAAGTACGCGAGGTCCAGGCGCGCCACAAAGTTGCCCGATGGATCCCGGACGACGTGCTGAGCGGTAGGACGGGGAAGTCCGGAAGCGACGAGCAGATGGCGCAGGCGGGACTCCATCGGTGACTCGCTGAGCGGCTCAAGCGCCGCGATCACCGCATCGACCCGCGTGACGTCACGGATGCCCTTGTGGGCGTTGCGGTAGAGCGACAGCTCCTCGGCCGTCAACAAGCCGTCGTGCGTGAGTGCATCCGCGACCACGAGGCGCTCTGCAGGAGCAAGCCACCGCGAGCAGTCGTACACAGTTCGTACCGGCGTGGTCAGCAGCACGCCGTTGACCATGTCCAGATCCCTGACATCGACGGTCACCTCGCGGTTGTAGCAACCTGCCCGGGTCCGAAGCCGACTGCCGGTCGGGCAACCCACCCACACCAGATCCCACCGCGGGTCACGCGCGTCGATCCCGTAGAGCCACGCCGCGGTCAAGCCACACACGAATGCGTGCTTGCCAAGGACCAACCGGACGGCGTCGATCCGAAACTCTTTGGTGTCTTCGATCTGCTCGTGGACCCAGACGTCGCGGAACACATGTCGCCACGGCCCCCGCCTGAGCGCAGACCTCGTCAAGCCTGCGGCCGCCGCCTCGGACGAGGTGAACGGCGCCTTGGTGAGCTCGACGGGAACGTTGGGTGGAAGCGGCACCGCCGAAGCATCGACCGCTGAACGGTGGCGCCGTCAGCCCCATCCACAGACACCCGCATTACTGCCCGTGATCTTGACGTTGTGCGCCCATAAACACCCCGTTAAGGGCGCACAACGTCAAGATCACCGCGGCGAAAGGGAAGGCGAGTGTTACTCGACGATCTTTGCTATCGGGAGCTCGAGGATGTCTTTTGCTCCGGCCGCCTTCAACGCCGGGATGAGCTCATTGACTCCGGTCTTCGGCACGACCGCGCCCAGCGCGTAACCGCCGCCGGCAAGCTCCGTCTGGGTCGGCGAGCTCATCGACGGCAGCTGGCCGATGACGGCATCGAGGTTCGCGGCGTCGACGTTGAGCATCAGGTACACGGTCCCGCGCGCTCGGATCGCGCCCTGGAGCAGCAGTGCGATGTCCTCCATCGCGGCCCGCTTCTCCGGATCGGCGTACGACGCCGGGTTGGCGATCAGCTCGGTGCGCGAGGTCAGCAGCGTCTCGATGATCCGCAGCCCATGGGCCCGCAGCGACGATCCGGTCTCGGTGACGTCGACGATCGCGTCGACGATGTCGGGGACCTTGGCCTCGGTCGCGCCGTACGACGGAACGATCCGCGCGGAGACGCCGACCTTGTCGAAGAAGCGCCGGGTCAGCTCGGGGTACTCCGTCGACACCCGCACCCCGTCCGGCAGCTGGTCGCCGCGCTCGGCCGGGTTGTCCTTGGGCACGGCGAGCACGATGCGCACCGGGTTGGCCGTCGCCTTGCTGTATTCGAGCTCGCCGATGCTGACCACATCGGAGCTGGTTTCGGTGACCCAGTCGCGGCCGGTCAGGCCGAGGTCGAAAAGGCCCTGCTCGACGTACTGCGGGATCTCCTGCGGTCGCAGGAAACGGACCCGGTCGATGCGCGGGTCGTCGATCGCGGCATGGTAATCGCGGTCCGACCCACGGCGCACGGTGAGATCGGCTGCTTCGAATAGTTCGAGCGTGGCCTTCTCGAGGGAACCCTTGGGCAGGACGAGCGAGAGCATAGGCAAAGGGTACGGGGCGGCGATCAGGAGCCGTCAGAAACCGGTGGTCCGCTTGGGCGCGCGCAGCTCGCGCAGGGTCAGGGCCGTCTCGACTGCCGCCAGTGCGGCTTCGCGGCCCTT
>DASZVL010000053.1:0-16985 GCA_035547035.1 Mycobacteriales bacterium | reverse complement strand
CAGCGTCACCGCTGCCCTGCTCATGTGCGGCTCCGGCGTGCTCGAGACAACCGACGGCGGAGCAACCTGGGCACCGGTTGCGGTCTATCCCAGCGGCGGTCAGGCCGTTGCCGCGGCCCTCGTGCCGGGGAGTGCAGGTCGCGGCGTCGCCCTGCTCAGCGGTGCGACGGGATGCGCGGGCCTGTCCGTGGTGCGGACCGCGGACACCGGAAAGTCGTGGCGGGCTGGTCCCTGCCTCAGCGCACTGCACGCCCCCGCGGCGGTCTCGCTTGCGGCCGATGGGAGCGGCTACGCGCTCGGTGGCGGCGCCTCCGAGTACACGACGGACGCGGGCGCGACCTGGTCTTGACGGCCCTGCCCGGCTTTTGCGCGGTGGTTGCGGGTAGACGTAGTGCGGTACTGTTGTCAAGACCCAGAACGCCGGTACGGATGGGGATACACATCATGAGGATTCGCCCAACCGCGTCCGCGATGGCCGTCGCGGCGATTTTGCCGCTCAGCGCCGTGGGCTATGTGGTGGCAGACGCCTCGCAGGCGTCGGCATACCCGCCGCCGCCACCTCCCACGAGTCCGCCTCCGACGCCAACCCCGACGCCGACGCCCACTCCGACGCCGACGCCGACTCCCACGCCGACTCAGACTCAGACCCCGCCGCCGCCCCCGCCACACCACCACCGGCTCACGGTCGTGCTGAACCCGGGTCACCACCACCGCGCGCACCGCGGCGGTCATCCTCTGGTTCACATCCCGCGCGGTGCGCTGTCGGGTGACACGACGGTGACGATTGTGATCCACGGCCCGCACGGCTACACGAGGGTCTTCCACGCCATCACTGGTCCGCGCGGCGGTCTCAACCACCGGATCCACATCCCGCGCCACGCTCGTATCGGTAGGTACACGGTCGTCGTCCACGGTGTGGTCGGCGGGGCCCACGTGTCGGCGCACAGCAGCTTCACGGTTGCCAAGTAGCCGCATCGGATTCTCTGCTCGTTCTGGGGGCCGGCGCCGACAGGTGCCGGCCCCCAGAACTGTTCAAGGTGAGCATTGATGGCACCTGAGTCGCAGCCGCCCGCTCCAACGACTCGGGGGCGCCGTCCGAACCGTCGCCCGCTCATTGCCGGCTTGCTGCTCGTCGCTGCGGCGCTGCTGGTCGGCGCCATCTGGATCGTGGTCAGTGGTTGGCGTGCCCATGGCGACCTGGAGCGGATGCGCGCAGACGTCGTCCGGCTGCGAGCTGATCTCGTTGCCGGACGGGTTGCCGACGTCCACCACGACCTGGCTGCTATCCAGGCAGAGGCGGCGGCTGCCCACAACCGCACCACCGGGCCGGCGTGGTGGGTCGGCGCCCACATTCCTGGCCTTGGCTCGCCGCTGCGGACCATCCGCGGCATCGCGCTGACCGGCAGGTCGCTCAGCCGCACCGCCCTGCCGGAGGTCGTCGCGGGCGGCGTTGCGCTCGACCCCCAGCAGCTGAGGGTGGCCTCGAACCGGATCGACCTCGCGCGCCTGGAGCAGGCTGGTCCGTCGCTTGCGCGCGCAGTGCCGGCCGTGGACGCTGCCAGGAGCCGGGTCGCAGGCTTGCCGGCCAGTTGGCTCGGCCCGGTAGCCAACGGCCGCAGTTCGCTGCTCACGCAGCTGAGCTCTCTCGAGGGCACCCTGCGGGACACCGTCATCGCGACGCGGGTGATGCCCGCGATGCTGGGCGACGCCGGCCCGCGCAACTACCTGGTCGTGTTCGAAGGCGACAACGAGGCCAGGGCCATCGGCGGCATCCTCGGTGGCTACGGGGTGGTTCACGCCGACCACGGCCGCTTGCAGCTGTCGCAGTTCGGCAACGACAGCGACCTCGGCGACGTGACGGCTCGGGTCGACCTCGGCCAGGAGTTCGAGAAGGCGTACGGCGGGACCGACGCTTACCAGTCCGTTGCCGATGCCGACATCAGCCCCCACTTTCCCGACGCAGCTCGGATCTGGTCATCGATGGCGGCGCAGCGGCTCGGCATCTCCCTTGACGGCGTCATCGCGATGGATCCGGTCGCGCTGGCGCGCGTCCTGTCGGTCATCGGGCCCGTGGAGATGCCCGACGGAACGCGGCTGACCGGCACGAATCTGGTGCGCCTTCTCGACGTCGGCGTCTACCGGCGTTTCGACTCGGGAACTGCCGCCGACACCCCGGCACGCCGGGCGTTCTTCGTCGCCGCGGCGCAGGCGGTCACCCAGGCCGCGCTGCATCGCTCGATCGACACTGCGGCGCTGCTGCATGCGCTCGCCAGCTCGGCCGGGCAACGGCGGCTGCTGGTCTACGCATCTTCGCCGCAGGAGGAGGCACCGCTGGCGACCACGCCGTTGGCCGGCATCCTGCCTGAGACCACCCGGCCCTTCTCCGAGCTGGTCGTCACGAACGACTCAGCCACCAAGCTCGACTACTACGTGCATCGCTCTCTCACCTACCAGCGGTCGAGCTGCGCGGCGACGACGGCAACCGTGACGCTGCGGTTGCGCGACGCCGCTCCGCGCAGCGGGCTCCCGGCGTACATGACGCAGGGCGTGCAGTGGGGGGATGAGCCGCACCCGCCCGGCTCGGAGTACCTGATCGTGAGCTTGTACTCCACCCAGGGCTCGTCGGTATCCAGGGTGACCCTCGACGGGGGCCCGCTGGGCACGTACACCGCGCGAGACCGCGGGCATCCGGTCACCGAGACCAGCGTGACGATCAAGCCGGGCCACACCGTCGAGATGGTCTTTACCGTCAAGGAACCGGCCGCCACCGGACCGGTGATCCTCCCGGTGCAGCCCCTGGCGCAGCCGATGACCCTGCGAGACGAGGCTCCGGCCTGCTAGCCGCTCCAGGTCAGGACGGTCGTTGCCGTCCCGCGGCAGGCGGACGAGTCGGTTCGGTCCGCTCTCGATCTACCGGCTCTTCCTTTTCCGGCGTGGCGGGCGGGTAGTACGTCGTGTCGGCGCGCCCGTTCGCAGGGCGCAGCGGCGTGCTCGCGTTGCCCCCGGGAACGGTCGCTGTCCGCTTGAGGAGGTCGCTCGACGGCGTGGTGTAGCGGTACGCGTATCCGTAGTAGGCGGCGTCCGGACCGCGGTGTGGCGCGAAGTTGATGATGCAGCCGAGAATGCGGGAGCCCACTGCCTCAAGCGCCGCGGCGGCGCGCTCCACCTGCTCGATCCGGGTCTTGCCGTGGTGGACCACGATGACCGCCCCGCTCGCCTCGGCCGCGAGCACGGCCGCATCGGTCACCGGAAGGAGAGGCGGGGCGTCGATGATGACCAGGTCGTATGCGTCCTCCATCGCGCGTAGCAGCTTGCCCATCTCCCGCGACCCGAGGAGCTCGCTCGGGTTGGGCGGGTTGGGACCGCTGGCGAGCACCCGCAGGGGGAGCTGCGGATTCCACGTCTGGACCGCGTCCTCTAAACCGGTCGAACCGATGAGCACGTTGGTCAGACCGACTGTGGAATCGAGGCCGAGGTATTGACCGACGCGGGGTCGGCGGAGGTCGGCTTCGACCAGTAGAACGCGGACGCCGGCCTGGGCGAGCGTGATCGCGAGGTTGCACACGGTTGTCGTCTTGCCTTCGGCGGGCACCGAACTACTGAAGACAATCGACCGAAGGCGAGAATCGATCTCAACGAACTGCAGGTTCGTGCGCAACTGGCGGAATGCCTCTGCTCGGGATCCGCTGTGGTCGGCCAGGCTGATCAGCGGCTGCCGCTTGGCTTCGGGATCGTAGGCAATCGCGCCGATCGTCGCCGCGCCAGTGATGGCCTGAAGATCGGTCGTCGTCTTGACCGTGGTGTCGAGGGTCTCCCGCAACACCGCGCCGCCAATGCCGACGAGCAGACCGACTACAAGGCCGAGGCTCACATCGAGCGTGGTCTTCGGTGAGGTCGGTGACGCGGAGTAGGTCGCCGGCTTCACGACGCTTACCTTGACGAGTGATTGACCGCTGCTGTCGGTCGCCTCTACTTGGTGGACGATCGAGGGGAAGACTTCGCCAATCCCAGCGGCGATCGCCTGGGCTCGCGCCGGCGACCGATCGGTGACCGTGACGTTCAGAAGCACCGTGTTGGCCGGCGCGCTGGCAGTGACCTCGCGTTCGACTTGCGCAGCAGTCAGGCCGCCGCCGAGCTGAGTGGCGACCCTCTGCGCTACGAGGGGTCCGCCGACGATGTCTGCGTAAGACTGAACCCTGGCCTCGGTGAACTGTCCGCCTTGATAAACAGTGCTCGGATCAGTCGCGGCGGCGCTCGTCGAGACGAATAGCTGGGTTTGCGACTGGTACTTCTCCGGGCTGGCGATGACATACAGGGCACCCGCCGCGATCCCGACAACAGCGCAGAGGACGACGATCCGCCAGCGATTGCGGAGAACGCGCAAGTAGTCGCGGAGTTCCACTCGCCGCCCTAACCGTTGATCTCGGCGAGACCGACAACGGACGGCCCTTGCCGCAGAGGCACTATGCGATGCATCCGGGCCAGGTTACCGTCGAGGGAGACCAGACGTCCGAGATCGTTGGATGGGCCGCGACTCCGAGGCGCCCGGGCGTGGCAACGGGCTTTGTGGCCTGCGGTCCTGCCCACGTATCCTGGTGGCTCCGGAATGCCCTGTCTCTCCCGGTCGGCCGGCACGTCGCCTCTCGCACTGGCGCGCTGCCTGGCGTCTAAATCCGCCGCCCGCCCAGCAGACTGAAAGGTCGATTGACTGTTGAAGGCTGTGATCACCGGCGGCGCCGGCTTCATCGGGGCGAACCTCGCTCGCGAGTTCGTTGGGTTAGGCATCGAGACCGCCGTCATCGACGACTTCAGCACGGGATATCGGGCGAACCTCGACGGGGTTGCCGTCGACTTGCATGAAGGCTCGATCCTCGACGCTGAACTGCTCCGGCGCGCCGCTGAAGGGGCCGAGACGATTGTTCATCTGGCTGCGCGGGGTTCAGTTCCTCGATCGTTGGTCGATCCGGTCGCCACCCACGAGGTCAACGCGACGGGGACGCTGAATGTGCTCGAGGCGGCGAGGACGGTAGGTGCGCAAGTGATCTTTGCCTCATCCTCATCCGTCTACGGATCGAACCCGGCGATCCCGAAGCACGAACAGCTGGCCTGTGCGCCGATGAGCCCGTACGCCGCCAGCAAGCTTGCCGCCGAGTCCTACGTTTTGGCGTACCAGCAGTCTTACGGCGTTCCCGCTCTCGCGTTCCGCTTTTTCAACGTCTACGGGCCACTGCAGGCGGCGGACCATGCGTACGCGGCGGTTGTGCCGCGGTTCGTCTCGGCCGTGCTTCGGCAGGAGCCGGTGACCATCTACGGCGACGGCCTTCAGACGCGGGACTTCACATCGGTGAAGTCGGTGACATCGGTGATCACGGACGCGGTTAAGCGCCGCGTCGCCAGTCCCACTCCGGTCAATCTTGCATTCGGAACTCGTACGAGCATCCTGGATCTGCTCGGAATGGTCGCGGCGATTACCGGCATCCCTTCGACGGCGCGCCACGAGGCCAGCCGGACGGGGGATGTCCGCGACTCTCAAGCGGACTCCGCGCGGTTGCACGAGTTGTTCCCCTCTGCCCATCGAGAGTCGCTGGAAGACGGCTTGGCAGCCACAATCGCTTGGTTTCAATCGGTGGCGAGCGCAGTCCGTTGAGTTGGAAGCGACGGGCGAAAGCCGAAGCTGGTGACTCCAACCGACCGTTGCTCGTCGTCCTGATTCTCAAGACCTGCGAGGGCGGCATGTGGGCCGTGCCACAGATCGAGGAGCTACGGAAGCTCGGCCACCACGTCGTCGTAGTGCTGCCGCCAGGCCCCGGTAGGTTGAGGGCCGCACTCGATGCGGCTCACGTGCCGGTCCGGGAGTCTCCGTTTGACTTTGCGTTCAGGCCGAAGGGGTCGACGGTGCGCGGGCTGTTGGCGCTGCGGAAGATGCTTGCGGCGCTCGCTCCGGACGTCGTCTTCTACCAGCTTTATGCGTCGGCGGTGGCGGCACGAGTCGCGACGCTCGGCATGGGCATGCGCAGGGTGCACATGGTGCCGGGTCCGCTGTTCCTGGAATCGCGTCTGATCCGGGCTGTGGAACGTTTCTTCGCCCGTCTCGACGACACGATCATCTGCGGTTCGGAGCACACCCGTGCCATCTACTCAACGCTCAGCTTGGACTGGCGCACCCTAGAGGCTATTCCGTACGGAGTCGACGTCCACAGATATGTGCCATGTTCGTCGGACGACCGGGCACGAAGCCGCGTGGAACTCGGGATCGCACCGTCTTCATTCGTCGTAATCATGGTGGCGTACGTGTATGGCCCGAAGCGCCTCGTGCACGCGGGCATCGGCATCAAGGGCCATGAGGTGCTCCTAGAGGCCTGGAGTGAGTTCTACCGGCGCCATCCGAACTCAACACTGCTGCTCGTGGGCTCGGGATTCGACGAGCATGGGGAGCGGCACCGCCGCGATCTCATGAGCCGTTATGCCGAACAGAATGGCGTCCACTGGGTGGGGACCGTCGACGACGTGAGATGGCCTTACGCCGCCGCTGACGTGAGCGTCTGTCCGTCGCTGTCAGAGAACCATGGCGCTGCACTCGAGAGCGCCGCGCTTGGACTTCCGGTGATCGTTAGTGACGCAGGCGGCCTGCCCGAGACGGTAACCGATGGGTCGGGTTGGGTAGTGAAACGCGGCGACCGCGCGGCCCTGTTGCACGGGCTTGAACAGGCTCACTCTCAGTGGCGGTCCGGCGGTCTCGCTGGGTGGGGAGCCCGCTCGCGACAGCACATCGTGGAGTCGTTCGCACAAGATCAGTGCGCATCCGCGGTTGCGCGAACCGTGGTGGGCATGCACACGGCCGCCCGGCCAGCCCTGGCAATCGTCACTGAGGCCCGCTTTGGCTTGAACGCCGCCGGCCAATGCGCCGCCCAGGACGTGGCGAACGGCGCCGCCTCGTGGGAGCCGTACCTGAAGCGCGCGCGCAGCGTGAGCGTCGTCGCAAGGGTCTGCGGCCGGCTCGGAAGCGGGCAGGTGGACCTTGGGCGAGCGCTGGTGAACCGCGTGCCCTACTACGAGGGCATGACGGGGCTGGTGCTGCGACTCCCAGTGGTAGCGGTCGCCGTGTTCCGCGGCGTCCGCCGAGCCGACAAGACAATCGTCCGTGTGCCCGGCGTGCTCGGCACACTTGCCGTTATGTCCTTGAAGATGCTCCGGCGCGGATATCTGGTTGAGGTCGTCGGCGACCCCGACGAGGTGCTCCGCACCGGAACCATCGGACGCCTAGGCACGTGGTTGGCCACCCCAGCCCGCAGCCTGTATCGGTGGCAGGTGGGTGGGGCTGTGGGATCGCTGTACGTCACCAGCTCCGTCCTTCAGACGAAGTATCCGCCGCGGCCTGCGACCCCCACCGTCGGGATCTCGCGCGTGCTCCTCAATGACGCAGACTTCGTGCCCGCTGCGCGTTCGTGGAACCGGGATGGTGAGCCTGTAGTCGTTGCCGTCGGGAGCCATGACCAGCTTTACAAAGGTCATGATGTCCTCATCAGAGCCGCAAGCCACCTCAAGGAGGACGGCCACGAGGTTCAGGTCGTGATCGTCGGAGATGGGCGCAGGCATGAGGAGCTCGTGCGGCTACGCGACCAGCTCGAGGCCGAGTCGTATGTCACCTTCCTAGGCCAAATCAACGAGCGGGCGCGCCTACGGGCTGTGCTGGATTCCGCTGATCTGTTTGCACTGCCTTCCCGGACCGAAGGCATGCCTCGCGCTCTGCTCGAGGCCATGGCGAGAGCGCTGCCAGCCGTCGCAAGCCGCGTCGGCGGTGTCCCGGAGCTGCTGGATCCGGCGGCGCTCGTCGAGCCCGGCGATGCACGCCAGCTCGCAGACACGATCACTCGCCTGATTGGTGATCGTGCCCTGTACGAGGCGCAGTCAGCGCGCAACCTCGAGACCGCGCGCTCGTACCGGGGCGAGGTGCTTGGCCGGCGACGCGATCTCTGGCTTACCGACGTCCTGTCCGCTTGAGTGACTAGAGGGATCACCCGGCCGGCGGGCCGGCACCGCGCGTCCTCGACAGAGGCCGGCCCATCCTCGACAAGGCTGCGAGCGAGGGGCGTGGGGCCGCTCACAGTCGGCAACGCCATCTACGCTGGCGGTCAATGGGGCGTCCTAGCAGGCCTGGCACACATGCACTACACAGCACTTGCCGGACGCTATGCACTGTGCCTAGCGATCGCAGCGCCGACCTTCATGTTGGCAAGCCTGTCCCTTCGTAGCGTTGCCCTAAGCCACCAGCAGCCTGATCTAACGCTTGGTGACTTCTACGCGGCGAGGCTGCTGTGCTCGACGGTCGCGCTAGCGCTGATGGTCGCGGTCGGGGTTGCCATCGGCGGGAGCCTCCGCGTACCACTGCTCCTGGTCGGTTGCGCGAAGTGGCTCGATGCGATCGCGGACATCTACTTCGCGCCGCTGCAGAGCGATTCGCGCTTGACTCCGATGGCGGTTTCAATCGGTCTGAACGGTGTGCTGACCTTCTGCCTCGCGAACCTGTTCGCTTACACGACGGGGAAGCTCCTCTGGGTCGTCGCGGGGTCGGTGATCGGATCGTTCTTCGCGTCCGCTGTCTTTCCGGCGGGCTACCTCACTCGTCTCCAGCATTCGCGCCGCGTCGCCAATGGCAGCGACGTAGACGGGTGGCTACCGCTGGTCCCCCAGTGGCGCCGGCTGGCGCTTCGCACGATCGTGCCGCTTGCGGCTCCGCTGGGAGTGGCATCCGGCGTGGTCTCGCTGACCAACAACGTTCCGCGCTATGTGCTTGATGCAGAAGCCAGCAGCGCGGCGCTCGGCGTTTTTGCCGTCCTCACCTACATCATCAACGTGTCCGGACTGGTCGCGGGGGCGACAGCCCAGGCGCTGCTACCGCAGGCGGTACGCATGGCGAAGGCCGCTAACTCTGCAGGCCTTCGTGAACTTGTGCATCGCGCCATCGCGCGAATCGCGGTACTGCTAGTGCCGGCGGTCGTGGTCTCAACCCTCGCCGCGCACACCGTGGTCCGGTTCTTTTTCGGGCAGCGATACGCGGAAGCGTCCGGCGCGCTCACCTTGGCGCTAGCCGGTCTGGGCTTTACGGCCGTTGGTTTCATTGTCGACATGGCATTGACCGCGCTCGGGCATTACCGGCAGCAGCTGCTGATGGCCGTGATGGTGCTGTCACTGTCCGGCGTCTTGTCAGCATCTGTGATTCCGAGGTTCGGGATCACGGGCGCGGCCTGGGTCGTCTGCATCGAGGTAGCCGCGCGGGCCTTGGGTAAGTACGCGCTATTGCGGCATTACACAGCCCAGCTGCGTCCGGAACGCGCTCGGATGCCGTACCCGGTGGAGAGCTCTTTGGCCGCCGTGTTCCTGCTTGCCAACGGGGGCGTGTGCGGGTGGAACGCTGGAATGCAGCTCGACTCGACGTGGACCTCAGCGCTTCCGGCGACATGGTCGCTCGTGCTCATGGTCCTCTTCTTCGCCACAGCCGCGGTGTGGGGAGCCCGTGCTCGAGGCCGTCGCGGCAGGGTCAGTTAGCGAGGCGACCGGGAGACCGCGCCGCGTTCAACACCGGCGTCCGGAGGGCCTCGGACCGGGTGGCCACTTCCCGTCCGCGGACCGGCATCACAAGCACGCAGTAGATCACGGCCGCATAGAAGACGGTCTTGAGCAACTGCGATGAGTCGCCGCGGATGGAGTACATGAGGCCGAACAGCACGACCATGCTGCGATAGATGTGAGCCAACGAGCGGTCCATGCTGTTGACGGCGGAGCGTTGTGCGAGCCCGACCAGCATGAAGACGAACGCGATCCCAACGGTGCCGAAGTTCATATACGCCTCGGCCGACAGCGAGAACCCGTAGCCGGAGCTGCTCCCGGGGGCGTACATGTTGACGAGCCACTGCGTCGGACTAGGTGTCGAGTTATTCAGCACGTGGAAAGGCAAAATGTTGTGCAGGGTGGTCACGTAGGTGTGGCCGTGCGCATATCCGATCGACGTGGGCACCAGCGAGCGGACGAAGGTGTCGACGAACAGTAATGAACCCTGGTTCAAAATGGCCGTGAGGTCGAACGGCGACCCGGAGCGAAGCGAGACGAGTCCGCCGGCCAGAACCACCGCACCGACGCCGAACGCGGCACCCCGATAGGTGATCACCCTCCCGGAAAGGAGGGCACGGTGAATAACGATCGCCGCCGCAACAAAGATGAAGTCACGCTCGTCGGATAGCACACAGTAAAGCAAGTAGACGATGGCATTGAAGGTGTACGCCCGTCGTTCGCGGCGCCCAGCCCAAACGACGAAGTGCATGAGCAGCAGGGCTGCCTCGACCAGCAGGACGATGTAATGCCCGTGTAGCGCATGGACCTTGTCGGTTTTGGTGCCACCGACGAGCACGGGTCCCGCTATTACCAGTGTGACGAGCATGTACGCGGCCGCGAGGTAGTAACCCGTGACCAGCCGCCTGTAGCTGCGGCTAGAGATGTCCTGCCTTAGTCGCGAGACATCGAAGTTGTAGCGCTGCGGCAGTAGGAGATCGGCCGCCAAGAGGCCACCCAAAGCCACGGTAAACCCAACTGACGCGGCTGCCACCTCGTCTAATCGGGTTCCAAAATAGGCGGTCTGGCCGATCAGTAGGTTTATCACTGGGCCGAATGCGACCAAGTAAAAGTATGCAGCGATCACCGCAAGGAGGTTGGTTCCGCGGAACCTGAGCAGCATCCAGGCCACGACCGCGCTGGATATCAAAAGTGACGATATCGCAGTCGTGTGGTGCGTTACGACACCCACACGCATTCCTCGATTCTGGTTACCGCTACAGATACTCTACGGTCGCGCCAACCAGCCGATGGCGGGTGTCGAGGACGTACCTCGCTGCGGCGCCGATCAACTCAAAGTCGTACACGTCGTGGTCCACAAGCAGCAGCACGGCGTCAGCCGCGGAGATTTCCTCGTAGTTGGCCGCGGGGACTTTTTCGATCCGGTCACGGAGCGGGTAAGCATCGACGAGTGGATCGCACAGGCGTACCTCGCAGCCCATAGCGACGAGGAGTTCGAGCACTCGGTTCGACGGCGACTCTCGCGCGTCGCTGGTGTTCCGCTTGTAGGCGGCGCCGAGCACTAGGATCCGTGACCCATTCAGTGGCATCCGCCGTGCATTGAGGGCGGCTGACAGCCGACTGACCACATATTCGGGCATGTGCTCATTGACGTCGTTAGCCAACTCCACAAATCGAAAGTTGTGACCGAGCGCACGCTTGACTCGCCACGATAGGTAGGACGGGTCAATCGGCAGGCAATGGCCTCCGACGCCGGGCCCCGGAGTGAACGGCATAAAGCCGAAAGGTTTGGTCGCGGCGGCCTCGATCGCCTCCCAGACATCGATACCTAGCTCGTGTGCGAAGAGCGCGAGCTCGTTGACCAGCGCAATGTTCACGTGCCGGAACGTGTTCTCGAGAAGCTTGGTCAGCTCGGCCTCCATCGGCGACGAGACGGGGACGGTCCGCTCGATCACCGAGTCGTAGAAGCCTTGAACTGCCGCAAGCGAGCTCGAGGTCACGCCGGACACGACCTTCGGGGTGTTGACGATTGTCCACTTTGTGTTGCCAGGATCGATTCGCTCGGGGCTGTATCCCAGGTGGAAGTCAAGACCGGCGGTCAGGCCGGACCGTTCCTCAAGGATCGGTGCCACCACTTCTTGCGTTGTCCCTGGATAGGTAGTCGACTCCAGGATGACCGTTGCGCCCGGCCGGACATGCGCTGCCAGCTCGCGGGTTGACGATTCAACGAAGGACAGGTCGGGCGATCCTTCTCGCAGCGGTGTAGGCACCGTGATCACCGCAACGTCGAAATCCGCGGCGAGAGCGTAATCGGTGGTCGGTGTGTATCTGCCGGTTGCGAGTGCGCCGGCGAGACTCCCGTCGGTTATGTCTTCGACGTAGGAATGAGCAGCCGCCAGTTGGTCGACGCGGCCGGGATCGACGTCCAAGCCGACGACATCGTGTCCGACTTCAACTGCCCGCATTGCTAGCGGCAGACCGACGTATCCCTGCCCAACTATCACCACCCGCACAGAAGCGCTCCCTCGCTGTTGCCGTGCCTTGTCTTGTTCGTGTTACGTCTTGCGGGTTGCGCGAGACGGAGGACGGCTGTCACCGGGCCGGCACCCCCTTCACAACTTGGCCGGGATCCACGGACCTCACCACGCATGCTGCGGCACCGACCACGGCGCCGCGACCTACTGTCAGCCCCTGCAGAACCACACATCCAGCTCCGAGCAGGACACCTTCCTCGACGACGCACTCGCCGGAGACGGTCGCGGCCGGATTCACCGACACAAAGTCGCCGAGGGCAGCGTCGTGCCCGATAGTCGCGTTGGGGTTGAGATGCACATGGCGGCCTGTGCGCACGTTCGTGGATATCTGGGCTCCGGCGCATACGACGGCGCCGGGACCTAGCTCGGACATAGCCCCGACGGTGGATGCCGGGTGAACCAATGTGGCCGGAGCGCAGTTGGCGCGTTCGAAAGCGCCCACCAGCTGACGGCGGGTGGACGGATTACCCACAGCGACCGCGAAGGAGAACCCTTCGCGTGGCCCCTGCGCGAGCCACTCACCAATCGCTCCCAGGAACTGGACGCCGCGGAAAGACAGTCGGGCGAGGTTCGTCTCACTAGGCGCGTCGTCCAGGACCCCCACGAGCTCGAAGGAGGGTCGCTCCGAGTTCATCGCCTCGACTACGTCGAGAGTCTCGCGGCCGAAGCCGCCGGCGCCGATGACCACAAGCGGCTTGGTCACGGTACCTCCGGAGGCGTCAGGGAGCCTCGGAACTCCGGCATGGTCGCTTCGCCGGGTGCGTTGATGCCCTCGCGCCGGATGACAGCGGACACCGTCCGGGCGACGATCCAAGCGTCGAGCTTGAGGCTGCGACGGTCGACGTAGTCGACGTCGGCGGCGAAGCGGTCTTGCCAACTCATCGCATTTCGTCCCGACACCTGCGCTAGCCCGGTGAGCCCCGGAGGAGCCTCATGGCGGCGAGCTTCGGCAGGCGAGTAGAGCGGCAGATAGTGCGGGAGGAGCGGACGGGGGCCGACCAGGCTCATCTCGCCGCGCAAGACGTTCCAAAGACTGGGCAGCTCGTCGATGCTCGTGCGCCGCAGCCACAGACCCAGGGGGGTCAGCCGGTCTGCGTCAGCCGTGAGCCCGCGGGCTGGGTCCGGCGGCAGCATGGTCCGGAACTTAAAGAGCGTGAAAGTCCGCCCGAGATAGCCCGCCCGCTGCTGTCGAAAGATGATGGGCCGTCCAAGCCTCCGGAGTATTGCGAGCGCGACAGCGACCTGCAATGGGGCAGTCAGCACGAGCATCGATGCGGACACCGCAACGTCTATGAATCGCTTGACGATTAGGTAGACCGTCGACGCACCGTCACTGCCTCGCAAGAAACTCGCCGATCGCGTCGATCACGGTCTGAAGGTCTCCGTCGCTCATTCCGGAACCACTGGGCAGCGTGAGTCCGTGGTCGAACAGCCAGTCGCTGTTGCCATTGAGCGTGCTGCGCGAAGCCGCATACACCGGCTGCAGGTGCATTGGCTTCCAAAGGCGACGGCTCTCGATTCCGCGCTGCAGGAGGTGATGCTGGAGTTGGTCCGGCGCCCACTCCGTCGTACTGGCGACAATCGACGTCAGCCAGCAGTTGTCCTGATCATCCGCGCCGCCCAGGATTTCGACGCCAGCGACGGAGTCAAACAGCGAGCGGTAGGCCTCCCGGATTTCCCGGCGCCGCGCGATCATTTGATCCAGGCGCGCCAGCTGCGCGCGTCCGAGGCTGGCGAGGAGGTTGCTCAGCCGGTAGTTGTAACCGACATCGGTGTGCTCGTAGTGGCTTACCGGCTGGCGCGCTTGCGTCGAGAGGTACCGCACCCGGTCTGCGAGGTCGACGTCATCGGTCAAGAACATGCCTCCGCCAGAGGTGGTCATGACCTTGTTCCCGTTGAAGGACAAGACTGACGCGTTCCCGAAGGAACCAGCGGGCCGGCCGTCGAACGTGGCCCCCATCGATTCCGCCGCGTCGACCACCAAGGGCACATCGAGATGGCGGGCTAGCGCGGTCAACGCGTGCATGTTTGCGCACTTGCCGAAGAGGTCCACCGGCAGGAGCGCCCCAATGGAGCGGCCTTCGGACCGCAGTTGCGCGGCAGCCGCAGAGGCAAGCTCGACGTCGATGTTCCCCGTAGTGCGGTCGCAGTCGACGAAATGGGGCTCGGCCCCGACGTATCTAATGGCGTTGGCGGTCGCTGCGAAGGTAAGCGTTGAGGTGATCACGACATCCCCTGCGCTCACACCAAGCACAAGGAGCGCGAGGTGCAGGGCGGCCGTTCCGGAACTTAGCGCGACGGCAGCCTTGACCCCGACGCGCGCAGCTACCTCAGCCTCGAACGCCGCCAGGTCCGGGCCAGCGGGGGCGGCCCAACCTGAGTCGAGCGCGCGGACGATGTACTCGCGTTCGAGGTCGCCCACGTCCGGCGCGGACAGGTAAATGCGAAAGTCGGTCACGGACGTTCAACAGTTTCCTTTGCGGTCGGCCGGCGCTTGGTCACCGCCGAGTCCCCATCCGATCCGAGGGACTGTTTTCGCGGGCATGGCCGAACTCGGCCAAGGCTCGGCTCGCAAGGGCCTGCCGGACTTCTTCCGGCTCCGACGAGGGGTCGAGACCATCGAGCAGGCTCTCGTCGACCGGCGCCCCTGGAACGTGGCTGATGAGCGGATGCCGCGTCCGGTTGTCGGTCTCGGAGGAGCTGAGCAGGTCCTCGTGGAGCTTCTCGCCGGGCCGCAGGCCAGTGAAGACGATGTCGATCTTTCGCGGGGCCTGCTCAGCGAGGCGCTGTGCGACGTCGCGGATCCGCACCGGCTCGCCCATGTCGAGCACCAGCGTCTCCCCGGCATCCCCGATAGCACCGGCCTGGATCACCAGTTGGACGGCTTCTTGCACCGTCATGAAGAACCGAGTCACGTCCGGATGCGTCACGGTGATCGGTCCACCCGCCGCGACCTGGGCAGCGAACGCGGTCAGTACCGAGCCGCGGCTGCCGAGCACGTTGCCGAAGCGCACCGAGAGGAAGCGACGCTCGTCGCTCCGCTCGGCGACGCCCGCGGTGAGCCGCTCGGAGACCAGCTTCGAGTAGCCGAGGACACTCTCCGGGTTTGCCGCCTTGTCCGTCGAGATGTTGACGAAGTGCGTGACGCCCGCGTTGTACGCCGCCTCGAGCACGTTCCGCGTGCCCCAGACGTTGGTCTTGACCGCCTCGCCCGGATGGCGCTCCAGCAGCGTTAGGTGCTTGAGCGCGGCCGCGTGGAACACCACTTCGGGACGCCGCGTGGCGAAGATCTCGCGGATCTGGTTCCGGTCGCGAATGTCGGCGAGGACGAGCTCGTCGCTGTCGAGCAGCGCACGGCCGTAGATCGACAGCTGTACGGCGTGAAGCGCCGACTCGTCGCGGTCGAGCATCATCAGCTCGGCTGGACGGTAACGGTAGATCTGGCGGCACAGCTCCGAGCCGATCGAGCCGCCCGCTCCGGTGATGAGTACCCGCCGGCCGGTGAGGTAGCCGGCGATGGAGTCCACGTCGGTCTCGACCTGGCGTCGTCCCAGCAGGTCCACGAGGTCAATGTCGCGGATGTCGCTGACGCCCGGCGGGCGGATCAGCTCGGAGACCGGCGGAAGCACCTTCACGTGCAGTCCCGCGTGCTCGGCGAGCTCGGTGACCCCCCGCAGCAGCGCCGCGTCGGCGCTGGGGATCGCGATCAGCAGCGTCTTGGCGCCCGTCGCCGAGGCGACCGCCGGGATTGCGTGGCGGTTGCCTCGGACCGGGATCCCGAGGACGCGCAGCCGCTGCTTCGCCGGGTCGTCGTCGAGCAGCGCGATGGGAATGTATGTCGCGGCAGGGTCATGAAGCATCGCGCGGATCACCCGGGACCCGGCCTCACCGGCGCCGAAGACGATGAGTGGCTCGCCCGCAGCGAGTGCGCGCTGGCGTCGCTCGAGATAGTCGCGCCACAGGTAGCGCGTCGCGAACATGAGCACGAGCGCGCCGATTCCGGCGACGAAGGGGACTGAGACTGGAACCCGCTTGTAGTGCCCACCGGCCGAGATCGCCAGGTCGACGGCGGTGACCGCGCAGGTCGTGCTGGCGACGGTGATGGCGAGGCCCGCGACCTCTTCGAAGGAGCCGAACCGGTAGCGGCCCCGGTAGAGCAGCGTGGCGCGCCCGACGGCGATCTGGCCGACCCACGCGACGAGGATGCAGACGCCCAACGCGGCGCCCTCGCCGTGGGGAGGCATCCTGAAGTCGTAGCGGGCAGCGAGACCGACCAGGACCGCAAGGGCCCAGGCAAGGAGGTCCGCCGCCAGCTGGACGGCTCCACGCTGCTGCTCGGTCAGTCTGCCGATGCGCGACAACACGCTCACGATGGGTCTGGGGTCCCGTCTGTGTTCCGACCTCGGGCTCGGGTCAGCATGGTTCGGTCCCCTCCTCCGTGAGGCGAGTCGCTCCGGTTGCGGGGCGATGGACCGTTGTGACTCACTCCATTGTACCGAGAAGGCGGCGGTGAGCGACCCTCTCGCGGGCTGGCCCGGCAGCGCCACTGCCAATAGCGGGTCGTCCCACGCGGCACGTGGGACACTGGCTTTCGGCGCCGAGGAACGATTGTTGCCATCGGTTCACGATCGATACGAACCGGATCGAGGAGCGGCTGGATGTCCCTCGCGGAGCCGTCGAGGCCGGCCAGTGCGGGCGAGCAGCTCGCTGCGGCTGAAGCGGCGAGCTCCCAGCCGGCGCAGGTCTGGCAGCGCCGGTACTTGTCGGTGCTCGTCGGCGTCGACCTCGTGATGATCCTCGCGAGCACGCTTGTCGCCTTCGTCGTGCGGTTCGGGGACACCGACAGCTCAGTACGCGGCATCTCCTACGTCGCGCTGAGCTTCC
>DASZVL010000052.1:0-3772 GCA_035547035.1 Mycobacteriales bacterium | reverse complement strand
CGGACCAGGTGCTGCTCTCCGGCGTCCAGGGCATCACGGACCTCATCACCACCCCCGGCCTCATCAACCTCGACTTCGCCGACGTCAAGTCCGTCATGCAGGGCGCCGGCTCGGCGCTGATGGGCCTCGGCTCCGCCCGCGGCGAGGAGCGCGCGGTGCAGGCCGCCCGCGCCGCCGTGTCGAGCCCGCTGCTCGAGGCGTCCATCGACGGGGCGCGCGGCGTGCTGCTGTCGATCTCGGGTGGCTCCGACCTCGGGCTGTTCGAGATCAACGAGGCCGCCCAGCTGGTCTCCAACTCGGCCGCGGTCGACGCCAACATCATCTTCGGCGCGGTCATCGACGACGCCCTCGGCGACGAGGTGCGGGTCACCGTCATCGCTGCGGGCTTCGACGGCGGTGCTCCGCGTCCGCTGACCCCGTCGGCCCCGCCGGTCGCGGTCGCCGCCGAGGTGGGCGACGACTCCGACGGCGCCGCCGCGGCCGAGGCCGGCGACGCGCCTTCCGCCGACCCGGCGGCCGAGCCCGCCGCCCCCGCCGAGCCCGTGCTGCCCACCGAGCGCCGGCCGCGTCGCACCATCGTCTTCGACGACTCCACGACCGACGACGACCTCGACGTCCCCGACTTCCTGAAGTAGGCGCCGACGCTGCCGGCTCCGCTTCTGGGTGGTGGGCGGGGGTGACGGACGTCGAGCTGCTCGAGCTCGTCGATGCCAAGCTTCCGCCGGGTGCCGACGCGTGGTTCACCAGCCGTGCGGGCGGCGTGAGCGCTCCGCCGTGGGATGGCCTGAACCTCGCCCTGCACGTCGGGGATGACCCGGATGCGGTCTATTCGAACCGCGTCAAGGTCGCGAACCGGGTCGGGGGAGGCGTCGCGTTCCCCGAGCAGGTCCACGGCCGTGAAGTCGCGGTCGTCGACGAGCGCGGCACCGGTCCGAGCCTGATCAAGGGCGTCGGCGTGTCCGGCGTCGACGCGCTCGTGACCGCACTCCCCGGCGTTGCGATCGGGGTCTTGGTCGCCGATTGCATGCCGGTGCTGATGGCCGATCCCGTGGCCCGCGTGATCGGCGCCGCGCACGCCGGACGCCGGGGCCTCGAGGGTGGCGTGCTCCAGGCCACCGTGGCCGCGATGGTCGACCTCGGCGCGAGGCCCGGGCAGATCTCCGCGGTGGTCGGCCCATCGATCTGCGGCCACTGCTACGAGGTTCCCCTCGAGATGCGCGACGAGGTCGAAGCCGCAGTTCCAGGGTCGGCCTGCGAGACGGCTTCCGGCACGCCTGGGCTCGATCTGCCGGCCGGGGCGCTCGCGGTTCTCCGCGCAGCCGGGGTGGAGGCGCGGGCGACGGGCATCTGCACGGGCGAGGACGAGCGGTTCTACTCCTACCGGCGGGACGGCGTCACCGGACGCTTCGCCGGCATCGTCGTGATCGACGGCGCATGACCGACCGGCGGGCCGAGCTGGCGGCGAACCTGGAGCAGGTGCGGGCTCGGATCGACGCCGCGGCACGGGCCGCGAGACGGGATCCGGCCGAGCTCACGCTCATCGCCGTCACGAAGACCTATCCGGCATCCGACATCGAGCTGCTTGCCGACCTGGGAGTCACCGACATCGGCGAGAACCGCGACCAGGAGGCTGCCGCCAAGTACGTCGAGCTCTGCTCGCCATCCAACGCCGAGCTCCGCTCGCCATCCAACGTCGAGCTGCGCTCGCCATCCACTGTCGAGCTGGCCTCGCTGGGCCTGCGCTGGCACTTCATCGGACAGCTGCAGCGGCGCAAGTGCCGGTCAGTGGCGGCCTATGCCAGCGTCGTCCACTCGGTCGACCGGGCCGAGCTCGCGACCGCGCTCGGAGCGGCCGCGGCGGCCGGGGGCCGGACCGTGGACGCACTCGTGCAGGTTTCACTCGACCCGGCGGGATCGACCGGTCGCGGCGGAGCCGCGCCCGCCGGGGTGATGCGGCTTGCCGGGCAGGTCGCGACGACGCCCGGACTGCGGCTCGCCGGGCTGATGGCGGTCGCCCCGCACGTCGTCGGTCGGCCCAGCGCCGATCCCGATTCGCCGTACCGGCGGCTCGCCGCGCTGTCGGCGCAGGTCAGGGCCGAGTTTCCGGCCGCGACGATGCTGTCGGCCGGGATGAGCGCAGACCTCGAAGTCGCGATCAGAAACGGCGCGACACACCTGCGTGTCGGAACGGCGTTGCTGGGCCGTCGAGCGCAGGTTGTCGGTTAGCCTTGCGGGGAACATTCGTGCGCTGGTGCGCTCGGATGACCGATGACCGGAGGACGACGAATGGCCGGCGCAATGCGCAAGATGGCCGTCTATCTGGGCCTTGTCGAGGACGAGGACCTCGACGGCGAGTACGACGAGGGGGGCTACGACGAGCAGCGCGCCCACGTCGTGCGGCGCAGCGAGGAGCCGGTGCTTCGGGTGACTCGCCCGGACGAGCGCGCGGAACGGCCGTCGCGTCCCGAGCCGGTCGACGCGCTCGAGGCCTACCGGATCACGACCGTGCACCCCCGCAACTACAACGAAGCGCGCGTGATCGGCGAGCACTTCCGCGACGGCACGCCGGTGATCATGAACCTCACCGACATGGAGGACACCGACGCCAAGCGGCTGGTGGACTTCGCCGCAGGCCTCGTCTTCGGTCGTCACGGCAGCATCGAGCGGGTCACCCAGAAGGTCTTCCTGCTGACCCCGGCAAATGTCGAGATCACCGCCGAGGACAAGTCCCGGCTGGCGGGGGCTGGCTTCTTCAACCAGAGCTAGCAGTGGCCAAGCCCGAGGTGGCCGCCCAGCACGTGGCGACGCTGTGATCGCGGCAGTTGTCGGGATATATGTCCTGTACGTCTTTGTCGGTCTGCTGCTCGTTCGCCTCGTCATGGACTGGGTGATGGTGCTCTCGCGCGACTATCGGCCGACCGGCGCGGTTGCGGCCGCGCTGGAGATCGCCTATACGGCGACCGACCCACCGCTCAAAGCGCTTCGCCGGGTGATCCCGCCGCTTCGACTCGGGCGGGCTTCACTGGACATTGCCTTTCTCGTGGTGTTCATCCTGGCCACCACGCTGATCACGATCCTCTCGTCGTACACCTGATCCCTCGCACAACCGACTTCCCCGAGCACACGAAGGTGACCTGAAATGCCGCTGACTCCACAGGACATCCAGAACAAGCGGTTCAGCGTGGTCGGGCTCAAACGCGGCGGCTACGACGAGGACGAGGTCGACAAGTTCCTCGACGAGATAGAGGAGGAGCTGCGTCGGCTGATCGCCGAGAACAGCTCGTTGCGGCAAGCTGCTGCGGCCGCGTCCCACGCGCCTGCACCGGCACAGATTGCGCCCGTGCAACCGGCCGCGCCGCCACCGCCGCCCGCGCCGGCACCCACCGCCAGCGACGAGCCGGATGCCGCGCTGCGGACGCTGATGCTCGCACAGCGCACGGCGGATGAGGCGATCGCGCAGGCCAACACCGAGGCCGAGAGCATCCTGCACTCCGCGCGGCTGAAGGCCACCGCGTTGGAGCACGAGGCCCAGGCGGCACATGCCAACCGCCTCGCCTCGCTCGAGGACGAGCGCAAGCAGCTCGAGGCCGAGATCGTCGCGCTCAGGGGGTTCGAGAGCGAGTTCCGCACTCGGCTGCGGGCCTATCTCGAGTCATCCCTGTCCGATCTCAATGCGCGGCCCACCGTCGAGCCGGCCAAGGCCGCGCCGCGTCCACCGGCTCCGGCCGGGGGCGGCTCGGCTGCGCCGCCGGCGTTCGGTGCCGGGCCGGCG
>DASZVL010000051.1:0-44573 GCA_035547035.1 Mycobacteriales bacterium | reverse complement strand
TGCACTGGCCTGCTGCGCGACGCCCGGAGCGACGCCTGGACGGCGTTGTCGTCGTCGCCCGTAGCGCCGCTACGAGCTCCTCCTCCGCCTTGCCAGCCGCCGCCCGGATCGCCGCTCGCGACGGCCGGCATTATTCAGCAGACTCCTGGTCCTTGATCGCGACCACTTGCATCCGGTCGTGAAGGTCGGGCGCGACGAGGCGGCGGTCGAGTCGCAGTCGCTGTGTCACCGACACTGCCGCGGTGGCCAGCCGGTCGGAGTAGCCGCCCAAGCGCTGCGCGTAGTACGTCGCGGTGAAGACCTTGGGATGGCTCGAGACGTGCGCGACGCGCAGGCCGTGATGCTCGAGCAGCTGTCGCATCGAGGAGCGCGTGAAGTACTGGACGTGCATCGGAAGGATCGACCACCAGCGTTGACCCATCATGCGCGCGAGCGCGCCGCCGGCATCGGGAGTCGTGAGATACAGCACGCCGCCTGGCTCCAGCATTTGGCACATGCGCCCGATCGCATCTGAGACGTCGAGCAGGTGCTCGATGACGTCACACATGACCACGCACCGCATGGCTCCGGGTGCGACGCCTGAGTCGTGCAGATCGCCGAGCCGTACGTCGAGGCCGCGCTCCTGAGCTTGCGCGACGGCCCATGTCGACGGTTCGATGCCGCTCGCCGTCCAACCGCGTGCCGCCGCCGCGGCGACGAACGAGCCGGTCCAGCAGCCGATGTCGAGGAGGGTTCCAGGAGATCGGAACCGCTCGATGCATGCCAGCGATCGGCTGGCGGTCTCGAGCCGCCCGTCCTCTTCGTCGACCGATCCGGGATCTGAGGCGTCGCCGTAGGCGGCGGCCAGCACCTCGGCGGTCGGTGTCTGCTCGAGTGACGCGTGGCCGCAGTCGATGCAACGCACCACCGTCCCGACCGTCTCGCCGTAGCGGTCGGCGCTCGGCCGGAACAGGTGCGGGTCGACACCGTTCTCCGTCGCGTCGCCTGCCACCTTCCACAGCAGGCGGTTGCGCGAGCCGCCACAGACCGGGCAGTGCCACTGCGTCACGTCATGACCTCACTGCTCGGCCACGATTGCCGCAGCCGCCTCGCCGCCGAGGCGCACGCCTTCGCTCATGCCACGGTCGGCCGGGTAGATCTGGGCGGTGGTTGCGACGTACAGCCCGCGAAGCGGCGACCGAAGATCCGGGATCCGGTTGCGATATCCGAGCGTCACGAGCGGAGCGGCGTACGGCGTCTTGAACGGGTGGACCGCCTGCACGCTGGATCGGTCGAACCGCGGGTACGCCGCGGCCAGGTTGTCCAGCCACGTGTCCGTCAAGCCTGCTGCATCGGTCGTCGCGATGTCCGCCTCGGCGGCGGTGAAGTACCGACCGAGATACGTGACGTGGCGCCCGCCGTAGTCCGACGCCGGTACGAGGTTGGTCTGCTCGATGATCGCGCCGAAGCCGAGCGACGGATCGCAGACGTTGGTCCAGTAGACATCCGTGATCGGTCGGTCGGTCTCGATGACCGAGCACACGACGCCCATCCCCTGCGCCGACCGCCACTTCGGGTCGGCGTACTCGTCAGGCACGAGCTTCGTGATGCCGGGAAGAGCACCGGTGTAGAGGACGGCGTCGGTGTCGATGTCCCCGCCGTCAGCGTGAACCGCGACGACCTTGCCGTCTTCGGCCGCCACCGCCGTGACGCGGCTGTGGGTGCGGATCTCGACACCGAGGTCGGTCAACCGCGATGCCAGGGCGTCGAATACCTGCCGGAATCCGCCTCGCAGGTAGCCGAGCTTCTCGCCGCTTCCCTTGCGTGCGCCACGGCGCTGGGCGAAGCGCCCCCACATCCACGCCGCCGGCACGTCGGGTGCCGCCGCGCCGAACTTCGCCCGGAGCAGCGGCTCCCAGAGCTCGCGCACGGCCGCCGGCCCGGTCGCCCGGGTGAGCCATTGCTGCGCCGGGACGGTGTCGAGGCTCTCCCAGTCCCGCCACTGCTGCAGGCGGAGCCCGCCGACTCCCATGCGAAGCCGTTCCGGCAGAGTCATCGGACCGAACCGCAGGATGTCCAGCGGCGTGGTGAACGGCCAGAGCCGACCGTGGCTCAAGACGCCCATCGTGCTCGGCAGCCAGTCCAGCTTCGGGGTCAGGCCCAGCTCGTCGATGAGCCCGCGGATGTGGGACTCGTGCGGAAAGACGTGGTGGTAGAAGCACTCGAGCGGCGTACCGCCGATCTCGAACGACACCACGAGGCCGCCGAGCCGCTCCCCGCCTTCGAACAGCACGACCTGACGTCCGGCTTCGGCAAGCCGCAGTGCCGCGGCCGCGCCCGCAATCCCTCCTCCGACGACGACGACCGGCTTCATGGCCTGGTCACGCCTCGGTACGCGGGGGGATCGAGCTCGCGGTGCGCCCGCCTGCGGGCAGATGGGCGAGCTCCATCGTCGCCAGGTGGCTGTGCATCCGTCGCAGCTCGGTGAACGCGCGAACGATCACCCTGATGCTCGCACCCTGCGGCTTGCCCGCAGTGCGCGGAAAGTGGCTGACGCCGACTTCGACGACCCGGTAGCCGGACCGTCCGAGCTTGACCATCAGCTCGGTGTTGACCATCGCGCCGACGCTGTTGAGCTCGAGCCCGTCGAAGACCTCCCGCCGGAACAGCTTGAAGGCGCAGTCGATGTCGCGGACCGGCACGTAGAACAGGGCGCGCACCAGGTAGTTCCACGCTCGGGCGTTGATGCGCCGGAAGAACGGGTCACGCCGTTTGATGCGGTACCCCGCGACCACGTCGACACTTTGGATCAGGTCGATGAAGACGCCGAGCTCGTCGAGGTCGAACTGGTTGTCGGAGTCGGTGAAGAAGACGAGCTCCATCGTGGCCGCGAGAAAGCCGCTCTTCAACGCGCCGCCGTAGCCCTGGTTCGTCTCGTGCTTCACCAGCCGGATGCGGGGGTCTGCTGCGGCGAGCTTTTCGACGATCGCCGCCGTCGTGTCCGCGGACCCGTCATCGACAACGATGACCTCGTGGTCGGTGCAGTGCCGGCCGGCGACCTCGCTGGCGCGCGTCACCGCAGCCTCGATGTTGGCCTCCTCGTTGTACGCCGGAAGCACGATCGACAATCGCCGGGCAGGCGGGTTGTCGCGTCGGCGGGCACGGTCGGGCACGGGTTTCACCTTTAGTCGTTGCGGGTCTGCTCTCATACGCTAGGTGGTATGGGCAGCCCCTTGCTCGATCGGCCTGGCGCGGTCGCCGGGCGTGGCGTGGACGGCGGTGTCGCCGCCCACTACGGCGATCCGTTCCGGGAGCAACGCACGCTGATCGAGAGCGGTGCAGTCGTCGACCGCTCCCACCGCGGCGTCGTGCGCGTCTCCGGGGCCGACCGGCTGAGCTGGTTGCACTCCCTCACCTCGCAGCACCACGAGAGCCAACCGGCCGGTGAGCCTCGCGAAGCGTTGATCCTCTCGCCGCACGGCCACGTGGAGCACCACCTCGTGGTGGTCGACGACGGAGCGCAGACGTGGCTGACCGCCGAACCGCAATCCGCCGACTCGCTGGTCGCCTATCTCAATTCGATGCGCTTCATGCTCCGCGTCGAGGTCGAGGACCTGTCGGGCTCGTACGGCGTGGTGTCGGAGGTCGCCGACGGCGCGGTGCGTGATCACATCGTCGGGTTGGACGAGGTTGCCTCATGGGTCTCGAGCTCGCCGCTCCCGCTCGTCGGGCACGACGCGTGGGAGGCGCACCGTGTCGCCCGCCACGTGCCGAGGCTCGGCTTCGAGACCGATCACCGCACCATTCCGCACGAAGTGGGCTGGATCGGCGTCGCCGTACATCTGGACAAGGGCTGCTACCGCGGGCAGGAGACGGTTGCCCGGGTACACAACCTCGGCCGGCCGCCGCGCCGGCTCGTGTTCGGCCATCTCGATGGAACGCAGGACCAGCTGCCTGACCCGCACACGCCCGTCGAGCTCGACGGACGCGCCGTCGGCTTTCTCGGAACGGCGGTGCATCACGCGGAGCTCGGACCGATTGCGCTGGCCGTGGTGAAGCGAGCCACTCCCGACGGTGCGCCGCTCACGACGGCGGGCATGGCAATGAAGATCGAGCGCGTTGTCGACGCGTAGCCGGCCGAACGGCTAGGAGCCTGCCGAACAATGCACTGGCCTGCTGCGCGACGCCCGGAGCGATGCCTGGACGGCGTTGTCGTCGTCGCTCGTAGCGCCGCTACGAGCTCATCCTCCGCCTTGCCAGCCGCCGCCCGGATCGCCGCTCGCGACGGCCGGCATTGTTCAGCAGACTCTAGAGGCCGAACAAGCCGATCTTCTTCTTCGCCTTCTTGTCGGCGGCTGCGTTCGGACGCGGGCGCGGCGGGGGCGTGGCGGCCGCGAGCGTGGATGGGCCGTTGTCCTCGAGGCCGAGTGAAGACAGCTCGCGCAGGAGGGCCGCCGTGTCGGCGTCGTCTGCGGCCCTCGCCGGGACCGGCTCGGGCTCAGGCATCGGCAGCTCGGTAACGACCGGGGCCGGCTCGGGCTCAGGCTCCGCCGTGTGGTGGAGATCGACCAGCATGGCGGCTGCCTGGGCTGCCTCGGCGGAGCGCTGGGACTTTTCGATGGCTTCTTGTAGCGCCACACGTTCGGCTTCCTCAGCAGCTTCCTGAGCGGCTGACTGCTCGGCTGCCTCGTGCGCCACGCGCTCGGCTTCTGCCTTGGCATCGGCTTCGGCTTGCGCGGCAGCAAGAGCAGCGCGCGCCTCTGCCTCCTGCGCGACGCGGGCTGCTTCGGCAGCTTCTGCGGCGGCCAGCCGCTCGGCTTCCTCACGCGCCTGCTGCTCAGCCGCTTCCTGGGCGCGGCGCTCTGCTTCCGCCTGCGCCTCGGCGATTCGTGCGGCCGCTTCGGCGGCGGCCTGCTCGGCCGCGAGTCGCGCGGCCTCGTCAGCGGCTGCCTTCTCGGCGGCGGCCTGCTCGGCCGCGAGTCGCGCGGCCTCGTCAGCGGCTGCCTGCTCGGCGGCGGCCTGCTCGGCCGCGAGTCGCGCGGCCTCGTCAGCGGCTGCCTGCTCGGCGGCTGCCTGCTCGGCGGCGGCGCGCTCGGCTTCTTCTTCGGCGGCCCGCTCGGCTTCGGCGCGCTCGGCCTCGACTCGCGCGGCTTCTTCGGCGGCGGCCTGTTCGGCGGCGGCTCGCTCGGCCGCGAGTCGCGCGGCTTCTTCAGCGGCTGCCTTCTCGGCGGCGGCTCGCTCGGCCTCTGCGCGGGATGCCTTCTCGGCGGCGAGCTCTTCCGCGGCGCGGCGGGCGGCCTCTTCGGCTGCCTCCCGCGCGGCCTTCTCGGCCGCCAGCTGCTCGGCAGCGACCCGCGCGGCTTCGTCGGCGGCAGCCCGCTCGGCTGCGATGCGGGCGGCCTCTTCGGCGGCACGCTTGGCGGTCTCCTCGGCGGCGGCCTGCTCGGCAGCCAGACGCGCAGCTTCTTCTGCGGCGCGCTCGGCAGCCTCTCGCTGCGCCTGCTCAGCCGCGAGGGCGAGCCGGTCGCGCTCGGCGTCCTCAGCCGCGCGTCGCTCGGCGTCGCGCCGCTGTTGTTCTGCCTCCGTGGCGCGAGCCTCGCGCTCAGCCTGTTCGAGCTGAATCCGGGCGGCCTGCTCGGCGACTTCTCGGGCGAATCGTTCCGCAGCCTCCCGCGCCGCGCCCTCAGTGGCGTGACGCGAGGCTTCCTCGGCGTCTCGAGCCGCGACCCGGGCGCGCTCCGCCTCCAGGTCGACCAGGCGCGGCGTTACATCGCTGACATCCTCGAGGCGCCGATCAGGTCGAAGCGTCTCGACCGCCGCCTGCGCTTGGGCAAGCTCGGCTGCGGCAGCCGCGCGCCGGCGACGGCGCTGTTCCTCGAGGTCGTCGCTCTCCTCGACGCGTTTCGCGGTTCGCGGACGTGGGCGACGGATGAGTACCGGGTCGTCCTCGGCAACCTCGGGCGGCGGGCCGAGCGCATCGACGAGGGCGCCCGCGACGCGGTCCATCGCCGCCGCGAAGGACTCGCCTGACTTGCGCGACACCGGAACCGTGAGGTTCGCCCCGCTGAGCTGCGCCGCCATCACGTCGAGCTGGAGCGGGTTCGTCGTCGCTGCGGTGCCTGGGTGGGTGGTTGTCACCTCGCTGGCGAGGCGAGCGAGGCGGGCGAGTGCGTCGTCCCCGCCACCATTGCTCGCGGGCGCCGCGGTGCCGCCGCTCGGCCCGCCTGACCCGTTTCGGGCGCTGGCGAGCGCGCCGGCGAGGGCCGTGGCGGCGCCGTACACGTCTTCGCCTCCGGTGCCTGCATCGCCGTCGTCGCTGACGTCCACCAGACCGGCGTCGACCAGGGCGACAAGCACCTGGCCGGCTTCGAAGAGCGTGTAGCCACAGTCAGCGGCCAGCTCGGCGACGGTGCGCGAGCCGTCGATCTTGCACAGCATCGACCACGCGTCGCTGTCGAGCGTCGTCTCCGGGGCGCCGTCCCCGCGTGCTGACAGCACCGGAATCGCGTTGGGGCTGTCGACGATCTCGGCGATGTGCTCCCACTCGTATCCGCGCTCGCGCAGCGTCTCGAGCAGGTCGACGACCGCGATCGGCGGCCCGACGTCCTCGCGGGTCTTCGCGTTCTTGCGGAACTTCCAGCTGCCCTCGGTCCAGCGCATCAGGTCCCAGAGCGCCTCATGCAGCTGCTCGGTGACGAAGCCCTGGACGACGTCCTGCTCGACGTACCCGAGGTGGACGAGAAGCTCGCCGAGATTCCAGGCCGAGAGGTCGGTGCGCTGGGCTTCCTGGGCGTCGGCGAGCGCTTCGGGGGCGAGCACCCCCGAGGACACGAGCTTGGCGCCGAGGTCGGAGCGGCGCTCGGGCGCATGGATGCCGCAGACGAGGCCGGAGCGCATGAAGATCTGCGCCTCTTCGCCGTCAGGGTGGCTCAGCGTGAGGCTGCCGGAGGAGCTGTCGGCGGCGAGATCCAGGAGCACAGAGGCGAGCGTGGTCGAGCTCAGGTCGCCCTTGAGCATCGACGACCTCCTTCGCCCGATCCGATCGCTGTGCCTGGCTCTCCTTAGTCCTTCGGCACGCCGGAGCCTGGTGTTAAGCCATCTGGCGCAATTTCGCGCTCAGGCGGCGCAGCGACGGTGATCCAACCGTGACAGGATGACACTAGGCCTGCCCGCAACCAGCGCCGAGCCGGGATCTGGGCATGAGAGGCACCTCACGATGACTTCCCCCACCGGCAACAGGCGCATCGACCGTCTGCTTGCTCCGGGCTATCTCTCGAGACTCGATCAGCGCCCGACCGAGGAGATCCGCGCGATGCGGGGCGAGGCGGAGCAGGAGGAGACCGAGCTGTCGTATCTGCGGCGCCTGCTGCAGGGCCGGGTGGACATCCTGCGAGCCGAACAGAGCCGGCGCAGCGGTGACGGGCCGGCCGGCTCACTGATCGATGCGCTGCCGCAGATCCTCGCCGACGAGCGAGTGCCGTCGCACGGGCTCGGCCGCCACGCCGCGGTCGAGCCGTCGGACGTGGAGTCGCATCGGCGCTACGTCGAGTCGCTCGTCAGCGACGGCGACCTGTCCAACCCGTCTTCTCTCGACGACGACAGGTTGGGTCGGATGCTCGACGTCCTCGTTCGCGAGGAAGCCGACGTGTCGCGCACGCGGCGTTCCGTGCAGGCGGTGATGGACACCCTGACCGCGGAGCTCGGCCGTCGCTACAAGGACGGCGTGGTCGACGTGACCGAGGTTCTTCACATCGAGAGCGAGTAACGCGGGTTGGGTGACAACGCGGACGCGACGGCGTGGCCGGTCGCTGCAGAGGTTGTGCGCGGCGGCTTCGTCGAAGGTCGTCATCGTGGTGCGGTCGTGGTTCTGCGCGGCTCCGACGCGCTGTTCGAGGTGGGCCCGGTCGACCTGCCGATGTTGCCGCGAAGCTCCGCGAAGCCGTTGCAAGCAAAGGGAATGCTTGATTGCGGGCTGCAGGTCGACGATGCCCAGCTGGCGCTGGTGTGCGGCAGCCATACCGGAGAGCAGATGCATGTCGACGGCGTGCGCAAGCTGCTCGCCGGTGTCGGGCTCGACGAGTCCGCACTCGACAACACCGCGTCGATGCCGGGCGACTCGAAGGCACGTCGGGCCCGGACGGTTGCGGGGGAGGGGCCGGCGCGGATCACGCACAGCTGCTCGGGCAAGCACGCCGGGATGCTGGCGACCTGCGTCGCGGCCGGCTGGCCGACGGCGGGCTATCGCGACCCGGCGCACCCGTTGCAGGTGCGGCTGCGCGAGGTGGTGTCGGAGCTGACCGGGGACCCCGTGACGGCCACGCTGGTGGACGGCTGTGGCGCCCCGCTGTTCGCGGTGACGTTGCGCGGACTGGCGCGCGGGTTCGCGGCGGTTGCCACGGCTGAGGGCGGCACGAACGCCGGTCGGTGCGCGGCTGCGATGCGCGCCCATCCTGAGCTGGTAGCCGGCACCGGGCACGTGACGACCACGCTGATGCAGGGTGCGCCCGGCCTGGTCGCGAAGGACGGCGCGGAGGGGGTGTACGCCGTGGCGTTCGCGGACGGGACGGCCGCCGCAGTCAAGATCGACGACGGGGCGTCGCGCGCCCAGCTGCCGGTGCTGGTCGAGGCGCTCAGACGGTGCGGGATCACCGATCCGGCCTTCGACGCTGCCGGGAAGGTCGACGTACTGGGCCACGGCGAGCCGGTCGGAGAGGTCCGGGCCGCCTTCTAACCGCCGAACTTGCACAATCCAACGTGCTCGCCCCCGGGCCGGCGTTGGATATTGCAAGTTCGCGCGCTTGTGGACAGTGATTCGCCCGCGCATCGCGGATCGCGGATGCTCGCCGTCCGTGTCGTCGATCCCGAAACCGCTGACCTACGGCCCATTCACCGTGTCGTTTGCCGGCGCGGTGGGCGTGAGTGCTCGCAGCCTGCAGTCGAAGAAGTACCAGCGGTTGTTCTCCGGCGTGTACGCCGACGCCAGGCTGGACGTGACGACGGAGCTGCTCGCCCGTGGCATAGGTCTTGTGCTGCCCAAAGGTGCGGTGGTCGGCGGCACGACGGCCGCGCTGTTGCATGGCGCTGATGTCCGCCGCCTTGGGGATGACCTGATCTACATCGTCACGGCTCGCGCCGACCAGATCCGTCGTCGCGGTGTCCGCTCGAGCGCGGCACTGCTCGAGCCTTCCGATGTCACGGAGGTGCACGGAGTTCCGTGCCTGAGCGCCGTCCGGGTGGCTTTCGACCTCGCCCGCGACCGGCGCCTGGTCGAGGCCGTGGTGGGAGTCGACGCAATGCTGAACCGTGGCGGGTGTCGCATCGACCATCTGAAGGCCTATGTGGCGGACCATCCCGGCTGGCGCGGTGTTCGGTTTGCCCGCGCGGCGTTGGGATTCGTCGAGCCGCTCAGCGAGTCAGTCATGGAGTCCCGCCAGCGCATGGCGCTGGTGCTGGCCGGATTGCCACGGCCCCGCGCTCAAGTCGAGCTGGCGGACTCCTCCGGTCACTTCGTGGCACGCCTGGACCACGGGTACGACGAGTGGAAGGTCGGTCTCGACTACGACGGAGAAGTCCACGCGGAGCACTGGCGGCAGGACCTCGAACGACAAGAGCGCATCCGCGATCTGGGGTGGTGGCATCGCCGCTACACGTCGCTCGAAGCTCGCGGCGGGTGGGGCCAGATGGTCGCCCAGGTCCGTGCGGCGCTGCGCGTCGCCGGGTGGCGGCCGGGCGAGTGCTGAGCCCCTCGATCCGCTAGCAAGTGACGCGCGAACTTGCAGTTTCCAACGTTGGAAATCCCTTGCTAACGTTGAAAAGCGCAAGTTCGCGAACTCGCCAGGGTGGTGCTAGCAAACTGCTTGCAATAGTTAGCGCAAGGCTCTAGGGTGATGGTCGTGGCCAAGTTGGACGTGCGCAATCTCGGGGATTACATCCGCGAGCAGCGCTCTGCCGCGCAGATCTCGCTGCGGCAGCTGGCCAGCCTCGCCGGCGTGTCCAATCCCTACCTCAGCCAGATCGAGCGCGGGTTGCGCAAGCCGAGCGCGGAGATCCTCCAGCAGATCGCCAAGGCGCTGCGGATCTCGGCGGAGGCGCTGTACGTCCAGGCGGGGATTCTCGAGGAGCGGTACGGCGACAGCGACGTGCCGGCCGCGATCCTTGGCGACGCCTATCTCGCTGAGCGCCAGAAACAGGTGCTGCTCGAGCTTTACGAGGCGTACCGCCGTGAGAGCGACGTCAACAGTGGGAAGACCGAACCGGTGGACCCAACTACGGCGTCGGCCTCGACATCCCGCACCCGCACGGCTCGCCGCGCGAACCCACGCGTGGCCTCGGCTGGTGGGTCGGACACCGACGAGAGCACCACGGCCTCGTCCTGACCGCACGTGGTCGGCGTGCTCGTTGCGCCGGCTGATTCACGCTCGTGTCACCGCCGGTGACACCTGACTCGGGTCCAATGGAGGTCCGAAGACAATGCCTACCGTTCCGACGATTGACGCCAAGCCGTTCTACGCCATCGCAGGGGTCGGCGACCTCGCGGTCGAGACGCTGCGCAACACGGCCAACCAGCTGCAGATCCAGGTGAAGGACCTGCCGGCGCGGGCGCAGACCCGTCGCATCGACCTGACCAAGCAGGCTCAGGGCGTGCCGGCGGATGTCCGCAAGCAGCTCGAAGAGCTCCCGGCGACGCTGCGCAAGCAGCCGGAAGCGCTTCGCAAGCAGGTCGACGAGCTGACCGCCTCCGTCCGCAAGCAGGTCGAGGAGCTCCCGACCTCGATCCGCAAGCAGGTCGAGGAGCTGACCGCAACCCTGCGCCAGCAGCAGGCGACCCTGCGCCAGCAGTCCGATCTGACCGCGGTCCGCAAGCAGGTGGACGAGCTGAGCGCCCGCGCCCAGTCGACGTACGCCGATCTCGCGACCCGCGGCGAGAAGGTCGTGGCCGGGCTTCGTGGCGACGCCCCGAAGACCAAGCCCTCGACCAAGCCGGCCACCAAGAAGGCCTCCTCGGCCAAGCCCGCCACCCGCAAGCCCGCCGCGAAGCCGGCTGCTGCCAAGGCGACCACTGTGACCGAGGGCCCGGCGCCGACCACCGCGCCGCCAACGCCGTCGCCGGTTGCGACGCCCTCGACTGCGACTCAGGAGCAGTTCTCCGCGGCTCCGCTGTCCAGCAACGGGGAGGGTCCGACCGCCTAGGGCTGCCCAGCTGGACTGAAGGTGCGTAGCGCGAGGAAGGTCCCCGGCGGGTATGAGCCGCCGGGGACCTTCCTTCTTCTTCGCCACGGATTCTCAGGCTCGGGGTGCACGATTGACGGTGTGAGCACCAGCGGCGGCGCCGAGTTCTTCGGCGCTGACTGGGCGGCGCCCGAGCCAGAGTCGGCCCCCGGTCAGCCGCCGCCGGCACCTGAGACCGACCAGTCGCTCTGGGGCCGCATCAAGCGGGCCTTCGCGCCGATCGTCGCCTTCCTGGCCCTGGTCATCAAGCTGAAGTCGGTCCTGTTCCTCGGCTCGATGGCGGTCTCGATCGCCGCCTATGCCCAGCTGTGGGGGTGGAAGTACGCCGTCGGCTTCGTCGTGCTGCTGCTGGTTCACGAGCTAGGCCACGTCGCCGCGCTGCGCCTGCGCGGGGTGCGCGCCTCGGCGCTCGTCTTCCTGCCGATGCTCGGCGCGTTCACCGCGTGGGAGCCGCAGGAGCGCGACCCCTACCAGGAGGCCGAGACCGCTCTGGCCGGACCGGTCATCGGCACGTTGGGTTCGCTCGGTGCCGCCTGGTACGCCCATTCGAGCGGTTCGTCGTTATGGCGCGCGCTCGCGTTCACGGGTCTGCTGCTGAACCTGTTCAACCTGATCCCGCTGATCCCGCTCGACGGTGGTCGCGTGGCACGCCTCACCTACCCGTGGGTGTGGGCGGTGATGGGGATCGGCCTCATCGGTTACCTCGCCGTACGACCCAAGCCGTTGGTAGTGGTGGCGTTGCTGCTGGTCGGCTACGAGCTCTACTCGCAGCTCCGTCATCCCGACGCGCACGGCCGGGCGAGCATCGAGCCGGGGCATCGATGGCGGCTGTCGCTGGCCTACCTCGCGCTGGTTGTCGTCATCGTCGTCGGCATGCACACGACCTACACCGGGCGCACGCTTCGCTGAGCGGGTCCAGTCGCGGTCGGGCCGGCAGGTTGTCGACACCTCGGGCTCGGTGATCGCATGTCACATGGGCGTCGCGATTTGCGACCCGCATGTCACACAGAGGCTGTCTTTCACGACATGCATGTGACATGCGATCGTCGGTGCACCTGGCTAGTCGCGGTTGAGCCATCTCCCGCCGAAGAACATCAGCTCGTCGCGTAACAGCTCCACACCGATGCCGTCCGGGTCGCGCAGGTAGATCGACTCGGGAATGCCGCGCGACGGTCCGTCGTACGAAATCCCCGCTTCGTCCAGCTTCTGCTGAAGCTGCGCGTGTACGTCGGGCGGCACGCTGATCGCGATGTGCTGCACCCCGCCGATCCCTTCCGGCAGCTGCTCCAAGCCGAGGCCGGGGAAGTCGAAGAAGCCGAGAAGCGTGTTGTTGCCGAGGTCGAAGAAGAAGTGCGTCGAGCCCGGGTAGTCGCGGTTCTCGACCAGCTCGATCAAAGGGAAGCCGAGCAGACCCTGGTAGAAGCCGATCGTCTGCTCGACGTCGCTGCAGATCAGTGCGGCGTGGTGGATGCCGCGCCCGGGTGACGGCGTCTTCGTGAGGTACTTCTCGCGCAGCTCGTCGCGGCGGACGGCAAGGCGTTGCTGCTCTGCGGCATCAGGTTGGGCCATGACACGAGTCTGCTCCCCGTAACCTGCGCGTCGTGAGCGTCCTCGACATCGCGCACGTGGACGTGTGGTTCGCGAACGGGCCGCACGTCCTGCAGGACATCTCCCTGTCGGTCGGCGAGGGTGAGCACTGGGCGCTGCTCGGGCCCAACGGCGCGGGCAAGTCGACGCTGCTCGCGCTCGCCTCAGCACAGCGCTTCCCGTCACGCGGAACCGTGCACGTCCTCGGCAAGCGGATGGGCCGGGTCGACCTGCGCGACCTTCGTCAGGCGATCGGCGTCGTCGACGTCCGGCTGAGGTTGCCCTCCGAGCTCTCGGTCGAGGAGTACGTCGAGACCGGCGACACGCAGACCGTGCAGTGGCTGCGGCGACCCGATGATGAGACACGCACCCGCATCGCGGACGTCATTGCGCGTTTCGGTCTGACCGACCTGCGCGACCGGTCGATCGCGGTCTGCTCCCAGGGCGAGCGTGCCCGCGCGCGGCTGGCTCGTTCGCTGGTTCCATATCCGGCCTTGCTGCTGCTCGACGAGCCGGCATCCGGGCTCGACCTGCCGGGCCGCGCCGACCTGCTCGCCGCCGTCGAGACGACCGCTGCCGAAGAGCCGCGGCTGGCCAGCATCACAGTCGCCCATCACCTCGAGGAGCTACCGGCGACCACCACACATGTCGCCCTGATGTGCGACGGGCGCTTCGTCGGCCAGGGCGACGTGTCGCTGCTCGGCGACGAAGCCGCGCTCTCGCAGTGCTTCGGTCGCTCGGTGCGAGCGCATCAGATCGACGGCCGCTGGTTCGCGGTCGCGTCCTGAGGTTGTCCGTGTTTGCGCTGGCTAGGGCCAGCGCAAACACGGACACCGTCAGCCGAAGCTGAGGATCACGCCGAAGAGCATCGCTGCCAGCGCGAACAACGCCGTACCGGCGCCCCACACCGCCAGACCACGGCGGGACTTCGCGCGGGTGTGGGCATAGGCCGCGACACCGGACAGGGCGACCAGGATCAGCTTGATGATCAGCGTGTTCCGCATCGCCGACGAGTCGCTGATCTCGTCGTGGATCGCCGTGACGTTCCAGATCCCGGTGACGATCAGTACGGCGAACGCCGGCCACGCGATCCGGCCGAACGCCTGTGCCGCTGCTTTCGGGACGGCGGCATCTGCTTTTCGCAGGGCGGGCACCAGGCCGGCGAGGGTGATCTGGCCGCCCACCCAGACGGCCGCGGCGAGCACGTGGAGGAACAGGCGGGCATCTTCGAGGGTGAGCGAGAGCACCCACCCGAGTCTGGCAGCGGGCGCTATCCGGGAGTCGCCGGGTTGCCGGGCGCCGTCGGGGAGTGACCGATGTAGTGGGTAAGGGCGCCGTCCCACGCACTCGATGGGAGCAGCGTCGGCTCCTGCTTGCCGTCACGCGTCACCGGCACGTTGGTGCAGATGGCCTCGGTCGCCACCCACTTGTGCGTCGTCCCCCGGAACGTCACGGCGGTGTGTGAGCTCGACATCGCATCGCAGTGAACCGTGCCACTCGGCTCCCGCTTGAGCGCATCGAAGAGGGCGACCAGATGTCGCGCGTGCCTGCCGTGCAGCACGACGGTGCGGTTCTGGCTCGTGTCGCTCAGGTCGCGGAACGCGATGCGGACGTGGGCGACGGACGTGGGCACGTTCTCGGCGGTGGGCCGGGCGGCGTGAGCCGTGGTGTGCGCCGGCGAGGCGCCGGCCATCGGCACGGCGCCGGCCATCGGTAAGGCGGCGACACCGAGGACCGCTGTCCCGACTATCGCAGTGATCCACCCTCGCATCGTGGCCTCCCAAGCCATGATCTTCCCGGGGGATCCCTGGGAGGAGTCGAGGTCCTACCCAGATCAGACGCGACGGACTGCGCCGCGGTTCCGACTACGCTCGAAGCCCAATGAGCACCGAGCGGCTCGACCTCGCCGACGCCACGTTGCGCGACTGGGATGCTGTCGTCCTGCGCGCCGATGACGAGGGCATCGTCCTCGACCGGTCCGCCTTCTATCCCGGCGGCGGTGGGCAACCGCCCGACGAGGGCGTCCTGCTCTGGGGTGGCGTGCAGACCAGGATCGCCGGCGCCCGCAAGACAGCCGACGACGTCTACCTGATCCCCGCCGAGGGTGAGCCGGTCCCGCCGGTCGGGGCCGCGGTGCAGGGAGCGCTCGACGACGCGCGGCGTACGGCGCTGATGCGCACCCACTCGGCGCTGCACCTGCTTGCCGGTGTGGTCTTTCGCGACCATGGGGCGCTCGTGACGGGCGGAAACATGGAGCCCCTCGAGGCCCGGATGGACTTCAATCTTCCCGAGGTGCCGGAAGGCTTCAGGGACTCGATCTCCGCTGCCTGCGCGGCAGAGATAGCGGCCGACCGCCGGATCGACGTGAAGGTGCTTCCGTACGACGAGGCCTTTGCGATCCCGGACATCATCCGGACCGCGACCAACCTGCTGCCGCCCGGGCTGACCGAGGTCCGCATCGTCGACATCGTCGGGCTCGATACCCAGGCCGACGGCGGCACGCATGTCGCGTCCACGAAGCAGATCGGCGCCATCGAGGTCGTGAAGATCGAGAACAAAGGCAAGGGCTTCCGCCGGTTGAGAGTGCGGCTGCCGCGGTGACGACGCCCGAGCTTCCGATTCCGCGGTACGGCGATGCATCACTTGCCGATGTGATGCCGTCGGTCCTGGCGGCTCTCGGCGTGGGTGATGACAACCGGCTGGGACTCGAGGAGACTGCGCGCGCCCTCGTCGTGCTCGTCGACGGAATGGGTCTTGTCGGTGTGCGCGCGAAGGCGGACGCGGCGCCGTTCCTGTCGGGCATGAAGTGTCGCGAGCTGACCGCGGGCTTCCCCTCGACGACCGTCACCTCGCTCGCGTCGCTGTCCACGGGCGTCCCGGCCGGCGAGCACGGGCTGACCGGCTACTCGTCGTACGTCGAGGAGGTCGGCGAGCCGGTCAACTGGCTGTCGTGGCGTCAGGTGTCGGGCAAGGACGACCTGCGGGAGCGGATCGAGCCGGAGTCCGTGCAGTCGCACGACACCGTGTGGCAGCAAGCCGCCGCTGCCGGGGTTTCGGTGACGATCGCGAGCTCGCGTGACTTCGAGGGCACGGGCCTGACGCGCGCAGTGTTCCGTGGCGGCAGCTTCCGCGGCGTCACCACCGGTGGCGACATGGTGTCGCTCGCCGCGGACGCCGTCGACCGCGGGCACCGGTCGCTGGTCTACACCTACGCTCCCGAGCTCGACTTCGTCGGACACGTGCGCGGGCCGGACAGCGACTCGTGGACCGCGCAGCTCGCGCTGATCGACAAGCGGATCGAGCTGCTCGCGCAACGGCTGCCGGCAGGGACGACGGTGTTCGTGACCGCGGACCACGGCATGGCCGAGGTGCCGCGAGAGGAAACCGTGGACGCCGACGATGACAGCTCACCGTTGCGCGACGGTGTCGTGGCGATCGCCGGTGAACCGCGGATGCGCCACGTGCACGCACGGCCAGGCGCGCAGGCCGACGTGCTCTCGACGTGGCAGACCGTGCTCGGCGATCGTGCGTGGGTCATGAGCGGCGACGACGCGGTCAAGTCCGGTCTGTTCGGGCCGGTTGTCACCCCGGAGGCACGCGCACGGATCGGTGACGTGGTCGCGATCTCGCGCGGCGGGCTCGGCATCGTGCAACGCAAGCGGGAGTCGCGGCTTTCCGCGCTTCCCGGTCACCACGGCGCTTTGACCGACGCCGAGCTGCTGGTCCCTCTGTTCTCGCTGACGGTGTGACAGTCCGGATCGCACTCGTCCTCGGCGACATCGTCGAGCAGCACGTCGATGCGGTCGTCAACGCGGCTAACTCAGGGCTGATGGGTGGCGGTGGTGTCGATGGGGCGATTCTTCGCGCCGGCGGCGATCGCCAGCTTCGGGCGCGCCGCGAGCTGCGAGACCGGATCGGTTCCCTTCCGGCCGGTCAGGCCGCCGCCACCGACTCGGGCGACATGCCGTGCCGCTGGGTGATCCATGTCGTGGGACCGGTGTTCAGCCGCACGGAGGATCGTTCCGAGGTGCTCGCCTCCTGTTACCGCGAGGCGCTGCGGGTGGCCGACGAGCTGGAGGCGCGCAGCCTCGCCTTTCCCGCCGTGTCGGCAGGCATCTACGGGTGGCCCATGCAGTCGGCCGCGGACATCGCAGTGTCGACGGTTTCGCGCACCGCAACCCGGGTGACGGATGCGAGATTCGTGCTGTTCAGCCAGGAGGCGTACGACGCCTTCGCCCAAGCCCTGCGTGATCTTGACCAAAGAGGCGCTTAGCGGGCATCAGAGCGCCACCTTCGTCAAGATCACGGTGGATCAGAAGCTCAGGGTGCCGGTCCAGGCGTTCAGGAGGTCGATGTTGCCGGCCACCTCCAGCGAGGTCCACGGCACCCGGCTGTAGAGCGCGAGCAGCAGGGCGCTGCTGGTGCCCGACGCCGTCACCTCCGGCGAGTCCAACAAGTCGCTTCGTCGTACGGCGTCCGGGGTGAGGTCGAGCAGCCACGAGTCCCCGTCGATGACGTGCAGCGCGACGGCTCCGGTCGGTCCGGCCACCCGGTCACGCCGGTACACGCGCGGCAGGATCACGTCGAGCAGCTCGTCGATGCCGTCGGCGGCGAGCTCGGCGTCGATCGGCTGCCGGATGCCGTGCGCGTTCTGCGCGTCGAAGCGGTGTACGGCGGACTCGTGCGCCATACGTCTCGCCCAGAAGATCGCGCCTTGCGGCGCGTCGGACGCCCAGGTCCAGATCGGGGTGTCTGCTTCACAGTCGGACAGGGCGCCGACGAGATCGTCGAGCTGGGCGGCGAGCAGCTCGACCGGATCGCCGTCCGGCATCTCGGGAAGCTGCTCCGGCCGGGCGGTTGCCCGCGTCGACACGTACTGGGTGACATTGGCGTAGACCTGCCAGACGTGCCTCGCGAGGTCGGCGACCGTCCAGTCCGGACAGGTAGGCACCGGCGCGTCGGCGCCGCTGTGGGCTGCCGCGATGAGCGCCTCGCCGTCGCGTCGGACCGATGTGACGAGCTCGGAGTACGACGGCGTCCGCGGACCCGGCGTCGTCACTGTTCGATCCCGGCGGTCAGATCGAGGTCGTTCGGTGGCGTGTCCGGCGTCTTCCAGTGCAGCCATTGCTTCTTGTAGACGTCGTGGTAGTGGTTGGCGCGGTCGATGAGCCTCTCGTAGGCCGCGTCGAAGGCAGCCTGGTCTTGGGCACGCAGTGCCTCCTGTACGGGTGCGCAGGCCTGCTCGAGGTAGTCCGCCATGTCCTCGGCGTACTTCGGCCGGCTGGCCGCGCACAGCCGCAGCTGCTTCACGGTCCCGACGTAGAAGTAGCCGGCCAGCTTCCAGTTGCCGGCCTTCGCGGCGTAGTAGAGCCGGTGCACGCGGTAGCCCACCTCGGCCATCAGCCGGTCCATGCCGGGCTGCATCATCGCGAGCTCGTCGATCGTGAGCTCGCGCTTGCCGTTGTGCACGGCGTGGGTGTGGTCGGTCACCACGGGTGTGGGCGGGGAAGTGGAATCGTGCGTGCTCACGAGGTCGACTCCCGATGGATCTTGTACTGCGCGGCTTGTGCTCGAGGGCGTACGACGAGGAGGTCGACGTTGACATTCCACGGCCGGGTCGCCGCCCACGCGATGCAGTCGGCGACGTCGTCGGCGCTCAGCGGGCCAGGCACTCCGGCATAGACAGCATCGGCCTTTTCCGGGTCTCCCCCCAAACGGTTTAGCGAGAACTCCTCGGTCGCCACCATCCCCGGTGCGATCTCGACCACCCGCACCGGGCGTCCGCACAGCTCCAGGCGCAGCGTCTGGGAGACCGCGGTCTCGGCGTGCTTCGCTGCGGTGTAGCCCGCACCGCCCTCGTAGACGCCGTGACCGGCCGTCGACGTGACCGTCACGATGACGCCGTCGCCGCTCGCCTCGAGCCTGGGCAGCAGGGCGCGGGTGACGCGCATCGTGCCGAGCACGTTGACCTCCCACATCCGCCGCCAGGCCTGCTCGTCAGCTTTCTCAACCGGTTCGAGACCGAATGCGCCGCCGGCGTTGTTGACCAGGACGTGACAGCTGTCCAGCGACTCAGCCAGCGCGTTCACGGAGGCATCGTCGGTGACGTCGAGCACGACGGGCCGGGCACCGCATTCGGCAGCGAGCGCCTGCAGCCGGTCCTCGCGTCGAGCCGCCGCGATGACGTCGTACCCCTCTGCCGCCAGCCGTCGAGCGGTCGCCGCCCCGATCCCGCTGCTCGCGCCGGTCACCACGGCGGTACGGCGATCACTCACGGGTCGAGCCTACGGATGTATCGGTTTTGACCACTTCGGGCAGGATGGAAGTCATGGGACTGCCGCGGCGGGTGGCGACGCTGTCCGTCCACACGTCGCCGCTGGACCAGCCCGGTTGCGGAGATGCCGGCGGCATGAACGTCTACGTGACCGAGGTCGCGCGCCGCCTCGCGGAGCACGACATCGCGGTCGAGATCTTCACCCGCGCGACGAGCAGCGACCTCCCGCCGACCGTTGAGGTCAGTCCTGGCGTCACGGTCCGCCACATCACGGCAGGGCCCTACGAAGGTCTCGACAAGAACGACCTGCCGGCCCAGCTGTGCGCGTTCACGAGCGGTGTCCTGCGCGAGGAGGCCGCGCACGAGCCCGGCTGGTACGACCTCGTGCACTCGCACTACTGGTTGTCGGGCCAGGTCGGTTGGTTGGCGAAAGAGCGGTGGGGCGTGCCGCTCGTGCACACCATGCACACCATGGCCAAGGTCAAGAACCTCTTGCTGGCAGATGGCGACTCACCCGAGCCGCAGCTGCGCGCGATCGGCGAGGCGCAGGTTGTCGAGGCAGCCGACCGGCTGATCGCGTCGACCACCGAGGAAGCCACACAGCTCGTCGACCTCTACGGCGCGGACCCGGCACGCGTCGAGGTTGTGGCGCCGGGTGTCGACCTGTCGGTGTTCTCGCCTGGCGAGCGGGTCGCGTCGCGGCTGCGCCTCGGTCTGCCCGCCGACGCTGTCGTGCTGCTGTTCGTCGGCCGGATCCAGCCGCTGAAAGCACCGGACGTCGTGCTGCGTTCGGCTGCCGAGCTCGTCGCGGCGGATCCCGCGCTGCGCGACCGGCTTGCTGTTGTCGTCGTCGGCGGGCCGTCCGGCACGGGAATGGAGGAGCCGGAGCATCTTGCGAAGCTCGCCGGCACGCTCGGCATCTCCGACCTGGTGCGGTTCGAGCCGCCGGCGCCGCAGGAGATGCTGGCCGACTACTACCGCGCCGCCGACCTCACCGTCGTCCCGTCGTACAACGAGTCCTTCGGTCTCGTGGCGCTCGAGTCGCAGGCGTGCGGCACGCCCGTTGTCGCCGCGCGCGTCGGCGGGCTCGTCACCGCCGTCGACGACGGGGTCTCCGGCCTTCTCGTCGACGGCCACGATCCCGCCGAGTACGCCGCCGTCGCGCGCGCCGTGGTCGACTCGCCTGCTCGACGCGCCGCCCTCGCCGGCGGCGCCCTCGCGCATGCCGCCGCGTTCGGGTGGGACGCGACGGTCGACCGAGTGCTCGAGGTCTACTCGCAGCTATGAGCGAGTATCGCGACGCAGCGAAGGTGGCGCGCTCCGATCAACTCCGTATCCGTCATCGGCGCTCGCGGCGATGACGGACACGGACAAGGCGTCGCTCGCGAACGTGCTGCGCGAGGTGCTGACCGATCGCGAGCTGGAGTTCGACGAACGGTCAGAGGGCGCGTTCTTCGTCAAGCTGCCGGGCACGCACAAGCTCGCGACGATGACGTGGCTCGTCATCGGTGAGCACTCGCTGCACGTCGAGGCGTTCTTCTGCCGCAAGCCGGATGAGAACGAGGAACGATTCTGGCGCTGGCTGCTCGAGCGCAACGCGAAGCTCTACGCGGTGTCGTTCTCCGTCGATGTGCTCGGCGACGTCTTTCTCACGGGCCGGCTGCCGTTGTCGGCCGTCGAGGCCGACGAGATCGACCGGCTCCTCGGCGCGGTGCTCACCGCCTCCGACGAGTCCTTCGACACCGCGCTCGAGATCGGCTTCCGCTCCTCGATCGAGAAGGAGTGGGACTGGCGGGTGAAGCGCGGCGAGTCGCTGGCGAACCTGCAGGCGTTCGCGCACTTTGCCGAACCCGCCAACCGCCCGCCAAAGCTCACCGGAGACAATTCCCCGACAAGTGCGCCGGCGTAGTCGGCGCCGCTTTTGGGAGGTGGACGTGAGCGCCCGGCTCGTGTTGCTCCGTCATGGCGAGAGCGAGTGGAACGCCAAGAACCTGTTCACCGGCTGGGTTGACGTCGGTCTGACGGACAAGGGCGTTGCCGAGGCGATCCGTGCCGGCGAGCTGCTGGCGCACCACGATCTGCTGCCGGACGTCCTCCACACGTCGCTGCTGAAGCGCGCGATCGTCACGGCGGGCAACGCGCTGCTGACCTGTGACCGGCAGTGGATCGACGTACGCCGCAGCTGGCGGCTCAACGAGCGGCACTACGGCGCGCTGCAGGGAAAGAACAAGGCGCAGGTCCGTGACGAGTACGGCGACGAGCAGTTCATGGTGTGGCGGCGTTCGTACGACACGCCGCCACCGCCGATCGAGGACGGCGACGAGTTCTCACAGGTGGGCGACCCGCGTTACGCGACGTTGCCTGCCGACGACGTGCCGCGCACCGAGTGCCTGAGGGATGTCGTCATCCGGATGGTGCCGTACTGGGACGATTCGATCGTGCCGGACCTTCGCGACGGCAAGACGGTCCTCGTCGTCGCGCACGGCAACTCGTTGCGCGCGATGGTGAAGCAGCTGGACGGGATCAGCGATGCGGACATCGTCGGGCTGAACATCCCGACCGGCATCCCGCTCTACTACGAACTGGATGAGGCGCTGCGCCCGGTGACGCCCGGCGGCCACTACCTCGATCCGGACGCCGCGAAGGCCGCCGCCGAAGCGGTGGCGAACCAGGGTCGTTAGGGCTATTCGATCGGGGTCGAGAAGGTCGCCTGGTCGGTCGGGATGACCTGAGTCGGCGACAGGCTGCCGTTCGCAGCGACGACCGGCACCGCGAGCTGCTTGGTGGTGCCGGCAACGGCGAAGCTGAAGCTCACGAGCTCCGTCGTACCGATCGTCGGGTTCGTCCCGGTGATGACCACGGTCGGCGCAGTCGGGTCGAGGCTCGGGTCGCTGATCTCGACCGGCTCACCCACCGGCAGCGTGACGCCGTTGTTCGCGACGGTCGCGTCGGCACCCGGGCTCAGGGTCGAGACGCCGAGTCCCGTCGAGATGCCGGTGAGCGCGTCGGGCTTGGTCCCGTTGTTGACCAACGTGACGACGAGGTACGAGCGGGTCTGACCGGTCTTGGTCACCTGACCGGTACCGGGCAGCGTCGTGATGAAGGCGTTGCGGATCCGGATCCCACCGATGTGGTTGGAGGCGGCTTGGATCTGCGTGTGCTCCTTGCTGGTCTCGTCCTTCGCTTCGATCCCGCAGCCGGCGAGAACCGGGGTCGCGAGCGCGAGCGCTGCAAGAACGATGGCGCGCTGCTTGGCCGGACGGGCGATCACACGTACTCCTCGACGTCTAAAGCAAGAGTGTTCTCAGCCTATCGACCACGTTTTCGCCAGTGTCGGCAGGTGGTTCGCGACACCACTAGAGTGCCCGACACATCGCGTGAGGCTCGGAGGTGAGCATGGCAACCGGCGGAGACGTCGCGTCCGCGTCGTCGGTCGAGACCGATCACGAGCGGATGTTCCGCTGGCTCGCGGTCGCGGTGATCGCGGCGGGCGTCGGCGTGCGCTTCGGCCTCATGCGCCATTACGACGACGACGCGGTCGACCTTCGCGCGATCGAGAACGTGACGTACGCGCTCACCCATCACTTCACGCATGCCTACCGCGGCTACGTATCGACCCGGGGCGGCGCGTCGCCGAGCTGGACCTACCCCGCAGGGCTGTTCCCGTTGCTGCTGCTCGACCACGCACTCGTCCCCCTCGGCCTGAGCCTCCGCACGCTCGTGGCAGCATCGAACTTCCTGGCGGACATCGGGATGGCAGCGCTGCTGTATCGCCACGTCGCGAAGCGTCGCGGTCAGGTCGCCGGCCTGGTCGCCTGCGCGCTGTTGTCCTTCGGCTGGCCTCTCGTCTTCGACACCGGCGTGATGAACCAGATCGACTCCCTCGGCACCTTCTTCGCGCTGTGCGCGGTGATGCTGTGGTCCTCGGACGTCCGGCATCGAACGCTTTGGGCCTGTGTCCTCCTTGGCGTCGCGACCTCGATCAAGGTGCCGTTCGGCTTCCTCGTGCTGGCGTTTCTGCCCACATGCCAGGACTGGCGCGCTGGTGCTCGCGCGATCGGGATCGTGGCCGCCGTCCCGATCTTGGTGACCGCGCCGTTTCTCATCGCTGACTTTCACAACGTGGTGCGGGCGATCGACAGCAACCACAGCCTGCCCGCATTCGCCGGGTGGAGCCTGTTCGTCGACCCGTCGTACCGGCATGTGTGGCTCGACGGTCAGGCCGTCGCCCAGACCCACGCGTTGAAGACGTTGACGGTCTGGCAACCGAGGATCGTCCTTGCCTGCGTCGTGGCTGTCGGGGTGGTGCTGTGGTACTTCCGGGTCAACGCGGTGCGGTCCGCCGCGATCATCGCCCTGACGATCTGGGCGTCCAACGTCAATCCCGGCTTCACCTTCCTGGTCTGGGTGATCCCGTTCGTGATCCTCGACGAGCAGCTGTGGGGCGCGGCGCTCATCGAGCTTTCCGGGCTGATCCCGGGCGTGCAGCTGTTCTTCATGAACCCGCATCCGCGGGCGGGGTTCCTCTTCGTGCCGCTCGTGGCCGTCATGCAGGCCGTGATCGTGATCGTGCTCGTCCGCTCGCTGGTTCGCGTCGTGCGCACCCACCCGGGCCGACGTACGCCGTCGAGGGCCCAACCTGAGCCCGTCGGCGGCCGCGCCCTCGCTCAGGAGAGCTGAGACCCGCCAGCGACGACGAAGGCGATCACCAGTACGGCGACGGCGCCGATCACGAGCCGGAAGGCGCGCCGCCTGGTCGCGGGTCCGCGCAGCAGCCACGGCACCGATGCCGCGAGCCCCACGTCGACCACCGCCGCCGTGACGGGCAGCGGTTTCGGGCCGACCGCCACCAGGACCGCGACGGCTGCTGCGGCGATGAAGCCGCCCGCTATCGCGGTCGATGGCGCAGGACCCAGTCGCTGCGGCAATCCGCGTACGCCGGTCATCTCGTCTTCGACCGTGTCGCCGACCGTGTTGGCGAAGTGCGCGGCGATGCCGCACGCGACGCCCGCGACTACGAGTGCCGGGCGGGGGGCCGGTGACCCCGCCTTGGCGGCCGCGACGACTTCCGGGACCAGGCCGAACGCAACGGCGTACGGCAGCGCGCTCGCCAGAGTCCGCTTGAGACCGAGGTTGTAGGCCCAGGCCAGGCCCACCGCAGCGAGGTGCAGCAGTCCGGCGCGCACCCCGACCGCGAGCGACAGCGGGAAGTCCCCGATGAGGGCCACGGCGGCGCAGATGGCGACCGCGCGCCGGCTGATGTCAGCGGTCGCAATGGGCTTGTCGCGCCGGCCGGCAGCGGTGTCGAGCGGTGCATCGATCGCGTCGTTCGACCACCCCACCGAGAGCTGACCGCACAGCACTGCTGCGCCGAGCAGCGCGGCCCTAGGCCCGAGATGGGCGGCGACGCTCAGCGCGGTGACGAATGCCGTGACCGCGACGCACGGCAACGGGTGGCTGGCGAGCACCAAGCCGGTGAGGCGGCGCCAGCTGGCGCGCGACAGGACTTAGTGCCGATCGGCGAGCAGCATGCTCTGCAAGGCGGCGTCGAGCGAAGTCCGACCCGCGTCGGTGATGTTGCGCTCGATGTCGTAGATCGTGCCGTCGGTGTCCACGACGACAGCCGTCACACCACTTGCCGCAACGGCCGTGGCGAGCGTTGCCTGTGGGTCGAAGTAGACGGAGGGTTTGCCTCGGTCGAGGCTGTCGATGATCGTGCCCGCGGAGTCGTCGACCGCGGTCGGTACGACGATCGCCAGCCGCACGCCGACGCTGCCGGCCTGACCAGCCAGTGCGTTCAGCAGCGTGTTGCAGCCGCAACGCGCCGGGATCAGCGCGAACACCTCGGGCCGCATGGCGGGGTTGTGGGTGTCGACCGGCGTGCCGTCCTGCGCCTTCACGATGCCGCGCGGCAGCAACCCGCCGAGGTTGCCCGGAGCCTGTGCCGGCGAGGCCAGCGGCCGAGCCGCCGGAGCCTGCCCCACGGTGCGCGGTCCCATCATGGCGAGCAGGACCGCGACGACGCCGGCGAGAAGGGCTGCGGCGGTCATGACGAGCCCGGGAACCACGCCTCGGCGGGCGAGCAGGAGGTGCAGGCGGCGGGCTCGCTCGACCCGTCGTACCTCGCGTTTGTAGGCCGCGATGTCCCGGGCGAGCTCGCTGATGTCGTCCGGGACCACCACGCCCGTCAAGCGCGCGTCATCGTCCGGCACGGCCTCAGTATGCGCCGCTGTGCACAGGCTGCAAACGGCCGTCTGCACAGGGCGCGAACGGCCGCCGCCAGCCCCCTCGGCATGCATGGTCGACACGGTCCTGTCAAGCCCTGATTTCGCGACGAACAAGGCCCTGACCTGCGGTTTTACCGATTTTGGCCAGCCGGCCGCGACCTCGTTGCGTGATATCCTGAACGTCGGCGAGAGGAAAAAAAGAACATGACGTTCACGGTCGGCGAGACTGTCGTCTACCCCCATCACGGGGCGGCACTCATCGAAGCAATCGAGACCAGGACCATCAAGGGCGAGGAGAAGACCTACCTCGTGCTCAAGGTCGCCCAGGGTGATCTCACGGTCCGGGTTCCCGCCGACAACGCCGAGTACGTCGGGGTACGTGACGTCGTCGGCGCCGACGGTCTCGAGCGCGTCTTCGAGATCCTCAAGGCTCCCCACACCGAAGAGCCGACCAACTGGTCGCGCCGCTACAAGGCCAACGTCGAGAAGATCGCCTCCGGCGACGTGAACAAGGTCGCCGAGGTCGTGCGTGACCTCTGGCGGCGTGACCGCGAGCGTGGCCTGTCGGCGGGTGAGAAGCGGATGCTTGCCAAGGCGCGCCAGATCCTGGTCAGCGAGCTTGCGCTCGCCGAGGGCACCAACGAGGACAAGGCTGAAGCACTCTTGGACGAAGTCCTCTCCGCCTAAGTCTGCGGCGCCGGCGAAGCCACTGGCGGCGTTGTCGTCGTCCCCGGTATGACCAATACCGGCTCCTCCTCCGCCTTGCCATCGGCTCCGCCGATCACCGCATACCGGGGCCGAACCGCGCCGGCGAAGCCACTGGCGGCGTTGTCGTCGTCGCCTCCGATCACCGCAATTGGTGATCGCGAGAGGTGACTGTTTTGCTCCGCTAGGCCGTTTGGGGTGGTAGTCCCGTGCCGCTAGGTCCGAGAATCACCATGTGAGCCCGCCAAGCGCGCCCCGGCGCCGCCGTGCGCCCAACTCGCTTGTCGAGGTGCTGCGGCTGCTGACCGTCGTCTTCTTCATCGGGGTCGGCGTCGAGATCGGCCAGGTCAGCGATCGGCACATGCACAACGTGGCGCTGGGGCCGTTCCGTGGCGGCGCGCTCGGCGTGATCGTCGGCTCGGGCATCGGCTACGTCGTCGGCGGCATCCTCGGGCGCACCGCCGCGACGACCGCGGACCGCACCGAAGCCGCGTTGCGGGAGATCACTGCCGACACCCTGCTCGCCGGCTCGTTCGGCGGCCTCGTAGGCGCAGTCATCGGGCTGGTCATCGGCTGGCCGTTGTTCTTCATCCCCGGCCTGGCCCTGTCGGCGTCACTGTTCGGCCTGATCATCGTTCTGCTGGGGTATCTCGGCTTCCGGCTGGGTGCCTCGAAGCGGGACGACGTACTCGCGGTGATCGGCTTCCGTGCCGGGGTGCTCCCGCGACGGCCGGCGGGCTCGGCGCTGACCAAGCTGCTCGACACCTCTGTCGCGATCGACGGTCGCATCGTTGACGTCGTTCGCTCCGGCTTCCTGCACGGCAAGGTCGTCGTGATCCAGCCGGTCCTGGACGAGCTCGACCGGCTGGCGAACCTCGCCGACCCGTTGCGGCGGGAGCGCGGCCGCCGGGGTCTCGAAGTCCTCGACACGCTGCGGCGAGAGCCGTTCGTCGACCTCGACGTCATCCCCGACCCGCAACCCGAGATCGAGGAGGTCGATCTCAAGCTGACCCGCGCCTGCCTTGAGGACGGCTACGCGCTGCTCACGTTGGACAGCAACCTCGCGAAGGCCTCAGCCGTCTCCGGGGTGTCCGTGCTCAACCTGCACGCCCTGTCTCTCGCGCTGCGGCCGCCTGTCGTCGTCGGCGAGGACGTCACCGTCCAGCTGATCAAGCCGGGACGCGAAGCCGGTCAAGGCGTCGGCTACCTCGACGACGGCACGATGGTCGTGGTGGAGCGAGGTCGGTCGCTGGTCGGCAAGGACGTGACCGTTCGCGTCACGAGCGTGGTCGTCACGGCCAACGGCCGGCTCGTGTTCGCCGACGTCGCCGCGCCCCGGTCCGCGTCGAAGGCAGGCGCGTGACCCGGTCCGCCCCCAGGATCGGCATCGGCGTCGACGTGCACCCGTTCCAACCGGGGCGCGCCCTGGCGCTCGCCGGGCTCGAGTGGCCGGGTGAGGTGGGCCTGGCCGGCCACTCCGACGGGGACGTCGTCGCGCATGCGGCGTGTGACGCGCTGCTGTCCGCAGCCGGGTTGGGTGACCTCGGCAGCAACTACGGCACCGATCAGCCGCAGTGGGCCGGCGCCAGCGGGATCGCGTTGCTCGCCGAGACCACTCGGCGGGTCGCGGCCGGCGGCTGGACGGTCGGCAACGTCGCGGTGCAGCTGGTCGGTGAGCGCCCGCGACTCGGCCCGCGGCGCACGGAGGCGGAGACGGTGCTGTCGAAGGCAGTCGGCGCGCCGGTATCGGTCGCGGCGACGACCACTGACGGCCTCGGCCTGACCGGCCGCGGCGAGGGGCTTGCCGCCATCGCGACGGCTCTGCTCGTTCCGTCAGACTGAGCTCGTCGCTGAGCCAGAGGTGCGCCCGGCGAAGCCGGCGTCGAGTTGAGGGTGGTGGGCCGGGTGGCGGACGCATATCTCGTCGACGGAGTCCGTACGCCGATGGGCAAGTACGGCGGCGTACTCGCCGGAGTCCGGCCTGACGACCTGGCTGCGGTGGTGGTTCGGGAGGTCGTGACGCGCTCCGGCGTACCGGACGACGAGATCGACGAGGTCGTGTTCGGCGCGGCCAACCAGGCCGGCGAGGACAACCGCAACGTCGCACGGATGGCCGCGCTGCTCGCGGGCCTGCCGATGTCGACGCCCGGCTTCACCGTGAACCGGCTGTGCGCGAGCGGGCTGCAGGCGATCAGCTCGGCCGCCAACTCCGTGCGGGCCGGCGAGGCCGACGTCGTGGTCGCCGGTGGCGTCGAGTCGATGACGCGGGCGCCGTGGATCATGGCGAAGCCCGGTACGCCGTGGGCGCGGCCCGGTGAGGTCTCCGACACCTCGCTCGGCTGGCGGCTGGTGAACCCGAGAATGCGCGCCCTCGACGAGGGCAAGGCGACGTTGCCGATGGGCGAGACAGCTGAGGAGGTTGCCGCGCTCGACGGCATCACCCGGGAAGACTCCGACGCGTTCGCGTTGCGATCGCACGAGCGCGCGAGCGCGGCGATGAAGGACGGCCGCTTCGAGGCGGAGCTGGTCGCGGTCGAGACCGACTCCGGCGTGGTCACCTCTGACGAGGGTCCGCGGGCCGACTCGAGCCTCGAGCGACTCGCGAAGCTCAAGCCGGCGTTCCGCGAGGGCGGTGTGGTGACGGCGGGGTCGTCGTCGCCGTTGTCGGACGGGGCCGCCGCCGTGATCGTCGCGAGTGAGGAGGCGGTGAGGCGCCACAACCTGACGCCGCGGGCCCGGATCGTGTCGGCGGCCTCGGGCGGCGTGCCGCCGTCGGTCATGGGGCTCGGCCCCGTGGTCGCGACCGAGAAGGTGCTCGGCCGTGCCGGCTGGACCGTCGCGGACCTCGAGGCGGTGGAGATCAACGAGGCGTTCGCGGTCCAGGTGCTGGCCGGCGTACGTCGGCTCGGGCTAGACCTCGAGACCGTCAACGCCGACGGCGGTGCGATCGCCCTCGGTCATCCCCTCGGTTGCTCGGGCGCGCGAGTGATGGTGACCCTGCTCGGTCGCATGGAGCGCGAGCAGGCCACCAGGGGACTGGCCACGCTGTGCATCGGGGTCGGCCAAGGCCTGGCCATGCTCGTCGAACGCGTCTGAGCGCGCGGAAGGTAATGCGGAAGCAATGTGGCATTGCCTCCGGAATTCAGCCTGATTTCGCCCAGTATCGCGATGCAATGCCACATTGCTTCCGCGAGATCGCGACTTCCGTAGGCTTGGCGCGTGGCGCTGCGGCTCTATGACACTCGACGTCGCGAGGTACGCGACTTCGAGCCGCTGACGCCTGGCGTCGTCACGCTCTATGTCTGCGGGGCGACCGTGCAGTCGGCACCACACCTCGGTCACGTCCGGTCGGCCGTTGCCTTCGACGTGTTGCGTCGCTGGCTCGAAGCCTCCGGGTACGACGTCAAGCACGTGCGCAACATCACCGACATCGACGACAAGATCATCGCCAACGCCGCCGCCAAGGGCGTCGAGTGGTGGGAGCTCGGCAGCGCCGTGACGTGGGAGTTCGAAGACGCCTACGACCGGCTGAACTGCCTGCGCGCGACCGGCGAGCCCCGCGCGACCGGCCACATCAGCGAGATGGTCGAGCTGATCCAGCGGATCCTCGACGCGGGCCACGGGTACGCCGCAGGTGGTGACGTCTACTTCGACGTGCGGTCGCACGCGTCGTACGGCGAGCTGTCCAACCAGCAGCCGGACGCCATGCAGGCGAGCGCCGACACCGGCGCGAAGCGCGACACGCTCGACTTCGCGTTGTGGAAGGGCGCCAAGCCCGGCGAGCCTTCGTGGAACACGCCGTGGGGCCCTGGTCGGCCCGGCTGGCACCTCGAGTGCTCGGCGATGGCGACGAAGTACCTCGGCGCTGAGTTCGACATCCACGGGGGTGGTCGCGACCTCCGGTTCCCGCATCACGAGAACGAGCTCGCCCAGTCCGCCTCCGTCGGCGACGGCTTCGCCCGCTACTGGATGCATCACGGGATGATCAACACCGGCGGCACCAAGATGAGCAAGTCGCTCGGCAACTCCACCTACATCGCCGACATCCTCGACGGCTCCACGCCGCAGGCGCTGCGCTACTACCTCGTCGCGCCGCACTACCGCTCCGACACCGAGTGGGGTGAGGGCGACCTCGCCGAGGCGACCACGGCCTATGCGCGGATCGAGAACTTCCTCACCCGCGCCGGCGAGCGGTTCGCTACGCCGGCCGACGGCGCGGCGCTGCCTGGAGCATTCGTCACGGCGATGGACGACGACTTGTCCACTCCCACCGCGGTGGGCATCGTCCACGACACCGTCCGCGCGGGCAACGCGGCGCTCGCCGATGGCGACGAGACGGCGGCCCGAGCGTCGTACGACGCGGTTGCTGCGATGACGAAGGTGCTCGGACTTTGGCCCGGCGACTTTGCCGGTGACGGAAGCGAGTCAGGACTCAAGCGCGTGCTCGACGAGACGATGCCGGCGTTGCTCGCGGCGCGGCAGGCGGCGCGGGAGCGGAAGGACTTCGCGGAAAGTGACCGGATTCGCGACGCTCTCGCGGCGGCAGGGGTCGTCGTCGAGGACACCGCAGACGGCCCGCGCTGGCGGATCGGCTGACGATGGTCTCGAGGAAGGGTCCGTCGAAGGGCACCGGTGGGCACGGCCGTCGCAAGCTGGAAGGCCGCGGGCCGACACCCAAGGCGGAGGACCGCGAGAAGCACCCCGCCGCTCGCCGGGCGCGGGCAGCCGCCAAACGGGCGGCGAACGAGCGACAGCCGGGCCCCCGCGGCTCCGGCTCGACAGCGGGGCGGGGTCGAGCTGCCGAGGATGTCGTCGCCGGCCGCAACGCGGTGGTGGAGGCGCTGCGGGCGGCAGTACCGGCGACCACCTTGCACGTTGCACCCGGCCTGGATCGCGACGACCGCTTGATCGAGGCCGCGAAGCTCGCGGCCGGTCACGAGGTCTCCATCGTCGAGGCGTCCCGGCAGCAGCTCGACCGGATCACCGGCGGCGCGCCGCACCAAGGCATCGCACTGACCGTGCGGCCCTACGAGTACGCCCACCCCGACGACCTGCTCGCCCGGGTTCTCGAGACCGTCGAGCCGGCGCTGTTCGTCGCGCTGGACAGCGTCACCGACCCGCACAACCTCGGAGCGGTCGTTCGGTCAGCCGGCGCGTTCGGCGCGCACGGGGTGCTGTTGCCGGAGCGCCGCTCGGTCGGCGTCACGCCGGCCGCCTGGAAGGCGAGCGCCGGTGCGCTCGCCAGGGTGCCGGTCGCCCGCGCCACCAACCTCGTCCGCACGCTCGCGTCGTACGCGCAAGCGGGGCTGATGATCGCCGGGCTGGACGGCCGCGGCGAGATCGACATCGACGACCTCGAGCTCGCGGCCGGCCCTCTCGTGATCGTGGTGGGGGCTGAAGGCAAAGGCCTGTCGCGGCTGGTTCGCGAGACCTGCGACCTGACGGTTCGGATCCCGCTCGCAGGTGAGGTGGAGTCGCTCAACGCGTCCGTCGCGGCTGGGATCACGCTGGCTGAGGTCGCCCGCCGCCGTCGCTGACGCGGCTGTCTCACGCGATCGATTGATCGGCTTGTTCTCGACACGCAATCTGGTCCGCCGTTAGTTGTGAGTCGCAACTAGTCGGTCCTCGGCCAAATGGCCGAACCGGTCACGGTGTGCGGGCTAATGTCCGGTTTTTTCGCACCGCGGCTGCTCGCAACCCCAACTTCACTCGCTCGTTGTTGTGACGAGATCCGATGTTCAGCGGTCATCCGCGATCTTACGATTCGTCACTGGTCGTGCCAGTTGCCCAGTCCGAAAGGCCTGACCTATGCGTTCGATGAGGGTGCGTCATACGGCGACGTTCGCTCGCCGTGAAGACGACGACGATGCCCTGGTCGCGGCTGCTCGGGCCGGCGACGACGAGGCTCTCACCGACCTGCTGACCAAGTACCGCGGCTTCGCCCGGTCGAAGGCGCGCTCCTACTTCCTGGTCGGCGCTGACCACGAGGACATCGTTCAAGAGGGGATGATCGGCCTCTACAAGGCGATCCGCGACTTCAACCCCGAGCTCACGTCCAGCTTCCGTGCCTTTGCCGAGCTGTGCGTGACTCGTCAGATCATCACGGCGATCAAGACCGCGACCCGCCAGAAGCACGGGCCGCTGAACAACTACGTGTCGTTCTCGCGTCCGGTGCTGGCGGACGAGGACGGCGACCGGACCCTGGCGGACGTCCTGCCCATGACCGCGGTCTGCGACCCCGCCGACCTCGTCATCTCTGCGGAGCGGATCCGCGCGCTGCAGGCCCACTTCGATGCCGCGCTGTCCGACCTCGAGGCCGAGGTGCTGCGCCTCTACATCGACGGCAAGAGCTACCACGAGATCGCCGAGGTCCTCGACCGGCACGTGAAGTCGATCGACAACGCGCTGCAGCGGATCAAGCGCAAGCTCGACGGCCACCTGCGCGCCAGGGAAATCGCCGACGCCTCTTAACTCGGTGATCTTGACGCTTTGAGCCCATCACGGGGCGCTGACGGGCACACAACGTCAAGATCACGGCGGCTTCTCTAGCCTCATAGGCGCTTGCCCCGTTAGCTCAGTGGTAGAGCACTCGCCTTGTAAGCGAGCGGTCGTCCGTTCAATCCGGACACGGGGCTCCGTGCAGTACCTTGCCGTTGTCTGGTGAGGAGGGGGCCATGACGCAGCCTCCGCCGCGCCCGCCACTGCAGCCGATGGCACCACGTCGCCCGATGGCGCCGCTTCGTCCGATGACCCCGTTGCCTCCGATGGCGCCGTTGCTGCCAGGGCAGCGGCGCGAAGCCCCGCCGCGGCCGAAGCCCGGGACGCCGTCACGGCAGCAGCCCGTGGCACCGCTGGCGTACGCCGACCCGCCGTCGTACGAGCCGCCACCGCCGACCTTGCAGCAGATGCCTCCGCCAGCGTCCCAACCCGCCGTGATCAACCTCGGGCTCTCGCGCTCACCTGTCGCCGGATGGGGTGGCGCCTCGATTCCGCAACCGGGGAGTCCACGCAAGGCTCGTCAACGGAGGTCAGGCAACAAGGCGGGGGTGGTCATCGCCATCGTTGTCGCGCTCATCGTCGGGCTCGCAGCGATCGGCTCGCACTCATCGGGTGGCGGCAAACCGGTCGCGGTCCCGTCGATCGCGATCCCGACGTTCGCCACCGGGCTCGGCTCGAGCGGCAGGAAGCCGTCGTCGACGGGACAGCCTCAGAGTCAACCGACGAATCCCGCTCCGGCGAACCGCTCACGGTCAGGGCGCACGCTGGATCTCAACGGCAGCTTCACCGGCGAGCGCATCCGCATCACCTTCACCAAGATCGTGAACACCGCCACGCCGAAGAACAAGCTCATGGACACGCCGGGCAAGGGCGAGCGGCTGTTCGCGGCCCAGTTCCGGATCACCAACACCGGCACGTTCCCGTACGTCGACTCACCGTCGAGCAGCGCATCCGTGATCGACAGCAAGGGCCACAGCTACAAGGCGGCATTCCTGTTCGGCTCGTTGCGACAGGGCAGAGCCTTCGGCTCGGCGATCACCCTGAACACGGGGAGCACCGCGGTGGGATTCGTCGCGTTCCAGGTACCCAAGACCGCGAGGATCCGCAAGGTTCAGTTCATCGAGGGCGGGTCAACCGGCGACCCGGCGGTGTGGACCCTGCATGGATGAGCGCCGTCACTTGACGATGACGTGGACGAACCAGGCCTGCTGTGCGATCTCGCAGCGGGGCGTTGCGTGCAAGCACGGCGCGTCCGTCTCGGAGCTGATGACCGCTTTGCCGGCGGACATCGCCTTGAAGGTCGCGCGCGCGGTCTCGTTGGTGGGATAGCCGCCCGAGTGGTTGATCCGGTGGATCACCGCCCGATTGGTTGACGTGGGCCTTCGAAACGATGCGCCGAGGGTGATCTTCAGCTTGTCGCCGACATGCATCCGGACGGTTTGCCCGCTCTGCGTCGGGGCGATGAACGTGCGCGGCGTTCGGGAGGCGATCGACGCCTGGTGCGGTGCGGCGACCGCGCCTGTGCTCAGTGTGATCGCGGCGACGCAGCCGATGGCCGCGAACAATCGCGTGCGCATGCCATGAGTATCACGCATGCCTGCCACTTCTGGGTCGGGCGCCGACGAGCATTCGCCAGGCCGCGAGCATGATCGCGATCATCGTGATCGCGATGACCGCGAGGCGCAGCGTCGAGTGCTGCAACAGCACCGACAGCCGCCCGACCTCCGGCACCGTTGCGACCACGAGTGGAACGGTGGGCGAGTCGATGCGCAGCGAGAACGGCTCAGGGGCCGGGTTCGCGTCGCCCTTCGTCTTCACGACGGGCTCGCCGTCCTTCATCGCGACGCTGATGATGCGGTGCACGTAGCGCTGGCTTGGTTCGGCCGGCACAGGCAACGCGACGATCTGCCCGACCTTGATGTCCTTGGCCGGCTCAGGCTTCGTGATGACCAGGTCGCCGGGGTGGAACGTCGGCACCATGCTCGGCGACAGCACCGGGGCGAACCCGATGTGCTGCGTCATCACGATGACCATCGCCGACACCGACGCGGCTGCGGTGGCGATCAGTAGAAGTCCGGTGACGATCCGCCACAACCGGTGCAGCGCCCCGCGTGGTGCGTCTGACGCGGGGCTCGCTGCTTTTGGGGGATCAGCTCCGATGGTTGGGCGTTGCCGCGGGACCGCTGCGAGGACCTCGGCGGGTGTCGCTCTCTTGCGCGGCAGCGTGTCCGTCGTACGTCGCACTCGTGGCTGGACCATCACGGTCCGCGGCTGCGACGTCGTACGACGAACCCGCTGTGGAGCCGTCGTTTCGTGAAGTTCTAGCTGTTGGTCGTCCGCGCTGCTCTCGCTTGGCTGCGGCTCACTGCGACGCTGATCGAGGTGGTGTAGCTGCCGAGCGACAGCACCCCCGTCGCCGCTGCCTTGACGCTGACGTAGGAGCCCGCCGGGATCGACACGCTCGCTGCGGTCGCTCCGCTGCTCGAGTCCCCCAGTGCCACCTGGGTGCCTGCGCAGCTCCCGCCGAGCCCCAGCACCGTGGTCCAGTCCGCCCCGACGCAGGCGGTCAATACCACCTTGGGCCCGCCGGAGATTGTCGTGGTGTAGGTCTCCGCGTTGAGGTTGGTCGTTCCGGTGTTCACCACTTTGAAGAACTGCGGGTTCACGCCGAGCACGGTGACCGTCCAGCTCAGGGTGAACGGGGTGCCGATCGTCGGCGAGCCACTGGTGGTCGAGCCTGCTGCTCCCCACGATGCGCTCCCTACCGTTTGGGTTCTTGATGTCGTGCCGCTCTCGCCTGCCCAGGCCGGTGTCGCGGCGACGATCACCAACGCCGTCGCCGCGGTTGCCACCAGGCTGCCAAGCCGGGAGCGGGTCACCGGTCCTCCGTGGTACAGCCGATACGGCGCCGCGGCGGGATGCCGTGACGCCGCATCGGCTTTCAGTCACTAGCTATTGGTGGTCGTGGCGGTCCGCTGTGCTTCCTGGAAGTGGTAGGTCAACGTCGCGGAGCGGCCCTGGATCGTGCCGGTGATCGGCGTGCCGTTGGTCGTGGTCTCCGTCTGGTCCGGGAGGGTCATCGAGATCTGCAGGTGCTCGACCGCACCGCTCGCGATCGAGCCCGAGATCAGTGACTGCGCTGACGCCACGCCGGACAGCGTCGTCGTGCCGAGCAGCGACGTGGTCGTGCCGCCCGTGCAGGCACCGGTGCTCGGCGTCCAGGTCGTGGAGCAGGAGGTGACGGAGACGGTCAGCGCCTTCGTTGCCGGGCTGGTGCCGTCGGTGATCAGCTGGCTGTCACCGCTCGCGCTGACCGACATGGTCAGGCCTTGGGCGTCGAGTGAGCCGCCGTTCGTCAGGTCGACGTACCGGTTGACGACGTCGCCGGGCGCCAGGTTGCTGATGGCGCTGCTGAAGCCGGCGCCGTTGTCGCCGAGCGTGAGAGACAGCGTTCCGGAGTCGACGGACTGCGGGCTGGTGTTGAAGGCGGTCGCGTTCAGGCCGGCCCACACGCCGAAGCCGGCGGTCATGAGGAGGGCGCCGCCGGTGACGGCCACGGCGAGTGGACGCCAGGCGGTCCGGCGGGGTGCGTTCGAGTCGGCGTGGCGAGCAAGGTGGGCCACAGTTGTCTCCAAGGGCGACTGAGCGTCACATCGGACGTGACGCGATCGTTCGTCAATCGACCCGCGCCCGCCGTGATCAAGCCGACGGCGATAGTCATTCCGGGCCAAATGTCATGGCCAAGCGTTGATGGCAGGATGACTCCGTGGCAGCGCGGCAATCGGCCTGGCAGTCGGCGCAGCTCCAGCTCGCGGAAGCGGTCAAGCACCTAGGCCTCGACGACGGCACGCACCAGCTGTTGGCGACGCCTCGCCGCGAGATGACGGTCAGCATCCCGCTGCGCCGCGACGACGGGAACATCGAGGTCCTGCGCGGCTACCGCGTACAGCACAACCTGTCGCGCGGTCCGGCGAAGGGCGGCATCCGCTACCACCCGTCGACCGACATCGACGAGGTCCGGGCGCTTGCGATGTGGATGACCTGGAAGTGCTCGCTGATCGGCATCCCGTACGGCGGGGCCAAGGGCGGCGTGACGATCGATCCGCGGCTCTACAGCCAGACCGAGCTCGAGCGGGTCACCAGGCGCTACGCCAGCGAGATCTTCCCGATCGTCGGTCCGGAGAAGGACATCCCGGCACCGGACGTCGGCACGGACGAGCAGACCATGGCCTGGTTCATGGACACCTACTCCGTGCAAAAGGGATACACCGTCAGCGGCGTCGTCACGGGGAAGCCGGTGAGCGTCGGCGGATCAGAGGGCCGCGGCGGCGCGACAAGCCGTGGCGTGATGATCACCGCGTTCGCTGCGTTGCGTGAGGCGAAGGTCAACCCGCGCGAGGTCACGGTCGCGGTGCAGGGGTTCGGCAAGGTCGGGGGACTTGCTGCCCAGTACTTGCACGACGCGGGCTGCAAGGTCGTTGCGGTCTCCGACGTCAAGGGCGGCGCCTACAACGCGATGGGGATGAACCCGGCGAAGATGCTGCGCGACGTTCGCGGTGGCATGGACTCCGTCGCCGGGTATCCCGGTACCGACAACATCACCAACGAGGAGCTGCTCGAGCTCGACGTCGACGTCTTGGTGCCCGCCGCGCTCGAGAGCGTCATCCATGACGGCAACGCCGATGCGGTGAAGGCGCGCTTCGTCGTCGAGGGCGCCAACGGCCCGACAACCCCCGACGCCGATGCGATTCTCGAGGGCAAGGGTGTCGTCGTCGTACCGGACATCCTCGCGAACTCCGGCGGCGTCGCGGTGTCGTACTTCGAGTGGGTGCAGGACCTACAGGCCTACTGGTGGACCGAGCATGAGGTCACTGACCGGCTGCGCGCGATCCTCGAGCGGTCGTACGCCGAGGTGTCGGCGCTGTCGGAAGAGAAGGGCGTGTCCCTGCGCACCGCGGCGCAGATGATCGGGGTCGGCCGAGTGGCGGACGCCCACCAGATCCGCGGTCTGTATCCCTGACGACGCAGATCCGCCCGACCGACCAGACGCCTCCTCTTGCGTGACCTGGGGCGGTGGGCGTGCCAGAATGACATCGCTGTAGTTTTGGCGTGCAACTGATCGAGCGCGGGAGGTGCACCGATGAACGCTGCTGGAGCGGTCTCCGGCCGCGAGTCCGGTGCGGACGAGCTGTCCCAGCGGGACGTCGAGATCCTCGAGTTCGAGCGGCAGTGGTGGAAGTACGCGGGCGCGAAGGAGCAGGCCATCCGTGACCTGTTCGACATGTCGGCCACCCGGTACTACCAGGTGCTCAACGCCCTTCTTGACCGCCCGGAGGCGCTCGCGGCCGACCCGATGCTGGTCAAGCGGCTGCGGCGGATGCGAGCGGCCCGCCAGCGCCAGCGCTCGGCCCGTAGGTTGGGCTTCGAGGCCTAAGCAGCGGCGGCTTCGCGCGTCAAACCCAGGGTCGGCTGTCCGGACGGCCTAACGTCGAGTGGTGAGCGAGCACGGACCGGAAGATGCCGCGCCCGCCGACTCGAATCAGCCTGGCGTAGGGCGGCATCGGGCTCCTGAGCCGGGCCGGCCGGGCCGGTCCAGCCGCCTGCTGGCGCCGTTGCTGGCCGTCGTGGTCGTGGCCGCGGGCATCGGCGTACTGGTCGCGGTGCGGGGCCACTCGTCGGGCAGCAGCCCCGGTGCCGGCGTGATCGTCGCGCCGCCCACACCGACCAGCAGCGTCTCCTCCGCTGCATCGCCGTCGCTGACCCCGAGCGACACGGTGACGCAGACGCACCCGCCCCCGTCGCCGCTTCCCACGCCGCACAAGACGCACCGTCATCCGCCGGCCTCGACGACCGCGATGGCGCCGGTGCGGGTCTACAACACGACCCGCATCTCGCAGCTTGCCCATCGGGTCGCGGCAGAGATCGCGGCCAAGGGGTGGACCGTCCCGGCGGTCGGGAACCTCGGTGGGGTGTCGTCGAGCACGACGCTGTACTACTCGCCGGGTAAGCGAGCGGCGGCACTTCATCTCGCGAGTGAGTTCTCGGGAATCCGTCGCGTCCGCCCGGACAGCGAGGCGCAGCTCGACTTCCACGGACTGACGTTGCTCATCACCGCTGACTGGCACGACTAGCGGCTGCACGTTGTCTGAACAGCCTGACGTCGTCGCCGCGCTGCTTGCGGACCCGAGGTCTGCGCTCGTGGCGCTCGACTTCGACGGAACGCTCGCGCCCATCGTCGCGCGACCCGAGGACGCGCGACCCGCAGATGGCGCGCGCGAAATGATCGCCGAGCTCGCCGGACGGCTTCGTACGGTGGCGATCATCAGCGGCCGGGCCGCGGAAGACGTGGTTCAGCTCGCCGGCGTCGCCGGCGTGCCCGGCCTGCGGGTGCTCGGGCACTACGGGTTGCAGCATTGGCACGACGGGACGGTCACGTCACCGGATCCCGCGGCCGGCATCGCGTTGGCGCGCAGTCGCCTCACCGACGTGCTCGAAGGCGCCGACGCCGGGGTGCGCATCGAGGACAAGGTGCACTCGTTGGCGATCCACACCCGCGGCGCGTCGCATCCGGACCAGGAGCTGGCAGCGCTGGAGCCGGCGCTCGAGAGCCTCGCTGACGCCTGTGGTCTCGAGGCGGTGCTCGGCCGGTACGTGATCGAGCTGCGACCTCGGGGCGTCGACAAGGGGTCGGCGCTGCGCGCATTGGTCGAAGCGGTCGGCGCGCGGGTCGTCGTCTACGTCGGCGATGACTTGGGTGACCTTCCGGCGTACGACGCGCTGGATGCGCTACGCGACGTCGGCACGATCGCCGCGCTGAAGGTGGCGAGTGTGGACCCGTCCGACGCGGACGTGCCGCCGGAGGTCGCGGCCCGGGCGGATCTGGTGCTGGACGGCCCGACCGCGGTGGTCGCGTGGTTGTCCGGTCTCGTCGCGATGCTGTCGGTCAGCTGAGCGCATCGAGCTGTGCCTGCAGCCACGCGCGGGGCGGAAGTGCTGCCGCGATCTCGGCGAGCTTGCGATGACGTTCGGCGCGTTCGTCCGCTGACATCGTGAGTGCGGTATGCAGGGCCTCGGCCGTCGCGTCGACATCGAGGGGATCAACCATCAGCGCGCCGGCTGACATCTCGTCCGCGGCGCCGGTCTCCGTCGACAGCACGAGCGTCGTGTGGTCGCTGAGCAGCACACCCTCCTTGGCGACGAGATTCATGCCGTCCCGCAACGAGTTGACGAGCAGCACGTCGGTGTCGCTTAGTGTCGCGAGGGACCGCGGATAGTCGTCCCGGACGTTGAGCAGCACCGGCGTCCAGTCCGGGGTCGACAGCTCGGCGTTGATCTCGGCCGCGAGCGCGACGCAGTCCGCGGTGTAGCTGCGGTACTCCGCAACGTCCTGCCGGCTCGGGTACTCGATCGCGACGTGCACCACCTTGCCAAGGTGCTCGGGATGGTCGCGGAGCAGCTGTGCAACGGCGAGCAGGCCGCGGTGAATGTTCTTCGCCGGCTCGGTGCGGTCCACCCGCCCGATGATCCTGACCTGCTTGCCGAGCTTGGCCCGCAAGCCGGTGATCCGCTTCTTGACGTCGGCTTCTGCTGCGCGGGCGCGCAGCGGCTCCGGGTCGACGCCGAGCGGATGGACGCGCAGCGGCACGGTCCGCCCAGCGGCGATGGTGAGGGCGCCGTCGTCGTACGTCGCGCCGAGGACGTCGGTTGCGCATGCCGCGAAGTCCGCGGCCCATCGCGGTGAGTGGAAGCCGATGCTGTCGGCGCCGAGCAGGCCGATCAGCAACGCCTCCGCGACGTCTGCCGGCAGCCGCGCGAAGTCCTTGCTCGTCGCCCACGGTGTGTGGGTGAAGTGGCCGATCCGCAGGTCGGGCCGCAACGCGCGCAAGGCGGCCGGCACCAGGTTGAGGTGGTAGTCCTGCACGAGGACCTTCGCGCCGTCACCGGCCAGGTCGGCGATCGCCGCCGCGAACGTCTGGTTGTAGTCGACGTACGACGACCAGTCGCGACGCCAGGCATCGTCGAAGACCGGCGCCGGCTCGGAGAGCCCGTGGTTGAGCGACCACAGCGTGCCGTTGGAGACGCCGCTGTAGGCGCCGGCGAGGACGCCCGCGTCGATCGGCAGCATGGTGACGGCGGCACCGGCGGTGTCGTGGCCGGCCCGGTCGATGCGGTGGTCGGGACTCGAGCGCGCGGCTTCGCGGTCGGGGTCGGACAGCGCGGCGCACAGCCAGAGGGTGCTCGGATCGGCGGCTGCGGCGGTCATGGCCGAGACGAGACCGCCGCCGCCGCGTGAGCTGACGAGGCGGTCGGCTCCGTCGTACCGGAAGCTGAGCGGACCGCGGTTCGACGCGATCACCACCCGGGCGCCGGTCACGCGCGGAAGCGTAGTGCGGATGTCCCACCCCCTCGCGTATAGCAATAGCGATCTTCCATGGGCTGCCACTAGACTCTCCACCGCGCAGGCCGCGAGGCTCGCGCACTCATCAAGAGGGGCAGAGGGATCCGGCCCGGTGAAGCCCCGGCAACCACCCGTCACGGGCAGGTGCCAACTCCGGCCTTCGGGCAACCGTCCGAGGGGAAGATGAGGAGCGAAAGGCCTCTCACATGACGTCGGTGCTTGATCGCACGGCGCAGTTCGGCTCTGCGTCCCACCTCTACTGTCGCGAGTGCGGCTCCCGGTACGACCTGGGCCCCTCGCACGTCTGCGAGCTCTGTTTCGGGCCGCTTGAGATCGCCTACGACGCGGACCTGCAGAAGCAGGTCACCCGCGCGTCGATCGAGGCCGGCCCACAGACGATGTGGCGCTACGCCGGGCTGCTGCCGGCCGCGCCACAGGTCGACACCGAGGTCGGGATGACGCGCCTGGTCCCGGCGCCCAACCTCGCGCGCGAGCTCGGCATGAAGTCGTTGTGGGTCAAGGACGACAGTGGCAACCCGACTCACTCCTTCAAGGACCGGGTCGTCGCGGTCGCCGCAAACGCTGCGCGCGCGCTGGGGTTCGAGGTGCTGTCGTGCGCCTCGACCGGCAACCTCGCCAACGCCGTCGCGGCCGCCGCCGCGTCCGCGGGACTGCGCTCGGTGGTGTTCATCCCGCACGATCTCGAGGCCGGCAAGGTGGTCACGACCGCGGTGTACGGCGGGACGCTCGTCGCGGTCCAAGGGTCGTACGACGACGTGAACCGGCTCTGCGCCGAGGTCGCGGGCGAGCTGCCCTGGGCGTTCGTCAACGTCAACGTCCGGCCGTTCTACGCCGAGGGCTCGAAGACCGTCGGGTACGAGATCGCCGAGCAGCTGGGCTGGCGGCTGCCCGAGCAGGTCGTGATCCCGATCGCGTCAGGGTCGCTGCTGACCAAGGTCGACAAGGCCTGGCGCGAGCTCGGTGGGCTCGGGCTCGTCGAGGCCACGCCGTACAAGGTGTTCGGTGCACAGTCGACCGGTTGCTCACCGGTGTCGACGGCCTACCGCGCCGGTCACGATGTCGTGCAGCCGGTGCGGCCGAGCGGCATCGCGAAGTCGCTCGCGATCGGCAACCCGGCGGACGGGCCCTACGCGCTCGACGTCGTCCGGCGTACCGGCGGCGCGATCGACGACGTCACGGACGACGAGGTGGTCGCGGGCATCCAGCTGCTCGCGCGCACGACGGGCATCTTCGGTGAGACCGCGGGTGGGGTGACGGTGGCGACGTTGCGCAAGCTGCTCGCGAGCGGTGCGCTCGATCCCGACGCGGAGACGGTGATCCTCAACACCGGGGACGGGTTGAAGACGCTCGACGCGGTGGAGCCGGTCGCCCGGCCGACTGCGACGATCCCGGCGTCGCTCGACGCGTTCCGTGCGGCAGGATTGGCGTCATGACCACCCCACGAGATCCCGTCGACTGCCTGCCACACTCCGCTCAGGGGCACGGGGATTCCGCGGGGGCCCCGGAATGAGCGTCACTGTTCGCGTGCCGACGATCCTTCGACCGCTGACCGGCGGCGCCGCGGAGGTGAGTGTCGACGGTGCGACGCTGGCCGACGTACTCGACGCTCTCGAAGCCGATCACGTGGGAATCCGGGCGCGAGTGCTCGACGAGGACGGCAAGCTGCGCCGGTTCGTCAACGTCTACGTCAACGACGACGACGTGAGGTTCGCAGAAGGTCTCGCAACCGCGACGCCCGACGGCTCCTCGGTATCGATCATCCCTGCGGTAGCCGGCGGCTAACTTCCGCGGTGATCTTGACGTTGTGTGCCCAACAGCGGTGGCTGATGGGCACACAACGTCAAGATCACGCGGGTAATACCTAGGCGCGGTGGCGGCCGTGGTGGTTGGCGCGGCCGCGGTTCATGTGGTGGTTGGCGAAGCCGTAGGTCAGGACGCGGCCGTAGTACTTGTGACCGTGGTAGATCGCCTGCTTGCGAACGGTCGTCCCGGTGTGTGGCGCGTGCCACCACTTGCCGTGCCCGGCGTAGATCCCGACGTGGAACGGGTAGCCGCCTGACTCCTGGAACACCAGGTCGCCCGGCTGCAGGTCGCGGCGCTTGATGTGCTGGACGACGTGGTACTGCGCCGCCGCGTTGTGCGGCAGCCACCGCCCGACGGCGTGACCGAACACGAAGCGCACGAGCCCCGAGCAGTCGAAGGCGCGCGGCCCGGAGCCGCCGTAGGAGTAGGGCTTGCCGCGCTGCCGCTGCGCCTCGCGCAGGACGGCACGGACCTCGAGGGTGTGGCGGGCCCGCACCGAGCGCATGTGGGCGGCGTGCGCGGTCATGGCCGCCCGTGGCGTCTCGAAGGTGATCGTCGGGCTGGCCGCCGTCGACGCGCCCGCACTCGTGTCGGAGGTGGTGCCGCTCGGATCGGACGTGCCCGGGTCGGTTGGCGGCGTTTGGTCCTGGGAAGATCCGGAGGACGACGGGGGTGGCGTCGTGTCGTCGGCAGCGGCGAAGCCGGTGCCGGTGGCGGTGGCGAGGATCGTGGCGGAGAGTGCGGTGAGGATTCCGACCCGCATCAGGTGTCGGATCCGTACGGCGTGCGGCATGCGTGGGCTCCCGACGCCTGCCGAGTTAGCTGTCGGGTTCGGGCAGTAGCTAGCCCGGCCGCTTGCGCGGCTTCACCCCGAGGGTTCTAGAAACGCAACCCTGGTCTAACTGTTGGGTCCCCGGCCCTGTCCGTCTGGCTCGATGACGTTGCATCCCGGCGGACAGGTTCGGCGATCCGGAATGCAACACGCGCCCTGGGAGGGCGCGCATGGACACAGTAACGGTCCGATAACGCCCCGGGTAACGGAGGTAGGGGTGTTTTGGGGAGATTTTTCGGATTTCCTGCCGGGGAGCGCCCGGGCGGCGCCCGCTGATCCTCGGCTTGCACTCGTGGGGTGTGAGTGCTAACAATGGCTCTAGCACTCTGAGGCATTGAGTGACAGCCGCAGAGTCCCTACAAACGTCTCGCGAGAGGGATTCCCACCTCACATGGCAAAGATCATTTCGTTCGACGAGGATGCCCGTCGCGCGCTCGAGCGCGGCATGAACCAGCTCGCCGACGCCGTCAAGGTCACGCTTGGTCCTAAGGGCCGCAACGTCGTGCTGGAGAAGAAGTGGGGCGCCCCCACGATCACAAACGACGGTGTGAGCATCGCCAAGGAGATCGAGCTCGAGGACCCCTACGAGAAGATCGGCGCCGAGCTGGTCAAGGAGGTCGCGAAGAAGACCGACGACGTCGCCGGTGACGGTACGACGACCGCGACCGTGCTGGCCCAGGCGCTCGTTCGCGAGGGCCTTCGCAACGTTGCCGCCGGCGCGAACCCGATGTCGCTGAAGCGCGGCATCGAGGCTGCGGTCGAGCGGGTCAGCGAGGAGCTGTCCAAGCAGGCCAAGGACGTCGAGACCAAGGAGCAGATCGCGTCGACCGCGAGCATCTCCGCGGGCGACACCACGGTCGGCGAGATCATCGCCGAGGCGATGGACAAGGTCGGCAAGGAAGGCGTCATCACGGTCGAGGAGTCCAACACCTTCGGCCTCGAGCTCGAGCTCGTCGAGGGCATGCGCTTCGACAAGGGCTACATCTCGCCGTACTTCGTCTCCGACGCCGAGCGCATGGA
>DASZVL010000050.1:0-16617 GCA_035547035.1 Mycobacteriales bacterium | reverse complement strand
GTCATGGTGTGCTCGATGTGTCGAGTTGCCGGTAGGGCTCGAGGGGGGAGGTCGCGCTCGAGCTCAGGTGGACGTGACCCGGTACGCCGGAGAGTGTCAGGCCCGCGAGGTCGGTGCTGCACGAGAGGTGCGCGGTGACGTTGCCGCCGGGATGAAAGCTGGAGGTGTCGACGGTGACCTGCATTCCGGCGCATGACAGGCCGCCGTCGGTCAAGGTCTGGATGGCGGCGTTAACTGCTGCCGACTGCGCTCGGCCCGGTGAGATGGACAGCGATGCGGCGCGGGCGGCTGAGGCAGCGGCTTGGTCGACGAGCTCTCGGCCGCGTTCGACGCGACCGAACGCGACGACGAGCAGGAGCATGACGATCACGAACGGCAACAGGATCGCGAGTTCGAGCGCGGCGAACGCACCGGAGTCGGACTTGACGTGGTCGACGGCTGTCATGGTGCGTCCACGTAGTTTTCGACCGGACCGCTCGCGGTTTCGGTGACGGTGAAGTGGCCGAACGGGATGACCGAGGCGACCGTCGCGGTGACGGTGACTGTGGCGGTCTGCGCGGTGCGGCTGACGATGACGTGTGGGTCCGGCAGGCTGCGCGGGGCTACCTGGCTGAGGTAGGCGACGGTGTCGGCGTGACCTTGCGCGGCGGTGGCTTGGTAGTTCTCGGTGGTGCGAAGCCCTTCCTGGGCGGCGGCTTCGGTGACACTTCGGGCGTGCCAGACGATCGCCCATTGGGCGATCAGCATGATCAGGAAGAACACGATGGGGAGCACGATTGCGGCTTCGAGCACCGAGTAGCCAGCGTCGCCGATTCCGTGACCATGACGGTTCAACCGGCTCTTGATCCCCATCGTGGTTCGGCTACTGGGTTTGAGTGTTGTTGGCGGTGCTCTTGGCCTTGGTGACGATAATCGCGACGATTGCGATCGCCGCGGCGGCGAGGAGAGCGGTCATAACGACCCAGATCAGGATTCCGTCGCCCCGTTCAGGGTGACCGCCCAGTTCGCGCTGCCGTTGTTGCAGTGCGGTGAGGTGGGCGCGGGTCCAGTAGTAGATGAGTTGGATCTCGGTCATTCTGGTTTCTCCTTCGTGGGCGGAAGCGATGGTCAGATGCGGAGGAAGTTGGTGACGGCGGGGTACCCGACGAACACTGCGAATCCGACGCCGAGCAGGATCTGGGCGAGCAGCATCGACTGGTCGCGGTTGCCGGCGGCGCCTTCGGCGTCGGCGAGTTCTTCGGCGCGGATCGACGCCGCACGGGCGGACAGGGTGTCGCGGACTTGCGCGCCGTCGTGTGCGACCAGCTGGATCAAACTGCCGAGTTCGACCAGGTCGGTAACACCGATGCGGTCACCGAGCTCCGCGAGCGAGGTCCACGGGTCGGTGCCGGCGCGAGCCGAGTGGGTGACAGTTGCACGGATCAGCTGTAGAGGCCAGCCGTCTCCAATCCGCGCGGCGTCGGGCAGAGCTTGTTCGGCGGCGGCGCGGCCCGACATCTGCAGCGATACCCAGTCGAGGTAGGCGCCGAGCGCGCGGGTGAACTCGGCGCGGCGGCGTCGGGCTGCGGTCCGGGCGTCGACGTCAGGAACGACGAAGAACACGGCGGCGAGTCCGACGGCGCCAACTAGCCAGCCGATCGCGGGCAGCGACAGTCCGAGGCTCGCGGCTCCGGCGAGGAGGACCAGAGCGAAGAGGAACCCGAAGGTGGCGAGCGCGGCCTTGCGACCCATGGTCGCGTCGAAGGACTGTCCGGTCAGGGTGAGGTCCTGGCGCAGGGTGGTGTAGCGGACACCGCGGCGTCGGAGCTGGTCTGCCATCCACCCGCCGATTCGTTGCTCGATCCCGTTCCGCATTTCCGGGACCACGGGATCGTGCAGGGGTTGGCGGTGGGCGGCGTCGAGCCGGGCGAGCGCGACCAGCGGGTCGACCTTGGGCGGACGCAGCAGCACGATCAGACCGAAGACGCTTGCACCGATCGCCGCCCCGATCAGCGGAAGCGCGTTCATCGCGACGCTCCGACCGGCCGCTCGATAGGTTCGGTGGGAGACCCGGGGAACGGTGGCGACGAGGGGCCTGAGCCGGTGAGCTGATGCACGATCCGAAGGTCCGTCTCGGCGGTGCGCGGATCCCTAGTAGCGGTCAAGAACGGGGTGGCGGGCTCCCCGCCGGCGAGCCGTCGCAGCCAGATGAACGAGGCGGCGAACAACCCGACCACGACAGCCAGCGCGACCTGACCGCCGACGCTGGAGTATGGGGCGACGTAGGTGCGGGAGAAGGTCGCGAGCAACACCGCGAAGACCACGGTGATCGCGACGACAAGCTGCACGCTGCGGCGCATGCTCGCGCGGCCGGCGGTGATCCGCCGGCGCTGGTCGAGTTCCTCTCGGCCCGAGCGCGCCAGCGCACTCAGCACGGCGGCGAGACCGCTGCCACGCTGACGGGTGTTGAGAACGAGAGCGCCGATCACCTTGTCGGCGCTCGCGTCGTTCAGTTCCTCCGACAGGGCCAGCAGCGCGGCATCGAGTGGCACCCGGGCACGAAGTCGCCCGACGAGCCGGATGAGTGCAGGCCGAATCGGTCCCGGTGCGTGGGCAGCAGTCGCGGGGATCGCCTGCTCGAGACTCGCCCGGGCGGTGACCGTGTCACGAAGCGCCTCGGTCCACATCACCAAGGCTTCGAGCCGATCGATCTGCGCACGCTCAGCGCGGGCACCGCCGAACATCACCGGCCACGCAACAACAAGCGCGGCCCCACCGATTGCTGCGACCGGCCATCGTGTCATCAGCAGCGTAATGACACCGGCAACAATCCCGGCGCCCAACCGGCCGCTCGTTGCCGGGGATCGCAACGAGGCTGCCGCCACAGACAGCCGGCCGGGTGGACGGGGCCCGACGCCGCTGGGCCCGCGAAGGGCGTACACGAGAAGGGTGATCGACGCGCCCAGGCCGGCGGCGATCAGCGCGGCGACGGCGGCGTCAGCGGTTGGGTGCATTCAGATCGCCGCCTCGACGTACCAGCTGGTGTCGGTGTAACCGGCGGACTCCAAGCGGGCGCGGTGCTCAGCTGTCAGTGCGTATTCGCTGCGGGCGGCGCGACCGTCCATGGCGGACGGGATGAACACCTCGCTGGTTACGACCCGGTCGCCGTCAAACCCAGCGATCTCCCGGATCTCGGTCACGCAGCGGACGCCGCCGGCGAGGGGGCTCTTCGCGATGAACACAACGAAATCCAGCGCACCCGCGATCAGCGAGTGGGTGACGGAGAACTCCAGACCGTCGGACTGCGCGGCGTAGGACGCGATCCGGTCCAAGACCGCGAGGCTGCTCCGCGCATGGATGGTGGACAGTGATCCGTCGTTGCCCTGGCTCATCGCGTTGAGCATGGTGACGATCTCCGGTCCGAGGACCTCTCCGACGATCACCCGCGACGGGTCGGCTCGAAGCGACCGCTGCACGAGCGCGGCCATGCTGATGCCGCCTCGGCCTTCGGCGTCGGGTAGGACCATCTCCCACTCGACGACGTTGGGATGCAGGTCGGGGTGGCGGCGCAGCCCAAGCTCGAGGGCGCGTTCGACGGTGATCAGTCGTTCCATGGGATCGATGACGTTGACCAGGGCGCGCAGCAGTGTGGTCTTCCCAGCGTCGGTTGCGCCGGCGACCATCAGGTTGCAGCGGGACCGCACGGCGGCCTGCAGGAACCGCGCCGCGTGGTCGGTGACGGTGCCGAGCTCGACCAAGGTCGGCAGAAACATCTGCGGATACCGGTTGCGGCGGATCGAGATAGTGGGCCTCTCGCCCGCTCCCATCACGGCAGACAGCCGCGACCCGTCCTGAAGCCGCAGGTCAAGCTCGGGCGTGGCGGGGGTCCACGGCCGAGGGTTGATTCCCGCGTGGGCGGCCTGACTCTGGATGATCGCGATCAGGTCGTCATCCGTCGCCGCGATCGGCCGATGCCGCACCGGGGCCGGGTCACCGGCGTAGGTGACCCACACCTCGTCACAGCCGTTGATGTTGATGTTCTCCACGGCTTGGTCGTCGAGCAGCTCTTGAAGCTCACCCGCGCCGAACATCGCGGCATGCACCGATGCGGCGAGGCGCTGGTCGTAACCGCGGTCGGCGGGCAGATCGGCGCCGTTGCGGACCGACTGCTCGAGTTCGTCGGCAACGACCTGATCGATCAGGGCGAGAGCGAGCTGATGCTCGTCCTCGCCGGTCAGCCGTGGGTCACCTCGCCGCTCGCGGCGTTGATGCTCGATGGTCAGCATCTCGGCCACCCGCGCCTGCAGCGATCGGACCAGTCTGGGATCCACGACGACGCCATCGGCGCTCATAGCCGCGTCCCGCCGACGGCCTGCAAAGCCGATCGATCCAACGATGCTGACCTCGGCTCGGTCAGTTCGGGCCAGCTCGCCTGCAGCCGAGACACGAAGTGCCGACCAGCTGCGAGCAACCCGGAGCGATTCGTACGTCGGGTAGCAGAGCCCGCCAATAGCGCCTCGACGCCCGCAGGATCGTCGGGCAGGACGCCGAGGACTAACGCGGGCGAGCCAACGGAGCTCAGGACCTTGCTGACCCGGGACTCGGCGGCGTGAGCGTCGCGGCGCTGCGCGCGAACGACCACTGCGAGCGGTGACCTGAGCCGGTGCGGACCACCGAACTCGGACCCCAACTCCTCGACCCGCTCCCGCAGATGCCCAAGGCTGGCGGTGTCGCCACGCGTGACCAGGACAACCGCCACCGCACCTCGGGCCAGTGGCAGCGCAGGACTGCCGACGTGGAGCCGGCCCAAGTCCACGACGACCGTCTCGTTCGAGGCGGCGAGGGCATCACCGATGCGGCCGAGGTGCGGAACGATCCGAGCGAACCGCGAGGTCGACGTCTCCCCTACAAGCAATGGAACGCCGCACGCTGCGGCCTGCGTGTAGATAAGGACAGGCCGCTGCTCCGCGCCCGGGCGACTGTCCACGGCAAGAGTGGTGATCGTCGGCGATGCCGCCAACGGCTGTCCGTTGACGCCTGCAACCCGGTAGGGCAGGTCCGCACCATCAGGATCGATCTCGGCGACGATCCGTTCTCCCGGCCAGCACGCCCCCACCAGCAGAGCGAGCGTCGACGCTCCTGGCGAGCCCTTGTCCGAACCGATGGCGATGATCACGAACTCGGCCCCGGCTGTTGCACCAACGCGACCAGACCCGCATCGCTCGCCGCCGTAATGGGGTACGCCGCTGCTTTCGGCGCCTCGAGCGTCAACAGGGTCCCGCCCTCCACTGCCGGATTAGGGCGGACGTCGAACACAGTGGCCGTCGCTAACACCGGCGAGGACACCGACCACGCGGAGGAGGTTTTTGCCGGCAACTGCAGGACCGCGACGACGTCGCCCGGCGCAAGGCCAGACGACGGGATCTGTCCAGGCGCCTCCGCGACCCCCACCAGCACGTCATCGGCTGGCAGCGGGCTACCAGCCGAGATCATCGCAAGCTGAACCGGCGTACGCGGCAAGATCTGTACGGCTGCCGGATGTCCAACCACCTCGGACAAGTGAGTGGCGGCAACCGCGGTGATAGCGCCGGCGACTTGCTTACTCGTGACATCTCCAGCCGTGATCACATGCCCGGCCGGGATCTCACGAGAGGCGACCAACACGGACACCTTGCCACCGGCGCGCGCATAGAACCAATACCCGAGTGCCGCGAAGCCGACGATCAGCACGACCGCCAACGCGACATAGCCGCGAGGTCGGTTCGACGTCGGCAAAGGAGTCGACAGCTGTGCACCGACCCGATGACCATTCGAGCTCGGCGACATCGTTGGCAGAGTGCGAGAGCCAGAGCTTGTCATCTTGTCACCACCGATTCGACCTGCAGGACCATCAGCTGTCCCGCGCGTGACGTCGTGAGATCCGGCAAGGTCCCCGTCTCTCCGTCGCTCGCCCGCCACGTCACCGCCCACCGGATCGACTGAGTCGACGTCAGCGGTTCGCTCGTCGCCGACCGGTAGCGATACCCGCAGCCACCATCTGTCGGCTGGGCATTGCCGTCATCGGAAGTCCACGCCCGACCTGGACCGGCGCACACAACTGCCGGCGACCCATCGCCCGGATCGAAGCTCAAGGACTGCGGCGCGACTGTCACGGTTGCCGAGACTCCGCCGGCGCTCGCCGTCGCCGTTCGGGTCCGCCATGATGCTGGGTCGGTCCAGAACCACGTCCACAGGTTTACGTAGGTGAACGGCGAGCCGTGGAAGCGCTGGTTCTGACTCGGCGAGCGGTCCCCTGATGGCTGCGGCAATCGCACAGACTTCTCCGCCTGCAGAGCAAGCGTCCGCGGATCCGGACCCGTGGGCGGCGTTGCGAACCACAGCTCGGCCGTTCCAGTCGTACGCGGTGGCCACACGGTGCACACGTAGATCGCGCCGGTTGTATGGCCCTGCCAGGCTGGGTCCGACTTCGGAGGCTGAGGAGATGCAAGTTTCAGATAGCACTGCAGGTCCGCGTTCCAAGTTCCCAGCCGGGTCGTACACGGGATTCGCTTACCGCCGACAGCGCACGTTGGCGTACCGGATCCGCCACCCGAAGTGGGGGAATGTCCTCCGTGCCCCGGTGCACCGACCGTCACCACGCAGGACCCATAGCGCGAGGGGTTAGTGCAGGTTACGGGCGGCGAATGCTTCGCGAACGCCGTCCCTTCCGCTGCCAGCAGGACCGTAGGGACGAACAGAGCCACGGTCAGGATGCGCCTCAGACACTGCATGACCGCTGCTCCGTCGCCGAGACCTGGCTGACGAGCCAGCCATCGCGAGCTGGGTATTTGCGGTTAACCAGTTCTAGGCGCGTCAGATAGAAACGCTTTCGACCCTTCGCGATGATCGATTTGCCCGCCCGGTCGACTGCTTGCACGCCGCCTACATCTAGGCAGATGGTCACACTGGCGGTCGCGCTTCGGTTCCCTGTTGATGGTGGAATGTGGACGACGTTGACGCGGAAGGCGGTGACCTTGGAGGTTCCATGCTGCCGACCACCGCGACTCCGGAACCGGTTGAGGAACGCGATCTCATTGGTTACATCGGGCTGCGTGGACACCCGGTACAACCGATCGAGCGACAGATGGGTGTCGGTAGCGAGCTCGTCGAGGGTGTGCTCGTAAGCCACAACTTGCGCCGTCGCGGCAGATGCGGCCTGTTGCCGAGGTGTGGTAGCGGCTGAAGCCGTTGAGGCCGAGGATGTGGGCGTCGGTGACGCCTTTCCGACGGGGCCGGTCTGGGCGTGAACCCCGCTACTCCCACACCCTGCGGCAGCGGAGCAGAGAAGCCCGGCGGCGGCGAGCGCGAGAACTGCCGGGGTCGGACGGCGCGGACCAGCGATATCCGACTTGGCTGTCAAGAACATGAGCGCCGCCTTCGACCGGCATGGCTGACCGGTTTGGTCATGCTTTTCCCACCTTCTCCTGAATCGAACCGTGGAGCTCTGTCCACTTCAGGAGATGGCAGGAGACGGCCAGGACGGCAAGGGCATCTGGCTATCTGTGGATGAAAGCGCACGCGACGAGATTGGCGTTACGACGTACCCAAAAACGTACCCACGGCTTGTGTGCACGCTCGTGGGTACGTTTCTGGGTACGCCCGTGTAGCAAGTTGCCGGGATGACTCGCCTTGGCTTCGATCCGGATTACGCGACGGTCGGTGGAATCCTCCTCGACCCAGCCCAGCTAGACGCGGTCAGCGGATGGCTACGCCCGGACGACTTCGCCCGGCCGATCTGCGGTGAGATCTACGAGCTGCTGACCACGATGCGTCTTGGTACGACTCCGATCGACCCGGTGACGGTGCTCGGTGAGCTGCGCCGCGCTGGGAGACTGCGCAGTGATGGGTACCCGGCCGGCGAGCTCATCGCGATGGTCGAGGCAGTACCTACGCCGGCAGGAACGCCGTACTACGCGCGCGTCGTGCTCGAGGGCGCGATGTTCCGGCGGATCGAGCGGTGTGGTGAGCGGATTCGGCAGGTAGGACGAGGACGGCGCGGCTCACCAGACGATGCTTTCGACCTCGTCGCGCAGGGGTGGCGCGATCTCGCGGAGACTCGCGATCGCTGGCAACGAAGCGGCAATCTGGCCTCGGGTTCGGCGCGCACAACTGAGCCGATTCACAGGCAGCATGAGCCCATCGCGGCGGTCCGGGAGCGGTAAGCGAACCCGTCAACCAGCGAACGCATGAATCCGCTTCAACCAGCCCCGGACCTCGTCGACCTCAGCGGCGTCATTCACAGTCCGACGCTCGATCGCGGTCGTCACCGGGTGGAAACTCACCGGTCCGCTTGCCCCTGGACCCACGATGTCGTGGCGCACCATCATGACCTCGCCGGGCACGGTCGTCTCGAAGAGACGGACGGTGTCCTCGTCACGAGCGGTAAGCGCGTCCTCGAACTCGTCGTAGTGCCCGAGCAGCACCGATCCGGCGCCGCTGTCGATCCCGTCTGTACGGCGGTAGAGCTGGTAGCCCATCAGTGTTCCCTTCGGTGGTAGCGGTCAGACGATCCCGCTCGACTGGTGGTCTCGGGCGTCCGCAACGCAGGTTGTGGACTACCGGGCGCGGCCTGTTGAGCGCGACGGAGTGGGCTCGTCGCGGTAGCGGTGGGCCAACTCGCGATCGAACGCGTCGCGGAGCAGCTGATCGAAGTTCGTGGTCACGCCCGGCATGCATCGCGCGGCCAGCGCGACCGCGCCGGCCCACGCGTGGGTGTGGGTCTCGAGCGCGGACCGGTCGTGCACCCGGACGGTCAGCCAGTCGGTGGTCACGATCGCGAACTTCTGGGCTGGAGTCGGGGCGATGACGTCCCAGCGCTGATATCCCTCCGCGACGACGTCAGATGCCGCGAAAGCGTGTCCTTGAATCGACGTCTTGCGGCGACGTCCACCGCCGGTGGACTCCGGGCGGGTCGAGGTGGCGGGCAGCAGATGGGCGCTGCTCGCCTGGGCCTGAGCCCACGCCGCCGCGATGCTGGTCACGGCCTTGCTGTCCAGGCAGTACACAAGCAGGGGTCCGGTGCGCACTTTCAGATGGACCTGCGGCCCGGACGCGAATTGTTTGGGCCGGACCCGGACGATGTCCATCTCGTGCGCGTCGATCGCGAGTTGCATCGGCCACGAGTCGTTCATGGCGGGAGCCTGAGTTCGGTGGGTACCCGCGGGCGTACCCACGCCGCGGACCAAACGCGTGGGTACGTCGAGCGGTACGTCTGTGGGTATGTCTTCGCGCTGCGATGACCTGTCCCGCTCGACGCCTGGACAGGAGTGCCCGTCATGAACCTCGCGCAGATCACCATCGTCGGAAATCTCGCCGGAGAGCCGGAGTCGCGGACGTTGGCCGATGGCCGGCTCCGGACCCGGTTCCGGGTCGCCGCCTCGAGCCGCACCCTCGACGCACGGACCGGTCGGTGGCGGGACGGGGAGACCACGTTCCTCGCCGTAGTGGCCTGGCGCGGGTTGGCTGCGGCCGCAGCCGGGTTGCACCGCGGTGCCCGAGTCGTGGTCGTCGGTCACCTGCGGCAGTACGACTACGCCCGCGACGGACAGCGAGAGCACGGATACGAGGTGCAAGCGCAGGAGATCGCACTCGGCCTGCCCCGCCGGCGTATCTCCGAGCCGGACGCTGCCGGGCAGGTCACGGTCGGCGCCTCCAGCTGATCGGTCGAGCCGGCCTCGTCGTGTTGGCCGGCACGTCCTGCCCAGCCGCGAGAGCCTACGGGCGCGCGACCTGCACGCAACCGGCCTTCATCCCGCCGCTCCGAACCATCTTGCGTTCGCTGCGCTCCGCAAGATCGTTCTCGCGACGGTCGGCCGGTTGCCCTCCGGCCGCTTCTGCGCCCGTCTGGCCCCCGCGCCGGCAGGACGGTTCACCGACCACCCCACCGAGGGGCGGCCCCGGACCTGCCTGGCAGGAAGGAGCCGGCCATGACGGCCAGCACCACCACCAGTCCCGCTTTCGTCGAGCTCGACCCGCGCAGCCTCGCCGCGCACCCCGGCAACATCCGCGACGATCTCGGCGACCTCACCGAGCTCACTGCGTCGATCAAGACGGTCGGCGTACTCGAGCCGGTGATCATCACTCCCGTAGCCACGGACGATGAGCCGAAAAGCGCAAAGACGGGGACGGCGTACCGGATCCTCGCCGGGCACCGGCGGGTCGCCGCCGCGATCAAGGCGAAGGCGACCACGGTTCCGTGCATCGTCCGGGTTGACCTCGACAGCGACGTCGACTCGCTCACGACGATGATCGTGGAGAACGTGCACCGCGCCGACCTGTCGGCCACGGAGGAGGCTGCGGCGTACGCGCAACTCGCGGCGTTTGACCTCACCCCGGCGCAGATCGCGGAGCGCACTGGCTGCAAGACCAAGAGGGTGCGGGACGCGCTCAAGCTGCATCGGCTTCCCGACACGGTGCGTCAGCCGGTAGCCGACGGTGCCATCACGTTGGAGCAGGCGGCGGAGATCGCGAAGTTCGCCGACGACGAGAAGGCGCACGCACGGCTGATGAAGGCCGCCGAGTCCGGCTACGGCCTGTCGTATGCGATCGCAGAGGAGAAGCACCGCCGGGACCGCAACGCCCGCAAGGCGAAGAACAAGGCCGCGCTCATCAAGGCCGGGGTGAAACTGATCGGCAAGCCGAAGGGCTACCCGTACGACGGGCCGGTCGCCTCGGTCAGCACCCTGTGCCTCGCGGACGGCGCAACCCGCTACACCGTCGAGACCCACTCCGACTGCCCCGCCCACGCCGCCTTCCTGGACACGGGCACCGGCGAGGCGATCTACGTCTGCACCGACCCGGACGGCAACGGGCACGTACGGATGACCGCCAGCCGCTACGTCAGCCCCGAGGAGGCGGCGCGACAGGAGGCGGAAGAAGCAGCGCACGCGGAGCGGACCGAGGCGCTGATGGTCGCGGGCCAGGTGCGAAGCGAGTTCCTGCACACCCTGGTGGCCACCCCCAAGCAGCCACCGGCCCTGACGGCCACGTCGCTGCTGATCCTCTTCGGGTACTCCGACGACATGGCCCGCAACCACGCGGACCTGGTCGCGGACCTGCTCGGGATCGACCCGGACACCGACTCGGTCGCCACGGCCTATGCGGAGAAGATCCGGACCGTGAATCCGGCGAGGGCCTGCCAGCACCTGCTCGCCCACGCCGCCGCGATCGCTGAGACCAACCTCGCCCGGCTCGCCGCCGGACGGACCTGGGGATATCGGCCCGCGCTGACCGCCACCTGGCTCGACCTGCTCGAATCCCACGGCTACCAGCCGAGCGAGATCGAGCGGGCGCTCCGGGACGAGGCGGTCCGGGACCGCGACGCCGAGCACGCCGAACTCGACGAGGACGCCTCCGACGAGGATGTGGACGAGGCTCCCGTCGAGAAGGACGGGGAGGACATCGACACAGACTGAGATGCGTCTGTCGGGGAGGGGTCGGACCTGGCCCCTCCCCGACACGTGTTTAACGCCCGCGACCCTCGGCGCGTCCCGGCGGTGGGTTCGGATCGATCCACCGGCTGATCCTGGCCCTTGCCGCCGCATCGGCCTGGGTCAGCCCCAACCGCTGCGCGCCCTTGACCTCCAGCCGGGCCACGATCGCTGCCCTCGTCAGGTCCGTTCGCTCGATGGCACCGATTAGGTCATCCGGCGGGTGATCGAGTTCGGCGTCGACCTCAGGCAACAATGCCTCCAACGTCCCGTAGAGATGGTTCGCGGCACGGCCTCGGCTCAGCCCGACGTACCCCGACTCGCGGGTCAACGTCCGGGACGCGTAGAGGAGTGCGGTGTCGACGGTGATGCCCTGCGCCCGATGGCAGGTCAGCGCGTAGCCGTACTCGAGCACGCCTGCCTCGAGCTGCGGGCGCGGAACCTCGATCTGACCGGTGTCGGTCGCGACGGTCACTCCGTGCTCGGCAACCTTCGTGAGATGTCCTCGGCTGCCGTTGATCAGCCCGAGCGGGTAGTGGTTCGCGGTCACGACCACCGCATCGCCAACCCGCCACTCCGACCGGCCGCCTCGCCGGGAAGGCACACTCACCGCGTCGCCGAGTTCCCCAGCGTCAAGCAGCGTCCGCCGGGCGAGCGCGTTCAACACGCGGACGTCGGCGCGGCGGGTCGCGAGCATGACGACATCTCCGCCCGATCCTCGGGCGTCGAGATAGTCCCCGACGATCCCCATCCTGGCGGCGGGTGCGTCGTCGAGCAGGTGAAGTCGGCCGGCCGCGTCGTAGGCGTTGAGCGCGGTCATTACGTCGCCGTCGCGGAGCAGATCGAGTGCTGCCCGCTCCCATGGTTCTCGCTGCCGCAGGTTGCCGGTCAGGGTCGAGCATGGCAACGCGCGGGTGAACGCGGCGAACAGTCCGCCCGCATCGATCTCTGGCAGTTGCGCCGGGTCTCCGATCGAGACCAGCTTGACCCCCGCCTGCTGGGTCACGTCGGTGAGCCAGGCAAGGTCTCGGGTGCCGACCATGCCGGCCTCGTCGACCACCAGCACGCCGCCGGCCGGCGGCAGGCCGCTGTCCGGGTCGCCTCGTCGGATCGCGTGGATCAGCCGGGTCAATGACTGCGACGGGATTCCCGTTCCCGACTGCAAGGTGCGGGCTGCGATCGCCGCCAACGCCACACCGCGCACCTCGACGCCCGCTGCCTGCCAGGCCAACTGCGCCGCACGCAGAGCGGCGGTCTTCCCGGCCCCGGCCGGGCCGACGATCACCTCGACTCCGGCACCTGAACTCAGCAGACGACGCACCGCCGCCTCTTGGTCCCGAGACAGCCCCGACTCCCCTAACGCCGCCTCGATCAGCTCGGGTGCGACGACCGCGACCCTTTCCTCGGCGCGACTGATCGCGCTACGGAGCGCGGAGCCCTCGGTGGCGAGCAGGTCCGCTGTGCTGTACCGGCGGACATCCGCAGATGCGGTCGCGACCAGCGGCACCACGGCGTCGTCGCGCACGATCTCGGTAGCCAGCCCGCGAAGCGACGCCACGCTCACCGCCGCGCCCGCAGGCACCGCCTCACACACCGCCCGCAGCAGAGCACGCCGGTCGAACGACGAGGACCGTGCTGTCACACCCCCGGCCCCAAGCACGATCGCGCCAACCGTCTCCCGATCGACCAGCGGCGCTCGTGGCGGACCGACCCCGCCGAGGACCTGGTTGAGGATTTGGCGTGGAGCGAAACCTGCCGCTCGCGCGCGTCCCCACCAGCCACGGCGCAGGTCACGGTCGCCGACATGTTGCTTGGCCGGCCGGGTCGCGAATAGCGCGACCTGCGCCGCGCGTGGACCTTCCTGACCGTGTTCGGCCAGGTGCTCCTCGATGGACTGCCGACGGGTCGAGAACAACCGGCGCAGCCCGGCTGGGACGTCCTCGATCTCCGCGACACCGCGCCGCACCGGACCCCACGACACTCCAAGTCGCGCAGTCAGTTCACCCCGTAGCACCGCCTGATACAGGTAGCCGCCCGTGCTGGCCTGCCGGTACGCCTCGGAGGTATCCCACGCCGACCACCGGCCATCAACCCCTTGCACGACATTGGGAACAACGACGTGGGTGTGAAGCTGCGGGTCGCACGCCCGCGAGGTTCGATGTTCGAACGCCACCGCCGCCCAGCCGTGAGTATCGATCCGGTGATACGGCTCACCCGGCGTGTGGTGGCCCCGTGCGGCCCGAGCGCACAGCCCCTCGAGATAGCCGAGCGTCTGCTCCACCGCCGCCTGGTGCGCGGCACGCACCTCGGCGACAACGACCTCATCGCCCAACCCGAACAGCACCGAGACGCTCTTCGGTGCCGAGAACGTCAGGTCCAACCCGGCGCGGCGCACATCGACCCGCTCGCCCGCGAACGGAAGCGCAGCGCCGAACACATCCCCTCCGTCCTCACCCCGAAACACCTCGACCGGATCCAGTCCCGCAGCCCGCGCGATCCGACCCGCTACCTCGACCGGCAGCGATGCTCGGGGTCGACGCGGCAGCCGCGCATCCGTCGCGACCGCCACTACCGCTCGATCGAAGGCGGTGGCCAGCGCTGAATCATCAAGGACCACGGTTGGCTGCACGGACCGACCGTGCGCGACCCGCTCGACAGCCCGCACGAGCACCGCTGCCGGAACCCGGCCACGCGGGTCGCCCCGCCACACCGCAGCGACCAACTCGGTCCCGTCCGAACCCTGGCCATCCAGCAGGTGCCGGAGCACCCCCTCACCGGCGGCATCCAACGTTGGGTTCACCCCCAACAAGCGGGCCGACGAACCGCACCACACGCCGCGCGGCTCGCCCTCCGCTTCGGTGTAGTAGTCCGCCGAGTGGCCGCACCCAGCTTGGCGTTGGAGGTAGTACTCGGCCGCATCAGCGCCGTGCCCGAGCCGACCGATCGTCAGCACGCCAACCGCCATGCGGGGTCTCGAAAGCGCGACACCGGCCAACCGTGCCTCGCGGACGTACCCAAACGCGTACCCGTAGGCGTACCCAGCCGGAAAAACTCGGCGCGACTCGGCGATATTGAGTGAGCCCGAGCGCGTCGACGCCCGGGGAAGGGGAGGCACGCCCGACCCGGCGTCAGAGGGCAGCGACCGGCTTCGGCGCGAAACGCGGGGGGGCGCGGCGCCACCCTCAAGCCTCATCCTGCTGCCGTGACACGTTCACGTCTCCGCCATGACCACCTGCCGAGTACCTCGCACCGAGCGGCGTGATCGGCGAACCATCGACCTGAACGCCAAACTAAGAAAATCCAAGATCAACTAACCGATACACACTTGGCTCTACCGAGCCGAGGCTGGCTAGCCCGACCTTCTTGTGGCCGTTCCGTCTCGATGCGGAAGCGGGGCGGTCGCCATGACCTAGATTGCCGCTGAACCGGGCCGCTCGAACCATCGCGGTGGCGACCCGCGGCGAGCGGCGATGGCACTCGTGCGAGCCCCGGAAGCATGCCGTTTGCGATGCTTTGACGCGTGCATCAGATCTCTGGCGGGCGTGATCCCTCTGCGGTGTTTCATCTCGCGTATGCGGGTGACGATCAGCGTGATCGGCGTGAAGCGAACAGGGCTGTCGGCCTGAGCGCGGTGGGGCTGGCAGCGACTGGGTTGATCGAGCTTGTGGTCGCCGTGGTCTCTGGATCGGTGGCGCTGCTCGGTGATGCGCTTCACAACCTGTCGGACGTGTCGACCAGCCTGGCGGTCTTCGTTGGGTTCCGGGTGTCGCGTCGGGTGCCGACCGAGCGGTATCCGTACGGGTTCGACCGCGCCGAGGACCTTGCCGGCGTGGGGATCGGCCTCGTGATCTGGGCGAGCGCTGCGCTGGCCGGTGCAGAGAGCGTGCTGAAGCTCGTTCGTCATGGCGCGACGTCGAATGTGGGCTGGGCGATCGGTGCGGCGCTCGTCGGGATCGCCGGGAATCAGCTGGTCGCTCGATACAAGTTGCACGTCGGCCGGCGAATCAACAGCGCCACGCTGATCGCGGACGCCAGGCATTCCTGGCTCGACGCGTTGTCGTCGGCCGGCGCGGCCGTCGGATTGATCGGTGTGCTGGCCGGGTTGCGCTGGGCAGATGGCGTTGCCGGTCTGTTGGTGACCGGGTTCATCTGCCATGTTGGCTGGGAGGTCAGCACCGATGTCGTGCACCGCTTGATGGACGGCGCCGATCCAGAGGTGCTGCACACTGCCGAGGCGGTCGCCGCCGAGACGCCGGGGGTGCGTCATGCCCACGTCCGAGCGCGGACTACCGGCCGCACCCTTCGCCTCGAGGTTGAGGGCTGGGTGGACGCGTCGACCTCGGTTGCGGAGGCCGATCGGATCGGCCAGCTGGTCGCCGATCGGCTCGGCGTCGCGGTGCCGGAGATGCGTTCATTCACCTGGACCGCGCGAGCGGTATAGGAGGACGAGCTGCGATGGGTTGCAGACGCGTGTTCGTCGCGAGGCGCTGCCGGGCGGAGATCCGAGGCCGTCAGACCTGCGGTTGCGGGTCCGAGTGGGCGGGCTCCGGGACGACGAGGACCGGCTTGGGCTGATGCTTGAACAGCGCTTGCGGCACGGACCCGTGGGTGAGTCTGCGGACCAGGTTCTTGCCAGTGGCGCCGACCACGATGAACATCACGTCGAGGTCGCTGGCGGCTCTGGCCAGCTGGTCGGCCGGCACACCGCGCGCCGAGTGGTAACTCCATCTGATCGGCTGATCGGCCAGCAATGTGGTCGCGTAGTCCTGCTCCAACGCGATCTGCTTCTCGGCGGCTTCTTCCCAGTCCGCGCGGTCGGGGTCGATCGGGTAGTCCTCGAGGTCGACCACGTGCATCACCGTCAGATGCGCGTCGAGCGCCTCGGCAAGCCGGGCTGCGACGAGCAGCGCCTGGTGGCTGGCGGGGTGCCGGTCGTACCCGACGAGCAGACGGGCGCGGCCATCGGCGTCGCGGGGCTGAAGTTTCGGAGCGGCCTGCCGGCTTCGCATCGGCGTCTCCTTCCGGTGCAGGACACCTGGAAAGGAGCCATCAGCCCGGTGGGCGGTTCAGGTCGCGCGCGGCCTCGGCGGGATCCATCGCCGATCGAACTGTAACGCGCGGTGCGGTTCGCGGGCCAGCGTCCGGTGCCTCAGAACGAGTGGTGCGCAAG
>DASZVL010000049.1:0-1954 GCA_035547035.1 Mycobacteriales bacterium | reverse complement strand
CGGAGCTCGGGCTCCGGGAATGGTGCACCGCCGTAGACGATCTGCTTGAGGTCCGGCAGGTCGACGGGATGATCGCCTGCCGCATCGGTGAGCATGATGATCTGCGTCGGCACCAGCCAGGTGTTCGTCACCTTGTGCTCGGCCATGACGTCCAAGATCGCCGCTGGCTCGAAGCGCCCGGGCGAGGCGATCACGTGATGCGCGCCGCGGGCGGTCGTGGCCAGTGCGTGGAATCCGGCGCCGTGGGTGAGCGGAGCCGCGTGCAGCGTGACGTCGAGGCCCGACATCGGCGTGAGGTCGGCGAGCCAGGAAGAGGTGACGAAGGACAGGATGCCGTGGGTGAGCATCGCGCCCTTCGGGCGACCGGTGGTGCCGGATGTGTAGAACAGCCAGGCAAGCGTGTCGCGGTCGACAGTCAGGTCGAGTGGCTCGCGATCCCGCTCCGCTCTGAGCACGGACTCGTAGCTCGTCGTGCCGGCCCAGTCAGCATCGGCGCCGCCCGGGCCGTCGACGGCGACGACGTGGACGTCGTCTGGGACGGCGCCGTCGACGACATCTCGCATTGCTGAGCTGGTGACGAGCGCGATCGCGCCGGAGTCCTCGAGGTGGTACGCGATCTCGGATGCCTGGAACTTCGCGTTGAGCGGTACCCAGCCGATCCCTGCCGTGAAGCAGGCGAACATCGTTTCGATCAGCTCTGGGGAGTTCGGCATCATGCAGGCGACACGCGCGCCGGGTGTCGCACCCAGTCGGCGCAGCGCATGCGCCAGCGCATTCACGCGTTCAGCGAACTCCCGATAGGTGGTCGTGCTGCTGCCCTGGGTGATGGCCGGCGCGTCAGGGGTCCGGCGGGCCGCGTTGGTCAGGAGGCGGCCCAGGTTCATGTATGTGCGAGGAGCTCGTGCATTGTGCGGAAGACGAGGTTGGGCACCATGGCGAAGTCTTGATCCTCGACCAGACGCAGGTCGGGGTACTGCGCGGTCAACAGCTCCAGCGCGATCTTCATCTCCAGTCTCGCCAGCGGTGCCCCGAGGCACAGGTGAACGCCCTTGCCGAAGCTGAGGTGGGTGCGGGCGTTGTCCCTGGTGATATCGAACTGGTCGGGCTCGCGAAAGTGTTCCTCGTCGTGGTGGGCCGACGCGAAAGTCATGAATAGCTGCGCGCCTTGTGGAAGGTCGACGCCGGCCAGTGTTGTAGGACGGCTGGTGATCCGCCGCCAGCCGAGGATCGGCGGGTCGTAGCGCAGCATCTCCTCGACCGCGTTGTCGATCAGGCTCGGATCCGCGACCAACATCTTCCACTGGTCCTGGTTGGCGAGGAGATACCGCAGACCGCCGGTGAACAGGTTGGTCGTGCTGTCGTGCCCTGCGAGAGCGATCGAGTAGACGATGCTCACGCAGTCGTTGAAGCTCACCTCTTCGTGCTCGTCGGACCACGCGAGGAGGTCGGAGGTGAAGTCGTCGGCAGGTTCGCTCCGCCGGCTGGCGACGTGGTTCTCGACGTAGGTCCAGAACGAGACGACATTGTGTGCGACGGCGACCTGCTCCTCGTCGGAGAGCTGGCCGTAGGTCAGCAGGATCCGCTTGGTGCACCAGCTCTTGAGCAGCTCCCAGTCGTCTTCGGGGAAGCCGAGGAGGCTGAACCCGGCGTAGCCGGGAAGCGGGAATGCGAGACTGGCGACGAGGTCCACGGTCGCCTGACCCTTGAACCCGTCGAGGATCTTCTGGGTCTGCTCGCGCAGGACCGGCTCGAGCGAGCGAATCCGTCGCGGGGACATGTTGCGCAGCACGGCGGTGCGCATCGGGGCATGCCGTGGGGGGTCGGCATTGGTAAGCGTCGGCACCCTGCGCACGCCGGCGGCCAGGATGTCGGCAGCTGCGGGGCAGACCGGGTAGACCGGCGATGAGGCGTTCGCCGCGAGATAGGTGTCACGGTCGAGCAGCACCTGCTCGAT
>DASZVL010000048.1:0-14142 GCA_035547035.1 Mycobacteriales bacterium | reverse complement strand
ACCGGTGATCGTGAACACGTCCTCGATCGGCATGAGGAACGGCTTCTCGATCTCACGAACCGGCTCCGGGATCGCGTCGTCGACGGCCTGCATGAGCTCGAGGATCTTGTTGCCCCACTCGGCGTCGCCCTCGAGCGCCTTGAGCGCGGAGATGCGGACCACCGGTACGTCGTCGCCCGGGTACTCCTGGCTCGACAGCAGCTCGCGGACCTCGAGCTCGACGAGCTCCAGGATCTCCTCGTCGTCGACCATGTCGGCCTTGTTGAGCGCCACGACGATGTAGGGAACGCCGACCTGGCGAGCGAGCAGCACGTGCTCACGCGTCTGCGGCATCGGGCCGTCGGTGGCCGCGACCACGAGGATCGCGCCGTCCATCTGCGCCGCGCCGGTGATCATGTTCTTGATGTAGTCGGCGTGACCGGGGCAGTCGACGTGCGCGTAGTGGCGCTTCTCGGTCTGGTACTCGACGTGCGCGATCGAGATCGTGATGCCGCGCTCGCGCTCTTCCGGCGCCTTGTCGATCTGGTCGAACGCAGAAGCCTCGTTCACGTCCGGGTACTTGTCGTGAAGCACCTTGGTGATCGCTGCGGTCAGCGTCGTCTTGCCATGGTCGATGTGACCGATGGTTCCGATGTTGACGTGCGGCTTGGTCCGCTCGAACTTGGCCTTCGCCACTGCTGTCCCTCCTAGGACGGGTTACCTAGAGCCCCACAAAAACGTTCGCTTCGCTCACGTTTCCGTGGGGGCCCCACATTCTTTGGTCGCTTTCCGCTTATTCGCCGTGGGCCTTCGCGATGATCTCCTTCGCCACGTTGCTGGGCACCTCGGCGTAGGAGTCGAACTGCATGCTGTAGCTCGCCCGGCCCTGGGTCTTCGACCGGAGGTCGCCGACGTAGCCGAACATCTCCGACAGCGGCACCACGGCCCGGACGATGCGGTTTCCGCCGCGCTCGTCCATCGCCTGGATCTGACCGCGCCGCGAGTTGAGGTCACCGATCACGTCACCCATGAAGTCCTCCGGGGTGGTGACCTCGACGGACATCATCGGCTCCATCAGAACCGGGTCTGCCCGACGGGCGGCCTCCTTGAAGACCATCGAGCCGGCGATCTTGAACGCAAGCTCCGAGGAGTCGACCTCGTGGTAGGCGCCGTCCTGCAGCGTCACCTTGACGTCGACCATCGGGTAGCCGGCGAGCACACCGAACTCCATGGCCTCCTGGCACCCGGCATCGACCGACGGGATGTACTCCCGCGGGATGCGACCACCGGTGACCTTGTTCTCGAACTCGTAGCCGCCGCCGCTGTCCTCGCCCTCGCCGTGGCTCGGCGCGATGTCGATGAGGACCTTGGCGAACTGACCCGAGCCACCGGTCTGCTTCTTGTGCGTGTACTCGACACCAGTGACCGTCTTGCGGATGGTCTCGCGGTAGGCGACCTGCGGCTTGCCGACATTGGCCTCCACGCTGAACTCGCGGCGCATCCGGTCGACCAGCACCTCGAGGTGCAGCTCGCCCATGCCGGCGATGATCGTCTGGCCGGTCTCCTCGTCGGTGCGGACCTGGAACGTCGGGTCCTCGTCGGAGAGGCGCTGGATCGCCGTCGACAGCTTCTCCTGGTCGGCCTTGGTCTTCGGCTCGATCGCGACGTGGATGACCGGCGCGGGGAAGTCCATCGACTCGAGGATCACGGGCTTGCTGTTGTCGCACAGCGTGTCACCGGTCGTGGTGTCCTTCAGACCGACAACGGCGACGATGTCACCGGCGCTGATCGCCTCACGCGGTTCCTGCTTGTTCGCGTGCATCTGGTAGATCTTGCCGATCCGCTCCTTGCGGCCCTTGGTGCTGTTGAGCACCTCGCTGCCGGAAGCGAGCTTCCCGGAGTACACCCGGATGTAGGTCAGCTTGCCGAAGAACTTGTCGCTCATGATCTTGAAAGCGAGAGCGGCGAACGGCTCGTTGTCGTCAGCGTGACGCTCGACGACCAGATCGGCGTCCTTGACGTCGTGACCCTTGATCGACTCGATGTCGAGCGGGCTGGGAAGGTAGTCGACGATCGCGTCGAGCATGGGCTGCACGCCCTTGTTCTTGAACGCGGTGCCGCACAGGACCGGGTTGAGCTTGCCGGCGATCGTCGCGCGACGGATGCCGGCCTTCAGCGTCTCGAGCTCGGGCTCCTGACCTTCGAGGTAGAGCTCCATGATCTCGTCGTCGTTCTCGGCGAGGGTCTCGAGGAGCTTCTCGCGCCACTCGCGCGCCGCCTCGGCGTGGTCGCTCGGGATCTGCACCACGTCGTACGTCGAGCCCTTGTCGTCCGACTGCCAGAGCAGGCCCTTCATCTGGACCAGGTCGATGACGCCGCGGAAGTCCGCCTCGACGCCCCACGGCAGCTGAGTGACCAGCGGCGTCGCGTTGAGGCGGGTGACGATCATGTCGACGCAGCGGTGGTACTCCGCGCCCACGCGGTCCATCTTGTTGACGAAGCAGATACGCGGAACGCTGTAACGGTCGGCCTGGCGCCACACCGTCTCGCTCTGCGGCTCGACGCCCGCGACCGCGTCGAAGACTGCGACGGCACCGTCGAGCACACGCAGCGACCGCTCGACCTCGACGGTGAAGTCGACGTGGCCGGGGGTGTCGATGATGTTGATCGTGTGGTCGTTCCACGAGCAGGTCGTCGCGGCCGAGGTGATGGTGATGCCGCGCTCTTGCTCCTGCTCCATCCAGTCCATCGTGGCGGCGCCCTCGTGGACCTCGCCGATCTTGTAGTTGATGCCGGTGTAGTAGAGGACGCGCTCGGTCGTCGTGGTCTTGCCCGCGTCGATGTGCGCCATGATCCCGATGTTCCGGGTCTTGGCGAGAGCGGATGCCACGGCGGTCGTCACTTCTGCGTCCTCTTCTTCAGTCGTCTGGGTGCGCCGACTACCAGCGGTAGTGGGCGAATGCCTTGTTGGACTCGGCCATCTTGTGGGTGTCCTCGCGCCGCTTGACGCTGGCGCCGAGACCGTTGCTTGCATCGAGCAGCTCGTTCATGAGGCGCTCGGTCATCGTCTTCTCCCGGCGCTGCCGCGAGTAGCTGACCAGCCAGCGAAGCGCGAGGGTGGTGCTGCGTCCGGGGCGAACCTCGACCGGGACCTGGTACGTCGCGCCACCGACACGACGGCTCTTGACCTCGATCGCCGGCTTGACGTTGTCGAGCGCGCGCTTGAGGGTCACGACCGGGTCGGTGCCGGTCTTGTCGCGGCAGCCCTCGAGGGCGTCGTACACGATCCGCTGCGCGAGCGAGCGCTTGCCGCCGGTCAGCACCTTGTTGACCAGCGAGGTCACGATGGGCGAGCCGTAGACCGGGTCGGAGATGACCGGGTGCTTCGCCGCAGGGCCCTTACGAGGCATCTCTTACTTCTCCCGCTTCGCGCCGTAGCGGCTACGCGCCTGCTTGCGGCCGCGGACGCCCTGGGTGTCGAGCGAGCCGCGGATGATCTTGTAGCGAACGCCCGGGAGGTCCTTCACACGACCGCCGCGGACGAGCACGATCGAGTGCTCCTGGAGGTTGTGACCGACACCGGGGATGTAGGCCGTGACCTCGATCCCGCTGGTGAGGCGCACACGGGCGACCTTGCGCAGCGCGGAGTTCGGCTTCTTCGGCGTCGTCGTGTAGACGCGCGTGCAGACACCACGACGCTGCGGGCTGCCCTTAAGCGCCGGCGTCTTGGTCTTGCCGATCTTGTCCTGCCGGCCCTTGCGGACCAGCTGAGAGATCGTGGGCACTCTGCCGTACTCCTTGTTGTCGGAAACTCTGCGTTCGTTCCTGCTTGGTCGCTCTGCTGTTGTTTTCCGTGCTGCCGTCCGACCCACGCGGTCGGGCGTGTCGCACGCTCCGTGCTCCGCCCGCGCCGGAATCGGCGCTAGGTTTCGTTCGGAGGTTCCGGCACCCTGCCCCGCGCGGTTACCGCGCCAGTCACGGACGTGCCGACATGCCTGGATCGCTCCAGGCACAAGAAGACACCCTAGCCGAGCGTGAGCGAGCGGGTCAAAAAGCCAAGATCGCGGTTTGTGAAGACCTCTCGGTGCCAGGGCACCGGATTTCCTTCACAGACCCGGGCACGCGGGCTCGCAGCACTTCACAGGTGGCATTCAGGCTCGTGAGTGATCCTGTGCGGTAGGGCCAAGGGGGCTGTCATGGAGTGGATTCAGCGGCGCGCCGGTTTGATCGGCATCGGAGCGGTCGTCGTAGCGGCGGTGGCGATCGGCGTCGCGGTGGCCAACAGCGGCTCGGGCCACGGTAGGCCCGTGCTGCGGGTGGCCAACCCTTATTTCGCACAGCGGTTCGCGCCCAGACCACCCCTCGGTCTCGCGCCCCGCGAGCTTCGGCGCCTCGGCCGCGCCCAGCCGGCACTGCCGGTGCCGTACGGCGGACATCCCGTCCTCGCTGCCCCGGTCTTTCCCCTCGGCGCCGGTGGCGCGCTCCACGGCGAGCTGACCGTGCCCACGCCAGACGGCAAGTACGAGACGGTCGACGTTCAGCGCGGCAAGGTCACCAAGGTCGGGTCCGGTCAACTCACCGTGCGTAGCGACGACGGGTTCACCAAGACCTACAGCGCTCCAGCCGGACTGATTCGCAACGTCAAGGTCGGTGACGAAGTGCGGCTGCGCGCCTCCGTTGCGAACGGCAAGTCGACGGTGACCACCCTGATGTCACTGAACCGCGCGACGCGGTAATCATCGACGGGTGGTGACCGCCCGGCCAACTCGCGAGGAGCTGACGGCGTCGTACGGCGTCACGATCCCTGACCTCGGCGGCCCGGACACGCAGATCCTCATGGTCGGAATCAACCCCTCGCTGTGGTCAGCGTGGTCGGGCCACCACTTCGCTCGCCCCGGCAACCGGTTCTGGCGCACCCTTCACACGGCCGGGCTGACGCCGACGTTGCTCGAGCCGAGCGACGAAGCCGCGGTTCGCGCGGCCGGTCTCGGCATCACGAACCTCGTTGCCAGAGCAACGGCGCGCGCCGACGAGCTCAGCGACGACGACGTGCGAGCCGGGGTCGAGCCGTTGCGACGCCTCGTCGGGGGCTGGAAGCCTGACTTCGTCGCGTTCCTCGGGATCTCGACGTACCGGATCGCCTTCAACGCACGGAAGGCGGCGGTCGGCGAGCAGCCCGGGACCTTCGAGGCGTCGCGAGTGTGGGTGCTGCCCAACCCGAGCGGCCTCAACGCGCACTATCAGCAGCCCGCCCTCACCGCGGCGTACGCAGAGCTGACCGCCGCAGCTGGACGTACTGACCAGATGCGTCGGTGACGCAATCCGGGTCGTTTGTCTTCACTGCGGCCCGCGACGCCCGCTCCAACCCGGGCGAGCCTTCCGCAGGAGTCCGGACCCGCTTGCCGGCCCGCTAGACACTGACGCCGGGACCGGTGCCCGGCGAACCGGTCGCCACCGCCGCGATGATCCCGATCACGTCGAAGAGCAGCACGATGCCGCCGATCGTGATTCCGGCGATCGCGAGGCCGCGACCCGACTGGCCCAGCCGCGGGATCTGGCGCAGCCCGACGATGCCGAACACGATCCCGAGCACCGGACCGAGCACCAGCAGGATGATCCCGACCAGCGAGCAGACCAGTGATGCGATCGCGAAGCCGTTGGTGTCCCGTGGCCGCGGGTAGCCGTAAACCGGCGGTCCGCCGTATGGCGGCTGGTGCGACGCCCAGCCCGGTGGCGGTGGCGGCTGCCAGCCCGGCGCGGGAGGGGGCTGCTGGGGCTGCCACTGCGGAGGCGGCGGTGGCATCCAGCTGGGGTGGCCCTGCTCGCTCACCCCTCCATTGTCAGGCAATCAAGCGGTGATCTTGACGTTGGAGGCCCATCAGGGCGCGTGAAGGGCACGTTTCGTCAAGATCACCGCAGAAATGGGGAGGGGCCCCCAGCGTTGCGCTGGAGGCCCCTTCGCATGTGCCTTGCCTAGCGGTAGCTGCCGTAGTCGCTCTGGCCGTAGCCGCTCTGCGGACGCTGGCCGAAGCTGTAGTCCTCCAGCGGCACCGCTTCGCCCGAGCCCTGACCGAAGTCGTAGCCCGCGTCGTCGTACGGCATCATCGTGTAGACGGCGGCCTTGGCCTCCTCCGTCGGCTCCACCCGGACGTTGCGGTAACGGTTGATACCGGTACCGGCCGGGATGAGCTTGCCGATGATGACGTTCTCCTTCAGGCCCAGCAGCGAGTCCGAGCGGGCGTGAATCGCCGCGTCGGTGAGCACTCGCGTCGTCTCCTGGAAGGACGCCGCCGACAGCCACGACTCGGTGGCGAGCGAGGCCTTCGTGATGCCCATGAGCACCGGCCGGCCGGCGGCAGGCGTGCCGCCCTCGGCCACCACTCGGCGGTTCTCCTCCTCGAACTTCGGTCGCTCCGCGAGCTCGCCCGGAAGCAGCTCGGTGTCGCCTGACTCGAGGATGTTCACCCGCTTGAGCATCTGGCGAATGATGATCTCGATGTGCTTGTCGTGGATGGTCACACCCTGCGAGCGGTAGACCTCCTGCACCTCCTTGACCAGGTGCAGCTGTACGGCGCGCGGGCCGAGGATCCGCAGCACCTCGTGCGGGTCGACCGCACCGGCGTGCAGCTGGTCGCCGACCTCGACGTGCTGACCCTCCTCGACGCGCCACTGGCCACGAGCGCGCTCTGACTCCGCGTCGTACCAGCGCCACGAGAGCATGCGCTTCGACAGCGGGTACTCCACCGGCTCGCCGCCGTCGTCCGGCGTGATGACGAAGTTGGCCGACTTGTCGGTCTCGGCGATGCTGACCCGACCGGCGACCTCACTGATCGGCGCGCGGCCCTTCGGCTGCCGGGCCTCGAAGAGCTCGACGACACGCGGCAGACCGTGGGTGATGTCCTCACCCGCGACGCCACCGGTGTGGAAGGTACGCATCGTCAGCTGGGTGCCGGGCTCGCCGATCGACTGGGCGGCGATGATGCCGACCGCCTCGCCGACGTCGACGGTCTTGCCGGTCGCGAGCGACCGGCCGTAGCAGAGCCCGCAGATGCCGACCTTCGCGTCGCAGGTGAGGACGCTGCGCACCCGCACCTCGGAGACGCCCTGGTCGACGAGAGCACCGATGAGTACGTCGCCGAGGTCGGCGCCGGCCTCCGCCAGCACCTTCTTGTTGACGACGACGTCCTCAGCGAGGGTCCGCGCGTAGACGCGGGTCTCGACGTTGTCACGGTCGAGCGTGATCGTGCCGTCGGCCTCGACCGCGATCGGGACCATGATCCCGCGGTCGGTGCCACAGTCGACATCGCGCACGATGACGTCCTGGCTGACGTCGACGAGCCGCCGGGTGAGGTACCCCGAGTCCGCCGTACGAAGCGCGGTGTCGGCCAGACCCTTACGGGCACCGTGCGTGGAGATGAAGTACTCCAGCACAGTCAGGCCCTCGCGGAAGTTCGTCTTGATCGGCCGCGGGATGATCTCGCCCTTCGGGTTGGCGACGAGACCACGCATGCCGGCGATCTGCTGGACCTGGAGCATGTTTCCTCGGGCACCCGAGCCGACCATCATCTGGATCGGGTTGTCCTTCGGGAAGTTCTCCCGCATCTTGGTCGCGACCTCAGTCGTGGCGCGGGTCCAGATCTCGATGAGCTCCTGGCGACGCTCGTCGTCGGTGATCACACCGCGCTCGTACTGCTTCTGGACCTTCTCGGCCTGCTCCTCGTAGCGACCGAGGATCGCTGCCTTCTCCGGCGGCGTGACGACGTCGGAGATAGCGATCGTCACACCCGCACGGGTGGCCCAGTGGAAACCGGCCTCCTTCAGCGCGTCGAGCGTCGCGGCGACCTGGACCTTGGGGTAACGCTCCGCGAGGTCGTTGACGACCTCACCGAGCTGCGCCTTGCGCACCTCGTGGTCCACGAACGGGTAGTCCAGCGGCATGGCCTCGTTGAACAGGCACCGGCCAAGCGTTGTCTCGACCAGCACCGGCTGGCCGGGCTCCCAGCCCTCCGGGCCGGTGAACGGGCGCTCGTCGGCGTCGACACCGCGCAGCACCTCGGGCGCACCCGAGCCGTCGCGCGCAACGGGCAGGTCGTCGATGCGGATCTTGACCTTGGCCTGCAGATCGAGCTCGCCGGTGTCGTAGGCCATGATCGCCTCGGCCACCGAGCCGAACGTACGGCCCTCGCCCTTGCCACCGTCGCGCATCAGCGTCAGGTAGTAGAGGCCGAGCACCATGTCCTGCGTCGGCGACGTGATCGGACGACCGTGCGCCGGCGACAGGATGTTGTTGCTCGACAGCATCAGGATCCGGGCCTCGGCCTGCGCCGCGGCGGACAGCGGCAGGTGCACAGCCATCTGGTCGCCGTCGAAGTCGGCGTTGAACGCCGTGCAGACGAGCGGGTGGATCTGGATGGCCTTGCCCTCGACCAGCTGCGGCTCGAAGGCCTGGATGCCGAGACGGTGAAGCGTCGGCGCGCGGTTGAGCAGCACCGGGTGCTCGGTGATGACCTCTTCGAGGACGTCCCACACCATCGAGTAGCGGGCGTTGGACCCGGTCGCGCGCTCCACCATCCGCTTCGCGGACTTGATGTTCTGCGCGTGGTTGAGGTCGACCAGCCGCTTCATGACGAACGGCTTGAACAGCTCGAGCGCCATCTGCTTCGGCAGACCGCACTGGTGCAGGCGCAGCTGCGGGCCGACGACGATGACCGAACGGCCCGAGTAGTCGACGCGCTTGCCGAGCAGGTTCTGACGGAACCGGCCCTGCTTGCCCTTGAGCATGTCCGACAGCGACTTCAGCGGCCGGTTGCCCGGGCCGGTGACCGGACGCCCACGGCGGCCGTTGTCGAACAGCGCGTCGACGGCCTCCTGAAGCATCCGCTTCTCGTTGTTGACGATGATCTCGGGAGCGCCGAGGTCGAGGAGCCGCTTCAACCGGTTGTTGCGGTTGATGACGCGGCGGTACAGGTCGTTCAGGTCGCTCGTCGCGAACCGGCCACCGTCGAGCTGCACCATCGGGCGCAGGTCCGGCGGGATGACCGGGACGCAGTCGAGGACCATGCCCATCGGCGAGTTGCGGGTGTTGAGGAACGCGCTGACGACCTTGAGCCGCTTGAGCGCGCGCGCCTTCTTCTGGCCCTTGCCGGTGCGGATCGTCTCGCGCAGGCTCTCGGCCTCAGCCTCGAGGTCGAAGGACTCGAGCAGCTTCTTCAGCGACTCGGCGCCCATGCCGGCCTCGAAGTACTCGCCCATCGTGCCCGGTACGACGCGCCACGTGCCGTCCTCGGCCTTGGTGCCCTTCGCGAAGCGGTCACGAAGCTCGCGGAAGATCCGCTCGTCGGTGATGAGCTGCTTCACGGCGAGGCTCTTGAACGCGTCGAGCACAGCGTCGAGCTCGTCGATGGAGCGCTCGGCACGGGTGCGGATCTGCTTCATCTCGCGGTCGGCGGAGTCACGTACCTTGCGACGAGCGTCGGCCTTTGCGCCCTCGGCCTCGAGCTGCGCGATGTCGGCTTCCTGACGCTTCGCGCGCGCGTCGATGTCTGCGTTCATCTTGTCGGTGATGCGCGACTTCTCGACCGAGAACTGCGCCTCGACGCTGGACAGGTCGCGGTGCCGCGCGTCGGCGTCCACCTCGGTGACGAGGTAGCCGGCGAAGTAGATGATCTTCTCGAGGTCCTTGGGAGCAAGGTCCAGCAGGTAGCCGAGCCGGCTCGGGACACCCTTGAAGTACCAGATGTGGGTCACCGGAGCAGCGAGCTCGATGTGACCCATCCGCTCACGGCGCACCTTGGCGCGCGTGACCTCGACGCCACAGCGCTCGCAGATGATGCCCTTGAAGCGCACCCGCTTGTACTTGCCGCAGTAGCACTCCCAATCCCGCGTGGGACCGAAGATCTTCTCGCAGAACAAGCCGTCCTTTTCCGGCTTGAGCGTGCGGTAGTTGATCGTCTCGGGCTTCTTGACCTCACCGTGCGACCACAGCCGGATGTCATCCGCCGTGGCCAGGCCGATGCGCAGCTCGTCGAAGAAGTTGACGTCGAGCACGTTGTCTTCTTTCTATTGGTCTTGCCTGGTTACTTCTGTTATTTGGTGAGGGGGGCCGGGGCCCCCGCGGAGTTTTTCTCGCTTCGCTCGAAAAACTTCGTGGGGTACTTAGACCTCTTCGACTGACGAAGGTTCACGCCGGCTCAGGTCGATGCCGAGCTCCTCCGCGGCACGGAAGACGTCCTCGTCGGTCTCGCGCATCTCGATCTGCATGCCGTCGCTGGAGAGCACCTCGACGTTGAGGCACAGCGACTGCATCTCCTTGATCAAGACCTTGAAGGACTCCGGGATTCCGGGCTCGGGGATGTTCTCGCCCTTGACGATCGCCTCGTAGACCTTGACCCGGCCCAGGACGTCGTCGGACTTGATGGTGAGCAGCTCCTGCAGCGCGTATGCCGCGCCGTAGGCCTCGAGCGCCCACACCTCCATCTCACCGAACCGCTGGCCACCGAACTGCGCCTTACCGCCCAGCGGCTGCTGGGTGATCATCGAGTACGGACCGGTCGAGCGAGCGTGGATCTTGTCGTCGACCAGGTGGAGCAGCTTCAGGATGTAGATGTAGCCCACCGAGATCGGCTCATCGATCGGCTCACCGGTGCGGCCGTTGAACAGCTGCGCCTTGCCGGTATCGCCGACCATGCGCTCGCCGTCACGGTTGACCAGCGTGGAGCCGAGCAGGCCGGTGATCTCCTCCTCGCGGGCACCGTCGAAGACGGGGGTCGCGAGGTTGGTGCCGGGCTCCGAGGAGTCCGCGCCGATCTCGGCGAGCCGCTTCTGCCAGTCCTCCTTCGTGCCGTCGATCTGCCAGCCGGTCTTCGCCACCCACCCGAGGTGGGTCTCGAGAACCTGGCCGACGTTCATCCGGCCCGGGACGCCGAGCGGGTTCAGGATGATGTCAACGGGTGTCCCGTCGGCGAGGAACGGCATGTCCTCGACCGGCAGCACCTTGGAGATGACGCCCTTGTTGCCGTGGCGGCCGGCGAGCTTGTCACCGTCGGTGATCTTGCGCTTCTGCGCGACGTACACCCGCACCAGCTCGTTGACGCCCGGCGGCAGCTCATCGCCGTCGTCACGGTTGAAGACCCGGACGCCGATGACCTTGCCGGACTCCCCGTGCGGCACCTTCAGCGAGGTGTCGCGGACCTCGCGCGCCTTCTCACCGAAGATCGCGCGGAGCAGCCGCTCCTCGGGGGTCAGCTCGGTCTCGCCCTTGGGGGTCACCTTGCCGACGAGTACGTCGCCCGGCACGACCTCGGCACCGATCCGGATGATCCCGCGCTCGTCGAGGTCTGCGAGGACCTCCTCGGAGACGTTCGGGATGTCCCGCGTGATCTCCTCGGGGCCGAGCTTCGTGTCACGGGCGTCGACCTCGTGCTCCTCGATGTGGATCGAGGAGAGGACGTCCTCTTCCACGAGGCGCTGCGACAGGATGATCGCGTCCTCGTAGTTGTGGCCCTCCCAGGACATGAAGGCGACGAGCAGGTTCTTGCCCAGCGCCATCTCGCCGTTCTGAGTGCAGGGACCGTCGGCGATGACCTGGCCGGCCTCCACCTTGTCGCCCTCGTTGACGATCGGCTTCTGGTTGAACGACGTGCCCTGGTTCGACCGGTGGAACTTGGCCATCCGGTAGGTGCGGCTGGTGCCGTCCTTGTGCGAGATCGTCACGTAGTCGGCGGCAACCTCTTCGACCGTGCCCGCCTGCGCCGCCACGACGACGTCGCCGGCGTCGACTGCGGCGCGGTACTCCATGCCGGTGCCGACCAGCGGCGCTTCGGCGCGAAGCAGCGGCACCGACTGGCGCTGCATGTTGGAGCCCATGAGCGCGCGGTTCGCGTCGTCGTGCTCGAGGAAGGGGATCATCGCCGTCGCGACCGACACCATCTGGCGCGGCGAGACGTCCATGTAGTCGACCTCGGCCGGCTCGACGTAGTCGACCTCGCCGTCCTTGCGACGCACGAGGACCCGGTTCTCCGCGAAGGAGCCGTTCGGGTTCAGCGGCGCGTTGGCCTGCGCGATGACGTGCCGGTCTTCCTCGTCGGCCGTCAGGTAGTCGATCTGGTCAGTGACCCGACCCTTGTCGACCCGGCGGTACGGCGTCTCGACGAAGCCGAACGGGTTGACCCGGGCGTACGTCGACAGCGAGCCGATGAGGCCGATGTTCGGGCCTTCAGGCGTCTCGATCGGACACATCCGGCCGTAGTGGCTGGGGTGCACGTCGCGGACCTCGAAGCCGGCGCGCTCCCGCGACAGACCACCGGGGCCGAGCGCGGACAGCCGGCGCTTGTGGGTCAGACCCGCCAGCGGGTTGGTCTGGTCCATGAACTGCGACAGCTGCGACGTGCCGAAGAACTCCTTGATCGACGCGACCACCGGCCGGATGTTGATCAGGGTCTGCGGCGTGATCGCCTCGACGTCCTGCGTGGTCATGCGCTCGCGGACGACACGCTCCATGCGGGACAGGCCGATCCGGACCTGGTTCTGAATCAGCTCGCCGACGGTCCGAAGCCGCCGGTTGCCGAAGTGGTCGATGTCGTCGGTCTCGAAGTTGGCGTCACCGCGGTGCAGCCGGACGACGTAGTCGATCGCAGCGACGATGTCGTCCTCGGTGAGGACGCCGACGTTCTGGGCGACCGACGTACCGAGCTTCTTGTTGACCTTGTAACGCCCGACCTTCGCGAGGTCGTAGCGCTTCTCGTTGAAGTAGAGGTTGTTGAGCAGCGTCTCCGCGGCGTCACGCGTCGGGGGCTCGCCCGGGCGCAGCTTGCGGTAGATGTCGATCAGCGCCTCGTCCGGCGTGGAGGTGTGGTCCTTCTCGAGCGTGAGCCGCATCGAGTCGAACTCACCGAACCGATCGAGGATCTTGGCATCGTCCCAGCCAAGCGCGCGCAGGAGCACGGTGACCGGCTGGCGGCGCTTGCGATCGATGCGGACACCGACCTGGTCACGCTTGTCGACCTCGAACTCCAGCCACGCGCCGCGGCCCGGGATGACCTTGGCGGTGTAGACCTCGCGGTCGGTGACCTTGTCGAGCGTGCGATCGAAGTAGACGCCCGGCGAGCGGACGAGCTGTGAGACGACGACCCGCTCGGTGCCGTTGATGATGAAGGTGCCCTGGGAGGTCATGAGCGGGAAGTCGCCCATGAAGACCGTCTGGCTCTTGATCTCGCCGGTCTCGTTGTTCGTGAACTCGGCGATCACGAACAACGGCGCCGAGTAGGTCATGTCCTTGTCCTTGCACTCCTCGATGGAGTGCGGAGGGTCCATGAGCTTCGGCTCCCGGAACTCCAGCGACATCGTGTCGGAGAAGTCCCGGATCGGGCTGATCTCGGAGAGGATCTCCTCGAGCCCGGAGGGCGTTCCGGCATCGACCGAGTCACGCCACTCGGGCGAGCCGATCAGCCATTTGAACGAGGAGGTCTGCAGCGCCAGAAGGTTCGGAACTTCGAGCGGCTCATTGATCCGCGCGAAGGAGATCCGGCGAGGTGCAAGGGTGGAAGAGGCAGGAGCTGTGGTGCGCGAGGCGGCCAAGTGGGGTCCTTCTCTAGTGCCCGCTGTCAAAGTGCGCGCACGCCGATGGACCAACCCCGTTTTCCGTTCGAAAAGCGCTCAGGAAAGAAGGGCGGAGGCATCGGGAGGCAGCGCAAACGAGCAGCATAGCCCCGAAAAGGCAGCCTGTCGAGGCCGCCCCGAGCGGGGCGGCAGACGCTGCGCGGCAGCATGAACCCATCAGCCGTTCACGTCAAGGCCCGACGCGCCGAACGAGCCTGTCGAGGATTAGAACGGCTGGAGATCGTCGATCAGCCAGCGATCGCCCTGCTTGACCATCGTGACCTCGATCACCGACCGGTCGAGGCGGGTCTTGCCGCCCAGGTGCTTGTTCGTGGACGCCTGGTCGGCGAAGACCAGCACCAGCACCTTGTTCGACGAGGCCGAGATCACGCCGGACGCGGCGATCGTGGCGTTCGTCGTCGTGTTGGTCTGGGTGGCGAGCGGGGTGACCGACGTGGCCGCGGTCCGCGCATAGTTGGCGCGGAACTTCGTGGTCATCCCCTTCTCAGCCTTGGTGAAGTCCGCGTCGAGGGTGCGGTAGTCGTAGCTCAGCGCGGCCGCCACCTC
>DASZVL010000047.1:0-2059 GCA_035547035.1 Mycobacteriales bacterium | reverse complement strand
CTGCTCACCAACGGCGGCGCGGAGGCCATCAGCCTGCTCAGCGGCGAGCTGTCCGGGCAGGTCGTCGAGCCGGAGTTCGCGCTTCACCCGCGCGGCGGCGGCGGGCCGCGGTGGCGGTCCAACCCGCACAACCCGACCGGTCTGCTCGCCGCCCCGACCGAGGCCGCCGGCGTCTGGGACGAGGCGTTCTACCCGCTCGCCACCGGTCAGTGGACGCGCGGCGACGTCGGCGTACCGGTCGTCGGGTCGTTGACCAAGCTGCTCAGCTGTCCCGGTCTGCGGGTCGGCTACCTGCTCGCCGACCCCGAGCTGGTGCAGCGATGCGCCAGCCGGCAGCCGGGCTGGTCGGTGAATGGGCTCGCGTGTGCCGCGCTGCCCGATCTGCTGCAGGCGGTCGACCTCGCGCGATGGGCCGCCGAGACCGCGGCACTGCGCGAGCAGCTCGTCGACGTCCTCACCCGCCACGGATTGCCGCCTCGTCCTTCTGACGCGAACTGGGTGCTCGTCGACGCGCCCGGCCTGCGTGAGGAGCTCGCAACACACGGAGTACTCGTCCGTGACTGCACGAGCTTCGGGCTTGCCGGGGTAGCGCGGATCGCGGTGCCCGATGCGGACGGCTTGGCGAGACTCGACCGCGCGCTGGCAGCGAGGCGGGAGCGTCGGGAGCCGAGCCGGTCGCCGGCGTCGACCTGGCCGCGGCCCCGGCCGCTCGTCGGGGACCGGTCGAGCAGCAGCGAGCGGGCTGCCGACCCGACGGCGTGGGCGATGGCAGAGCAGACGCGGGCCGCTCTCGCCGAGGTCATCGCGGCGCGGCGCGACATCCGCCGGTTCCGTGCCGACCCGGTTGACGATGCGATCCTGCGCCGCGTCATGGCAGCGGGCCACTCGGCACCGAGCGTCGGGCACTCCCACCCGTGGCGGTTCGTCGTCGTACGCGATCCGGCGACGCGGACCGCCGCCGCGGCGATGGCCGACCGGGCCCGGCTGGAGCAGGCGGCTCAGCTCGACGAGGTCAGCGCGAACCATCTGCGCAGCCTGCAGCTGGAGGGGCTGCGCGAGGCTCCGATCGGTGTTGTCGTGTGCTGCGACCGGCGGGTCCGTCCCGCCGGAGTGCTGGGGCGCGCGACGTACCCGGACACCGACCTGTGGTCGTGCGCCTGCGCGATCGAGAACATGTGGCTGACCGCGCGCGCCGAAGGGCTCGGCGTCGGCTGGGTCACGTTGTTCGACCCGTCTGAGCTGGCCGCACTGCTCGGGCTGCCCGAGGGCATCGAGACACTCGGCTGGCTGTGCCTGGGCTGGCCCGACGAGCGACCTCCCGAGCCCGGCTTGGAGCGGCAGGGCTGGTCGCAACGGCTACCGCTGGATCAGGTGGTGATCGACGAAAGGTGGTCGGAGCCCGCCGCCGGCGTACCTGTCGACCGGACGCAGGCCGACCGGCGCGCGGCGCGGCTGTCCGTCCGGGACCGTGAGGACGCGCTGCTGGCAGCTCCCGGCGCACTCGGGCTGCTCGGCGATGCGCTGCTTCGCGCCGAGACGCTGTCGGATCTCGACAAGCCGGGAACTCTGCTGATCGCCGCCGCCGACCACCCGGTCACGGCACTCGGTGTGAGCGCGTTCCCACCCGACACGACTGCGCTGATCGCCAGCGCGCTCGCGCAAGGTGCCGGGCAGGGTGCCGCCGCGGCAGCCGATGCCGGGATGGGGGTGCGGCTCGTCGACTGCGGTATCCATGGGCCGCTCGTCGACGGCTGGCTGGACCGCCGTACGGCGGGGGCGCGCGGCGACCTCGCGAGTGCGCCGGCGATGACAGTGAGTGACGCGAGCGAGCTGGTCGCGGCCGGTGAAGCGCTCGGCAGGGAGCTCGTGTCGGACGGCGCGGTCGCAATCGGCGAGGTCGGGATCGGCAATACGACAATCGCCAGTGCTGTCGCGGGTGCCGTGCTCGGGCTCCCACCGGCAGAGCTGATCGGGCGCGGCGCCGGCAGCGACACCGCCACGATCGCGCGCAAGCACCGCGTCGTCGAGCAGGCGCTCGGTCGGGTGAAGGCGAGCGGGA
>DASZVL010000046.1:0-139787 GCA_035547035.1 Mycobacteriales bacterium | reverse complement strand
CGGTTCTACCCGACGAACTCAGCCCGACTCAAGGCTCTGCCAGGCTGGGTCCACCACTACAACCATCACCGGCGCCACACCGCCATCGGCAAGGTCCCACCAATCACCAGGTTGACCAACCTGCCTGGGCAGTACAGCTAGGCGGCATTCATCCCAGCGACCATCGCGCCTCGGGGCGGAGTCGAAGCCATGTCTGTGAGCCAGCGTGACGCTGACGTCGTCATCCACCTGACCGACAAGATCATCGATCTGACCCGCGAGCCGTTCTACGAACGCGAGCTGCCCGGCCCCCCGACCCAGATCCTTCTCGGCCTTCCCGAAGCGCCGCGACGCCGCCCGGTACGACGACGCCGCCGCCGCAGCAGCAGCTCCGACATCAACCGCAGACGACGCTGGCGCTCGGACGTGGATGTCCTCACGATCACCGCGATCGCGTTCGTGGCTGCGATCGCGCTCGTCATCCTCACGGTCGTCGTGACGTTCCGCCACTAGGTGCGCCTAGTCCTATTTCGTCATTGACAACAGGGTCTTTCGGCACATGACAACCGCCGAGTTCGGGCGGAATCTGTGCTCATGATCGTCACGCAGCGCGACCCGAAGGCCCCGTCGGCAGTCATCGACCTCACCGCCACGCCGTACTTCGATGCGCCGCAGATCCCCGCACAACCACTCATGCTGATCGAGGCGTCGGGCCTCGAACGCGTCAGGCCGACCGACGACGAGACGATCAGTGCCAATGCCTACCGGACCGACCGGGTCCCCTCGGCCTCGGACCTGGACCTGCACTTCGGTGGCGGACTCGGCCCCGCAAGCGTCCTCGATGTGGGCGCCCACCCGCTGCGCGCCCGCGCGCGGAGCCTGGATCTCATGACGGTCATGGCAGTCGCGCTGCTCGTCGGCGTTGGCCTGCTCATGCTGACCGTGGTCGCCACCCTCCGCTACTGACCCATCGGTCCTGACTAGTCAGTCCGACTTCGTGCGATTTGACGCCGCCTAGCTATGCCGTTTGGGACCTTGGTCCCTCGTGTTCCGGCAGCGTCCGGAAGAGCATGAATGCCTAAGCGCGACCGCCGGACGTAGGCCCCAGCTGGAGGACCAGATGTTGAACCGCACCAAGCCCAACATGGTCTGCCAGCGCTGCGCGACAGTCATGCTCCCCGGATCCGCCGTCTGCAGCGCGTGCTGCTCCCCTCTCGTCGCCGCTGTCCCCGCTGCGGTCGCCGTCGCGACTGCCCCCGCGCCGGTCGCCATGGCTGCCGACGCAGCGGTCGCCCAGTCCGACAGCGTGCTCTCGACGTGGCCGTTCGGAGGCTCCGACGCCGAAGCCGCGGCCCAGGTGGCCGCCAACGCCGTGGCGGCCGGCGTACGCCGCCAGCTGCAGGAGTTCGAGGACTCCACGAGCTCCACGCACGTGCTGACCGGAATCCCGGCCCAGCGCACCGAGGTCGCCCGCCAGACCGCGGAGGTCGAGTCGTCGGTCCCGGCGTACGGCCCGAACCCGTTCCTCGCCGCCGCCCGGATGCAGCAGGCACGCGACGAGGCGTACTCGGCCTGACGTCGGGAAGCCTCCTTCTCAACCCGAGTTGGTTGGATGAGAGGCCGGTAGATGTTCCTGTGGCCCACGGGGGACCACCAGCAGTACGACGAGCAGTGCACGCGTTGCGCGACGGTCCTCCCGACCGATGCGACGGTCTGCCGGGTCTGCGGGCTGGCGCTGACCATCCCGATCCAGCTGCCGGCTCCCCGCGAGGCCGCCGTTCCGCCCGCTGCGTAGCAGCGCTGGGCCCCGGCGAACCGCGACTCGCGGGGCAGCAATTCCGCACGATCTGAGCCCGAGGGTCGAAAGAATGGGTCCGAATCTCCCATTCGCCGACCTACCGGGGAGGACTGGTGGAGCTCTGCCCCCGGTGTACCTCCACGGTCGAGGACGATGCCGTGCGCTGCGGCGTCTGCGCCGCGCCGATCTGGCAGCCGGTCACGAGCACCTCGGTCGCCGTCACCCCCGCGCCGGTTGCGCTAGTCCTGCCGGTGCCGCCGTCGACGGCAAGCCCGCCGCCACTTTCCGACCTGCCACCGCAGCGGCTGCCATCCCCGCGTCCGGTGCCTAGCCCCGACGTCAGCGCGACCGTCCTGCCGACCGCGCACGGGCAGAACCACTGGCTCACCGGTGCCGGCGCCGTCGTCGCCATCCTCGTCGTCGTGGTGCTGATCTTCGCGTTGCCCGCGCACGGCGCGAAGCACAGCCGGCCGCCGATGGTGGCGGCCAACAGCGCGCAGGCGCAGTTCGATCTGCGCGCCCTCGCGAACGCCGAGGAGACCAACCTCACCGCGACGCGCTTCTACACGACCGACGGCCGAGCCCTTGCCTCCGCGGGCTACGCCCCACTACCCGGCGCACCGGTCACGATCCTCGCCGGCGTCAGCCGCAAGTCGGCCTACTGCCTCGTTGCAACCGCAGGCCGAACCAGCCCATGGTTCCTCTACGACAGCATGCAAGGCGGACTGGTGAACGACAGCTTCACGAGCCGGGCGCGCGCGCAGCACGCCTGCACAGACTCGACGATCGCGTCGTACGCGCCGGTCAGCTGAGCGCAAGAGTTCCGGTGTCCAACTGTCCGCGCTGCGGCATGCGGTTGCTCCCGGGCGCCCTCGCGTGCATCAACTGCGAGCTGCCACTCACGCCGACGCCTGCGGCGGACGAAGGGACACCCGAAAGCCCACCGCCGTACGCCGTCCCGCAGCCCTACTCGCCGTATGCGCCGGCGCCCGACTCCTGGCCGCCGTACGGCGGTCCGCAGCCCGTCCACCCCGGTCCGGGCTACTACGGCGGACCACCGGGACCCGCACCGTGGACGACGAACGGAATGGCGGTCGCGAGCCTCATCCTCGCCCTGCTTTGGATGGTCGGGATCGGCAGCGTGCTCGCGATCATCTTCGGGCACGTCTCGAGGCGTCAGATGCGCAAGCGGCCGCAACGTGGTGATGGCCTCGCGCTCGCCGGCCTCATCATCGGGTACCTCGGCCTCGTCGGCGCCATCGTGTTCTTCGCGTTCCTGCCGAGGATCATCGACAGCGACCTGGTGCAGAACCAGCTCGTGCAGGACGACCTCAAGAGCGCGGCGTCCGCCGAGCGGCACTACTACGACGACAACAGCACCTACACCAACGACGGGGCGGACCTCCGGCTCGAGGGATTCGACCCGCTCGGGCGCGACACGATCCTCGCGGGCAGCGACGGCGCGAACGGCTACTGCATCGTGGGTGCGCATCACGACAGCAGCACGTGGTACCTCTACGACAGCAGCTACGGGCTGTCAGACCAGACCTACCCCACCGAGCAGGCCGCCGAAGGCAGGTGCAGCGTGCAGGTCAGCTCTCAGTTCAACCTGGTCGACTGACCCGCACGCAAGTAGCACTCACGCAAGCGTCGCGAAGACCTCAGCTGCTGCCCGCCGGCCTGAGCGGATCGCACCGTCGATTCCGCGAATCGCTAAGCACCCGTGATCTTGACGCTGTGTGCCTATCAGCGGCTCTGATCGGCGCATAACGTCAAGATCACCGCGGGTTAGCTGTCCTTGAAGAGAGCGCGGACTGCTTTGCGGTCGGTCTTGCCGACGCTCGTCAGCGGTACGGCGTCGAGGATGCGCACCTCGCGCGGGTACTTGTACTTCGCGAGCTTGCCCTTCGCGAACTCGATCAGCTCCTCCGGCGTGACCTGTGAGCCGGGTCGCAGCGCGACAGCTGCCGCGACCTCCTCGCCGGACTCGACGTCGGGCTTGCCGACACAGGCGGCCTGTACGACGTCGGGGTGCTCGAGCAGGACCTCTTCGACATCTCGCGGGTAGACGTTGAACCCACCGCGAATGATCAGATCCTTCAGGCGGTCGACGATCGTGAGGAAGCCCTCCTCGTCGAACCGCCCGACATCACCGGTGTGCAGGACCCCGCCGCGCAGCGCGAAGTCGGTGGCCTCCTGGTCGTTCCAGTAGCCCTTCATCACACCGGGGCTGTCGACGCAGACCTCGCCCTCTTCGCCGACCGGTAGGACGTTGCCCGCCTCGTCCCGGATGGTGACGGTCACCCCCGGCAGCGGACGGCCGACCGTGCCCGGCTTGTTGAAGCCGCGCTTGTTGGCAGTGACACCGGCGGAGGCCTCGGTGAGGCCGTAGCCCTCGTAGATGTCGACGCCGAGACGCTTCTGGACTTCCTCGCGCAGCGCCATCGGAAGCGGCGCCGCACCCGAGCCGAACATCTGCATCGACGACAGGTCGTGCTCCTCGAGCGGCAGCGCGAGGACCATCGTCATCATCGACGGCACCATCGCACTCGCCTCGAGCTTGTGCTCCTCCACCAGGGTCACCCACGAGGCCGCGTCGAACCAGCGCTGCATCACGCTGAAGCCCCGCTCCTCGCTGTGCATCGACGCGCACACGAGCATCAACCCGTAGGCGTGCGACAACGGCAGCGGCAGCAGCGAACGGTTGAACCGGATGTCGGAGTCACTCGCGTGCTTGTGCAGTGACTCGCCCGCCGAGAACAAGCCGCGGTGCGTGAGCATCACGCCCTTGGACCGGCCCGTCGTACCGCCCGTGTAGAGCAGCGCCGCCAGGTCGTCGTCGGCCCGCGGCACGATCGGCGACGGCTCACCGGCTTCGAGGGAGTCGAAGGAGATCGCGTCCTGCGTTGTTTCAACAGCCGGCGCATCGCCGACGACGATCATCTTGAGGTCGATGCCCTCGAGCGCCGACTGCAGCAGCGGGACGAGCTCGGGCGTGAGGATCGCAGCCTTCGCCCCGGAGTGCTCGAGGATGTGGTGCAGCTCCGGCGGGCTGATCAGGAACAGCACCGGCGTGACCACAGCGCCGGCCCGCCAAATCGCGTTGTAGGAGACGAACACCTCCGGGGTGTTCATCATCAGGACGAGGACGCGGTCTCCCGGCTCGATGCCGATCGACTGCAGACCCGTCGCGAACCGCTGCGAGCGGTCACGAAGCTCACCTGTCGAGTAGTACTTGCCCTCGAAGAACAGGTTCTCGTAGTCACCGGTCTTCTCGAAGTGCTCCTCCGACAGCCTCGCGAGGTTGTGGGCGCCCAGCGTCGCGCTCTGCGCGTCAGTGATGGAGCCGGTCACTTCGACGCTCCCGCGATCGCGAGCCGCGCCACCGTGTCGAACGCCTCGACGTCGTCACCGAGCAAGAACCGGTCCACCTTCGCTCGCCTCCAGTAAAGATGCGCGTCGTGCTCCCAGGTGAAGCCGATGCCACCGTGCACCTGCACCAGTGTCTCGGCGGTGTTCTCCAGTACGACGGCGGCCGTCCCCTTCGCAGCGGCGGCTGCGATCGGCAGGTCGTCCGGCGACTCGTCGGCAACCCATGCCGCCCACCACACCAGCGAGCGCAGCTGCTCGACACCCACGAACGCGTCGACCAGGGCGTGCTTGATCGCCTGGTAGGAGCCGATCTGCCGGCCGAACGCGACCCGCTGCTTCGCGTAGTCGACCGCGACCTCGAGCGCCTTGCTCGCGGTGCCCAGTCCCTCGGCTGCCAGGACGATCTGCGCGACCCGCGTCGCGCGGTCCCAGTGTGACGCGTCAGCCGACACGACCTCGGCGTCATCGAGCGTGACGTCGGCAAGGCCGCGGGTCGCGTCGATCGGCGCGCGCTCCGTCACCGTGCCGCGTCCGACGACGAGTGCGCCATCGCGCAGCGCGAGGAAGGTGTCCGCGGTCGTCGCGTCGAGTGTCGCCGATCCTTCCGCGTCCACGACCGCGTACGCCGCGCCGCCGTCGGCCAGCGACTGGAGGCGGGCGTCGTCGCCGTCGAGCAACACCGCGGCCCGTGCCGGCGTCACCAGGCTCGGGCCGGCAAGCACCCGGCCGGCCTGCTCCGCAACTACCGCAAGGTCGAGGATCGAGCCCCCGCCGCCACCCGCTGACTCCGGAATCGTGATCGCCGCGAAGCCGGTGTCTGCGATCGCCTTGCGGCCCGGCTGGATCGCCGCGCCCTCGTCGAGGCTCGCCCGAGCGTCGCTCGGGGAGGCGGCGGAGGTGAAGAAGTCGGCGGCCGCCGCGGCGAGCTGGCGCTGCTCTTCGCTGAGGTCGAAGTTCACTGAGCCCCCCCGGCGTTCGCCGTCGTACCACCCAGCTTGAGGCTGTCGTTAAACGACACTCCCTTGTCCGCCCGCGGTTCGGGTGGAAGCCCGAGCACTCGCTCACCGAGCACGTTGCGCAGGATCTCGTCGGTGCCCCCGGCGATCGCCATGCCCGGCAGGCCGGCCTGCGAGCTCTGCCAGCGCCCATCCCCCTCCGACGTCGTCGCGTAGACGCCTTCGTCGCCGAGCAGCCGCACGCCGAGGTCGGCGAGCGCACGACCGGTCTTGGTGCCGGCCAGCTTGCCGGCGCTTGCCTCCGGACCGGGCATCGCACCCTTCGAGATCGCGGACAGCTGCCGGTAGCCCGTGTAGCGCGTCGCCAGCGATGCGGCGTACAGCCTGCCGAACTCCTGGCGGACCATCGCCTGCCGACCCTCATCCAGCGAGCCGATCCGCTTCGCGACATGCGTGGCCGCTGCGTCGAGACTCGCGCCCACGTCGGTGCCGCCGCCACCGAGCGAGAGCCGCTCGCTCATCAGCGTGGTGAGCGCAACCCGCCAGCCGTCGCCGACCTCACCGAGGCGCTCCTCGTCGGGGATCTCGACGTCGTCGAAGAAGACCTCGTTGAACTCCGAGACACCACTCATCTGCCGAAGCGGACGGACCGTCACGCCCGGAGCGTGCATGTCGACGACGAACATCGTCAGCCCTCGGTGCTTCGCGACGTCCGGGTCGGTACGCGCGAGCAGGATGCCGTAGTCCGCGACGTGCGCAAGCGTCGTCCAGACCTTCTGGCCGTTGACCCGCCAGCTGCCGCTGTCGGTCTTGACCGCCTTCGTCCGCAGCGCCGCGAGGTCGCTGCCCGAGGCCGGCTCGCTGAACAGCTGGCACCACACGTCGTCGCCGCGCAGCAGCCGGCCGAGGTAGCGGCCCTTCTGGTCGTCGCTGCCGTGCGCGATGACGGTCGGTCCGCACATCCCGAGCCCGATCACGCCGATGAAGCCGGCCAGGCCGGCCTTCGCGATCTCCTGGTTGACGATGGCCTGCTGCATCTGGGTCGCGCCCCGGCCGCCGTACTCCTTCGGCCAGGTGGCGCCGACGAGGCCGCCCTCGTACATCACGGCCTGATGGCGCTTCGCCGACTCGACGTCGACGTCGCGGCGGCCGCCTCCACTGATCGTCATCAGCTGGTCGCGATGCGCCGCTATGTAGCCGCGCACCTCTTCGCGCCAGGCCGCCTCGTCAGGTGTGTCGTCGAAGTCCACCGGTTCTCCCGAATTTCAAATGCGCACTGCCGAATCGCCGGAGGTCAATCTTTCGCAGCCGCAAGACGCGGTCAAGGACAGTTACATGCACCGCGGTAGGTATGTACGCGTCGCCGCTTCGTCGTTACTGTGGCCCGATGGCGGCCGATACCGACCTCGCCGCGCGCCCGAAGCGGCCGATCCGCCGCACCCAGGCGGAGCGTCGCGCGACCACTCGGCGCGCCATTCTCGACGCCACGCTGGAAGAGCTCGACGCGGTCGGCTACTCCAACCTCACTACCTCGTCCGTCGTCGCCCGAGCCGGCGTCACGCGGGGGGCACAAGCGCACTACTTCGCCACGAAGGCCGACCTCGTCGTACAGGCGCTCCGCCATCTCACCGACCAGCTGATCGCCGAGATGGTGTCGCAGCCGGTCCGTCGCGCCGCGACGATGAGCGAGCAGTACGAGCTGCTGCTGCAGCGGTTGTGGGAGCTCAACGCCGGTACGGCGCAGACCGCGTTGATCGAGCTCTGGGTCGCGTCACGAACCGACCCCGAGCTCAACGAGCACCTCAACCGCCTGGAGAAGGAGCTCACCCGCCATCTCGCCGACACCGCCAGCACCGTGGCGCCGGAGTTCGCCGGCCATGAGGACGCCCGGCACCTGCTGATCAACGGTTTCGCCGTCATCCGCGGCCTGTGGCTGCTGCGCGCGGTGACCAGCGAGCGGCAGATCCGCCGGCTCTGGCCGGCCGCGCGCGACCAGCTTGTCGCGGGCGCGGGGCTGGAGTAGGCGCGTGACGACATTCCTCGCCCTCACCCTCGCCGGTCTCGTCACCGGCTGCGTCTACGCACTGACCGCGGCCGGGCTCGTCGTCACCTACACGACCGCCGGCGTCTTCAACTTCGCCCAGGGCGCGATGGGCATGATGGGCGCGTTCTCGTTCTGGCAGCTCTATCAGGGTTGGCACGTCCCGCTCGGCTTCTCTCTGCTGATCGTGCTGGGCGTCCTCGCACCGCTGTTCGGCACCGTCGTCGCCCGCGTGCTGCTCGGCGGCCGCAGCGCCGGCGATCAGTCACTGGCGCTGACACTGGCGCTGTTGCTCGTCCTGATCGGCACGGCGAACGCGATCTGGAAGCCGACCACCGCGCGGACCGTGCCGCTCTGGGCGGGCCACGGCACGATCACGATCGGCATCTTCACGATCAATGCGATGCAGCTGCTGATCATCGCAACCGCAATCGCCATCGCGGTCGGCCTGCGGCTGCTGTTCACGCACACTCGGCTCGGCATGGCGATGCGCGCGGCAGTCGACAATCCCGACCTGCTCGCGCTCTACGGCGAGGAGCCGGCGAAGGTCCAGCAGGTCGCGTGGGCGCTGAGCTCGGTGCTCGCCGCGCTCGCCGGCGTGCTGCTCGTCCCGCTGATCCAGATGAACATCCTGAACATGACGTTGCTCGTCGTGAACGGGTACGCCGCGGCGATGGTCGGCCGGCTGCGCAGCCTTCCGCGGACGACCATAGGCGCGCTCGCGCTCGGCCTCGGGATGTCCTACTCCGTCGGCTACTCCACGCAGCTCGGCCTCGACAACCACCAGTCGATCGAGATCACGCTGCAGCAGGGCCTGCCGATGCTGCTGCTGTTCGCCGTACTCGTCTTCCTGCGGCCCGATCCGCTGCGGACCAGCGCCGCCCTCACGCGGCGGCTGCCGAGGATCCCGACACTGCCGCGGTCGGGCACGGTGGCCGTCATCGGTCTCGTGGTCGCTGTCATCCTGTCGCGCACGCTGAGCGACACCAACCTCGAGACCGCATCACTCGCCGTCGTCATGTCGCTCATCGCCGCGTCGCTCGTCCTCCTGTCCGGATACGGCGGGCAGACGTCGCTGTGCGTCCTGACCTTCGCCGGCGTCGGCGCCTATGCGATGTCGAAAGCGGGCTCGCACACTCTGCTCGGAGTGCTGCTCGCGGTGGTGATCAGCGCCGCGGCAGGCGCCGTGGTCGCCCTGCCGACGCTGCGGCTGCGCGGTCTGTATCTCGCGCTCGCCACGTTCGCGTTCGGCGGGATCATGGACGTCGCGTTCTTCGGTCAGCGATTCGGGTCATCGGGCAGCATCCAGGTCCACCGGCTGTCGATCCCCGGCCTTGGCCTCGGCTCTGATCGCGCCTACTTCATCTTCTGCAGCGTGGTGTTCCTGCTCGTCGGCGTCGGGCTGCTCGAGGTGCGACGTGGTCGATACGGCCGGCAGCTCGCCGCACTCAACGACTCCCCCGCCGCGTGCGCGACGATCGGCTTGCGGATCCCGCGGGTGAAGCTTGTCGTGTTCGCCGTGTCGTCCGGACTCGCGGGCCTCGCCGGAGCGCTGTTCGGCGGGCTCGGCGCGCAGTACGTCAGCACCACCGACTTCGCCACCCTGCAGAGCGCCGTGCTCTACCTCTTGTTGCGGGTGGGCGGCGTGAAGTCCGTGGCCGGAGCGCTGATCGCCGGCACGATCACCGCGGTCCTCCCCGTGCTGCAGCAGCACATCCCGTCGCTCGGCGGGCTCGCGTTCCTCGTCACCGGAGTCGCGGCGCTGTTCATCGGTCGCTTCCCCGACGGCGTCGCAGGTGAGGTCGGGCGAGTGCTCGCGCGGCCGCGCCCGCGAATCGAGGGTGCCCCCCTGGCGCCGGAGCGGAAGGAGCTCGTCGGTGCCAGCCACTGATCAGGCTCCGGCCGGCGCGGCGCCGCCGGCGCTCGAGCTGCGCGGCGTGACCGCCGGCTACGGTCGGATCACGGTCCTGCACGACGTGGACCTCGTCGTACCGGCGGGCAGCATCGTCGCGCTGCTCGGTGCCAACGGCGCCGGAAAGTCGACGACACTGGGCGTCGCGAGCGGGCGGATCCGGCCGACCAGGGGACACGTCCACGTCGCCGGTGTGCACGTCAACGGCGCGAGCACCGCCGCACTCGCCCGCGCCGGCGTCTGCCTCATCCCCGAGGGCCGAGGCATCTTCCCGCGGCTCACGGTGGCTGAGAACCTCCGGCTCGTGACGTACGCCGCGGACAGCTCGGCACACGACGTCGCAGAGCTGGTGTACGACCAGTTCCCGCGCCTCGCCGAACGCCGCAAGCAGATCGCGGGGACGATGTCCGGCGGCGAGCAGCAGATGCTCGCGATGGCGCGAGCGCTGGCCGCTTCGCCGAAGCTGCTGCTGCTCGACGAGATCTCCATGGGGCTGGCGCCGAAGATCGTCGCCGACCTCTACGAGGTCGTCGGACGGCTGCGCGACCAAGGCATCACCGTCCTGCTGGTCGAGCAGTTCGCGCACACTGCGCTCGCCATCGCGGACTACGCCGTGCTGATGGCCGCCGGCCGGATCTTGCGGGTCGGCCAACCGGCCGACGTTGCGGCTCATCTGGATGAGACGTACCTGGGAGAGACAGCATGATGGCGACGGACGAACGCCCTCCGCGGCTCGGCCGCAGACAAGCGGCGTCCGTGCCGCTCCGGGCGCTTGCCCGCCGGCCGATCCTGTTCGCCGCCACAGCGGCTCTCATGGTGTTCGCGATGCCGGTCGCAACGGCCGTCTCCACGTCGACCCGGCACGTCGGAGCCGGCTCGCAGCTGGTCAGCTACACCGCGATCGCCAACGCTCCCGGCATCGGCATCGACGGGATCTACATGGGCGTCTCACTCGACGTCCCGCAAGTGCGCTCGACGCTGACCACCGGCGGCGTCGGCGCGGGCCTCGCCTCGATCGCATGGCCGGGTGACATCGGCGGCAACGGCGGGGATGCGTTGCTGATCCTCGAGCCGAGTGTGCCGACTCCTGTCGCGAACCTCCTGAACGACCCGGTCAAGGCGGAGTCCCACAGCACCGGCACGCAGCACGCGGTCAACAAGACGATTCCGGGCACGGTGATGCAGTCGAGCGCGACCCACTCACTCGTCACCGCTTCCTCGAAGACGCAAGCCGCGATCGCCGGACTCGGCTCGCTCGGCGCGTTCTCCGGAGCGAGCTACTCGAAGCTGGTCGGGGCGCACACGGTCCGATCAGTCGCGCACAGCGAGGTCACCAACCTCAGCCTGGCCGCGGGCGCGATAAGGATCGGCTCGCTCGTCTCCCACGCCGTCGTGGTGAGCAACGGCAAGCAGGCGCACGGCCACGCCACGACCACGGTCGCAGGCGTCACCATCGCGGGAATCCCGGTCACGATCGACCACGAGGGGATCCACCTCGCGAAGTCGGTGATCCCGACCGCGGCCGTGACGAAGCTGCTGAGCACGACGCTCGCCGCGTTGCACCTCCACACGACGTTCACGAAGACGCTCGTCACCCGAGACAGCGGGTTCGCGTCGTACGACGCAGGCGCGCTCGTCCTCACCTACCACCCGAACTCCTCGACCTACTCGGTCACGCTCGGCCGTGCTTCGGTGCAGGTCAACGCGACGCCGTCGCTGCTGCCCGGAACGTTCACGCCGCCGCCTACCTCTACCGGTTCGCCGGCGTCAGCGACTCGCGGATCGATCGGTGGCGGCACCTCTGACCTCCCGCCAGGCGGTTCGATCGGCGTGGGGCCGGACGACAGCCAGCCGCCCTCGGTGGCGTCACGAATCGTCAGCGCCGCGAGCAAGATCGCGCTGGCCGGCGGCCCGACCGGGCTGATGGTGTTCGGAATCGCGGTTGCGATGCTGCTCGGCGCGATCGCTGCGCCGCGGATCGCCGGACGATTTCTCGCCGTGCCTGCAGACGCCGATTGTGAGGAGGACGCGTGAGCCAGGAAGCGCCCACGGAGACGAACGTCTCGGAGCTTCGTAGCGCTGTGTCGAAGATCCGCGTGGCGAGACTTCGGTGGTCGGACACCTGGCTGCTCGTCATCGGCGGCGCGTTGCTGCCGCTCGGCATCGGGCTGATCCTGATCGGCTGGTACGGCAGCGCGCAGACCTCCCTGGACTGGGAGCAGACGCCGTACCTGATCTCCGGCGGCATCCTCGGGCTCGGCCTCATCGGCATCGGCACCTGGGTGTTCTTCGCCTACTGGCTGACCCGACTGGTCCGAACCGCGGAGTCGACGGCGCGGCGCGACGGCGAACACCAGCAGCGGGTCGAGGCGCTCCTCACGACGATTGCGGCGCAGGGCCCGACGAGCCGGGGCGGTCGAGCCGACGAGCTCGTCACGACGCCCGGCGGCACGATGCTGCACCGCATCGACTGCGTGGCGATGCGTGGCCAGGAGATCGTCCGGCCACGCTCGAAGGCGGGGCTCGAGCTCTGCGGCATCTGCCGGCCGGTGCCGCCGAGCCCGCGCAAGGCGGCCGCCCGATGAGCCCGGCCGATGCGGTCGGCGCCACTCTTGGGTGGTGGGTGGGGTGGAGGACGTGACCTTGCTGACAGTCGACGCCGTCTCCGTCCGCTTCGGCGGGCTGGTGGCGGTCAACGACGTGAGCCTCGACGTACCGGCCGGCCAGGTGACCGGACTGATCGGACCCAACGGCGCCGGAAAGACCACGCTCTTCAACGTCATCACCGGGTTGCAGGCGCCGAGCCATGGCGTGGTCCACCTCGACGGCGTCGACATCACCCGATGGAACGCGGCGCGGCGCGCCCGGGCCGGCATCGCTCGCACGTTCCAGCGGCTGGAGGTGTTCGGCTCGCTGTCGGTGCGTGACAACGTCCTCACCGCCGCCGAGCTGCACCGCAGCTTCGGCAACGACCCGAGGCCCGCAACCGCGGTGACCGACGAGCTGCTGGCGCGGGTGGGCGCCACGGCGTACGCCGACGCTGCGGCCGACGCCGTGCCGACCGGCGTTGCGCGACTCGTCGAGGTCGCGCGCGCCCTCGCGATCTCACCGCAGGCGCTGCTGCTCGACGAGCCCTCGTCCGGACTGTCGCCGAGTGAGACCGAGACGTTCGGCAAGCTGCTCCGGGAGCTCGCCGCCGGCGGCACCGGCGTCCTTCTCGTCGAGCACGACGTCGACCTCGTCATGCACGTCTGCGACCGGATCCACGTTCTCGACTTCGGCCGGCTGATCGGTGCCGGAACGCCTGCCGAGATCCGCGCCAACCCCGTCGTCCAAGCGGCGTACCTCGGCACCGCCCCAGAGCTCGCAAGCTGATCGTCAGAACGGATTACAAGGAGCGCCATGACCACCACCGCCGGTACCGACCTCGGCATCAACCTCTCCGACGAGGAGTTCTGGGCGAAGTCGCAGGACGAGCGCAACGCTGCCTTCGCGAGGCTCCGCGCCGAGGCGCCGCTCGCCTACTTCGAGGAACCCGAGCTGCCGTTCTTCCCGCAGGGTCCCGGCTACTACGCGGTGACGAGGCACGCTGACGTCGAGCACATCAGCGCGACGCCGGAGCTGTTCTGCAGCGGCCAGGGTGCGACGTCGATCGTCGACCTGCCGATGGAGATGCAGGAGTTCTACGGCTCGATGATCTCGATGGACAACCCGCGCCACGCGAAGATCCGCCGGATCGTCTCCTCGGCGTTCACGCCGAAGATGCTCGAAGCGGTGATCGACGACGTCGAGACGGTGAGCCGCCGGATCCTCGCCGACGCCCGCAAGGTCGCCGAGGCCAACAACGGCGAGTTCGACCTGGTGCATGAGGTCGCCGCTCTGCTTCCACTGCGGATCATCTGCCGGATGATGGGCATCCCGGAGACCGAAGAGGCAATGGTCCTGCAGCAGACCAACGTCATCCTGTCGGGCGGCGACCCCGACTTCATCGCGACGCCCGAAGAGGGCATGGGCATGGTTCTCACTGCGGGCCAGCTGCTCTCCGATCTGATGCTGAAGCTCGCCGACGAGCGCAAGGACAACCCCACCGACGACCTCACCTCCGCGCTGGTCAACGCGGTGATCGACGGCGAGTCGCTGACCAGCCAGGAGATCGCGTCGTTCTTCATCCTGCTGTGCGTCGCCGGCAGCGAGACGACGCGCACCGCGACGAGCCACGGTGTCTATGACCTCTGGCGCAACCCCGAGCAGCGCAAGGCATGGATGGCAGACGACTCGCTGACGAAGTCCGCGGTCGAGGAGATCGTGCGCTACTCCAGCCCCGTGGTCTGGATGCGTCGTACCGCGACGCGGCCGGTGACCGTCGGCGGGCAGGACTTCGACGAAGGCTCGAAGTTCATCCTGTTCTACAACTCGGCAAACCGCGACGAGTCGGTGTTCAAGGACCCAGATGTCTTCGACATCACCCGTACGCCGAACCCGCACGTCGGCTTCGGCGCGCGTGGCCCGCACTTCTGTCTCGGCGCGAACCTGGCGCGGCGCGAGCTCGCCGTGGCGTTCCGCAACATGTTCGAGCTGATGCCCGAGATCGAGGTCGTCGGCGAGCCCGATCGGCTGCGGTCGTCATTCATCAACGGGATCAAGCGGATGACGGTCAAGATCCCCGTCTGAGCGACGGGTCACTGCTCGCAGAGGAACTTCGTCGCCGAGGTGTCGGTCCGCAGGTACTGACCGTTCTTGATGATCCACGGCACGAAGCAGTCGCCCGGCTTCTTGTCGGCTGGGTCGGACGGGGCGAAGAATCCGTTCGCGTCGAACGAGTGGACCTTGCGCAGCTGCGCAAGCACCTTCAGCCGGGTCAGGTCCGGGCCGGCCGCAGCGATCGCGTTGACGAGCAGCTCGGTCTCCGACCAGGCGTCCGCGGCGAACGTGTCGGCCGGGCCGTTGTGCGTGACGGCGCCGTACCACTTCTGGAACAGCGCCACTGACGGGATGTTCTGCGCGTCGGCCTTGCTGAAGAACAACGTCGCCCCGTTGAAGCCGATGATGCCGTTGGCCAGCGACGCGCTGCCGAGCTGCTGAAAGAACGTCTGGTCATAGACCAGCGGCGCGACGATCAACGGATGGAAGCTCTGCTGGTTGGCGTTGCGGACGAACTCCGCCAGCTCCTGCGCGTCGAAGAGCGTGTAGAAGACCTGTACGCCGCGCTGCCGCATCTGGATGATCTGCGACGTGAAGTCCGTCGTGGTCGGCGAGACCGACTGATGGACGATGAAGTTCCAGCCGGCCTTCTGCCCCGCCTTGATCGACAGGCTGGCGACGTTGTTGACCGCAGGCAGGTTGGCCCAGAGGAATCCGGTGTGCTGGACCTTGGTGTGACCGTACTTCCGCGTGATCAGGTTGAACGGACCGGTGTTCACGGTGCTGCCGACCGGATCGACGCTGAAGTTGTTCGGCAGCGCGTTGGCTGACGGCGTCACCGCGATGTGCGCGTCCGGGACGTCCTTGTGCTGCGCGAGCACCGTGGCGCCGCACTGGTCGTTCAGGGCGAACGAACCGGAGAACGCGAAGACCTTGTTGATCAGCTCCTGATGACCGTTGCGGTCGCCCTCGCACGTGGTCTGTGAGTCGGCGACGTCGACCTTGAGCTGGCGGCCGTAGATGCCGCCCAGACTGTTGATGTAGGCGATGTAGGCGTTGGTGCCGTTGATCGCGCTCTGGAACAGACCGGGCTGCGGGCCGGACAGGTCTGCGACGTTGCCGAGCAGGATCTGGTTGGCGGTGACCCCGACGTCGGTCGCGCCGCCGTTCCCGCCCGCGGGGGCCGGCGCCCCGATCCCTGACGTCGTCGTGGCAGCAGTCGAACCGGTCTTGCCGTGCTTCGACGACTTGCCGCTGCTCGTCGTACCGGTTCCGGACGGTCCGGTAACAGCGCCGCCGCCGGTCGGCGTCGTGGGCACCGGGAGCGTGCCGGTGGCACCCGGCGCAGTGGCAGCGGTGCTCGGCACCCCACCGGTGACCGGTGCGGCGTTGCTGCCGGTGCCCTGGTTGAGCTGGGCCGCCGCCAACGCACGTCGCTTCGCGTCTGGCACCTGCGTGCCGCAAGCGCCCAACAGTCCGACAGCGAGGGCGACGGCGAGGATCGTTCGGGTACGGCGCATCTCACCGGTGAACGTAATGGCCCGCGGCGCCATTTGTCACCAACTTCCGTGCAGCAATGCACGCAAGTTTGGTCGTCAGCGATCGGTGAAGCCGTCCTCGCCCGGGTGGCGCACGGGGTGACGGACGCCGGTCACCCGGACGGGTGTCCGCCAAATGCCGTACAGCGCTGCGGCTGGCCGGGGGATGGCATCAGGCCGTGTCACCTCCGAGGATTGGAGCGAGGTCTGGATATCGGGAGGGGATCCCCATGGCAGCGTGCGCACGGTGCGCCACCCAGCTACGTGCCGACGCGCAGGTCTGCACGGCTTGTGGTCTGGTCCAAGGCTCCGACGCGCCGGCGGCGACGCCGTCCCCGCCGATCCCGATGATCCCCGCGCCGGTGCTCCCCCCGGTTGAGAACCCATGGCGTACGTCGGAGCCGACGACCCCGCAGGTCATGGCGACGTCGCGGTACGGCGTACCCGAGGTGGCCCAGCGTCCGGCCGAGCCGATCATGCCTCCGAACCCGTTCGCGAAGGGTGCGCAGACCGATCGAGGTGCGCTGCCGCCGCAGATGCCGGTGCGGCACGAGTCCGCGTCGATCCCGGTCGCGTTCGCGCAGTTCTCCGAGCCGGAGCCGGCGCTCGGCGACGGGGTGGCTGCGGCCGACACAGCGGAGGTCGTCGTCCTGCATCGCGCCTCGCTCGCCGAGGCCCTCGAAGCGGCCTTGGCGGACCTGCCCGAGGACGCACCGGACCACTACGAAGCGGAGCCGGAGCCGTTCCCCGAGGTCCTTTCGGTGGCCCCGCCGCGCGTCGCGATGCCCGGCTGGTCCTAAAGCCCTCGCTGATCTTGACGTTGGTGGCGGTTCCGCGGCCCCACAGCGCGCTCTTCGTCAAGATCACCGCGGTCTAGGCCGGGGCTGGTCTGCGGATCAGTGCCCTCGGCTGGGTGAAGGCGAGCAGGCCGTCAGGGCCGAGCTCGCGGCCGATGCCACTCGCACCGACTCCACCGAACGGCAGCCGCGGGTCCTGCGCCGCCATGCCGTGCGTGTTGATCGCGACAGTTCCGGCAACCAGCTGTGAGGCGACCCGATCCCCGAGCTCCTCATCGGCGGTCCACACCGACGCGGTGAGACCGAACTCGGTGGCATTGGCGACCCTGACGGCGTCATCGAGCTCGTCGTACCCGATGATCGGCAGCGCCGCGCCGAACTGCTCCTCGGTCACGAGCGCAGCGTCGACCGGTACGTCGGTGACGACGGTCGGCAGCACGAAGTACCCGCCGCTGCCGGCATCCTCGTCGCGCAGCCTTCCGCCGGTCCGCACGGTCGCGCCTCGCGACGTCGCGTCGGCAAGCATCGCCGTGACCCGGTCGCGGCCGGCTGCAGTGTGCATCGGGCCCAGCGTCGTCTCCGGTGCGAGCCCGTCCCCGACCACCTCGCGGTCACACCGCGCGAGCAACGCGTCGGCAAGCTCGGCGACCTTCTCGCGCGGGCAGTAGAGGCGCTTGACCGCCATGCAGACCTGGCCCGACGTCGTGTACGTCGCGCCGTACAGCTGGTCGGCGAGCGCCTCGGTGATCGGCAGGTCGGGCGCGACGATCGCGGCGTCGTTGCCACCGAGCTCGAGCAGCACCGGACGCAGCCGCTGCGCCGCCGAGGCCATGACGGCCTTGCCGGTCGCGACGCCTCCGGTCAGCGAGATGACGTCGATGTCCGGATGCGCGACAAGAGCGCTGCTGATCTCGATGCCCGGACCGGCCACGAAGTTGATGACGCCCGGCGGCAGCTCGGCGGCCAGCAGGTCGGCGAAGTGCAACGTCGCAAGCGGGACCGTCGGCGGCACCTTCGCAACAACCGTGTTTCCCGTGACGAGGGCCGACGAGAGCTTCATCATCGTGACCGCGATCGGCCAGTTGAACGGCAGGATCAGTGCGGCGACGCCGTACGGCTCGCGTTGCAGTCTCGGGTAGGACGCGGGTGGCTCGACCAGCGATGGCGCGAGTGCGGCCTCGGCCATGCCGCCGAGGATCTGTGGCAGCGCGGGAGCGGTGAGGATCTCGAACTCCGCCTCGCTGCGGACCTTGCCGTGCTCGCGCGTGTACATCGTCGCGAGGTCGGACTCGGTGGCATGTGCGGTCGCCGCGTTGGCCGCGGCGACAATGGCGTCATACCGCTGCTGGACCGGCGTCGCCGACCATTCGCGGAATGCGCGGCGGGCCGCGGCGACCGCCGCGTCGAGCTGCTCCCGGTCTGCCGCGGGCGCGCGGCCGACGAGCTCGGCGGGTCGGGCCGGGTTGAAGACGTCGTAAGTCCCGGCGCCGCCGTCGTGCGGCTTGCCGTCGATCACCAACGAGGCTGTCACCACCATGGGCGAACCCTAAATCGCTCTAAGGTTCCATGCGTGAAGGCCACTGTGCTCTACGCGGTCGGCGAAGCGCCGGTCATCGAAGAGCTCACCCTGCGCGACCCCGGGCCGAACGACGTGAAGGTCCGGCTTGCGGCCAGTGGCGTGTGCCACTCCGACCTTTCGATCGTCGACGGCGGAATGCCGTCGATGCTGCCGTGCTCGCTCGGTCACGAGGGCGCCGGCGTCGTCACCGAGATCGGGTCTGACGTGACGACGGTGAAGGAAGGCGACCGGGTCGGGCTCACCTGGAACGTCGCGTGTCGCACCTGCTTCCACTGCCTACGTGGAGAGACGTACCTGTGCCCGAGCGGGATGGGCTACATCTACGACGCACCGTACGCCGAGGGGCCGCGAGGTCCCGTGTGGTTCGCCCTCGGCGCCGGAACTCTCGCTGAGGAGACGGTCATCCCGGCGGCCGCCGTCATTCCGCTTCCCTCTGAGCTGCCGCTCGACCTAGCCGCACTGCTCGGCTGCGGGGTCACCACAGGCGCCGGTGCGGTGCTGCGCACCGCACAGGTGAAGCCGGGCGAGACCGTAGTCGTGATCGGCTGTGGCGGCGTCGGGCTGGCCGCGATCCAGGGTGCCCGGCTCGCCGGCGCATCACGGATCATCGCCGCTGACCGGGTGGCCGGACAGCTCGCGGCTGCGACCAGCAACGGCGCGACCGACGTCATCGACACCTCTGCGGTCGACCTGCCGAGCGCGGTGCGCGAGCTGACCGGCGGCATCGGTGCCGACCACGCGATCGAGGTGGTGGGCAAGCCGGACGCCATCCTCGCGGCGTACGCCTCGGCGCGACGCGGGGGCATCGTCACGCTGGTCGGCGCCGGACGCTACGACGAGTCCGTCACCTTCGGTGCGCTGTCGTTGATGGCGGACTCCAAGCAGATCCGCGGCAGCGTCTACGGCGAGACGGACGCCACCAGGGACCTGCCGGTGCTGGCGGACCTCGCAGTGCGCGGCAAGCTCGACCTCGCGGCACTCGTGACGCGACGCATCGGACTGGCCGACGTCAACGACGCCTTCGACCGGATGGCGCGAGGCGACGGAGCCAGAACCATCGTGATCTTTGGCTAGTGCCGTTCGACCTGTCGGGCGAGGATGCCCAGCGTTGCGCGGATCGCTGACTCCGGGATGACCGGGAAGATGCCGACGCGGTAGGCGTCGTCGATCTGACTCCAGTCGTAGTACGACGTGACCAGCGTTCCCCCGTTGTCCGCGCGCGTCAGCGTGTAGCCATAGAGGTGGCGCAACGGCGGCTGGATCGCCCCCGAGATCGTCCACTCGATCAACGCGTCCGGCTCGTACTTCGTGATGATCACCGTCACGTCGTACTTGCCCATCGGGTAGTCGTTGAACGACTCGCGGTCCATGTGCACCACGAACTCGTCGCCGACAGCCGAGACCCGCTCGCCCTCGGCCCACTGCAACATGCCGGTCGAGTCGATGGCGACGTGCCCGTTTGGGTCGGTCAGCACGGCGAAGATCTCCGCCGCCGAAGCCCCGATGCTTCGCTCAACCTCGAACCGTTCGGTGTCAGACACGCGGACACCCTCGCACACGTGATCTTGCCCGTCGATTGATGCGACCTGGCCGGGGTATCGACCTCGTCGATGCTCTCCGCACTCTTGCTCGCCGGATTGTTCGGCGCGCCGCTCGCGACACTGGCCTTGTTCATCGAGCCGCCGGTGCGCGGGCCGCTGGTCGGCAAGTGGCCGACGACGCGCAGATTCCTGCTCGCGGTCATCGCCACGACGATCCTGGCGGCGGTCGTCGCCGGGCTGCTGGCTGCGGTCGGCGCCACGCGGGACAACCTGATCGCGGGCGTCGCGGGGCTCATCGTCATGAGCCTCGCCTGGTTGCCGTTCACCCGGCGATGGAGCGGACGCGCCCACCTGTGCTGGTCCGCGACGACGTACCTGTTCGTCGCCTATCTCGTCTTCATGATCTGGTGGACCTTCGTCAGCAATCTCGGGACCGCAGGCACCATCGGCGGCCTGATCCTGTGGGTGCTGGAGCTGCTCGCAGCGTTTCTCGGCGGCGCCTACATGTGGGAGCTCTGCGACGCACTGGGCCGCGAAGCCTGGCTACGGCGAGTGCACGAAGGGATGCCGACCGCCGCCATCCCGGCGCCGGAGCAGCTGCCGTTCGTCAGCCTGCACGTTCCGGCTTACAACGAGCCGCCCGACATGGTCATCGAGACGCTGCGCTCTCTGGTCGCGCTCGACTACCCGCACTACGAGATCATCGCCCTCGACGACAACACGACCGATGAGGCGACGTGGCGCCCGGTCGAGGCGTGGTGCCACGAGCACGGCGTGAAGTTCATCCACCTCGACGAGTGGCCCGGCTACAAGTCCGGAGCGCTCAACTACGCGCTGCGCCATATGATCGACCCGCGTACCGAGCTGATCGGCGTGATCGATGCCGACTACCAGCTCGAGCCGGACTTCCTGCGTCGCTGTGCGCCGCTGTTCGCCGACCCGGCCGTCGGGTTCATCCAGGCGCCGCAGGACTACCGCGACTGGGAGCAGGCGCCGTTCTACCGGCGCCTCTACTACTCCTACAAGTACTTCTTCGCCGTGTCACAGCCGTCCCGGAACGAGCGCGACGGCGCGATCTTCGCCGGGACGATGGGCCTGATCCGCCGTGCCGCTATCGAGCAGGTCGGCGGCTGGGACGAGTGGTGCATCACCGAGGACGCCGAGCTGTCCCTGCGGCTCCTGGCCGATGGCTGGTCCGGGGTGCACGTCGACAGGTCGTTCGGCGTCGGCGTCATGCCGCTGACCTTCGAGGCTCTCAAGGGGCAGCGGTTCAGATGGTGCTTCGGCGGCATCCAGATGCTGCGCCGCCACTGGAAGCTCATGCTGCCCGGCGCCCGTCATCGCGACAACCAGATGTCGCTCGGCCAGCGCTGGGCCTACCTGTCGGGCGCATTCCAGTGGTACGGCGACCTGCTCGCGCTGCTCTTCTTCATCTTCCTGCTCGTCGGCGCTGCGAACGTCGGGAGCGGAGGCGGACTGCTGTTCCGCAAGCTCACCGGCTTCCTGATCGCGGCGATCCCGATGCTCTTCCTGCTCGGGCTCGTGCGCGCGATCGCGCTGCTTCGGCGCGGCACGGGTGCCGACTGGCGAGATGCTCTCGGCGCCTTCATGATCTGGCAGGCGACCGGCCTGGTCGTTGCCCGGGCCTCCATCCAGGCACTGTTCGCCAAGGAGGCGGAGTTCCTCCGAACTCCGAAGACCGCCGAGGACAGCTCCTGGTGGAGCGCGATCCGCGGCAACCTCGGCGAAAGTGCGCTCGCGCTCATGGGCATCGCCGGAATCGTCGGCGCGCTGAGTCGCGCGAGCGGCCGGGGCGGCTGGCTCACGGCGGCGCTGCTGGCCTGGCCGACACTCGCCTACCTGTGCGCGCCGCTGAACAGCCTCAGCGCTCGACGCGCCGCCCTGCCTGCCGACCTGCGGTCGCGGCGAAGCAGCGAGTACCAGCGCTACGGCACTGCGCGCCGCATGACGATCGCCGCGGGTGGTCTTGCCGGTGCCGGCGCGACAGCGGCAATCGTGGTCGCGTTGTTGAGCCCGAGCACTGCGCCGATCCTCACCCCGCAGCTGGTCGGACCCGCACAGGGTCACCAGGCCGACTACGCGAAACCCCCGAGTGCCTCCCCGTCGGCCACGCCCAGCCAGCAGCCCACCGGTGCCCCGACGCCATCGCAGTCGTCCTCGTCGAGCCCTCGCGCCACCCCCTCGCACTCTGCATCGCCAACCCCGAAGCCGACCCCGACCCCGACAGCCACCAAGAGCTCGCCTTCACCATCGCCGACTCCGACGGCATCCAGTACGGCTACCAGCACTCCGTAGGCCCCACCGAAGGAGGACGCGTGAACGAGGTCGAGATCGCGCCCCGCCCGGTCGGCCGCTTCGCCGACGTACTCGCCGCTGACGACTTCGAGCGCTTCACGGTTGATGTGCGGGATGCGAAGGCGCGCCTGGCCGGGCACACGCTTTGGCATGTGAACTCGACAGCGGAGGGCGGCGGCGTCGCGGAGATGCTGCAGTCGATCCTCGGCTACCTGACCGAGTCCGACCTGCCGGTGCGGTGGCTCGTCATCGACGGCAACGACGAGTTCTTCGCTGTCACCAAGCGGATCCATCATCTGCTGCACGGCCAACCGGGCGACGACGGCCCGCTCGGCGAGGCCGAGCGCGAGATCTACGAGCAGACCCTCGCCGCGGAGCTGCCTGCGTTGCTGGAACGGGTCAACGAGGGCGATGCCGTCATCCTTCACGACCCTCAGACGCTCGGTCTCGCGCCGGGACTCGCCGGCGCGGGCGCACATGTCGTGTGGAGCTGCCACATCGGTGCGGACGCGCCGAACGACAGCACCCGGCGCGCCTGGGAGTTTCTTCTGCCCTACACCGAAGCCACCCGCCACCAGATCTTCTCGCGCCGGCAGTACGGCTGGGAGAACCTCGACCCGGCGAACGTCACCGTGATCCCGCCGTGCATCGACGCGTTCTCCGCCAAGAACCAGCACCTCGACGCGGATGCTGCGGCCGCGATCCTCGACGTGGCCGGCGTGGTTGCGGACCCGAGCGCGACGGCAACGCCTGAGTACGTCGGCCGCGACGGGAACCCCGGCCGAGTCACGCGCCGCGCCACGATGTACGAGGACGAGCCGCTGCCCGCCGACGCCTCACTCGTGGTGCAGGTGTCGCGCTGGGACCCGCTGAAGGACCACGTGGGTGTGATGCTCGGCTTCTGCGAGCACGGCCCGACCGATCCCGACAGCCATCTGCTCCTCGTCGGTCCCGATCCGGAGTCCGTGACGGACGACCCGGAAGGTCAGGAGTCGCTCGCCGAGCTCAAGGAAACCTGGCGTGCGCTGCCGGACGACAAGCGCCGGCGGGTTCACATCGCCTGCTTGCCGATGGACGACGTCGACGAGAATGCCGCCATCGTCAATGCGCTGCAGCAGCGCGCGGACGTGGTCGTGCAGAAGAGCCGTGCGGAGGGCTTCGGTCTGACGGTGGCCGAGGCGATGTGGAAGGCCCGTCCGATGGTCGGCAGCCGCGTCGGGGGCATCCAGGACCAGATCGAGTCCGAGGTGTCCGGCGTACTCGTCGACCCCGACGACCTCGAGCACTTCGGCGCCGCGTTGCGGGAGCTGCTCGCCGACCCGGCGCACGCCTCGGCCATGGGCGAGCGAGCGCGCGCGCGGGTGGCCGAGCAGTACCTCGCGCCGTGTCATCTCGCCCGCTACCTGGAACTGGTGGGTCGGACCTACGCGTAGCGAGACCGGTCAGCCAGGATGGCCAGGTGGTCAGGCTCGCGGCCGGGTTGCTCCTGTACCGGCTGACTTCCGGTGAGCCCGAGGTCCTGATCGTCCACATGGGCGGGCCGTTCTGGGCGCGCATGGACGAGCGCGCGTGGTCGATCCCGAAGGGCGAGTACGACGAGACGGAGCTGCCGCTCGCGGCGGCGCTCCGCGAGTTCAGCGAGGAGCTCGGCAGCCCCGCGCCGGACGGCGAGCGAGTTCCACTGGGCGAGATCCGCCAGCCCAAGGGCAAGCGCATCACCGTCTTCGCCGGCGAGGGCGACTTCGATGCGACGACCGCCCACAGCAACACGTTCACCCTCGAGTGGCCGAAGGGGTCGGGCCGGCTTCGCGAGTACCCGGAAGTCGATCGTGCCGAGTGGTACGACATCGCAACGGCGCGCGAGAAGCTGGTGAAGGGCCAGGTCGGCTTCCTAGACCGGCTGCTCGACCACCTCGCCGATTCCTCGAAGTAGAACACGACTCGGCCCCCGGAGCCGCCCCGCCCGCTGGTGTGCGCGGGGAGCGACCGCGAGGGCCGAGACTGGTGTGCTTCTTCGAGCTCAAGCGCCGACGAGAACCGGCTCCAGCTCGGTCACGTGGTCGGTGCCCTCCACGGTCTGGGCGACCGGTGGGCGACGGATCAGGGTCGCGACCACGAAGAACGCGAAGACCAGCACGCCGACCGACACCGAGAACGCGGTCCGGAACCCGTGAACCTGCGCAGCGGCGACGCCGGGCAGCACGTGGTGTGACGCCGCGTACGACGTCGTCGCGCTGGTGGCGATCGTGTTGAGCAGTGCGATCCCAAGCGAACCGCCGATCTGCTGCATCGTGTTGACGAGAGCGCTGGCAGCGCCCGCGTCGTGGTTGGGCACGCCGAGCAGTGCAGTCGACGACAGCGGCACGAACACCTGGCCCATGCCGAGGCTGATCAACAACATCGCGGGTACGACGTGTGCCCAGTACGCCGAGTGCGACGGCAGCTGCGTCAGCCACAGCATGCCGAGAGTTGCCGACGTGAAGCCTGTCATCGCCAACGCCCGCGGACCGAACCGCGGCAGCGTCTTCGACGCGATCGTCGATGAGGTGATCACACCGAGCGGGAACGGCAGGAACGCGATGCCGGCCTTCAGCGGGCTGAAGTGCAGGACGCCCTGGAAGTAGTAGCTCAGGAACAGGAACGAGCTGAACATCCCCAGCGTCGTCAGCAGGAACGCCGCGTAGGAGCCACCGCGGTTGCGGTGCTTGACGATCCGGAGCGGCAGGATCGGGTTCTTCGCGCGGGTCTCCCAGATGACGAACTGCGCCAGGATGACGCCCGCGACGATCAGCTCAGCCAGCGTGCGCGGTGCTGACCAGCCGTGGATCGACGCCTCGGTGAAGCCGTAGACGAGCAGGGCGAGCCCGCCGGTCACCGCAATCGTGCCGGGCAGGTCGAGGTGCCGATCGCCGTCTGCGCGGCTCTCCTTGAGCAGCGGGAACGCCGCGAACGCCACCGCGATCGCGATCGGGGTGTTGACGAGAAGCGTCCAGCGCCACGACAGGTACTGCGTGAGCGCACCGCCGAGGATCAGGCCGAGCGCACCGCCGGCGCCGGAGATGGCGCCGTACACGGCGAACGCCTTCGCGCGCTCCCTGGCTTCGGTGAAGGTGGTGGTGACGAGGGAGAGAACGGCCGGCGCGAGCAGCGCGGCGAACACACCCTGAATCGCGCGAGCACCGAACAGCATGGCGCCCGACTGCGCGGCGCCGCCGAGCGCAGACGCGCCGGCGAATCCGAACAGCGACATCAGGAAGATCCGCTTGCGGCCGAGGTAGTCGCCGACCCGCCCGCCGAGAGGCAGGAGGCCGCCGAAAGTGAGGGTGTACGCCGTGATGGCCCATTGGCGGTCGGCGTTCGTGATGTGGAGCGCGGTCTGCGCCTTCGGCAGCGCGATGTTCACGATCGAGGAATCGAGGATGATCATCAGCTGCGCGATGCCGATTACGGCGAGCGCCAGCCAGCGCCGGTCATGGTCTGCGGTCATGGTGGTGCCTCTGTCTCTAATTTCGTTTCGTGTCTGCGTGGTCCGCGTTGCGGAATAAGGCCCCCCGCCTTACGCTTGTGACATAAGCGGAGGCTGCTTCCGTTACGTTATCGGAGGCAACCTCCGGTTAGCAAGCGGTTATTCCCGTGACCTACGACACACGCTCGTAGTGACAAGAAGGGACGAGGCAGGTGACGAGTACGCGGTCCCCGGCTGCTGATGCACCGCGCGGGACGCGCGCAGAGGCACCGCGCGGGATGCGCGCAGACGCACGTCGCAACCGTGACCGCCTTGTCGAAGTCGCCGCAGCCGCCTTCGCCCGCGATGGCATCGACACCTCACTCGAGGAGATCGCCCGCACCGCGGGCGTCGGGATCGGCACCCTCTACCGCCACTTTCCCAATCGGGATGCGCTCCTGGAAGCGGTTTTCCGCCACAACGTCGACGACATCGCCGCACAGGCCGACGAGCTTCTCGACACGCTGCCGGGCGACCAGGCGCTGGCCCAGTGGATGAGCCGGTTCGTTCGCTATGTCTCCACGAAGAAGGGCCTCGCCACCCACCTGAAGTCAGTGGTGTCCCACGACGCCGAGATCTTCGAGTACAGCCACGCCAAGATGGACGGCGTCATGAAGCGCCTCGTCGAGGCGGGTCAGCGCGAGGGCACGATTCGCTCCGACGTCGACTACCACGACGTGCTCAAGGGCCTGTCCGGCGTCTGCATGATGTCCGACGTACCCGGCTGGCAGGACCAAGCCTGCCGCATCTCGAGCCTGCTGATGGATGGCCTGCGGTACGGCGTCCCAGCGCCCGCGAAGAAGCGCCGCTCCGCGTAACCCGTCCCGGCCTGTCCGCTTCGGGACTTTTGCCCCTGTCTGATCGGGGCCCTTGGCCCCTGCCCGTAACGCTGCGTGCGGACGCACTATCGGCATTGGGACGAGGTCCACCAGCACCGAGCCCCGTCGATGACGAGCCGCCCCACCGTCTTCAGCCGGTGGGGCGGTTCTGACTCCCGGGACAAGGGCTCACCGACGTCTCGGTGCGTGGTCCTTTCGAACCACGCAGATAGCCCGCGGGGCGCTCAGGATTCGGCCACTGTGGGTGGTGTGCGCGGATTGCTCCCGTGACCACACTTGACGAGTGCAATGGTGGTGGGCGAGCCCGCGTGTCGCGCCGCGCCTTCGGATCGCGATCGCCGCGGCCGCGGCGCTGGCGTCGCTCGTGCTCGTCGCGACCGGACCTGCCGCGATGGAGCTCGTCAGCACGGCCACCCTCATCACCATTGCCGTCCTGCTGATCGGCGGCGAACGCCGCCATGACGCGCTGCGCCGTAGCCGACTGCTGATCCTCTCGGCGCTGGCGTGCGCCTTCACGTCGTCACTGATGGCCGGCCTGTTCGAGCTGGTGACGCACCACGAGCCGCCGATCCCCTGGGCGGGCGACGCGGTCTCGCTCAGCTATGTCCCGCTCACCGTGGCAGGCATGCTGCTGATCCCCGCGGGATCTCGCCGTACCGGACACCGCGCGCGCGCGTTTGCGGACGGACTGCTGGCGGCCAGCTCGCTGTGGTACCTGCTGATCGCCCTGAGCCACGCTCCTCACCGTTTCGTCGTCACGGACGGCACGCTGGCGACGACCGTGGCCTACGCCTATCCGATCGGCGACGTGTTCGTCGTCGCGATCGGACTGACCGTGCTGGCACGCTGCGCCGCCGCGACGACGCGAACCGTGACGTTGATGGTTGCCGGACTGAGCGTCGTGGCGGGCACCGACATCTGGATGTTCATCTCCGGCCACGAGCACGCCTACGGCGCACTGACGGTGATCTACCAAGGCGGCCTTCTGCTGTTGGTGGCCGCGGCGGCCGTGCCCGCGATCCCTGTCGACACTCCGATGATGTCGCGCGTCCTCCTCGGGTCGGCGCTGGAGATGTTCCCGTTCCTGCCGTTGTTCGGCTGCGTCGCGGTGACGGCGCGGTTGGCGATGACTCAGGCAGACATGCCGACGTCGATGGTCCTGCCGGCACTCGTCGTCGCGGTCGCGCTCATCCTTCGGCAGTTCACCGGCGCGCGCGACAAACAGCGTTTGGTGGACGAGCTCGAGGAGCGGCGCAAGGAGCTCGAGTCCGCGTTGCGCGTCGACGACCTCACCGGACTCGCCAACCGGCTCGGTCTCGCCGAGGCGCTGGAGGCCGCCTTGGCCGACCCGGGTCAGTGGCCCGTCACGCTGATCCTCGTCGATCTCAACGGGTTCAAGCTCATCAACGACAACCACGGTCATGCGACCGGTGACAAGGTGCTGCAGACCTTGGGCCGACGCATGTCGAGCCGGATGCGCGGTGCCGACACGATCGCGCGCCTCGGCGGCGACGAGTTCGCCCTGCTCACCTGCCGCGTCGACGACGTACGACGCAGTGCTGTGATCGACCGACTGGTCGCGTGCTTCGACGACCCGATCAACATCAACGACCGCGCGTTCAGCGTGCACGCGAGCATCGGGGTCGTCACCGGTCAGCCGCCCGAGACCGCCGGCCAGCTGCTCGCGCACGCCGACGCGGCGATGTACCGGACCAAAGCGTCGCGCCGCAGCTACACGTCGGTCACCGTCCTCGACTCCTCGAGTCGCGCCGAGATCGCTCGTCAGCTGCGCATCAGCGAGGACATCGCCCACCCGGACCTTTCGCAGTTCCACGTCCTGTACCAACCGGTCGTCGATCTCGCCACCGGCGCGATCCGCGGAGTCGAGGCGCTGCTGCGGTGGCAGCACCCGGAGCTCGGGGAGGTCAGCCCGAGCGTCTTCATCCCGCTTGCCGAGCAGGCCGGCTCCATCATCGAGCTCGGGGCTCTCGCGCTGACGACGGCGGCGCGGGACTTCGCACGGCTGTGCGCTTCGAATGACCGGCCCGGGCTCACGATGGCCGTCAACGTGTCGCCGCGGCAGCTCACCGATCCGGGGTTCGTCGACTTCGCGCTGATGACGATCCGCGTCGCGGGGCTTCGTCCCCACCAGATCGCGTTCGAGGTCACCGAGCAGGCCTTCGAGGCCAACCTCCACAACGCGAGCGGGACCGTCGCGGATCTGCGCGCGGCCGGTGCCGCGATCGCCGTCGACGACTTCGGCACCGGCTACTCGTCATTGCGCTACCTGCAGCAGCTCGACCTGACCATCATGAAGATCGACCAGCTGTTCGTCTCCGACATCAGCCAGCCGCGGACCCGCCAGCTCGTGCGGTCGGTCGTCGAGATGGCGGCCGGGCTCGCGCTTCAGGTCGTGGCGGAGGGCATCGCGTCGATCGACCAGCTCCGTGCATTGCAACAGCTCAACTGCGAGCTCGGCCAAGGCTTTCTCTTCAGCCCTCCCGCGTCAGTGGACGTCATCGACGGGCTGCTCCGGTCGGGTCACACCTACCCCGTCGGGCTCGGCGACGCAGCTCCCATCCTGCCGACGCCGCGGCAACCGAGCAGGAACGAAGAAGCACCGCTGCGGCTGACCACCGACACTTGAGTCATGTCATACGTCGTTGATTTCACCAATGTGTCGACTGTCGGTCTCGAGTCCTCCCCGGTCGCGGAAGCACTCGCCGGACTGCGCGCGAACGAGGCTCGCTACTTCAAGAACAAGTACGACCATGACTTCACCACCGAGCCGGCGAGCAAGGCGAAGAAGACGATCGCCTGGGTGCACAAGATCCTCGAGGATGAGCGCGGAATCGTCATCGCGTCTCCGCCTCTCGAGGCCAGTGAGCTGCAGGTGGAGAACATCCGCTGGCCGTACGTCTTCTACCAGAGCGGCCTGGTGGTCAACGTCCTGTACACGCTCGACTCCGGCAAGCGGGCTGTGGGCCTGAAGCTGTCCGAAGGGATGGAGATTCCCGACGAGCTCTCCGCGTTCAAGTTCGCCCGGCAGAAGTCGAAGCTCGCCGGCACGATCCGCGGTTCGTTCTTCGTGATCAAGAACGCGTACTAGAGCGGAGGTGCCATCCACCCAGCTATAGGGGGGCGGAGGTGCCATCCGCGCTAGGGGCAGAATGCCCGGGTGGACATCGCCGCGCTCGCCGACGTCGTCGGCAACGCGCTCGGCCACCCCGTCGAGATCACTGAGTTCACGCGGCTCTCCGGCGGCGCCAGCCGGCAGACGTTCACCTTCGACGCGCGGCACGACGGCAGCTCCCGGGAGCTGATCCTTCGGCTGGCACCGGACGGGCTGGGGCCCGACGTCGGCGCCACGATGCTGCTCGAGGCTTCGCTGATGCGCGAAGCCGCGCGGGTCGGCGCGCCCGTGCCCGAGGTGCTTGCAGCGAGCGGCGTCGCCGAGCCCCTCGGTGGCTCGTTCATCGTCATGAGCCGCATCTCCGGGGAGACGATCGCACGCAAGATCCTGCGCGACGAGCAGTACGCCGAGGCCCGGACGAAGCTTGCCGCGCAGTGTGGTGAGGTCCTCGGCAAGCTGCACCAGATGGACGTGAGCGTCCTGCCTTCGGTCACCGACAGCTATCAGCTCGACGGGCTACGGGCGATCCTCGACGGCAGTGGTGTGGTGTCGCCGATGCTCGAGCTCGCGCTGCGCTGGCTCGATCAGCACCGACCGGTCGAGACCCGAAGGACCGTCGTGCACGGCGACTTCCGCAACGGCAACCTCATCGTCGGCGCCGACGGCCTGCGCGCGGTGCTCGACTGGGAGCTCGCCCACATCGGCGATCCCATGGAGGACCTCGGCTGGCTCTGCACGCGGGCCTGGCGGTTCGGTGGCAGTGGTCCGGTCGGCGGTTTCGGTGACTACGAGGATCTGTTCGCGGCGTACGAGAAGACGTCAGGGATCGCGATAGATCCCGAGGTGGTGAAGTGGTGGGAGCTGCTCGGCACCGTGAAGTGGGGCGTGATCTGCGTCGTACAAGCCAACCGCCATCTCTCCGGCAGCCAGCGGTCGGTGGAGCTGGCCGCAATCGGACGCCGACTTGCGGAGCAGGAGTACGACGTCCTCAACCTGCTCGAGGAGCTGGCCTCGTGACGGACAGTCGCTACCCGAGCGCGGCAGAGCTGGCCAAGGCCGTCGAGGGCTTCTTGCGCGAAGAGCTGATGCCGACGCTGGAGGGCAGGCTCGCGTTCCAGACGCTGATCGCCGCCAACGTCATGGCGATCCTCGGCCGGGAGCTCACCGACGGCCCCCGGGCTGCCGCCGAGCACGCCGACCGGCTGGCGGCGCTCGGCATCACCGATGACGAGGCGCTCGTCGCCGCGATCCGCAACGGCAACATGGACGGCCGGATGGGCGAGCTGCTGTCGGCGCTGCGGCCCTCGGTCGAAGCCAACCTGAAGATCGCCAACCCGAAGCATCTGCGATAGACAACGCCGCATGGACTTCGCGCTGCCCGCCGACCTCGCGGCGTACCTCGATGAGCTGGACGCCTTCATCGAGCGCGAGATCAAGCCGCTCGAGGCGGAGAACGACAACATCCGCTTCTTCGACCATCGCCGCGAAGACGCACGCACCGACTGGGACCGCGGCGGCCTGCCCAACCACGAGTGGGAGCTGCTGCTCCGCGAGGCGCGGCAGCGCGCGGACGCCGCCGGCCACTACCGCTTTCCCTACCCGAAGGAGTACGGCGGCAAGGACGGCTCCAACCTCGCGATGGCCGTCATCCGAGAGCACCTCGCGACGAAGGGCCTCGGCCTGCACAACGACCTGCAGAACGAGCACTCGATCGTCGGCAACAACGTCGGACTCCTGCTGATGCTGCACTACGGCAGCGAGGAGCAGAAGAAGGATTGGATCGACGACCTCCTGGGCGGCCGCAAGTTCTTCGCGTTCGGGATCACCGAGCCCGACCACGGCTCGGACGCGACGTTCATGGAGACCAGCGCAGTCCGCGACGGCGACGAGTGGGTCATCAACGGCGAGAAGACCTGGAACACCGGGATCCATGTCGCGCAGTACGACATGATCATGGCCCGCACGTCGGGTGAACCCGGCGAAGGTCTCGGAATCACCGCCTTCCTCGTGCCGACGGACTCTCCTGGATTCAAGGTCGAGGAGTACCTCTGGACCTTCAACATGCCGACCGACCACGCGCACATCAGCCTCACGGACGTGCGGGTGCCGCACTCGGCGATCTTCGGCGAGGAGGGTCGCGGACTGCAGATCGTGCAGCACTTCTTCAACGAGAACCGGATCCGCCAGGCCGCGTCGAGCCTCGGCGCCGCTCAGTTCTGCATCAACGAGTCGGTTGAGTACGCACAGGTCCGTGCGCCGTTCGGCAAGCCGCTCGCCGCCAACCAGGCGATCCAGTTCCCGCTGGTCGAGCTGCAGACGCAGGCCGAGATGTTGCGCGCCCTGATTCACAAGACCGCGTGGCGCATGGACACCGAAGGCGTCTTTGCGGCATCGCGAGAGGTCTCGATGTGCAACTACTGGGCGAACCGGTTGTGCTGCCAGGCCGCCGACCAGGCGATGCAGGTGCACGGCGGCCTCGGCTACTCGCGCCACAAGCCGTTCGAGCACATCTACCGACACCACCGCCGCTACCGGATCACGGAAGGATCTGACGAGATCCAGATGCGACGCATCGCCGGCTACATGTTCGGGTTCATGAAGCAGCGCGCCCCCAAGGGTGTTACGGAGTAGGGCTCGGGGTGAGCACCTCGACCGCCGTACGAGTCCGCGGACTTTCCAAGCGGTACGGCGACGTGCCCGCGCTGGCCGGAGTCGACCTCGACATCCGGTCCGGCGAGGTGTTCGCACTGCTCGGCCCGAACGGCGCCGGCAAGACGACCACCATCGAGATCCTCGAGGGCTACCGGAATCGCGACGACGGAGAGGTCGAGGTGCTCGGCCTGGACCCTGGTCGAGAACGGAGCGCACTCAAGGAGCGAGTCGGGATCGTCCTGCAGTCCAGCGGCATCGACCCGTACCTCACGGTGGCCGAGACGATCGAGATGTACGCGTACTACTACCCACACCCGCGCCCGGTCGACGACGTGATCGAGCTGGTCGGCTTGCAGGGCAAGCGCGACCAACGAGTCGCCCGGTTGTCGGGCGGTCAGCAACGGCGGCTCGACGTCGCGATCGCGCTGGCAGGTGATCCGGACCTGCTCTTCCTCGACGAGCCGACCACCGGCTTCGACCCGGCAGCCAGACACGAGGCGTGGCAGATCGTTCGCGACCTCGCTGCGCTCGGCAAGACTGTGCTGCTCACCACGCACTACCTCGACGAGGCCGAGCAGCTCGCAGGCCGAGTCGCGATCATTGCGGCAGGGAAGATCGTCGTCGAGGACACTCCCGCCCGGATCGGCGGGCGGCATCGACAGCGGCCTCGGGTGACGTTTCTCCTCCCCGACGGCGTCGCACCACCTCGGGGTGTCGAGGCGATCGTCGAGCCGGCCGGCAGGTGCGTCATCGAACCAGCCGATCTCACGGACACGCTGCACCGCCTGACCGGCTGGGCTCGCAGGCAGGGAGTCGCACTCGACGACCTGCAGCTGCAGCGCCCGACCCTCGAGGACACCTACCTGCAACTCCTGGCTGAACACGAATCAGGAGCCGATGCCGCTCCTGGGGCCGCGCGATGAGAGTCGTGCGCATGACGGCCTTCCAGCTGCGCTACACCAACAAGACGTACTGGCGAAACCCCACTGCGGCATTCTTCACGTTCGCGTTTCCGCTGATGCTGCTCGTGATCTTCACCTCCCTGCTCGGAAACGGCCACGTCTACCTGTTCGGCCGTTCGCTGCACCAGTCGACGTACTACGTCGCCCAGATGGCCACGTTCGGGGTGATCTCCGCCTGTTACACCTACGTCGCGATCGCGTTGACGTTCCACCGTGACTTCGGCGTCTTGAAGCGGGCCAACGGCACTCCCATGCCACCGGCCGCCTACTTCGCGGCCAGGGTGATCCACGCGCTGTTGATCGCGATTCTCCTCGTTGCGATCACCGCGGCGTTCGGCCGGATCGCCTATCAGGCACGCATCCCCACGGGCATCAACCTGTTCCACTTCCTCGTGATGCTCGCGGTCGGCGCCATGGCCTTCAGCTCGCTGGCGTTCGCAGTCACGGTCGTGATCCCGAACGTGGACGCCGCAGCACCGGTCGTCCAAGCTTCGATGCTGCCGCTGCTGTTCCTCTCCGGCGTCTTCATCCCGCTCGGCGACAACGCCGCGGGATGGGTCAAGTGGGTCGGCCGCATCTTCCCGGTCCGGCACTACTCGGACGGAATGCTTGCCGGGTTCCTCGGCACTCCGTTCCGTTGGAGCGACGTGGCCGTCGTCGCGGCGTGGGGCGTCGGCGGTCTGGTCGTCGCCGTACGACGCTTCAGCTGGGAGCCTCGGGTATGACGCGCCGAACCGACGACGCCCGCTCCTGACCCGCCGAACTTGCACTTTCCAACCGGTTGCGGGCGCCGGACACGTTGGTTTGTGCAAGTTCGCGGATTCCCAGGGAGTTCGCAGGTAGCGCTCACGTTGCGCTGATGTTTCGCGGCGACTCTTGTCACCGTGAGCACGACACTTGAGGTCCTCCCCGGTCAACGACCGGCCGCCGTAACGGCTCCGGCTGTCGACATCGTCGTCCCCGTCTACAACGAGGAGGGCGATCTCGAGGCTTCGGTACGGCGGCTGCACGAGTACCTCGCGACGTCCTTTCCGCTCGCTGCGCGGATCACGATCGCGGACAACGCGAGCACCGATGCGACCCCGTTCATCGCGCAACGGCTCGCCGACGAGCTTGCCGACCTACACGTCGTCCGCCTGCCGGAGAAGGGACGCGGCCGCGCGCTACGAACGGCCTGGGCAGCAAGCGACGCCGGCGTCCTCGCCTACATGGACGTCGACCTGTCCACCGACCTCAACGCACTGCTGCCGCTGGTCGCCCCGCTGCTGTCAGGACACAGTGACCTCGCGATCGGCACCCGCCTCGCCGGAAGCGCACGTGTTCTCCGCGGCCCGAAGCGCGAGCTGATCTCCCGCTGCTACAACACGATCCTTCACGCGGTCCTTGCGACGCACTTCTCCGACGCGCAGTGCGGCTTCAAGGCGATCCGCGCCGACGTCGCGCGACGGTTGCTGCCGCAGGTCGAGGACGACGCGTGGTTCTTCGACACCGAGCTGCTCGTGCTGGCACAACGCGCCGGGATGCGCATCCACGAGGTCCCGGTCGACTGGGTCGACGACCCGGACAGCCGCGTCGACATCGTGGCGACCGCGATCGCCGACCTCAAAGGCGTCGCTCGGCTCGCCCGAGTGCCGGCGAACCAGATCGTGCGGTTCGCCGCGATCGGCATCGCCAGCACCCTCGCCTACGTCGTGCTGTACGCCGGACTCCGGCTTGCGATGGCTGCGCAGCTGGCCAACGCACTTGCTCTCCTCGTCACGGCAGTCGTCAACACCGCGGCCAACCGGCGCATGACGTTCGACGTCCGCGGTCGTGCCAATGCGATGCGCCACCAGTTGCAAGGGCTCGGCGTCTTCGGCATCGCCCTCGCGATCACCGCAGGATCGCTCGCCGTACTGAACGCGGCAAGCGCGCACCCCTCACGTCCGGCGGAGATCGCCGTGCTCATCACCGCCAATCTCGTCGCGACCGCAGTGCGGTTCGTACTGCTGCGGCGCGCCTTCACAAGGAGTCAGCCATGACGACGTTCCTCGACCCGCTCCCGCCGGTCCCGCCGGCAGAGCAAGACCTAGACGAGCGAGCGGCGTACGTCGACGCATCGCGGGCGAGCGGCGGCCGGATCCGCCGGCTGGTGAGAGGCCGGCCGGTTGACCCAACCTGGGTCCGGCCGTCGCTGTTCACACTGCTCGGCGGTACGGCGCTCCTCTACATCTTGGGGCTCGGCGCGTCCGGCTGGGCGAACAGCTTCTACAGCGCAGCCGTGCAGGCGAGCACCCAGTCGTGGAAGGCGTTCTTCTTCGGGTCCCTCGACTCCGGCAACTCGATCACGGTCGACAAGCCGCCGGCGTCGCTGTGGGTGATGGACCTGTCGGCGCGGATCTTCGGCGTGAACAGCTGGAGCATCCTCGTCCCCGAAGCACTCATGGGGGTCGCAGCCGTCGGTCTGCTCTACGTCACGATTCGCCGCATCTTCACCCCGCAGGCGGGCCTGCTCGCAGGCGCGGTGCTCGCGCTCACTCCGGTCGCCACGCTGATGTTCCGGTTCAACAACCCGGACGCCCTGCTCGTGCTGCTGCTGGTCGCTGCGGCGTACGCCGTGACCCGCGCGATCGAGTCGGCGAGCACCAAGTGGCTGCTGCTCGCCGGCGCCTTCGTCGGCACCGGCTTCATCACGAAGATGATGCAGGCCTTCCTCGTCGTCCCCGCGTTCGGTCTTGCCTATCTCCTCGCGGCCGACACGCCGCTGCGACGGCGCGTCCTGCAGCTGCTCGCCGCGGCCGCAGCAATGATCGTCGCGTCGGGCTGGTGGGTCGCGATCGTGACGGCCTGGCCCGCGGCGAGCCGGCCCTACATCGGCGGGTCGCAGGACAACAGCATCCTCAACCTGATCTTCGGCTACAACGGCTTCGGCCGGATCACGGGCAACGAGACCGGCAGTGTCGGCGGCGGAAGCGGGCCTGGCGGCGGAGCCGGCGGCGGGATGTGGGGCAAGACCGGCCTGCTGCGGATGTTCGGCAACGAGTTCGGCGGACAGATCGCCTGGCTGGTCCCAGCGGCGCTGCTGCTGCTCGTCGCAATGCTCTGGCTGACGCGCCGCGCCCGTCGCACCGACGCCCGGCGCGCCCAGCTCATCGTGTGGGGCGGCTGGCTGCTCGGCACCGGCCTGACCTTCGACTACATGGCCGGCATCATCCACCCCTACTACGCGGTGGCCCTGGCCCCCGCGATCGGCGCGCTCGTCGGCATCGGCGCGACCGAGCTGTGGGCCCGACGCGGTACGGCGCCCGCCCGGCTTGCCCTTTCCGCCGCCGTCGGTCTCACCACATGGTGGTCCTACGCCCTGCTCGACCGCACGCCGACCTGGCACCCCGCCGTCCGCGGTCTGGTGATCGCCACGGGCATCATCGCGACGGTCGGCATCGCGGCGGCGCCGTACCTCCACCGCCGGTTCGCTCCGGCGATCGCAGTCATCGCGCTGGTCGCGGGGCTCGCCGGCCCGGCGGCGTACTCAGTCGCCACTGCCGCCACACCCCACACCGGCTCGCTGCCGAGTGCCGGTCCGACCGGCACCGGGTTCGGCCCGGGCGGGCAAGGTGGGCCGGGCGGGTTCGGCCGGATCAACGGCCCAGGCGGGTTTGCTCGTGGGTTCGGCGGGCAGATCGGAGGAGCCACCGGACCTGGGTTCGGTGCGTTTCCCGGTGTAGGGCCGGGCGGTCAGTCGACCACGGGCGGGCTTCCCGGAATCGGTGGTCAACTCGGAGTCGGCGGACCGCTCGGCCAGGCCAACGGGCTACCGGGTATCGGTGGACTGCCCGGCGCCGGCGGCGGGGCGAGCGCTCGTGGCCAAGGTGGTGCAGGGGGCGGCCAAGGTGGCGGCCTGCTCAGCGCTCCCACGCCGTCGTCCGCGCTGGTCGCTGCGCTGAAGGACGGCGCGGCCCGGTACCGCTGGGTGGCCGCGACGGTGGGATCGCAGAACGCAGCCGGCTACCAGCTCGGCAGCGGCGAGCCGGTGATGGCGATCGGCGGCTTCAACGGCACCGACCCGTCGCCCACCCTGGCTCAGTTCGAGCAGTGGGTGAACGAGGGCAAGATCCACTACTTCATCCCGGGCGGCACCGGCGCAGGGCCCGGTGGCGGCAGCGGTTCCGGTACGTCGTCGCAGATCACCCAGTGGGTCGAGGCGAACTTCGCCGAGACGACGGTCGGTGGGACGACGGTCTACGACCTGACCGCGGTGCCGAGCGGTACGACCACGTCGACCACGTCAACCACCGAATCGGCGGCTCTCTCCTCGAAGTAGCACGAAGCCCTGCCCCGTCGTAACGGGTGAGGCTGCGTGCCGCGGTGTCCGGATCGGCACTGTGTGCTACTCCGGGGAAGCGGGCGGCGGAATACGCTGCGGCGGCCAATGACCCCGCCGGGTGCCAGCAGCATGAACGCCGGCCCGCTGGCTTGCTCGTATGTCACATGCGGGTTGTGTCACTGCGTCCGCATGTCACATGCGTGTCACGAGATGCAACCGCTGTGTGACATGCGGGTCGTAGATCACGACACCCATGTGACATGCGATCACCGAGTCGCGAGGCGTCAGCGACCTGGCGGGTCACGACACCTAGACCGGGTTGCGGGAGAGGACGACGATCCGCTCGTCCTCCCCGAACCCGATCGGACCGGTCTCCTTAGGGTTCACCACGACCTCGCCGCCGAATGCGCGATAGCCGACCGCGAGGTCGCCGGCCTTCGCGACAGCGAGTACGACGGAGCCCCAGGTGTGCGATCCGTCGGCGATGTAGCGGCGCGAGGGCTGCATCGAGATCGTCGGACCGGTCGCGCCGAACAGCTCAGCGAACACCGTCGACAGTCGCGGGTTCTCCGACAGCTGCGCCATCAGAAGGCTTGCCAGGTCGTCGCTGACGACGAAGTCGTCGATGCCCGCGGTCGCGGCGAGCGGCACGGTGCGCGACTCGAGGACCTCCGCGACGACACGAGGCCGGTCGTCGACGGCCGCCAGCGCCCGGTTGAGCGTGATGATGGTGAGCAGCGTGCGCGCGTCGGCATCGGACTGCGACAGGTGTCCCCGGTAGCCGAGCACGAAGATCTGCTCGTAGCCGTGCACGTCCAGGTCGGCTATACCGGTGTCAGCCCCGACCTCCACGCGGTGGATGGTCTGCGGGACGACGACGTCTTCCGGCTTGATGACCTCTGGGTCGACCACGATCCGCAGGCTCGCCTCGGGAGAGAGCATCCCGTCGAGGGCCGAGACGATCCGCCCGCCGAGGTCCGACCAGCCGATGACGAGCAGCCGGCCGTCCTCGACCGCGCCGGCCGCCGTACCGGCCGCAGATGGCGCGGGCGTCGTGTCGGGTGTGCCCGAGAACCGGACAGCGCTGTCGTCCTCGGCGACCAGGAACAGGCTGTCGCCGGCCTGGATCGCGTGGTCCATCGGAGGGCAGAGGAGCAGACGGCCGTCGGCTTGCCGCAGCCCCAGGGGGGTGCTCTCCGCATACGACAGCAGGATGTCGCCGAACCGCTGCCCGACGACGTCGGTCGCGTCCGTCGTGTAGATCTCGTCGCCGTCGAAGTCGAGCAGCTCCCGGTACACGGCGCCGAGTCCGGCTTGCCGGCACGCCTGCGCCACGACCTTCGCGATGATGTCGGCCGCGTGCACGGGCAGCACCCGGTCACCACACGCCGCGACCAGCGCCTGCGCGGTGCTCTCCGAACCGAGCTCTACGACGATCGGCGCCTGGCCGTCGGACAGCATCGAGCTGGCGGCGAGCGCCGCCTTCACGGCACCGGCGTCGCCCTCGCCCTGCTCGTCGGCGAGGACCACGACCGACCGCGCGGACGCGATCGCGACCTTCTCCAGCGTCGACGGGTTCGCCGGGTCGCCGGTCCGGAAGATGAGGCGGGTGTTCCTGAGGTCGGCCACGCGGGCGTCGACCTCGTCCTCGATCTCCGCCTTCTCACTCGACGACAGGACGACGATCGCCGGCTTGCGCTGGCTCTCGTTGGCGATCGTCAGCTCGGAGATCACGGCGAACAGCCGAGGCGAGCGGCCGAGGATCAGGGTGTGGCCGCTTTCGATCACCGCGCCGCGGCCCCGTTGCAGCGCCTCGAGCCGCTGCTCGAAGCCGGTGGCGATGATGCCGATCAGGGCGCTGGCGATGACGATGCCGGACAGGGTGACGATCAGCGCGACGACCCGGACCGCCCACGCGGTGTCGGAGGCCATCGTGCCGGTGTCGAGCACCCGCAGCAGGCTCTGCCAGAAGTCCTCGCCGAACCCCTTGTGGGTGCCGCCGTACGCCTGGTGGGCGAGCGCTATGACGGTCGCCGCGACGATGACGAACGCCATCGTGACGACGAACAGCAGCGCGATGACGCCCATGGGCCCGCGCGACAGCAGCGCGTCGAACCGGTAGCGCAGCACCTCGCCGGCGCTCGGCTCCGGCGGCCGCACGCGCACGATTCCCTCGACCGTCGTTGCGACCGGTGCCTTCGGCCCGCTCGCGCGACGTCGACGTCTGGCTGGTTCGCCCCCCACGAGCGGCGACCCTATCCGCGCCGGGCGCCCGCCCGGCAGGGCCGTACGCTGCCGCGATGAGCGACTTGTCTGACCCGAACGCCGCAACCGGCCGGCCGGCGGCTTGGTACGACGGGTACGTCGACGGCCCCACCGCTCCGCTCGCCGGCAAGACCGGTGAGCCCGCCGACCCGCCGTCGTACCGGACGATGACGTACGAGGTCACCGGCCGGATCGCGCGGATCACGTTCAACCGGCCGGACCAGGGGAACTCGATCACCTACGACACCCCGATCGAGCTGGCCGACGCGGTCGAGCGCGCCGACCTGGATCCGCGGGTGCACGTCATCGTCGTGTCGGGCCGGGGGAAGGGCTTCTGCGGCGGCTACGACCTCGCCGCATTCGCCGAGCGGATGGACGAGACCGGCCGCGCGCCGTCGGCCCGCCGGTCGGGCACGGTGCTGTCATCCGGCGTACAGATGGGCAACCACGACCCGGACGGCACGTGGGACCCGATGCTCGACTACGCGATGATGAGCCGCTTCAACCGCGGCTTCGCCTCGCTCCTGCACGCCAACAAGCCGACGGTCGCGAAGCTCCACGGCTTCTGCGTCGCAGGTGGGACCGACATCGCGTTGTACGCCGACCAGATCATCGCCGCCGACAACACGAAGATCGGCTATCCGCCGACCCGGGTGTGGGGCATCCCCGCCGCCGGCATGTGGGCGCACCGCCTCGGCGACCAGCGGGCGAAGCGCCTGCTGTTCACCGGTGACACGATCTCCGGCGCCGAGGCACTCGAGTGGGGACTCGCGATCGAGGCGCCGTCACCGGAGCAGCTCGACGAGCGCACGGAGATCCTGCTCGAACGGATCGCCCGGATGCCGATCAACCAGCTGATGATGGCGAAGCTCGCCCTCAACAGTGCCCTGCTCGCGCAAGGCGTCGCGACCTCGACGATGGTCTCGACGGTGTTCGACGGCGTCTCGCGGCACACCCGCGAGGGCTACGCGTTCCAGCAACGAGCCGCTGAGGTCGGCTTCCGCCAAGCGGTCGCGGAGCGGGACGACCCGTACGGCGACCGCGGACCCAGCACCTACAAGGGCTGACCCGCGCCCGGCAATGCCGCATTGCCGGCGCGACTCGCCGCCCCAGACACGCTGATGGCCCAGCAACGTGACATTGCTGGGCCAACAAGCGGTCGGTTTACGGGGCGGCGCAGGTCTGGGCGTAGGCGCAGACGTTGAACGACTGGCCGTCGGCGGCGAGCGGTGAGGTCGTCGCCTCGTTGACCAGGCCCGGTGAGAGGTTGATCAGCGTCGGATCACCCTGCGCGATCGTGTTCGTCGTGGACCCCACGGTGTACGTCGAGGTCGGGCCGAAGTGCGTCGTACCGGTGTTCGCAAGCAGCGTCTGCGCGACGAGCGTCGGCGCTTCGTGGATCCACTCGGCGGAGGACTCCGACGAGGTGTACGGAACGTTCTGTGCCCAGGTCCAGCCGGCGGTCGTGTCGGCGATCGAGATGGCCCAGAGGTTCGCGCCGGCGAGCGAGATGGACACCGACACGTCGTCGCCGGGCGTGACCGTGCACGCCGCGTCACCGTTGCAGCCGGTGATCGGGGTCTCCGCCGCGGGCAGGATCTCGTACCACGCGCCGTACTGAGCGCCACTGACAGGGTTGTCGGGCAGCGAGTTCTCCGACACCCCGGCCTGGATCAGGTCCGAGGTGTTGTACCCCCCGATGCCGGTCCACGTCGCGGCGAACCCGGGTGGCAAGAGGCCGGCAGTCGGAACCGTGAAGGTCGAGTTCACGCCGGTGATGCCGCCCTTGGCCGGGGTGACCGCATAGCCGGCCCAGTTGAGGCTGGTCGCGGTGCCGCCGTGGAGCGGGAGCACCTCGGTCGTCGTCGTCTTGAGCAGCTGGCCGGAGGTCGGGGAGGCGGCTGAGACGGGAACGGCCACGCTGGCCGCCACGCACAGCGCCGCAGCGATCACCGAGGAGCCGAGGAGTCGTCGATGCATTCGAGCCCAATCCGTGAAGGCACAGGTTTGGGGCGGGCCCCCCACCAGGCGATAAGGATGACAGATGTCGGGCAGGGATTGCCCCAAACCCGGGCTGTCGAAACTTGTAACGATTGCCGGGATCGACCCGTTACGCCTTGTGAGCCAGCACCAGGGCCCGGGTCGGGCAGGCGCGCGCCGCGCGGCGCGCGTGCGCGACCAGCTCCGAAGGCACCTCGCCCGCGGCGATGATCGGGTAGCCCCACTCGTCGAGCTCGATCCGCTCGGGCAGCAGGTCGGCGCACAGCCCGTGGGCCGCGCAGCGGATCGGGTTCAGCTGCAGGGTCATGTCACGCTGCCCATCGCGGCCTGGTCGGAACCGGCAGGAACGGGCTCGCGCCCAGCCCGGTACAAGGGCGCCCGGCCCGGTGCATCGCGACGTCCGCGGCGAAGGTCGACAGCGCGGTCGCGACGAAGCGCGCGGCGCCATCGGGATGGCGGCAGGCGCCGCGCCCGGGGACGACGTCGAGCCAGCGGTTGAGCGCCGGCCAGGTCTGCTCGTCCCACGTCCCGGTCGCGAGGGCGGTCATCGCACCCGCGATCGCCGGCAGACCGTTGACGCAGGGTCCGCACTGTCGGGCGCTGTTCTCGGCGAGGTACGACGCCACCCGTGCCGTCTCCGCGAGGCCACAGCTACCGGGCGGCAAGACCGCGATCACGCCGGCGCCCAGCGCCGCGCCGATCTCACGCATGGCGTGATGCGTCAGTGGCAGCCGCTGGGCCACTTTCGTCGGAATCCAGCAACCGAAGTAGCCGCCGACGAGGACGGCCTCGGAGTGTTTGAGCGACAAACCAGCTGCGCTCACGACGCGCCCGATCGTCGTACCTGTCGCAACCTCGGCGACGCGACGATCCGTGCCCGCGCCGCTGACCGTCACGAGCATCGTGCCCGGCTGCGCCGGATCGCCGAGCTCGGCGAACCACTGCGGACCGAACCGCGCGATCGTCGCGAGGTGAGCAAGTGACTCGACGTTGTTGATCAGCGTCGGGCGCCGATCTACACCACGCTCGAACGGGCGCGGCGGTGTGAACGCCGGCAGCGCCTCGCCGCCGTTCAACGCGCTGACGATGGCGGACTCCTCGCTGGCGACGTAGCGAGCCGGAACCATCTCGAGGGTCACTGCTATCGGGTCGTTGCGCCGCTGCGCGATCGCCGCACGGACGAACGGAATGACCGGCGAGTCCGTGTGTACGACGAGGTGGGCCCGGTCCGCACCGACCGCACGCGCCGCGAGCTGGATGCCGTCAAGAACGAGGTGCGGCGTACGAGCCAGCAGCACCGAGTCCTTCGCGGAGGCCGGCTCGCCTTCGCAGCCGTTGGCGACGACGATCGGGCGTCCCTTGCCGGAGGCGACGCTGCGCAGCTTCCGCGCGGTGGGGAATCCGGCGCCACCGCGACCGAGCAGGCCGCTGCGCTCGACTGCGTCGAGAACATCAGCAGGCGGCAGCGAGGGCAGCGGTCCCCAGATCGACAGGTGCTGTGCGAGGTCGATGGAGCCGTCCGCGGAGACGCCCGACAGCAGCCGCCCGGCACGGCCGGGCTCGACGCGTCGCTGCGACGCTACGGTCGCGGCCGTCACCGGAACGCCACCGCGCGCGGGAGCGCAGCCAGGCCGCGATCGCGGTCGCGGGTGATCCAGCGCGCCGCCGTCGCGACGACCAGCAGGGCCAGTGCGCCGACGTCGAGATAGAGACCCCATCGACCATGACTCGCGTCGGTGCCGGTCATGAGGAAGTGACCGAAGGCCATCGGCCAGAGCGCATACGCCGCCCAGTGCGTCGTCCGCCACAGCCGATACGGGAGCCGGTCGCGCAGCAGGCTCGTCACGATGACCAGGACAACGGCGTCGAACGCCAGCGTGCCGAGCGCGACCCACACCGGCTTGTAACCGGCGACGAACGGTACGACGAACGACCACCAGCCGACGTGGACGTAGGTGTCGGCAAGCGTCGAGACGATGTGGAGCAAGACGAAGGCGAACGACAGGACCGCGAGGTTGCGATGCAGGTGCTGGGTCGCGAAGCGCGGCCAGTAGCGACTGTCACGAACCCGCTGCGTCGACGCGAGGCCGATGGCGAACGAGATGGTCATCAGCACGAAGCCGACAACCGCCGTCGCGCGAGTGAAGTACCAGATCGACGTACCGGACAGCGCGGAGCTTGCGGTGATCATGCCGCAGCGCCTGTCGCGCCCGGCCACGCGCCGACGTGGGTGACCGCGCCGTCGTGCGACACCATCCGCGCGGACATGCCGCGGTCACGAAGCCAGCGGATCGCTGACGAGCCGGCGATGATCGCCGCCGTCGAGGCAGTGTTCGCGAGGGTGCACGTCTCGGCGGCAACACTCACCGTCCGCCACGGACCGGCCGCGGGCTGTCCGGTTGCCGGGTCGATGAGGTGATGCAGCTCGCTTCCGCCGCGCCGCCAACGACGAGCGCGTGTGCTTGACGTCGCCAGGCCGCCGAAGCGAATCGTGATCAGCTCACTGACTCCGTCATCGGCCGGCAAGGACGGATCACTGCGATCGGTGACGGTGATCGGCCAGCCGCCGGCCGGCGCGTCTCCGGACACGCTGATGTCGCCACCGAGGCTCACCAGCACCCCGCCGCCGGCGACCTCAAAGGCGGCCGTCGCTGCGAGGTCCGCCGCGAACGCCTTGGCCGTCGCACCGAGGTCCACCTGCGCGCCGCGCCCGGTGCGCGCCCGACAGTTCGCGTCGTCGAGCTCGACGGCGCCGGGGCCAGGCACCTCGCGAATCAGGATGTTGACGGGTCCTTCGGCTGCGACAGCCGAGAACGTGCGGTCGTAGCCGTGGTCGACGAGCACACCGCCGACAGTCGGATCGACGAGACCGTCGGTCCAGCGCGCCGCATCGATCCCGATCCGAAGGGCGCGTGCGAACAGTGGGCTCACCGGAACCCAGTCGCCATCGGCCGCGTTCAGCAGTGACAGCTCAGAGTCGGCTCTGAACCGGCTCGCCGCAAGGTCGATCTCGACCAGCACGGCCTCGACCGCCGCACATGCGTCGTGCAACGCGGCGGAGTTGGTGACGACGATCTGCGCCGTCGTGCCGAGCGCCGGCCAGTCCGCGATGCCGAAGGAGCGCGCCGCGGCGTAGCGGTGATGCAGTTCGCGGCGTGTCGGAGCTGCGTCGTTCGAGGTCGTCGTCACGATCCGCCGCCGGTACCTGCCGAGCCGCCGGAGCCGTAGCCGCCGTACCCGCCGGAGTAGCCGCCGCTGCTGCTGGTCGAGCCGGAGTAGCCGGAGCTGCTCGTCGACCCGGAGCTGCTCGTCGACCCGGAGCTGCTGGTCGATCCGGAGCTGCTGGTCGATCCGCTGCTGCTCGTGGTTCCCGAGCTGGAGCTTGCGCTGCTCGTCGATCCGCTCGAGCTGCCCGAGGTCCCCGACGAGGTCGAGCCGCTCGCCGAAGACTTCGTCGTCTTGGTGGTGTGGACCGCGGTGGTCTTGTGCGTCGATGAGCTCGATGCAACGCCCGGCGCGGTAGCCGATGAGCCCGAAGTCGTGCTGGCGGTCGAGGGCGTGGACGTGGACGTGGTCGATGCCGCGCTCTTGGAGGCATGACGCTTCACGTGATGCCGGACCTTGCTGGTCTTGGTGTCGGTCAGCGACTTCGGTGCCCGTGCGGCAGTCGTGCTCTTGACCTCGATGTGCGGCGCAATCGAGAAGCCCGTCGATGCGGCCGCGGTCGAGGCAGCCGGGCCCTCCAGCGCTGCGACCATCGCGCCAGTTCCCAGCGCGGCGCCGACGCCCGTCACGGCCGTGACGCGACGGACCCGGCGCCGGACGCGATCCCTCTGGTCTGCAGCCGCTGCTCGGCTCATCTCGTTCATGCCGCTACCTTCGTCGTTGTCACTGAGCCTGGTATGAACCTTGGCTGTGGGCTCGCTGTGAGCCTTGGACGGCTCTCGTCAAGTCAACGTTCCAGCAGCGACTTCGGGTATCGCCCAAAGATCACAATTTGCCGTGGTCAATTCGGGCCATCCGGACTTCCCGGGTCACAACCGCTGAAACCGAGATGGCATCGTTACCGGCGTGAACCATGCCGTCGATGGGGCCACCCCGGCGATCGTCGGCGCCGCACAGGTGATCCAGCGCCCCGACCCGTCGATCGACCTTGCCGACCTGCGCGGCCCGTACGAGCTGATGCTCGACGCGATCCGCGAGGCAGCGATTGACGCCGGCTCCGCCCGGCTGCTCGAGAAGGTCGACTGGATCGGTGTCGTCGGAGGCTTCTGGAGCTTCACGAACCCGGCACAGGTCCTCGCCGAGAAGATCGGGTCACCGGATGCCGGCACCTGCATCACGATGCTCAGCGGCAGTGCGCCGCAGGAGCTCCTGTCACTCGCCGCACAACGCATCGCCGATGGTGAGCTTGACGTCGCACTGATCGTCGGTGGTGAGGCGCGAGCGACCACCGAGCGGCTGAAGCGAGCCGGCGAGGAGCCGCCGTGGTGCCGTGAGCCGGGAACTGGTACGCCGGAACGCGTCAGCGACTTTCCCGACGAGATGATCGTGGAGACCCTCGAGCTCGGCGGTCCGGCGGTCTTCTACGCGCTCTTCGACGACAGCCTGCGTCGCTCGCTCGGCAGATCGGTCGACGACCACCGCGACCACATCGCCGCGTTGTGGGCTCGCTTCAACGAGGTCGCGGTCGCCAACCCGTACGCCTGGGATCGCACACCGATGGACGCCGCAACGATTCGCGAGCCGTCGCCGAGCAACCGCATGGTCGCGTTCCCGTACACGAAGTCGATGGTCGCGTTCAACGTCGTCGACATGGCCACGGCCGTGTTGATGTGCAGCGTCGACGCGGCGCGGTCGGCAGGCGTCTCACTCGATCGCCTCGTCTTCCCGCGGGCGTGCACCTCCAGCCACGAGACATGGAGTGTCACGCAACGGCGGCAACTACACGAGTCTCCGGCACTGGTGACGGCGGGCCGGGCCGCACTGGCCACAGCCGGCTTGCGAATCGATGAGATCGAGCACGTCGACCTGTACGCATGCTTCCCGTCGATCGTGCAGATGTCGGCGGCGGGGTTGGGTCTGCGCCTCGACCGACCTCTCACAGTGACCGGCGGGCTCGGCTTCGCGGCCGCGCCGATCGCGAACTCGTCCGGCCACGCGATCGCCGCGATGGTGCCGCTGGTCCGCGAAGGCGGACCGGGCCTCGTCCACGCCAACGGCGGGTGCGCGACGAAGCACGCGTTCGGCATCTACTCGACCGACCCGCCCGAGAGGTTCCGCTACCTCGACTGCAACGAGACCGTCGACCACCAGGCGCGTCCGGCGGGTCCGGCCGATGTGGGCGTCGACGGAGTCGAGGAAGCCTCAACTGTCGCCTACGACCGCAACGGCCCGACCTTCACCGCGACGGCCGTGCTGCTGCCGGACGACCGTCGCGTGTTCGTGAAGACCCCGGTCGAGGACTCGCTGCCCGCCCCGGCCTAGGTGATCGCATGTCACATGCGTGTCGTGATCGACGACTCGCATGTCACACAGAGGCTGCATTTCACAACCCCCATGTGACATGCGAACGTGATCGCTCAGGTGCCGTCGCTCTCACTGCCCGGTGCACCACTCGGTGCACCACTCGGCGCACCACCACCAGGCGGGGGCGGACGGTGGCCGCCCTGACCGCCGGGGCCGCCCTGACCGCCGGGACCGCCCTGACCGCCAAGGCCCCCGGGGTCGCCTTGACCAGCCGTCGGCTTGCCGTCGCCGATGACCTCGGCGGTGAAGCCGCCGTTCTCGTCCTCGGCGCGCACGAAGACCGTGTCGCCCTTGGCCACGTCATCGGCGGCCGCCTTCTTGCCGTCCTTGAGCACGACCGTGTCCTCGTCGATCGCGTAGGTCGCGGAGTACTCGTCGGCACTGACGACGGTGATCGACGTGTCACTCACCGCAGACACCGTGCCGGTCTGCGACGCGTACTGCTCGAACGTCCCGTCGCTGTCCTCGACCGTCGCGAGGTCGTGCAGCATCTTGGGCCGTCCAGCCGGCGCAGCGCTCGTGCTCGTCGTGCTCGTCGAGTCGGCTGACGTGGCGTGCTTCTTGTGGCTCTTGTGGGCGGCCGCGGTGGCGGTTCCCGCCGCGGCTCCCATCAGGAGCAGCGCGCTCGTCGACCACGCTGCCGTGCGCAGCACGTTCTTCGTCCCTGCTCTCATTCCTTGGTCCTCCCGAGTCGGATTGGTCACGCATTCGAAGCGGTAATCGCGGGCCGGCCCCGACGTCGTAACAACCCCGCAGCACTCACAGGAAGGTCACAGGGAGCGTCCAGGGAGTCCCTGGTTCGGCTCGTTACGGTTCGCGCGATCGCCGGCGATGTTCAGGGGTGGGGCAGGTGGCGCAAGCCGATGAGCTGAACCAGCTCGTCGATCGCGCGAAGCTCGGTGACGTCGGTGCCCTCGACTCGCTGCTGCGTGAAGTACGCCGGGCGGTGCTCCGATATGCCGTGGCGCAGCGCGTGTCCCGCGACGATGCCGAGGACGTCGCCCAGGAGGTGTGCCTCGCCGTCGCCAAGATCGTCCCCACCTGGCGCGAGGCCGGCCGCTCGATGTGGGGCTTCGTCTTCACCGTTGCGCGCAACAAGCTGGCCGACGGCGTACGACGGCAGGCTCGCCAAGGCGGGTTCGGCCGGACCGTGGCACTCGACGACGATGCCGAACGCGGCGCGATCGTCGTCGCCGACGGCGACCCGGGTCCGGAGGACCGGGCAGTCGCCACCGACGCCACCCGCCAGATGGATCGGATGCTTCGCAGGCTGCCCACCACGCAGCGCGAGGTGCTCGTGCTGCGGACCGTCGTCGGCCTGACCGCGAAGGAGACGGCGCTTGCCTTGGGCCTGACCCCGGGCAGCGTCCATGTGCTGCAGCATCGTGCCGTCACCAAGCTGCGCAGCCTGTACGCCGAGGCGGCCGCGCTCGAGACCGATGGGATCCGGTCGTGAACCACCGCGACCGGATTCGGCGGCAGTGGACGCACCGGCGTCTCGGCCTCGGATCGACGATGCCCGCCGATGCGGCGGTGGCGCGCACCGAAGTGCTGCTCACCGCAGTGGGCGCGCGCCGTACGGCGAGCTACGGCGACGCGTTCGAGGCTGCGCTGCTCGACTTCACGTGCGACGTCGACCTGCTCGCCGGGATCGCCGAGCTCGACGCGGCTCCGATCCCGGCCGCGGCACTAAGGGTTCAGCGGAAGAGGTCCGGCAGCTCTGCAGCCCGCCGGCCGAGCTGGCGGGTCCTCGTGCCGGCCATGAGCGGGGGCGTCGCCGCGCTCGTCGTTGCGGTGACGTTGGTCTTCGTCAGCGGATCGGCGACGACCGGCGGATCGGCACTGTCGGCCACCGCGGAGTCGAGGCAGCTGCTCGGTCATGCCGACATGCTGCTGACCGCAGCGCGGACCGCGACCGCCGCCGAACGGTCGCGTCTCGTCACCGAGGCGAAGGCTGACCTCACCCACGTGTCGCGCCTGCTTCCGCTGGCCCCACCCCCGGCTCAGCCGGCGATCCGGGCGCGCATGCAGCTGCTCAACAGCGAGGTCCGGCCCCTCGCGCGGTCAGGAAGCGCCGAGCGAGGCATCAGACGCTCGGGCGGCGGCAGCCGGGTCAGCGACCCGGGCACGGCCGAGACCGCCCCACCGCCGAACGGCTCTGACGGCAGCCACGAGACCTCGCCTCCGGCGCGCGAGCGGCTACCGATACGCCGTCCGCCCGCCGGCGCCGGCGGACAGGTGCGGACGGCGGACGAGCCGGCAGCGACGCAAAGCGCGCCTCCGCAACGCCCCGCAACGCTCAGCGGGGGAACCGCGGCCGCGCCCCAGCAAGGCACGCAGTATCCACCGGACGCGCGGAGCGGAACGGGCGGCCAACCACCACCTGTAGGCGCGCCGCGACCGCAGCCTTAGACCGCCTCGACCTTGAACTGGGCGATGCTCGCTCGAAGGTCGGCGGCGAGATTGCTCAGCTCGGCGGCCGCGGCAGCCGCCTGGCGGGAGCCGGTCGCGTACTGACGTGAGACGTCCGACACCTGCGTCATTGCGGAGACGACCTGCTCCGATGCCGACCTCTGCTGCTGCGTCGCGACGCTGATCTCCTTCGCCGCGGTCGTCGTCTCCTCGACCATCCCGGAGATTCGCTCGAGCGCGTCGACGACGCCCCGGGCCAGGTTGGACCCGGTCCGCACATCCTTGGAGCCTTCTTCGCTTGCAAGGATCGTCGCCGACGTCTCGTGCTGGATCTCCGAGACGAGCGCCTGGATCTGACCGGTCGACTCCTGCGCGCGCTCCGCGAGCTTGCGCACCTCCGCCGCAACCACGGCGAAGCCGCGACCGTTCTCACCCGCGCGAGCCGCCTCGATCGCTGCGTTGAGGGCAAGCAAGTTGGTCTGGTCGGCGAGGTCGTTGATGACGTCGAGAATCCGTCCGATCTCCTGGCTCTTCTCGCCGAGCGACAGCGCCCGTCCGCCGATCTGGTTGACCCGCGACGCGATCGTGTCCATGGCCTCCACCGAGGCGGCAACCGCCTCGCGACCCTCCTCAGCGTGACGCAACGTCTCCGCGGCGTACCGGGCGACCGACTCCGCCGTCTCGGCGATCTGTGCCGCGGTTGCAGCGAGCTCCTCGATCGTCGACGTCGTCTGCGTCACGGCGCTCGACTGCTCTGTCGCACTGGCGGCGTGTTGTTCGGCAGTAGCAAGCAGCTGCTGCGATGCCGCCAGGATCTGGTCGCCTCCGCCACGAATCGACCCGACCAGAAGTCGGAGCGACCCGAGCGTGTGCGACAGCGAGCCGCCGAGTGCGCTCAACGAGTCGTCGTCGAAGGAGTCGGAGGACACGCCCGCGCCGAGATCGCCCTGCGCCGCCCGTGCCATCACGGTCGACAGCTGGTCGACACCGCTGCCCAACCGCTCCCGGTCGGCAACCGCCCGCTCCTGCGCACGCCGGATACCGTCGGTGATCGTCCCGACGTACCAGGCCGTGACCGGCAGCAGGACGCCTACGAAGATCAACGCGCCGAGGTTGTTGTGCGTGTCGGTGCCGGCAACGTACGACGCGAGCACGACTCCACCGGAGGCCATAAAGCCGAAGACGACGGTGACGTACACCGGGACGCTGAGCGCCGCGGGAATCTGTGCGATCAAGAAGAAGAGCCAGAACGGCCTGGCGATGCCGTCGGTAATCGCGCACAGCCAGGTGACGCCGGCGGTGCTGAGGAACAGCTGAGCAACGGAACCGGACGGGCTCAGCCGAAGCTTGCCCGCCACGCCCTGCCGCTGCCCAACCGCCCACTGCCCGATGTAGCCGAGAGCGATCAGCCCGGACAGGACCATCATCACGACGTACACCCAGTTCCGCAGCGGGTGGTTCGAGTGGTACTGGTCGACCGTCAGCGTCCCGGCCAGGGTGACGGTCGTGATGCCGGCGACGATGATGCCAACGCGGTCGAAGGTTCGGTGGAAGTCGAAGTCGTTCATGGCTGGCGCCTCGGGGGTGGGGGTTGGGCCAACTTCATTAGGGGTTACGCCACTTTGAACTGCGCGATCGACGCGCGGAGCTGGGCCGCGAGATTGTTGAGCTCGGCCGCCGCAGCTGCCGACTGCTTGGACCCTACGGCGTACTGGTGCGACACGTCTGACACCTGCGTCATCGCAGCCACCACCTGGTCGGAGGCGGTGCGCTGCTGCTGCGTGGCGACGCTGATCTCCTTGGCGGCGGTGGTCGTCTCGTCGACCATCGCGCTGATGCGCTCCAGCGCGTCGACGACACCACGAGCCAGCTCGGAGCCCACCCGCACCTCCTTCGCGCCCTCTTCACTCGCGATGATCGTCGCGGAGGTCTCGGCCTGGATCTCGCTGACGATGGCCTGGATCTGGCCGGTGGACTGCTGCGCGCGTTCGGCGAGCTTGCGGACCTCGGCGGCGACCACGGCGAACCCGCGTCCGTTCTCCCCGGCGCGGGCAGCCTCGATCGCGGCGTTGAGCGCGAGCAGGTTGGTCTGGTCGGCCAGGTCGTTGATGACGTCGAGGATCCGGCCGATCTCCTGGCCCTTCTCCCCGAGCGACAGCGCCCGGCCACCGATCTGCTCGACGCGGGAAGCGATCGCATCCATTGCGACGACGCTTCTCGAGACGGCGTCCTGCCCTTCCTCGGCGTGACGCAACGTCTCTGTCGCGTAGCGCGCGACAGCCTCCGACGTCTCGGCGATCTGCGCTGCCGTCGCGGCGAGCTCCTCGATCGTCGACGTCGTCTGCGTGACTGCCGAAGACTGCTGCGTGGCGCTTGCGGCGTGCTGCTCGGCGTTGGCCAAGAGCTCGTGGGCCGCCGCCACGAGCTGCTCGCCGCCGATGTGGATGTGCCCCACCAGCCCGCGCAAGTTGCCCAACGTCTCGTCGAACGACGTCGCGAGCCGGGCGAGCAGCTCCTGCGCCATCGCCTCGGACTCGACCTGAACCGACAGGTCGCCCTTGGCGGCTTGGGCAAGCGCCAGCGAGAGGTCCTCCACGGTGCGCGTGAGCTGGTCGCGTTCGGCGTCCGATCGGGTGCGTTGCTCCTCGAGACGAAGCGCCACCGAGCTTCCCAGCAGAGCCACGAGTGGAAGGCAACCGCTGACGAGGACCAACGCGCCTGCGTTTCCCCGGTTCAACGTGTGGGCGAGCGCCGTCGCACCGACCAACGTGCCGACGTAGAAGAACGCGGCTCCGAGCGCGAGGGGGAGGTTCGGCGAGATCACCGACGCCGCTGTGGTGTTGACCAGGATCAGCACCCAGAACGGGCCAGCAATCCCGCCGGTCAGGGAGACCACGGCGAACATCGCCGCGAAGTCGACCCCCGCGATCAGTCCCAGCATCGGAATGTCCATGCCAGGAGCGGCAGCGACGATTCGCGGATACAACGGCACCATGCACGCCGAGGCGATGCCCACGGCGAGCCAGCCGAGGATCAGGTTGCGGTGGTGCTGCGTCGGGCCCACGCTGTAGTGGGCGATCAGCAGAACGGCGATCGCTGCAGCGACGTACTTGCCGCCGGACGACAGCGCGCTCTCGCCGCGCATCCGTTCCATCATGGGGCAGCCCCCTTCACCGACGGGTCACGCTCGCGAACCGCGCACTAGTTCACCAGGACTTCGTCGGCGACCGCCACGATCCTTCGTCGCCGTGACCACCCCGGTTGACCCTTGTGACAGAAACAGTCATCCTTGACTGTTAGCGGGGCCGAGCAATCGCCGGCCACTGCTCCCTATGCCTTACGACCGAGGAGAGCAATGCCTGCCAAGACCTACGTCATCGGCGTCGGTATGACGAAGTTCGAGAAGCCCGGCAGCCGGGAGTGGGACTACCCCGACATGGCACGGGAGTCGGGGACCAAGGCGCTCGAGGACGCCGGCATCTCCTACGACAAGGTCGAGCAGGCCTACGTCGGCTACGTGTACGGCGAGTCCACCTGTGGCCAGCGAGCGGTCTACGAGCTCGGCCTGACCGGCATCCCGGTCATCAACGTCAACAACAACTGCTCGACCGGCTCGACCGCGCTCTACCTCGCGAACCAGGCCGTGCGCAGCGGCGTTGTCGAGTGCGCGCTCGCACTGGGCTTCGAGAAGATGCAGCGCGGATCGCTGCAGTCCACGTTCGAGGACCGCGAGAACCCGATGCAGAAGCACGTGCTTGCGCTGAACGAGAAGCACGAGATGGCGCTTCCGCTGGCGCCGTGGATGTTCGGCGCGGCAGGCGTCGAGCACATGGAGAAGTACGGCACGACGCCGGACCACTTCGCGAAGATCGGTGAGAAGAACCACCGCCACTCCGCCAACAACCCCTACGCGCAGTTCCAGGACGTCTACACCCTCGACGAGATCAAGGAGTCCAAGGTCATCTACGACAAGCTGCCGCTGACCAAGCTGCAGTGCTCGCCGACCTCGGACGGCTCCGGCGCCGCGGTCCTCGCCAGCGAGCGGTTCGTCGAGGAGCACGGTCTCGGCGACCAGGCCATCGAGATCGTCGGCCAGGCGATGGTCACCGACATGCGCAGCACGTTCGAGAACAACTCCGCCGCCACGCTCGTCGGCTACGACATGAGCAAGGAGGCCGCGCGCAAGGTCTACGACCAGTCCGGCATCGGCCCGGACGACGTCCAGGTGATCGAGCTTCACGACTGCTTCTCCGCCAATGAGCTCCTTACCTACGAGGCGTTGGGTCTGTGCGCCGAGGGCGAGGGCGGCAAGCTGGTCGACAACGGCGATACGACGTACGGCGGCCGCTGGGTCGTCAACCCGTCCGGCGGGCTGATCTCCAAGGGCCACCCGCTCGGCGCCACCGGCCTCGCGCAGTGCGCGGAGCTGACCTGGCAGCTGCGCGGCATGGCGGACGCCCGCCAGGTGGCCGGCGCGAAGGTCGCGCTGCAGCACAACATCGGGCTCGGCGGCGCCGCGGTCGTCACGGCGTACCGGCCGGCGAGCCGATGAGTGCGGTCGAGTTCAACCCGGCGGGCGTCGGCGCCTGGAGCGAGCCGAAGCACTTCGACGTCACCGAGGAGCGGGTCGCGGCCTACGCGGCAGCGACGAACGACCCGATCGCGGCGCACCTGTCCGGCGCGATCGCACCGCCGGTCTTCGCCGTCGTACCGGTCTTCGACATCCTGCTCAGCCAGCTGTTCGCGGTGGCACCGGACACGATCGCGCCATTCGTCCTGCACGGCGAGCAGGACTTCACCTTCCACCGGCCGATCAAGGCGGGAGACAAGCTGACCTCGCGCGGCAAGGTAACCGGCTACGCCGGAAAGGCCAGCGGAACCGTGGGCTGTGTCTACATCGAGACGCACGACGCGAACGGCGATCTCGTCAACGAGCAGTACGTCTCGACCTTCATCCGCGGCATCGACGCCGGCTCGTCCGTCGGCGAGCTCGCGCCGGGCCACGCCTTCGATGATGCCGCGCGGGCACAGGCACCTGTCGCCAAGGTCGTCCAGCACGTCGACGACGACCAGACGTTCCGCTACTCGCCGGCGTCGGGCGACCCGATGCCGATCCACCTCGACGAGGAGTTCGCGAAGTCGGTGGGGCTGCCCGGGATCATCGCCCACGGCCTGTGCACGATGGCGTTCACGTCATGGGGCGCGCTCACCGAGCTCGGCAACGGTCACACGGCGCGGATGCGGCGCCTTGCCGTCCGGTTCTCCAAGCCGGTGCTGCCGGGCCAGGACATCGAGTCGACCTTCTTCGCGACCGGCTCGTCAGCGGGCACGACGAGCTACGCCTACGAGACGCGGGTCGGTGAGGACGTCGTCATCAAGGACGGTCTCGCGATCTTCGCGGACTGACAACAGAGCTGTCTTCTCGGACTGACCGCACTCAACTTCACAAGGAGCACACCCAGTGGGAGCACTCGACGGGCGGGTAGCCGTCATCACCGGCGCGGGTCGCGGCATCGGCCGCGAGCACGCGCTTCTGTTCGCCCGCGAGGGCGCTGCTGTCGTCGTCAACGACCTCGGCGGTGCCAACGACGGCAGCGGGGCGGACACCGGCCCGGCGCAGGAGGTCGTCGCGGAGATCAAGGCGTTCGGCGGCCACGCCGTCGCCAACACCGACAACGTCGCGACCTGGGACGGCGCGAAGGCGCTCGTCGACCAGGCGGTCGAGGAGTTCGGGACGCTCAACGTCGTCGTCAACAACGCCGGCATCCTTCGCGACAGCTTCATCGCGGGCATGTCCGAGCAGCAGTGGGACGACGTCATCTCGGTGCACCTCAAGGGTCACTTCTGCGTGCTTCGCCACGCGGCGGAGTACTGGAAGGAGCAGAGCAAGGCGGGCGCGGACGTCAACGCGGCGATCCTCAACACGTCGTCCGGCTCCGGTACGACGCTGCCCAACGCGGGACAGGTCAACTACGGCGCCGCCAAGGCCGGCATTGCGGCGATGACCCTGGTCGCCGCGGTCGAGCTCGGCCGGTACGGCGTCCGCGCCAACGCGATCACGCCGCTCGCCCGCACCCGGCTCACCCTCGCGACGCCAGGCATCGACCAGCTGATGGCGAAGCCCGAAGCAGACGACACGCTGGACAGCTTCGACCCGGCCGCGATCTCGCCGCTCGTCGCCTACCTCTGCTCGGCGAGCTGCACGCTCACCGGCAAGGTCTACGAGGTCTCGGGCGCATCGATCTCCGAGCTGTCCGGCTGGACCTACGGCCGCAAGGCGGAGACCGACAAGCCGTGGACGATCGCCGAGGTCGAGCAGCGCCTCACTGCGTGGGGCGAGTAGCAGCCGATGTATGAGTGGTCTGACACCGAGCTCGCGATCCGCGACGCGATCCGGGACTTCGTCAACGCCGAGATCCGCCCTCACGCCGACGCCCTCGAATCCGGCGAGCTCCCGCCGTACGAGCTGATTCGCAAGCTGTTCTCGACGTTCGGGATCGACGCGATGATGGCGGACAGCTTCGACAAGCGGATCGCCAAGGAGAAGAGCGGGGCGGCGGCAGGAGGCTCCGGGGGCACGTCTGACGCAGCTGACGACGCAGAGTCGAACGGCTCGTCTGACGATGCGATGCAGCTGCTGCTGTCTATCGAGCTGACCAAGGTCGCGATGGGCATCACGGCCGCGATGGGTGTCAGCATGGGCCTCGCAGGCGGCACGATCATGTCCCGCGGCTCGGTCGAGCAGAAGGAGCGCTGGGCGCGCGACCTGATGACCTTCGCCAAGGTCGGCGCGTGGGCGATCACCGAGCCGAACTCGGGTTCCGACGCGTTCGGCGGCATGACCACGACAGTTCGACCCGAGGGCGATGGCTACGTCCTCAACGGCGAGAAGACCTTCATCACCAACGGCCCGTACGCAGACACCGCCGTCGTCTACGCGAAGCTCGACGACGGAACCAACGACGACAAACGCCGCCGACCGGTGCTGACGTTCGTGCTCGACAAGGGCATGGACGGCTTCACCCAGTCGAAGCCGTTCAAGAAGATGGGCATTCACTCCTCGCCCACGGGGCAGCTGTTCTTCTCCGACGTCTACCTCGAGCCCGACCGGCTGCTCACCGGAGGCAGCGGCGAGGGTGCGTCGGACGGCCGCGAGAGCGCACGCTCCAACTTCACCACCGAGCGCGTCGGCATCGCCGCCATGTCGCTCGGCGTTATCGAGGAGTGCCTGTCGCTGTGCATCGACTACGCCAAGAACCGCGAGCTGTGGGGTCAGAAGATCGGTGACTTCCAGCTGATCCAGCTCAAGCTCGCCAACATGGAGGTGGCCCGGCAGAACGTCCAGAACATGGTGTTCCGCACGATCGAGCTACGCCGTGCCGGCAAGACCCCGACGCTCGCCGAAGCGTCGGCGATGAAGTACTACTCCTCGCAGGCCGCGACTGAGGTCGCGATGGAGGCGGTGCAGCTGTTCGGCGGCAACGGCTACATGTCGGAGTACCGGGTCGAGCAGCTGGCGCGCGACGCCAAGTCGCTGATGATCTACGCGGGCAGCAACGAGGTGCAGATCACCCACGTCGCGCGCGGCCTGCTCAGCTGAGGCGCCGATGACGACAGTCACCGCTCGACGTACCCAGGCCGAGCGGAGTGCGGCCACGCGATCCCGCATCCTCGCGGCGACCGTCGACTGTCTCGTCGAAGTCGGGCACGCAGGGACGACGACGCTAGAGGTCCAGCGGCGCGCGGAGGTGTCACGCGGCGCGCTGCTTCACCACTTCCCGTCCCGCGCCGAGCTGCTGGTGGCCGCGGTCTACCAGCTGTTCGAGGCACAGCGGGACGTCGTCGGGCCGGAGGTCCTGCGGGCTCGCGAGATCGGCGGCATCGACGGCGGCATCGACGTGCTGTGGATGTCGTTCCACAGCCCGCTCGCGGTCGCCATCGACGAGCTGTGGTCGGCTGCGCGCAACGACGACGAGCTGCGGGATGCGATCGCCAAGGAAGATCGCAACGCTCGCGCGGAGATTCGCCGGTTGTGCGACGCACTGTGGCCGGACTACGTGAGCCACCCGAACTACGAGCTCGCCCTGCCCATCCTCATCGACGCGATGCACGGTGCGGCGCGGGCCCGCGTCGTCCGAAGCGATCGCGCCACCGCCAAGCGGCTGCAAGGCTGGAAGCAGCTTCTCCACGAGCTTTGGGACTCCTCGCCCCTTTAGCCGGTCAGGTGGAGCGGGGGGCGAGCCCGTCCTCGCAGCGACTCCTCGCTCGCTTAGCCAATCGATGACGGCTGCGGGCGAGCCCGTCCTCGCAGCTGGTGTCCGTCGGCCCAAAACCGGGGCCGAGGACACAGGCTGCTGCGGTGGGACTCGCCCTCCGCCATCGCCCGATGCTAAGCGTGCACTCGCGGCTAACCACTGAGTGCGCGGGAGATCTCGGTGCTGATCTCGGCCATCATTTGTCGGGCTACTGGCATGAGGCGGGGCATTGACAGCAGGCCGTGGTTGGCGCGGATGTAGTTGGTGTGACGTACGTCGTTGCCGGCCTTGCGGAGCGCATCGGCGTACATGAAGCCGTCGTCGCGCAGCACGTCGTAGTCGGAGTTGACGATGAACGCGGGTGGCAGGCCCGACAAGTCCTCGGCGAGCACCGGGCTGACCAGCGGGTTGTGGCGCTCGGCACCGGCGTAGTTCTCCACCATCCACTGCCCGGCCTCGAGGTCGACGCCGCCGACCGCGAGGTCACGCCAGGACTGGCCACGCAGCTTCGAGTCGATGAACGGGTAGATCAAGGTCTGATGGACGATCTTCGGCCCGGCGGAGTCGCGGACCTCGAGACACAGCGCCGCACTCAGGTTGCCGCCCGCACTGTCGCCGGCGACCGCGATCCGGTTGGGATCGGTGCCGTCGAGCGATCCCTTCGCGAGCCAGTCGAGCGCGTCGCGGCAGTCGTCGAGTCCGGCAGGGAACGGGAACTCCGGCATCAGCCGGTACTCCACCGCGGCGACAACCGCGCAGGTCTGCGCGGCGATCTCGCCACAGATCCACGCGCAGGCATCGAGGCCGCCGAGATAGAAGCCGCCACCGTGGAGGTAAAGCACGATGGGCGCATCTGGCGGCGCCGTGCGCGGCCGGTAGATGCGCATTCGCAGCGGTCCGCCGCGACTGTCGATCGACAGCTCATGGGTCGACACCGCGGGGTTCACGCGATAGGTCATCCACCAGCCCGGATGGCCGCGCTGACGCTCGTCGTACGGCGGCAGCTTGGCCTCAATGGGCTTCGGTGCGACCTTCAGCCGTTGAAGCACGTCGTTGACGCCGAACAGCGCACGCAGCTGCAGCGGCAGCTTGTGCTTGCTCGGGTCCCCGTAGCTACGCATCAGCACTCCTTGGTCGCCTGCGACGAGGTCGTCACGGCATTGGGTAGGTCTGGTGTCCGTACCGGAAGCAGTGGCAGTTGCCGTCCCAGTTGATCGGCTTGTAGACGGCTGGGGCGTTGTTGCGGGCGGCGTTGGAGAAGGTCGTGCGGCCGTAGAGGTTCAACGTGCTCTCGAAGCTGTGACCAAGACTCGCGATGGCTGCGCTCACCGCGACGCCGTTCGAGCTGCCGCCGTCGAGCTTCAGCGCTCGCTCGTACAGGAAGACCGCCTCGCACGCGTTGTAGGCGTAGCCGAAGTCCGCCGCCGAGCGCGGCTTGACTCCTTGCGACCGCAGCAGCGCGTAGCAGCGGCGCTGACTGGCGTTGGCCTTCGGGTTGTACTGCGGCGGCACGTCCTGGCTGGGCATCCAGCCATATCCGTGGGTGTTACGCATCTCCGACTGCGGGGCCTCTCCGCCGATGATCGCCAGCTGGCCGAGCGAGGAGACGATCCACCCCGGGTAGTAGCCCTGGCTCTGTGCCTCGACCGAGATCACGTACAGGGCCGGAGCCTCCGAGACGGACACGAACGAGATCCGGTCGACACCCTGGCTGCGGAACTTCACCAGCGCAGAAGTGATCGCCGACACGGTCGATGTCGTGCCGGAGTTGTTGCCGGTCCCACACGACGTCGTGTCCGTCATCGCGACATCGATGTGGTGCGAGACGAGGAACGGCCGCACCTGGCTCTTCCAGGCGTCGAGAGTGCCCGGGCAGTCGTCGAGGACGATCCCCAGCTTGTTCCTGGCAGTGAGGAAGCCGGTGTTGATCGCACCCTGGAACTTCGCGATCGAGCGCTCGCCGATGGTCGGTACGTCGAGCGACCAGAACAGCGGGTACTGCGCCAGCACGGAGTTGCTCGGCACGTTGAAGCCGTCGGACAGATGCGGGATCCCGTGCTTGGCAAGACACTGCTCGAGGTTGGGCTCGTAGGTGAACTGGTAGCCCAGCACCACGTCGACGTGATTGTCCTGCGTGAAGGTTGCGCACGCCGCCTGGAAGTCGTTGGCCCAGTTGCTGCTGCCCGTGTCGGTATGAGCGAGAACGATCTTGACCGGCCGGCCGTCGATCCCGCCGTGCTTGTTCATCGCGGCGATCAACGCCTGGTCGACACCCGACTCGGACACGGTGTTGCCGAGCGAGGCATCGGTGCTCTGCGCGTTGCTCGTCCCGGTCGTGAGGAACCCGACAGTCAGCGGGCCCGTCTGCACCCGCGTGGGCACCGACGCCGCGCCACCCGAGGACTTGCCGCCCGGCTTCGAGGGACCAACCGGCGTGGTCGCACCGATGCCCGCCGTGACGCTGTGGCCGGTCCGCGACGAGGTCGCACCTTGTGGCACCGTCACGTCACCAACACCGGCGGAGCCGCCGCTCGAAGGCGCGGTCTGCGGTTGCGAGACTGTGGGGCCGCCCAGGCCCTGGGTGGCGACCACACCGGTCCCGTCTGCGCCCATCTCGACGGTGCTGCCGCAGCCGGCGAGGCCGACGACCGCTGCGGCAACCGCGACGAGTCCGAGGTTGTGGGCCAGCCGGCTCACGCGCGAGGGCTTGTCAGCTCGTCACGGAGCACCCGCTTGAGCACCTTGCCGGCGCCGGAGAGCGGGAGCGCGTCGGTGAAGGTGACGACGCGCGGCACCTTGTACCCGGCGATTCGTTCCCGGGTGAAGGCAACGAGGGAGTCCGCGTCTGCCTCGGCGCCCGGTTGCAGCACAACGACCGCGTGGACGATCTCGCCCCACTTGTCGTCCGGTACGCCGACCACGGCCGCGGCCGCAACCGACGGGTGGGCGCACAGCGCGTTCTCGACCTCAGCGGAGTAGATGTTCTCGCCGCCGCTGATGATCATGTCCTTGACCCGGTCGACGACGAACAGATAGCCGTCCGCGTCGAGGTAGCCCGCGTCGCCGGTGTGCATCCCGTCGGGCCGCAGCGCAGCGGCTGTCTCCTCCGGTCGGCGCCAGTAGCCGAGCATCACGTGCGGACCGGCGACGACGATCTCGCCCACCTCGCCGGTGTCAGCCGTGCTGCCGTCCTCCCGAACCACCTTCACCATCGCGTGCGGGGCGGCCTTGCCGGCCGACCGGCGGCGCGACGGCCGGTCTGGCGAGTCGATGTGGTCCTCGGCCGACAACAGCGTCGCGACCGGAGAGAGCTCGGTCATGCCGTACGCCTGGCTGAAACCGACGTTCGGGAACGCCTTCATCGCGCGGGCGAGCAGGTCGTCGTCGATCGGCGATGCGCCGTAGATGATCCGCTCGAGGGCAGAGATGTCGTAGTCCGTCACCGATGGGTCATCGGCCACCATCTGGATCATCGTCGGTACCAAGAGCACGTCGGTGACGCCGTGGTCCTGGATCGCCTGCAGGACGAGCTTCACGTCGAAGTGCGACACGATGACGTGCTCACAGCCCATCTGCAACACGGAGTACCACGCCGCGAGGTCGGCGAGGTGGAACATCGGGGCGGCGTGCAGGTAGCGCGAGCGCGGTGTGAGGAAGGAACCTGACGCCATCGACCCAAGCGCTGAGGTCAACAGGTTGGCGGCGCTGAGCATCACGCCCTTCGGCTGACCCGTGGTTCCGCCGGTGTAGAACAAGCCGACCATCTCGTGGTCGCTCGGCGCCCGATCTTCGATCGGCTCACCGGTCGCGATGAGCTCTTCCGTCGACACCATGCCCGGCGGGGTCGCGCCGTCGCCGAGGTAGACGAGCGTGTGCAGGTGCTCGACGTCGGCGACCAGCTTCTCGCCGACCGTAGCGAACATGTCGTCGACGAACAGCACGCCCGTCTCGGAGTCGGTCAGCGCAAAGGCGATCTCCGGTGGCGCCCAGCGGATGTTCTGCGGGTTGACGACGCCGCCTGCCCACGCCGTACCAAGCAGGAAGTCGGAGTAGCGGTCGGAGTTCAGCGCCAGGATCGCGACCCGGTCCCCGTCAGCCACGCCGATGCCGCGCAACGCCCCGGCGAGCCGTGACACTCGCTCGAGGACCTCGCTGTGGGTGTGCATGCGGTCGCGATAGATCGTCATCGGCGAGTTGGGCGCCTGCTGGACAGCGCGGTGGAGAGCGCGGGTGAGGGTCATGACGTTCCTCTGGCTTGGGCACGGATTCCGTCGGTGAACAAGGTCATGTACTCCGAGATCGCCTCGGCGAAGCTCACGCCTGCCTCGCGCAACAGGTCCGGGTCGAGCAGGCGCTGGAGGCCGGCGGCGGAGGTCTCGGTGGCGATTCGCGGATGGATCGGGGCGAACTCGCCGGCGTCGATCCCCTCGACGAGGAGGCTCTCGACGGTGCCGTGGGCGTAGCGAAAGTGAGCGTCGAGCAAGCGCGCGGCTTCAGGGAAAGCCGCGACGTCCTCGGAGAACGCAAGCGTCGCGCGATGGAGCTCGGTGAGGCCGGTGGTCAGGAAGGCGCGCAACCGCTCCAGCAGGGCGTCTTCGTGGCGGGCCGCCTCGTGCGCGACTCGGGCGAGGCGGCGCAGCACCCGGTCGATGACGAGGAGGACGAGCTCTTCCTTGCTGTCCGCGATCTCGTACAACGTCCGCCGTGAGCAGTGCAGCCGCTGCGCGATCGTCCCGACGGTGAGGTCGCGGAAGCCTTCGGTCAAGACGACCGTCTCGAGGCCGTCGAGGATCTCCAGATGGCGCGGACCGAGCGACTTGCCGGCCAACAGGTCGACCGGCGCGGGCGTCACAAGGGCCCTTGCCGCGGTCGTCATGCGCGGTACTGTAAGGAGCGATCTGGTACCGCGCAAGGAGGGTCCGCGTGACGACCGCCGTCAGCACCGACAACGGCTTCACCGCGCCGGGCTTCGAGCCGGTCCGCGACCTGCTCGTCAGCACTCCGGCGATCCGCGACGGCGGCGCCGCCTTCGCGGCATACGTCGACGGTGAGCTGGTGGTCGACGTACGCGCCGGCTTCGCGCGCCCCGCCAGGCCATGGGGCGGCGACACACTCGGACTTCTGATGTCGATCACCAAGTCGTTCATGTCCTTCTGCTTGCAGATCCTCGACGACCGCGGCGAGCTCGATCTCGAGGCGAAGGTCGCGCACTACTGGCCGGAGTTCGCCGCCGCCGGCAAGGCCGACATCACCGTCAAGCAGCTTCAGATGCACAGCGCGGGGCTGATCCGGGTGCCGCCCCAGCTGCGGCTGATGCAGGCTGACGGCGAGGGGTGGGACGCCTACGACGAGATCGCCGAGGCGCTCGCTGCCGAGTCACCGGTCTGGGAACCCGGGACCAATCACGGCTATCACGCGCTGACCTACGGCTGGCTCGTCGGCGAGGTGCTGCGCCGCATCACCGGCGTCACGCCGGGCGTGTTCTTCCGGAACGAGGTCATCGACCCACTCGGACTCGACATCCACATCGGCGTCGATGACGCGGCGCTGGCGCGAGTCGCCGGAATCATCGACTTCGACGTCGACGAGATGGGCTTCCCGCAGAAGCTGCTGATGCCGCGTCTGACGCGGGCGATGAACGATCCGAAGACGTACGCCGGCATGGCATTCGGTGGCAACGGCACGAGCTCGGTGATCTCAGACGTCGTCAAGCTGACCGAGCACGGCGGCATCCTGCGCGCCGAGGTGATGTCCAGCAGCGCGTGCGCGACGGCAGCCGCTCTTGCGAAGTTCTTCTCGGTGCTGGCGCTCGGTGGCGGGATCGACGGCCACCGGCTGGTGTCGGAGGAGTCCATGCGCAAGTGGACGTCACCGGTGATCCGCGGCGGTGACGTCGTCGCCACGTCGTCCGTGCCCAGCTGGCTCGCGAAGCTGGGCAAGCTCGACAAGGCGACGGCCGTCACGCGAACGCTCGGCTACCTCTACAACGACCGACCCGTGAAGGGGCCTCGCGTCCTGGGGCCGACCCCGTCGGCGATCGGCGGGCTCGGCGCCGGTGGTCAGGTCGGGTTCGCCGACCCGGTACGACGGGTGAGCGGCGGCTTCGTCCGCAACGCGCTGACCCACAAGCCCGACCTCGGCAACGAGGTCATCGCGGCCTTCTACAACTGCCTCGATCGAACCGCCTAACGCACACCGGATCGGGGAACAGCCTCTGCGTGAAGGTGATCACGGCGACCCGTCACCTGGGTCGCTACCGCGACATCGCGAGACTGCTGCTCAAGTACGGTCGCTCTGACCTGATCCAGCAGGCGGGTATCGACACAACTCTGCTGGACGACGTCGAGCCGGAAGGCGCGCACGTCGAGGGCATCGAGCTGGCTGCGGACCTCGAACGGCTCGGGCCGACCTTCATCAAGCTCGGTCAGCTGCTCTCGACCCGCGCGGACCTGCTTCCCGCGCCGTACATCGATGCGCTGTCACGCCTGCAAGACCGTTTGGAGCCGTTCTCGTTCGAGGAGGTCCGAACCACCGTCGAGGACGAGCTCTGCGTGCGGCTCTCGCGCGGGTTCGAAGACTTCGACGAGACGCCGATCGCTGCAGCATCGATAGGTCAGGTCCACGCCGCGGTGCTACGTGGCGGCAACGAAGTCGTCGTGAAGGTCCAGCGGCCCGGGATCCGCCGCCAGGTGTTCGACGACCTCGAGGTGCTCGAGGACCTCGCCGAGACGGTCGAGGCCCACTCACAAGCTGGCCGGCTCATGGGGATCACGGGCCTCATCGCGCAGTTCCGCAAGTCGCTGCTGGACGAGCTCGACTACCGCAAGGAGGCAGCCAACCTGCGACGGCTGCGGACCATCGTCGACGAGCGGCCTGAGCTGGTGGTTCCCATGCCGTACGACGACTTCACGACCGGCCGGGTGCTGACGATGGACCGGATTCGCGGCCGGAAGGTCACGGAGATCTCCCCGCTCGCCCGCCTGGACCTCGATGGCGAATCCCTCGCCCGAGCATTGTTCGACGCCTATCTGGAACAGATCCTCGTCGAAGGCTTCTTCCATGCCGACCCGCACCCAGGCAACGTCCTGCTGACACCGAACCATCGCCTGGGCCTGATCGACCTCGGAATGGTCGCGCGGGTTGCACCTGAGATGCGCGACCGGCTCCTCCGCCTGCTGCTCGCGCTCGGCGAGGGTCGCGGCGAGGAGGTCGCGAGGGTGGCGTCGGAGATGTGCGAGCCGACGACGGACGCCGATCCGCGACGGTTCACCGCAGACGTGGCAGACCTCGTCGAACGCACCGCCACCGCGTCGGTCGAGCAGATCGACGCCGGGCAGATCGTGCTCGACCTCACGAGGGCGTCAGCCGCCGCCGGCCTCAAGCCGCCGCCAGAGCTGTCCATGGTCGGCAAGGCGTTGCTGAACGTCGATCACGTCGCCCGGATGCTCGACCCGCAGGTCAAGCCGGTCCAGATCGTGCGGGACCGTGCGGTCAAGCTCGCGGGTGGCGGGGTGCGTCCGTCCCTGTCCGGCGTTCTCAATGCCGTCCTGGAGGCGAGAGAGTTCGCCGAACAGCTGCCCGGACGGGTCAACCGCGCCATGGACGCGCTGGCCGGGGGTCGTTTCGAGCTGCAGATCCGCGCCTTCGACGAGACCGCCTTCCTGCGGGGGCTGCACCGCATGGCGAACCGCGTCGCGACGGGCGTGGTCCTCGCCGCGCTGATCATCGGCGCCGCGCTGCTGTCGAACGTCCGCACCACGGCCCGCATCGCGGGGTATCCGGCCGTCGCCTTCGTCTGCTTCCTCATCGCGGCGATCGGCGGCGCCTACCTGGTCCTGAGCATCGTCATCGGCGACCACAAGCTGCGAAACCGCAACTCGTGAGCTGAAGCCGGAACCACCCGTTCGGCGGGGTCAAGATCCTCGACTTTGCGCCGAAGCAATAATGCGTGGGGGGGACGAGCCGCCTGGCGAGCCTGGTGCTGGTCGCCTCGATCGGTGCCACCGGCCTCGCGTGGGGCGCCCCCGCAGCGTCAGCCGAGGCGAGCAGTACGTTCTACGTGAGCGCGAGCGGCAACGACGCGCTCGCCGGCACGAGCCCCGCGACGGCATGGCGGACGCTGACGCCGGTCAACTCCCGGGTCCTCGCAGGCGACACGGTCCTGCTCGCAGGTGGCTCGACGTTCGCCGGCCCGCTGCGCCTCGACGATCAGGACGCGGGCGCCACGGTCGGCTCCTTCGGTACCGGCCGGGCCCGAATCCTCGGGAACAGCTCACCAGGAGTCGTCGGGTACGACGTCGGCTCGGTCACCTTGCGTGATCTCGACCTGGTCGGCGACCCCGCTGCGTATGACGGCAAGAGCGGCGTAGACCTCTACAGCGACCAGCCCGCCGGCGAGCGGATCAGCGGTGTCTCGATCAGCCACCTCGACGTCCGCGGTTTCAAGAACGGGATCGCGATCGGCGGCGCGAATCCGGGCGCCGGCTTCGCCCACGTCTCCGTCGTTGACACGAAGACGATCGGCAACCGCGACAACGGCCTCATCACCTACGGCCCGGCGTTCGACGCAGCGTCTCCGTCGTACGCGAACGCCGACGTCACGGTCAGCCGGACGACGGCCAACAAGAACCTCGGCAACGCGAGCGACACCGAGCACAACAGCGGCAACGGGATCGTGCTCGGCAGCGTCGACGGCGGGTCGGTCACGCGGTCGTCGGCCAGCGGGAACGGTGCGCGGTGCACCGCACCCGAGGGACCGGCGGGCATCTGGACTTATGACTCGCGCGACATCCGGATCGCCCACGACACCGCGACGGGCAACCGAACCGGTGGCATCGCCGACGGCGACGGCTTCGACCTCGACCAGAACGTCTATGACTCCTCGTTGGAGCACAACACCTCGTCGAGAAACGACGGCGCGGGCTACCTCGTCTACGCCGGCGAGGACAGCGTCAACCACGGCAACGTCGTTCGCTGGAACACCAGCCACGGCGACGCCCGCAACAACAGCTGGTATGGCGGGATCACGCTGGCCGGGAACGCCCACACCGTGACCGTGACAGCCAACAAGGTCGACACCCGCACATCCGCCTCGCACGCGCCGGCACTGTCGATCAAGCCTGGTGTCACCCACGCGAGGATCAAGCACAACACACTGATGTCCGCCGCCGGTTACCGCGTCATCGACGACACCCGCAGCTAGCGGCTAGAAGACGACGGCCGCCTTCAGCGCCAGAACCAGCACCACGAACAGCGTCGTCGCGGCTGTCGCGGTCACAGCCGAGCCACCACTACGCCAGGTCAACAGCGCCGCCTTGTTGAAACGGTCGCGGCGACGGCTCGGCAGCTGCGCATTCGCCACGACGTGCCGCACGATGACCGTGGCCGTCGCCGCCAGGTAGGTGACCGCCTGGAGCATCAGCACGATCGTGAGGCCGAGCGCGCGCTGCGGATGCGGCGCGACGGCGATCACCACGGCGGGCACGGCCGCGAGAACCAACAGCGGCAGGAGCATCTTCAGGGCCAGCGGCCGTGCGCTCGTAAGGCCCTTCGGCGTCACCCGGAACGGCTTGGGCGCCGTTTGCCGGCCGGCCCACATTCCCTGGAAGAAGCCCCACGTCGTCCACGGCCAGCGCACCAGCTGGAACAGCACCATGTCGAGAGACCACAGCTTGGCCCGGGCCGGACGCAGCACGCCGCACCTTCGCAGCCACGACAGCGCCCCCATCAAACACACCGACGGCAGCCACAGATGCACGTAGAACTCGAGAAAGCTCGTGTCGGCCCACGCGACTCCGGTCAGCACGCCGACGGCGGGAAGGCTGATCGCAGCCAGGCACACGATGCCCTGCACCAAGTAGAAGAAGAGGGCGAAGGTCATCCTGGCGCGGGCCTTCCAGGGGACCGTGCGGAACTTGCGGGGCGCCCACTTCGTGAAGATGGTGCCGAGGCTGCGCGACCACTGCAGCTCCTGCGTGATCATGTCGTCGAACGTCTCCGGCCCGTCGCCGTGCGCCTCAGCGTCGATGGCGAACGCGCCGGACCAGCGCGCCGACTGCAGCCACAACGTGGTGGCGTAGTCCTCCGCCAGCTCGGGCCCCAGACCACCGACCTCGCGCAACGCCGCGGTCCGCACCGCGTAGTGAGAGCCGATGCACAGCGGCGCCCAGCCGCCATTGGAGCCGGCTTGAACCGGACCGTGCAGCGACGCCTCGCGGTGCAGGCGGCCGCGCACCGTCCAGCCCTTGCCCTCATTGGCATCGCAGATGCTCGGCGCCGCGACGTAGCCGATGCCGGGGTCGGCGAACGGCCGGACCATCTCCTTCAAGTAGCCGCGCGCCGGAACGTGATCCGCGTCGAGCTGCGCGACGACGTCGTACCGGCCGTAGCCGTAGTGGTCGTAGAAGTAGGCGAGGTTGCCTTCCTTGCTCTTCGTACGACGCGGCCAAGCCGGCTGGTGATAGTCCGCGACGCCGTAGCGCGTGGAAACGTGCACGCCGTGGCCCTTGCACCAGTGCAGCGCCTTGCCGCTCGGCCGCTCGTCGGCCAGCCAGACGTCGTAGGGGTACGGCATGTCCTGAGCGAGCATCGCGCGCAGCGTCTTCTCGACGATCGGCCACGGCTCGGATGGCGCCTTGGTGACGACGATCGCGACCCGCAGCTCAGGCAGCGGCAGCGCCGGGTTCGGCCGGGTGATCCGGCAGGCGAAGAACAGGAAGTACCCGCCGAGCAGGAAGAGCCAGGCGAGTGCCACCGAAGCGACCTCGCGTCCAGCGGTCCACGCGCCGCGTGTCGGCGCGAGCCACCACAGCCAGAACAGCGAGCTGCTCGCGAACCAAGCGACCACCAGCAGCCGCAGGAAGGCATCCTGCTGCTTGGTGAGGACGGGTACGAGGTAACGCGGCCGTTTTCCCGTCGGGCCGGCGGCTGCCGGCGGCGACTGCTTCGGGATCGGCGCGGCAACCGGCTCCTGGAACGGGAGGACCGGCGTGGTCATGACGACTGATCCGCCGCTCGGTGGGCGGGACTAGGGCGCGTCCCCGTCCGCGGGACGCCGGGCCAAACCGATGGCGAGCACACCGGCGACGAGCAGCACAACGGCGATGGCCACCATCGTCATCACGTGGCTCGCACCGGTGAACGGCAACGAGCTGGCCACTGTCGCGGGTGCGGCGCTGTGCCTGATCGCGCCTCCGCCGACCATGACGCCGACAAGGCTGGTGCCCCCGGAACCAGCTGAAACGCTCATGTGAAGCTCCTGACCGGTCGTGTCTGGGCACGCCGAAGAAGCGGTACGAAACCGCGTGGGACATTCGGGTTTGTGACCTAATGGTCACGGCCGGGGGATTCCCCGAAAGCAGACATAAACACCCGAAGTCACTACGGCGTTCGGGTGATTCTTGTGTGACTGAAGAGCCCATGGACTCGGCCGGGACGGGCCTCGAGCCACGCGTCGACCGATTGCTCTGCCGGTGTGGCCGTCGTTCCTGCTCGCATGACTTGCATTTCTAACTTACCTTGCTAAGTTCATAGCTGTGCCTACCGCTCTGAGCTACGAGCTGCATGTCCTCACTGCACGGCTGGACCGAGCGGCCGATGTGATCTTGCAGGCCGAGATTCCGATCAGCTATCGAAGATTCTTGGCGTTGTTCGGCATCACTCAAGGCGCCACGAGTCAGCGCGAGCTGGCGGCTTGGCTCGCGCAGAGCGAACCTTCGACGAGTCGGATGGTTGGGGTCCTCTCGCGCGAGGGCCTGCTGGCGGTGAGCCGGTCCCCTGGCGCGGGCAACCGCCGCGTCCTGCAGCTCACATCCGAAGGGGCGGCCGTGGTTGATCGGTGCAGCACCCTGCTCGAAGGGCGGTTCGAAGAGCTCGTACGACGCGCCGGCGTGCCATACGCGCGGTTCCAGCGAGACACCCGGCGGCTGCTGAACCAAATCGGCGCCGGTGAGAGCTCGGGACCGGAGCGCATCGCATGAAGCACGAGAAGACGCTTACCTGGGCCTCGACGACCTCCGAGGACGGCACCACCATCGCCTACGCGACCGTGGGTGCCGGCCCAGGCCTGATTCTGCTTGGCGGAGTGCTCAGCGATGCCGATACCTACCGCGACCTGGCCGAGGTGCTGGCGGACACGTTCACGGTGCACATCGTCAACCGACGAGACCGCCCCGGCAGCGGCCCCATGCGGGCCGGTCACCGGATCGAGGACGAGTGCGCAGACCTCGCGGCGGTCGCCGCGGCGACCGGCGCAGGCGCCGTGTTCGGCCACAGCTTCGGCGGATTGGTCGCGCTAGAAGCCGCGCGACGCACGAACACGTTCACGAACGTCTGTGTCTACGAACCGGGAGTGCCGCTTCGAGGCGAGTTCCCGTTCTCCTGGCTTTCTGGGTACGCCGAACGCCTCGCCCGCGGCGACCGTCGAGGTGCCTTCGCGTGGATGGTGAAGCACAACGGCTTCGCCCCCAAGCCGCTCGCCGTCATGCCCAGTTGGTACGTAAAGGGCATCCTCCGACTGGTGATCAGGGGACGCCGCTGGGATCAGATGGACGCCCTGCTCGCGGCAAACCTCATCGAGCACCGCATCGAGCAAGGCCTCGACGCGGCGCAGGCGGACCGGTTCGCCACGATTACCGCCCGCACAGTGCTGCTCGCGGGAGACCAGAGCCCCCCGTTCATCGGCAGCCGGCTGATCGAGGAGCTTGCCGCCGTCGTCCCGAACGGCGCCGCGTGTCTCCTCCCGGGTGCTGACCACCTCGCCCCACAGCACAAGCCGCACCGGATCGCGGCCGCCGTACGGTCTTCAATCGAGCCTGCAACGATCCGCAGTTGATCAGGCCAGGCGCACCACCGCGGACCACCCAGGCTGGGACTGCGTCCCGAGACACGTGCGAATGGGCGCGACATACTGTGAGCGGCTCGCCTCCCGACCGGTGGGCTACGAGAACGAGAAGAAGGATGCAGCGATGACTCGGCAGCTATAGCGCCAGTCACCAGTGGAGCGAACAGTTCCACGCTGGCGCGCCAGGGAGTTCATGGTGCGCAACCATTACGAGAAGTACAAGGACATGGCCGAGTCGGTGCTGCCGTCCAAGCAGCGCCGCTCGGCTCGGCAGGATCGGCGGGCGATCCACCAGCGGCACCGGGCGCAGACCCGGGCGGCTCTCGCCGACTACCGCGTCGCCGGTGATCCGGTCGACGTCGAAACCGATATGCGTGGGACGCCCGACCGAGAGATCCGCGACTTCGTCTGGGACCGCCGGTCCGCGGACAAGGTCGGACCGCTGATCCGCTGGGCGATCCGCCGTGTCGAGCGCGACCCGCGACTTCGCGACGCCGATGTCGCCACCCAGGTCGCGGCCTTCCGCTCGGTGTTCCCGGACAACCTGATCGGCCGGCACGCACTCGACCACATCAAGTGGGCGCTGAGCTGGAACGCCAACCGCGACCCCGACCTGCGCCCGCGCGCTGACCGGCGCAACGATGACCTCGAAGCGCTGCGCGCTCAGGTGCGGACCATTCTCGAGAACGGTCGGCACCGCGAGCTCAACGGCGGCATCCGGCGCCGCGGCTCGCGGCGCCGTCGACTTCGGCGCAACGGTCAGCCGTGGCAACACGATTGGCTACACGGCCAAGCCGCAAGCCTCTGACCAGCACGTTTGCTGCTCGGCGCGCCCTACCTTCTGATCGCGGCCAAACCATGCCGCGGAGAGGAACGTCGATTTTGCGCGCTCGGATGGACTCGAACCCCCAACCTTCTGATCCGTAGGGCCCCTGGGAGTCCGTCGATGTCCAGAATCGTGCAAGCGCCCAGGTCAAGGCTTGATCACATTCCACCGCTGTCCAGGATCGGACACTGCTATCGGTCCGTTAGGCAGTAGGTTCGGCTACAAGATCATCTTCCATCAGGTGCTCTCGACGACCACGGTGATGCACGCCGTCCACGGCCGTCCAGAACCTCGGAGCGTCCAGTCGTCGACTCAGAAGGTCACCGTTGAAATAGCAGGGCTCCACTCGCCATCACGACGATCAATCGGAGCTTGCAATGGGGGTGGGGTCCGACCAGCGATCCCGAGCGGCCGGACCCCACACAATTTTGGAGCGTCCTAGCTGCCCCGGCTTCTCAGCTCGCAGCGTTCTCGAACAGGCGACGCACACTCTCTGGTGTCGTGCCGTGGTGGCGCAGAACCTCGCTGAGCAGGTCGAAGATCTGCTGCTGCGCTTCGCGTGAATCGTGCAGCCGCACCAGGAGGGCGTCGACATCGAGCCCGCGCTTTTCCGCCTCCGCTCGCGCTTCGTGAGTCGCGAGCGCTTCTTCGATCAATTCGCGCTCTTGGACCATGCGTCGGCGCAGTCGCTCTGACGCTGCTCGATCGTTTGCGACGTCGAGAACGGTCTTGCCGCCGAAGAGGCCGCCGGTGACGAGCGCTCCCGCTGCGGCATACAGAAGAATGATGGGGAACATATTCGGCTCCTTCCGCCTCTAGAGGGCGACCATCGCGCCAACAGCGACACCAACGGTGCCCACTGCTGCGACGGTGCCGTAGCGGATGACCTGCTTGCCGAACTCGGTTCCCGGCGAGTCTCCCTCGACCGGCGCCATTTCGTCGAAGAACTGTCGGGTCCGTCTCGCGGGGCCCCCGACGATCGGCAGGTCGTAGATCCCGCCAGTTGGCTCGGGCCGAGGAGCGGGCTCGAGTTGCATGTCGCTCGGCGTCGCATCCCATGTTTCCAGCGTTGTTTCCATCTCTGGGTCCTTTCGCGTAGTCGTACGTGTGAGGCATTACTATTACTAGTAATGCCTCACACGTCAAGGGGTACTATGAGATCTACGCGAGAGGGGTTGTCTTGGCTGCTGATGAGAAGCCTGTAAGCCTTGCGAAGGCTGTGAGGCAGCGCCGCGTGGAGTTGCGCATGACGCAATCTGAGTTGGCTAGAGCGAGCGACTACTCGCAGGAATCGATCTCGAAGATCGAGAGCGGCGCGATGGTTCCCAATGGAGATCGGCTTGGCGCCCTTGCCAAGGCACTCGGGATCTCAATCCAGGATCTCGGCGTGGACGACCACGACACGGCGACCCCAACTCAGCTGCCGGCCGTATCAAAACCGCGAACCTCGCTCGCCCGACTTCCGCGCCTCGCGGCCGAGAATGTGGATCGGATCGCTGATCTGCATAGGCGCCAGGAACTCCTAGAGGGCCGCGCCGAAGACGCATTTCGGCCGCTCGAGACCGCAAAAGGCGCGACAGTCGATCAATTCCTGCGACCATTTCTCGAGCTCGTTTCAGACATCGACGGCCTGAACTCTGCCCTTCCCGAGATCATCGAGGGTCTCGGTGGGTCCGCTGTGACGCCAAACGGCGACGCCGAATCAGCCTTGTCGGAAGTGGTGGCGGAACAGCGACAGGCCATAGCGGCGACGATTGTCGGTCAGGCGGCCATGGGCGCGGTCTCCGGGGCGTTGGCAGGGGGTGCGGCGGCTGCCGCCACCTACGCGACGGTCGCCGCCGTTGCGTCGGCTTCGACGGGGACGGCCATTGCGAGTTTGTCTGGCGCAGCCGCTACAAACGCCACGCTCGCCGCGATCGGAGGGGGCTCGGTCGCAGCCGGCGGACTCGGGGTCGCTGGCGGAACGATGATTCTTACCGGAATTGTTGCCGCGCCGCTTGTGTTGGGACTCGGCTTCGCAGCGGCCCGCGCGGGCAGGCAGATCCTGGACAAGGAGGAGGAGCGGGCGCGTCACATCGACGATGCTGAGGCGCAGATCGAAGCCGCGAATCAGCGAATTAGTGACGCGATGTACTGGGCGGGACAGGCGCAGGCGTTTCTCATAATGGCGACCTCGCGAGGCTCAACAATGATCCGCGAGATCCGAGACGGAGTAGTAGATGAGACGACCACTTGGGACGCGATGGCCAATGAAGAGCGGTCTCGCGTACTCGCACTCATCGAGTTGGCAACTGTGACGATGACGGTGATGCCGATACCTGTGTTTCCAACGTTCGGACCTGAGGCCTTGTCGGAAGGTGGTGCGGATCCGGGGCTGGCTCTCGAACGCAGCGGGACGGGGACCGGCTTTGCATCCGAGGTGGCGTCAACGCTCGACGGCCCCAGCGTGACGAGTAATACGCATTGGAATGCTGGAGTGCTCGAGTCCGCTTTCGCGTGGGTAGCGACGTCATCATCGTGATCTCGCCCCTCGCCCGTGCTCGGGTGCCGTCAACGCCTTCACAGCGGCCGGCTATCGAGTACTGACACCTGACCTGGGAAAACGTGGCGCGCTCGGAGGTGTGCGCTCGGAGGTGTGTAGCGCGCTCGGAGGGACTCGAACCCCCAACCTTCTGATCCGTAGTCAGATGCTCTATCCGTTGAGCTACGAGCGCTGGAGCATCGGACAGTGTAGTGGTCGGCAACGATCGTTCACTCGGCGTGAGGTCGGATCGGGCAACCTGCTTTTACAGGGCAACCTTTGACGCCCTACCGTCGTCTACCGCACGTCCACTTCCCCAACGCACAGAGCAGGGTCAGCAGAAGACCGATGCCACAGTTCCCGGGCCCCGCGCGCCCAGGCCGGTTTCGACTGCGCCGCGCGAGCCGCTATCCGGCCACGTCGTACGGCGCGACGGCGCACGGCTCGACCGCCGGCCCCGGCTCGGCGCTGAGCCGCCGCGGCGTCATCGGTGGGCTGATCGTGCTCGCCGCCGGCGGTGCTGTCGAGCTCGTCAAGTCACTGACTGGCAGCAGCGGCCGGCCGGTCGCCGGTGGTCCCGCCAAGCTGACCCCCCGTCTGGTGAACCTGCTCACCGGAAAGCTTCAGCCCGAGCAGACGACGCCGCGACCGTCGCAGTCCGCGACGTCAACGCCGCATCCCCGCCACAGCCACACTCCGGCGCACCACCACGGGCACACCCACGGCCACAAGGGCCCGAACCATCACTCCGGCCATCACCCGACCAAGCACGAGCGGGCACAACAACGCCGCGCACGAGAGCACGTCACCCTGCCGCCGCCGCAGCTCGCGGTGCGCACCCGTCCGGCCTACCGACTCGATCAGCTCATCCCGAACCCGCCTGAGCACGCCATCGCCCTGACGATCGACGACGGCCCAGACCCGGCCTACACGCCGGACGTGCTGCGTCTGCTCGACAAGTACCAGACGCAGGCATCGTTCTGTGTAGTCGGAGTTCACGCCGACGCCTACCCGAAGCTGATCCGCGACATCTCGCGGGCGGGACACATCCTCGTGAACCACAGCTATACGCATGCGCTGCCGTTCAACCGACTGCCGGAGAAGCGAATCGTCGCCGAGATCACCAAGACGCAGCGTTCGATCGAGCGCGCCGCGGGCGTTACGCCGCAGCTGTTCCGCTCGCCGGGCGGTGACTGGTCTCGCTTCATCTTCCGCGCGATCGCGGCGTACGGCCTCGAGCCACTCGACTGGGACGTCGACCCGCGCGACTGGGCGCGGCCCGGCACCAAGAAGATCACGCGGCGGATGCTGAAGGCGCGGCCCGGCGAGATCGTGCTCTGCCACGATGGTGGCGGGAACCGGATCGAGACGGTTCGTGCCCTCCGCAAGGTGCTGCCGACCTGGCAGCGCAAGGGTCTGCTCACGGTCCCGCTGAGCATCCAGCCGCACTATCTGTCGAACGGCGGCGCATAGCCTTTCGGCCATGACGGCGGACCGCTCGGCGTTCGCGCCACTGCACGACGACGTACGTCGGCTTGGCGCGCTGCTGGGCCAGGTCGTCGCCGAGTCCGACGGCACCGATCTGTACGACGACGTCGAGCGGCTGCGCCGCGCCTGTCGCGACGCACGGCGGGGCGAGTCGGGCGACGACCCCGCCGCACTCGTCGCGGCACTCCCCCTCGAGCAGGCAGAGCGCGTCGCACGGGCCTTCACGGTGTTGTTCCATCTCGTGAACCTTGCCGAGGAGCGGCACCGCGTCCGCGTGCTGCGCGATCGCGACCGCGACGGCGACACGCCGGCGACCGACTCGGTGGCGGGTGCCGTCGCAGCCATCGGCGTGAAGAACGCCGCGACGGCGTTGCACAAGATGGAGGTGCACCCCGTCCTCACCGCGCATCCGACGGAGGCGCGGCGCCGGGCGGTCGTGACCGCGATGCACCGCATTGCCGGCGAGCTCGAACGCGCGGACGATCCACGAATCGGCGACAGCGAACGGCACGAGGCCGATCGCAGACTGCGCGAGGAGATCGCCACGCTGTGGCGCACGGCGCTGCTCCGTGGCCAGAAGCTCGATCCGCTCGACGAGGTTCGCGCCACCATGGCCGTGTTCGACGAGACGTTCTTCCGCCTGGTGCCGAGCCTCTACCGCGCGACCGAGTGGGCAATCGGGAACGACGGCAAATCACCGGCAGTCACGCCCGCCTTCCTGCGCGTCGGGTCGTGGGTCGGCGGCGACCGCGACGGCAACCCGCACGTCACCGCGGACATCACGCGCGAGACGGTCGAGATCCAGGCCGATCATGTGCTCCGCGCCTTGGAGACGGCCGCGACGAGGATCGGGCGGAGCCTGTCGCAGGACGCCGCGCTTGCCCCGCCGAGCCGCCTGCTCGCCGCTGCCCTCGACGCGGATGCGAGCGCCCACCCGAAGACCGTCGCCGCGATCGTGCGCGCCGCCGCGGACCAACCGCATCGGCAGAAGGTCCTGCTCGCGGCGGAGCGGATCCGCGCCACCCGTACCCGTGATGCCGACCTCGCCTACCGGTCGGCTGACGAGCTGCTCGCCGACATCCGCCTGGTGCAGGCATCGCTCGCGGCAGCGGGCGCAGCGCGGGCGGCGTACGGCGAGCTGCAGCACCTCGCGTGGCAGGTTGAGACGTTCGGCTTCCACCTTGCCGAGCTCGAGGTCCGCCAGCACAGTGCAGTGCATGCGGCCGCACTCGCCGATCTCGACGCGAACGACGGAGCGCCGACCGAGGACGCGACCAGAGAGGTGCTCGCCACCCTCCGCGTCATCGCCGCGCTGCAGGACCGATGGGGCACGCGCGCCTGCCGCCGCTACGTCATCTCGATGTGCTCGAGCGCCGCCGACATCAACGCTGTCACCCGGCTCGCGCACTACGCGCTGGGTGACCGTGCCGGCGACGTCGAGCTGTTCGTCGTACCGCTGTTCGAGACCGGCGCCGACCTTCGCGGCTGCACCGACGTGCTCGACGAATGGCTCGCCACGCTCTCCGCGCCACCGACGGAGCTCGAGGTGATGCTCGGGTACTCCGACTCCGCGAAGGACATTGGGCCGCTGTCCGCCACGTTGCTGCTGTACGACGCGCAAGCCGCTCTCGCCAAGTGGGCGCAGCGTCACGACATCGCACTCACCTTGTTCCACGGCCGCGGTGGGTCGCTCGGCCGCGGCGGCGGACCGGTGAACCGCGCGATCCTCGCGCAGCCGCCAGGCAGTGTCGCGGGCCGGTTCAAGGTCACCGAGCAAGGCGAGGTCATCCACGCCCGCTACGGCAACCCGCAGATCGCGGAGCGGCATCTCGAGCAGGTCGCCGCAGCCGTGCTGCTGTCGGGCACTGACCTGATTGCGGAGCGCAACACCGAAGCGGCACATCAGTTCGCGGACCTCGCCGCGACGATGGAGGCAGCCGGTCGGCAGGCATATCGCCGGCTGGTCGAAACCGACGGCTTCGCCGACTACTTCGCCCGCGTCAGCCCGCTGGAGGAGCTGTCCGACCTGTCGCTCGGCTCGCGCCCCGCGCGGCGACCGGGTGGCAGCGGGCTCACACTCGCCGACCTCCGCGCGATTCCGTGGGTGTTCGCGTGGTCGCAGACCCGTTGCAACCTCACCGGCTGGTACGGCCTCGGCTCGGGCCTGGCGGCCGCGTCGATGGAGGAGCTCCGCGCGGCGTACCGGGACTGGCCGCTGTTCACCGCGTTGCTCGACAACGCCGAGATGTCGCTGGCGAAGACCGACCGCGTGGTCGCCGAGCGTTACCTCGCACTGGGCGATCGCCCCGACCTCACCGAGCGGATCCTCGCCGAGCTGGACCTCACGACGTCGCTGGTGCTCGACGTGCTCGACGTCCCACGACTGCTCGCCAGCCGCCGGATCCTGTCCGCGGCAGTGGACCTGCGCAACCCGTACGTCGATGCGCTCTCACATCTGCAGCTTCGGGCACTGTCGGCGCTGCGCCGCGACGACTTCGCAGACGGGGCCGAGGAACGGCGACTGCGCGACCTGTTGCTGCTGACCGTCAACGGGGTCGCAGCGGGCCTGCAGAACACCGGCTGACGGGCGGCTCAGTAGGGGATCTCGAGATCGGCGACGACCGGGTTGTGATCGCTCGGGATCAGACCGACCAGTCGGCCACCCGAACGATGCATCAGCTCGCGCCATGACCGCACCCCGATACCGGGCGAGACGAACATGTCGTCGATGTGCGCCTGGGACTGCGAGGGGCGCCGTTCGTAGTTGTTCGCCGTGTTGAAGATCGCGTTGACGTGGCGCTGCGCGATCAGCGAAGCCTTCGGGATGCCCTGGCTGTGCATCGCCACCGACGGGCCGTCGGGGTGGTGCCGCCACTGGTCGGAGTTCCAGTCACCGGCAAAGACGATCGGCAGGTTCCCGTGAGCGCGGGCGAATGACCGCGCATCGTGGATCAGCCTCAGTGTCTGTCGTTCGCGCTCGACGTCTGCCGTGTGGCCGCGCGGGATGAGCAGGTGCGTGCACACCATGAGGAACTTCGCGCCCGTGCTCCGGTTGCGCAGGATCTGGTACGCCGCCCAGTGGTTGACCTGGCCGCTGTAGCCGAGGTCCCAATGATCGCCGGTGCCGACCGCGGCGTACGTGTCCTTGCGATACAGGATGTAGTCGGCCGTCCGCTTGTAATAGGGCTGCGAGGGCGGGATCTCGGTGTGGGCGAGCGCGTAGGTGCCGCCAAGCTCCGCGTTCAGCGAATCGATCTGGCGCGGACCCTTCACCCGCTTCACCCATGACGCCGCCTCCTGCACAGCGACGACGTCAGGTGCGGACTGCTCGATGAACTTCGCGACGCCGACCTTGCGCTGCGACCACGGCGCAACGACGCCACTGCCTTCGCGCTGACCGTCGAGGTCGGCTTCGCGCACGTTGTACGTCATCACTCGCAGCGGCTGCATCGAGGACTGCGCCCGCAGAGATACCGGAGCCGTTGCGACGGATGCCGTCGCTTCGTTGAGGGATCGAACCCGGAACCAGTACGTCGTTCCTCTGTGCAGGCCGTACGGCGTGAACGACGTGGTCGGGCCGAGGATCGTGTAGCTCTTGTGGTTCGCGGTCATCGACGCGTTGGTCGCCTGCTCGATGCGGTAGCCGGTCGCGGAGCCGCTGGTCCACGTCAGGAAGCTGCGCAGGGAGTTGGCCGTTGCGACGAGAGACGATGGCCGCGCGGGTTGCAGACCGACCTCGCCGATCGTCGAGGAGTAGTGCATCCGGCGCTGGTTGATCGCCACGACGCGGAAGTAGTACGGCGCGGAGCGCTGCGTCAGGCCACCGACCGTCATCTGCGGCGATCTGGACAGCTTCGACGCCTGCGCGTTCTTGATGTTGCGCGTGAAGAGGTCGCTGCGGACCGTCGAGGTGAACAGGCGGTACTCGTGCGCATGTGCGGTCCGGTCAACCGCGACCGTGATCGACGACGCCGTTGCCGCGACGACCCGCATGCCGGCGGGCGCAGCCGGACGTGCAACCGCGGCGCTCGCCGTCGCGGGGATCAGCAGCGCGCCGAGGACCGCCATCGCGGGAATCGCGGGCAGGCTTCGCCGCATCTGCAGTGACACATACCGATCGTGCGGTGACGACCGGTCTGGTCTCAATAGTCAGAGTTGACCATTACGTGCCTACGAGAAGGGTCACTTGCCGGTTCTTGTCCGCCCTGATCGCGGAGGCGCAGAAGCGGTCGTGAATCCAGCGCTTCTTCGAGAACATCTTGGTCTGGTCGTCGTAGTGCGGGTCGGTCGGATCGGAGGATTCCGAGTAGGTGAGAATCGTGCGCGCGACCGGACAGGGGTCGCCGGTGCGCCAGGTCACGACCTGCACGAATGACGAGCCCTCGTCGACCTCGCCCAGACCCTTGCCGGCAATCCACGGCGCGTAGATCGCGTTGAACTCGCCGTTCGGGTCGCCCTCACCGCCTTGGATCGGGATGAACTTGCCGTTGCGGTGGACGCCTTGCACCTGCTCCGGCGCGACGTCGAGCGGGAGATGGGCATCGCGCAGGTCGGTGATCGCGTCGCCCAGCGCAACCGCCACCTGCGGGTCTGCGGTGTTGAGCCCGTACGGCGTGTGCACCGCGTCGCTCGCGTCGAATGGATGCTGGAAGTACGCCGCCGGCAAGCCGGCGAGTGACAGGGTGCCACCGAGACCCGCCGGACTGCTCTCCAGGTTGTCGACGAACCGGCGCCACAGGATGGCGCCCTTGCTGTTCGCGTTCTCGTGCAGATCCCACTTCGCCAGCACGCTGCAGGCGTCCCCGATTGAGGTCACGCCACTCGAGCTCGGGATCACGCCGACCAGTTCCAGCGTCTTGCAGAACGACACCAGCTGGTCGCGCCACAGGTCCCCGGCGTACTGGCGGTTGGAGAACACCATGTTCTGCATGGCGCGCAAGGTGAAGCCCTTCTTCTCCCCGATGCCCGACACTCGGTTCTGCGTCATGATCAGTCCCACCCGGGTCCGCAACGAGCGCGGCGTCTTCTCGGTGCCGATGATCCGCGCGTAGCCGGTCAGCGGATGGTGCGGGTTCGCCAGCCAGTAGGAGTCGTTGGAGTTCGTCACGTAGTCGCTGCGCCAGAGGTACGGCAGATGCTTGGGACCGAAGATGCCGGGCACGATCGCGTCCTTGTCGTTGCCCCAGTTGCACGCGGACCGCGAGCCGTCGAGCACCGGCAGGCCGAGCAGCTTGTACGTCGCGTCACCCAAAGCCGTGTTGCACGCGGCGGCCTTCGCGTTGGAGACGTTCGGGATCGTGCCGATGTCGGCGTACAGCGCGTGACCGGTCTTGTCCGCGACGATCGTGTTGACCCACGGGATGCCTTCGTACTTCTTCAGGATGTGCAGCACCTGGTGCGCAGAGTGCGCCTCGTCGGTCTTGAGGAAGTGGTTGAAGATCCGGAAGTTGTCGACGTTGGCGTCGCGGAACGTGAAGCCGGTCGCAGCGGTCCACGGCAGCGGGATGCCTTCGATCGAGTTGATCATCGGTCCGTAGCGGGTCCACCACAGCGTGTGGTGCACCGTCGTCAGCTTTCCGCCGGCGCCACGCTCCACCACTGACACCGGTCGCGGTTCCATCTTGGTTGGCTGACCGTTGTAGAGGTACTCCGTCGGGCTGCCCGGGACGATCGTCAGCTCGTACGGCGTGAAGCGGAACGCGGTCGAGACGGTGTGGCTCCAGGCAATCCACTTGTTGTGTCCGATCAACACCAGCGGGACGCCGAACAGCGAGGCGCCCGTGACGTTGGCCTTGCCTGGAATCGTGATCTGCGCGTCGTAGAAGCGCTCCGGACCGAGCCACGGGAAGTGCGGGTTGCCGAGCAGCAGGCCGTGCTTGTGGTCGCGCGTCCCCGCCTTGCCGATCGCGACGGCGTTGCTGCCGAGATCGCCCATCGTGCGGTGCCACCCCTCGGCGATCAACGTCGCGGCGCGGTGCACGTTCATCGCGGCGGACACCGGGCTGGTCGGCGACGGAGGTGTCGCCGCTGCGATGCCGGGGATCAGGACATCGGAGCTGGCGAGCAGGACCAGCTGGTAGAAGCGCAAGTAGGCGTCGTCGACCGTGATCGGATGCACCCATGGCTTGCCGTGGCAGGCGGGGTCCTTGATCCCGTCGGGACCGCCGACGCTGCGCAGGTAGCGGTTGTAGCCCGCGACGTAGCCGCGGACTCCGGCGCGCAACGAGTTCGTCGGACCGAGCGGTGGCTTGCGTGACGCCAGCTCTCGCACGATGCCGGAGTCCTGCACCTCGGTCCAGAAGAAGTCCGAGTCGAGGTTGGTGACCGTGATGCCGTTGCCGCGCTGCTCGTAGCTGCCGTTCGGCCCGAAGTACATCGACCGCTTGCCCTCGACCGTGATGTACGTGTCGGCCATCGTGCAGATGTTGTCCTGCGCGAACGAGTAGCCGTAGCCGTAGCCGACGTCACCGAAGTTCGCTCCGACGATGTGCGGGATGCCGCCCTCGGTCCGTGTGACCGTCACCGAGTAGTGGTGCTTGTGCGTCGGCGCCGGGAAGCTGTCCGTGCCTGCGCTGGCTATAGCCGCGCGAGACACGGACACGTGGGCCGGGCCGGCGGCGGCGATCGTCGCCGGGAGGGTCAGCGCGGCCGCGACCAGCGCGACGGCAAGCGGAGTACGACGCATGCCGGCAATCTTCGCCGACCTCGGTGGGCGACCCTGCCCACGGGGTGACAGAGCTAGCGGACGCGCTCGCGGATCGGCACCGGCTGCCGGGCCCGGACCGCCTGCCGCGCAAGCACGACGGCCGTCCCGGCGATCGCCGCCGCCACAGGCGCGACGTACAGCGGGGTGTAGGCCTGCAGCACCATCGCGATCAGGAGCCACCACACGTAGGGCGGCCGCAGCAGCTCCGCCAGAACGTCGGCGAAGGACGTCGGGGTGTCGGACTGCCGCGTCTGGGGTGCTCTCACCATCACATCGTCGGCGTACCCAGCACACGGCTGTATGACCAGATGGAGCAGTTGTGGATTAGTCCGTGTGGGGCTGATCGGCGCTGCATGACGGCTGACGGGCCCGCAAAACCGCCGAATCGTCCCGATTCGACGTAGCCCGGTGCGCTAGTGCAGCGGCAGCCACCCGGTTTGGGTGGGGCGTTTCGTCGGCTGTCCGTGGGCGTCGGACACCACGGTCACCGAAACGTTGCGAGCCTCGGCGTCTGCTTTGACCAGCAGCCACGGGCTACCCGCTGCGGACACCGTCCGCCCGCCGCGCACGATTGCCCGGTAGCCGTGCGGGTAGTCGCGCGCCGGGATGAAGATCTGAGTCAGTGCGCCCCGCCGCAGCCGCACGCCGGGCACAGCGTGGTGACGCAGCCGCAGCACGTACCGGTGAGTCGTCCGATTCTGCGACACCGATATCGGCGTGCCGGCGATGTACTGCGCGTAGGGCTCGGCGAAGACGTCGAGCTTCGCCTGCTTCGCGTTGCGCTCGCTCGCTGGTCTGGCGTCGTTCTTCAGCAGCCCCTGCTTCGCGCAGTTCGCAGGATCGTCAGCCGCGGTGTAGTACATCCATGCCGTCCAGGACGTGAACATCTTGTCGGCAAGGTCGACGACCTGCGCGTTGTCGGGCTCGATGTCGTTGCAGCTGAACTCACCGAGGAACCCCGGCACGTGGAGGCGGTGCAGGTAGGTCCGGTAGTGGGTGAACGCGGTGTCCTCCGTCGGCTTGCACTGCCGAGCCTCCGAGGAGTCGCTGCCGTACGGCTCCGCTGTCGAGCTGTTCTGCGTGGTGCTGCAGTAGAAATGGAAGCTGTACGCGGTCTGCCGGTCGGCGAAGCCGGGCAACGTGGGGACCGCGCTGCCGTTGTATGCGATCGTCTCCGGAAAGATCACCTGCCTGGCGCCGGCGGCACGAACCGCGTGAATCACCCGGTTGTAGAACGCCGGCAGCGCGGTGGTCTCGAAGGCAGGGCAGGGCGCGAACAGCGGATCACACGCGTACGCCGTGCCGACGTACGGTTCATTGAACGGGTCGATCCCGATGATCCACGGGTCGTGCCTGATTGCACCAGCGATGTGCCGCCACAGCTGTACGTATCTCGTCTGTATGCCGACACCGTCGGCGGCGGGCCGGTTCTGCCAGAACGCGGTGAACGAATCGTCGAAGGTGAGCCCGAGCGTCGCCCAGCCAGGCGCTCCGTCACCGGGTGTCGGCAACCGCGCGTGCCTGCCCCACAGGTCTTGGTGCACGTCGAGCAGGGTCCGGATCCCGTACCGCGCCAGCAGCCTGGTGAACCGGACGACTCTGCCGATGTACCGGTCGTCGTACCGACCAGGTGATGGCTCGGCGGCCTCCCACATGAACCCGGTCCGAACCGAGGTGAACCCTTCGTTGGCGAGCAGCTTCGCGTCCGCCGCAGTGAACGTCGACGGGTAATAGGGAGCGAGCTTCTTCACGACGTTGAAGCCATGGGTCACCACGACTCGTCCTTCGGCGTCAACGAGCCAGGACCCCACGCGGTGAACCCGCGTGGCGCGGACAGCGGGATGGCCCGGCCGGTGATCAGCTGCTGGCCTCGCAGTCGCTGACACCAGCCACGCGGACGCCAGGAGCCCGACGGAAGCAACGACGCCCGCGACGCGAACGCAACGCATCGCATCTCCTCCCGCGGTTCTCCGCCGCCTATGCATTCGCCGGTGACGGGGCGTGGACCTTCCGCGATGCCATCCACCTACCCCGACCGAGCCAACTGAGCAACCGCATCGCGGCGAGCAGTCGTGAGCGTGTCGTCGCTGGGCTGGTCGGTGCGGCCGGACCTGCAACTGGAGATGCGGATCAGGTCGATCTCTGTAGCGGCTCGCACCACCAAGACGCGCAGAACCGCCAGGTCGGTGGCGGCCCAACTGAGGCAACGTTGGAACCCTTCACTCTGGGGACACGTCCGTCGCATCCTCGATGAGGCGCTTCGCGGATAGTGGGACTCAGGCGGCGCGGGGTTCGACCACGAGTACTTGGGTGGTCCTCGCGCCATCGTTGTCGAACCTGACCTCCACGCCGTTGACCCGGACTATCCGGGCGTACCGCAAGCTGGGGCCAAACAGCAGACCACCCCTACCTGCGACGAGAATGTTGTGGCGGCGGCTGGAGCGATTGCCACGCCAGCGCAGCCCTTCGAAAACCGAGGCACCTTCCACCAAGCCGTCCAGATCTATGAGGAAGACAAGTGAGTGCCACATCATGGACAGTGCGCCGGCTCCCGCGCAGCCGGGCGGCCATCGCGGCAACCTGCACGCTGACGGTAATCGCCGGCTTGCCTGTCTCGGCCTCAGCCGTGGCCACGCATTCGGCCAGCGCCACGACGCCAGTGCTCGATCGCGAGTTGCCGGCAGGTCACATCGACGTCCACGATCTTGCGTCGAGTCCCCGCGACGGCCGGCTAGCACGATCTGCCAACGGCTCCCTCAAGCAGTGGATCGGACACCCGTCCGGATACGCCGGAAGCCACGTCTACTCCCGCGGTGAGTACGTCTACACCGACTACCTGTACGACGCGTACGGAGCTGCCGGTCCCTCGGATGCCGCGCGTGACGCGGCGCTGGACGACTTGGCCAGTCAGAACCCTGATCTCTATCGAGCGCAAGATCTGCCTTTGATGTTCGTCAGCCAGGCCTATGGCGCCGGGCCGGAGGATTATGCCGCCGACATCGACCAGGTGCGGGTGGCGGCGCCGGGCAACCGGGTAGATCTGCTGGTCCGGACATCGGTCATGACCCGCAAGAAGCAACCGGCGATCCTCGTCCTCGTCGGCTCCTCGAAACGCAGCGATGCCCTCACCGTTCCGTTCAACTCCGGACTTCGGACCCGTCGTGCCTCATACGCGCTGCTGCTCACAGCCCGACGGGGAGAAGTCGTCGATCTCGCCAACGGCACCAAGCATTCCTTCCGGACCGCCGCGAATCCGAAGGGATACGTCAACGCGATCGAGGCGAGCATCCCGCGCTCCCTGATCGGGTCGCCGTCCAACCACCTGAGCATCGCCGTCGCCGCCGGACGTCTGGACAACACGACAGGCCTCATGGCCGCACGAAAGACCGGTCCGGCGGTGGCCAACGTCGCCTTCCGCGAAGACGAGCTGGCCCGGCCGTTCTTCGACAAACTGCAAGCCGCCGCGCTCGAGCAGGACACGATCGATCCCTTCTTCACCAACGTGCGGCTTGCCCGACTGCGGCGCGGAGTCAACCAGACAGCGACGCCGGGACCGGGTTACTTCGAACGAGTGATGTCGACCTCCCGGTCGATCTCCAAGGAAACGGAGGACAACGGGATCCTTCAGCCTTACGGGCTTTACGTTCCCTCCGACGTCAATATCCGGCGCCCGGTCGCCTCGACGCTCTACCTCCACGGGTCCAACGACGGCGCGAACCTTGAACCGGTCATCATCCCGGGATTGATGCGTGCACTCGGCGACCAGCGTCACACCGTTGTCATCGCACCCAAGGGACGAACCGGCTTCGGCATGTGGGAAGGCGCCGGACTCCGGGACGCGATCGAGGCACAACACGGCGCGAGCCGAGCCGTTGCGATGAACCCGAGACGCCGAACGCTCGTCGGCTACTCCATGGGTGGGTACGGCGCCTTCCTGCTCGCCTGCCTGTTCCCCGACCGCTTCGCAGCAACGTGGAGCATCGAAGGACTCATCGGCGGGTTCGATCCCGCACCCGCGACCCAGCTCATCGTGCCGGACGTCCGCCAAGTGTTCGCCAACCTGCGGTCGGTGCCGACATTAATCCGGCAGGGCGGCAGCGACTTCAACGTGGATGCCGTCAACGGGCTCGACGCGGAGAAAGCCCTCCATGCGTTGCGTTACCGCTCCCGCCTACTCATTTTTCCTGCGGACACCCATTACACGCCGGGGATCGTCGACAGCTGGGCACCAGAAGTGCGCTACCTACAAGCGCACTCCACAATCGACGAGCAACCACGCCGCATCGCCTTCGTGCGCAGCATGCCATTTGAGCGGGCCGTCGACCGCGCAGCAGGCAGCGACCAGACCATCTTCCCTCGCCATAAACACCAGATGCACTTCAATCACGACTTCTGGGTTCAAGATCTTGTTCCTGCCAACCCCACCTCCGGCACCGCGACTGTCGACGCGACGACGTTCGCCGTCGCGGCGAGACGCCATCAGTTGGTTGCGACGTCCGGTCACGGTATCTCCGGAGACGACCCCTACACCTGGACAGGCGACGGCTGGGACACCTCCGCACCCCCGACTCGAACATCCAACCGGTTCCGGGTCGCGCTCTCAGGCGCGAAGGCTCTCACGCTCAACCTTCGTGGCATGCGTATCCGCCGCACCAGACCCGTCGTGGGCGTCATTCGGACCACTCACCCGTTAAGGCTCGTGCTGAGGGGCCGCTGGAAGTCCAAAGTTGCGGTCACCTACCGCCGTCACCGCTTGCGCACCCGCCGGGACGACGGCGCATTGGTCATCCACGTTCCCGCCTCCCACGGTGTGCTTCGAATCGCTCACACCGACATGGGTGGTCGCGAATGATCAGTACTGCTGGGTTGCGGCGCTGCGAACTGCCCACACTGTGATCACTTGTTGACAACGTGCACGGCGCCCGACACCGGGGCTGACGGCTTCACGCACCGCACCGAATGGAGCCGTCAAGGGCCTGGGCTCCACTGACCGCTCTCGGCGCTGGACAGCATGGCGTGCGTCTCGGCCAGCACCCGCTATGCGGTCGGGACGGCAACGATTCCCGACGACAGCAGCCCGACTCCGTCACCGCCAGCCGTCGGCACCCGAGTTGGCTCGGACGACGACGGCATCACACCCGAGGATGACGGGCTCGTCGTCAACCAACCCGCTGGCCAGAGCCCTCAAGGCGATCAGCCCCGTTAAGCGCGGCCTGTTCGACGAGTGGGAGAAGGACAGCTCAAAGGCCAGGTCAGAGCCAGGTCAGCAGCGGAGGCTCCGGGATTTGAACCCGGGATGGGCGATAAACCCAAACCGCATTAGCAGTGCGGCGCCATAGACCGGACTAGGCGAAGCCTCCTCGCGGCGTCGCCGCCGCGCGGACGAGGTTACCGCAGCTTCCCGCAGCGGCCGGACCCGCCGAACTTGCAAGAATCAACCGGTAAGGGCGGCGAGACCGGTCGATTTGTGCAAGTTCGCGGGAGGAGGCCAGCTAGCCGAGCGTGGTCACCTCGAGCTCACCGTCGGCGTACTGCTTGCGCAGGACCTTCTTGTCGAACTTGCCGACCGAGGTCTTGGGCACCGCCTCGATCACCGCCCACCGCTCGGGCAGCCACCACTTGACGACCCGCTCGACCAGGAAGTCACGGATCGAGGCCGGGTCCACCGCCTCGCCGGGCCGCGGCACGATGCAGGCGAGCGGGCGCTCCTGCCACTTGTCGTCGGGGACGCCCACGACCGCGGCCTCAAGTACCGACGGGTGGGCCATGATCTCGCCCTCGAGCTCGACCGAGGAGATCCACTCGCCACCGGACTTGATGACGTCCTTCGAGCGATCGCTGATCGTGATGTAGCCCAGCGGGTCGATCGCGCCGACGTCACCCGTCCGCAGCCATTCGTCATGGAACTTCGCGGGGTCGTCGTCCTTGTAGTACGACGCGGTGATCCACGGGCCACGGAGCTCGATCTCGCCGACCTCCTTGCCGTCGTTCTGCAGCACCTCGCCCTCGTCGTTGACGATCCGAGCCTCGACGCCGAACTGCAGGCGGCCGGCCTTCGCCTGGTAGTCCCATGCGACATCTCCGGTCACCCCTGCCGGCGGCTTCGACAGCGCGGCGAGGGGCGAGGTCTCCGTCATCCCCCAGCCCTGGAAGATCGTGACGCCGAACTCCCGGTCGAACGCCTCGATGAGGGCCCGCGGTACGGCGGACCCACCGCAGAGCACGGCCCGCAGCGTCGACAGCGAGCCTTCGCGGGGGTTGGCGCGCAGGAACTGCAGGACGTCGTTCCAGATCGTCGGCACCGCGGCGGAGACGGTCGCCTGCTCGGCGTCGATCAGGTTGATCACCGGCTCGGCCTGCAGGAAGCGGTCGGGCATCACGAGGTCGGCGCCCGACATGAACGCGGCGTACGGCAGGCCCCACGCGTTGGCATGGAACATCGGCACCACCGGTACGACGCGGTCATCGGCACCGAGGTTGTTGCTGTTGCCCGTGCAGACCGCCATCGAGTGCAACCAGGTCGAGCGGTGCGAGTAGACGACACCCTTCGGATTGCCCGTCGTACCGCTCGTGTAACACATGGCGGCGGCCGACCGTTCGTCGATTTCCTGCGGCCAGTCGAAGCTGACGGACGAGGCCGCGAGCACGTCTTCGTAGGACAGGATCTGCTTTCCCGACTCCTCCAGCGCCGACCGGTCACCACCGCCGTTGACGAGCACGGTGTGAACGGTGGTGAGCTGCGGCAGCACCTTCGCGAGGATCGGGATCAGTGAGTCGTCGACGACGACGACGTTGTCCTCGGCGTGGTTCGCGATGTAGACGATCTGCTCCGGGAACAGCCGGATGTTGAGCGTGTGCAGCACCGCCCCCATCGAGGGAACCGCCATGTAGACCTCGAGGTGCTCGGCGTTGTTCCACATGAACGTGCCGACTCGCTGGTCGCCGTCGATGCCTAATCCGCGCAACCCGTTGGCGAGTCGTGCTGCCCGGGCCGCGACCTCGGCGTACGAGCGCCTACGTCGGGCACCCCCCTCGCCCAGCGTGACGACCTCGCTGTCGCCGTAGGTCTGCTCACCGAATCGAAGGATGGCCCCGATCGAGAGGGGAAAGTCTTGCATCGAGCTGCGCACGTTTGTCTCCCGTGAAGTCGTCTGCCCGGTGACATTCTGCTGTCATGCGCGCGTCAAGGCCACAGACGTCTGCGCGCGCCGCTACTTCACGGTGAGGATGAGGACGGGCGAGGCCGCCGAGCCGAGCCGGTGTCCCGATGCGACGAAGATCCGATAGGTGTGAGTCGTCTTATTCTTCCGCGGGTGGAGCCGGAAGCTGAAGCCGCCGTCCTTGTCGACCGTCTTGGCGGGGCCGTTCTGCCAGGTCTTCCCGATCAGCTCCTGCCGGATCACCTGCTCACCCGCGATGACGGGCATGACGGTGCCCGTCAGCTTCACATGCTTTCCGTGCTTGACCTTCGCCCGCGACAGCGCTGCGGTCACAACGGAGTGCACGACCGTCGTGCTCCTTGCCGAGTCCGGCTCGTATCCGGGCGCGCCATGGAACGCCAGCTTGACGTCCACCGACCGCGTCGGGTGCAGTCTTAGCGCGATGCTGCCGTCCGAAGCAGTCGTGACCGTCCCGCGCTTTGCCCACGCCGTCTTTCCGCTCGCCCGCCGGTAGATCGTCACCGGCTGGTTGCCGACGCCCGCGGAGGTGTCGGGACGGGTCAGCACGGCGCTGATCGCCAACGAGTGGCCGTAGTCGATGTCGGCCGGTTGGGTCAGAGCGAGCTGCGTCGCGACGATCGGGGTGACCGACTGAGTCGCCGCCGACGGCACGCTCGTTCCGGCCGAGCTGGTCGCCGTGACCGTGAACGTGTACGCCGTCGTCGGATCGAGGCCCGTCACCGTCGCCGAGGTCGCGGCGCCGTTGGCGGTCGCGGTGACGCCGCCCGGGTTCGACGTCACGGTGTAGGAGGTGGTTCGGTTCGAGCCGTCGTTGCCCGGCACCCACGAGACGGTCGCGCTCGCCGGACCGGCCACCACCGAGAGCGCGTGTGGCGGACTCGGGGCCGCGGCTGTCCACGGCGCCACCGCCGTGCCGTCCGACAGGGTCGCCCACGGCAGGCCGTTGGAGGGCACGTATCTCGACTCGTCGACGCGGCCGCTGATGCCACTGATCGACGCCGAGTCGGTGAACTGCCAAAGCTCCGGGTCTGCGGGCACCGTCGACGCGTACGACGCCATCCACAGCGGGAAGCGGGAGAACGCGGTCGGGTCGGCAAGCACGTCGGTCCAGAACGACGGATAGGTGTAGAGGATCGGCGTACGACCGGTGAGCGTGCGCATCCGGTACAGGAAGATCTGCGCCCACGACACCAGGTCCGCCCGGCTCAACCCACCGGTGACCTCCAGATCGAGCGCCGGCGGGAGCGTGGCAGGGGTGTCGACGTCGCCGATCAGCTTGGCGAAGTACGAAGCCTGCGCCTTGGCGGTCGCGGCGAGCGGGTACGCGGGACGGGCGAAGTGGTACGCGCCGCGGACCAGGCCCGCCGCGGCCATGCCGGCGTAGTCGGCTGCGAAGTAGGGGTTCTTGTAGGTCGTCGACTCGCTCGCCTTGGCGAAGGCGAACTCCATACCGTCATTCGCGACGGCATTCCAGTTGATCGGCTTGCCGTTCGGGTACGCCGCGGTTGCCGGGTGCTGGTAGGAAGCGACGTCCGGACCCGTGATCGCCCCGGTCGAGGTCGGAGACGGCGACACCGTCGGCGACTGAGATGGCGAGGTGCTGGCCGTCGCGGTCGGGGAGGCGGTCGGCGAGGGTGACGTGCTCGGGGTCGCCGACGCGGTATCCGTGGACGACGTCGACGCGGTCGGGCTCGACTGGCAGAGCAGGCAGGCTGCCTGGCTCGCCGCGGGCATCACGGTCAGCTGCATCAGGGAGAGCGCGAGGGCGATTCCCGCGATCCGACGGGAGCGACGGGCCGCGAGGCCCGTCTTGCGGGCGGGCTGGCGTGACCGATGGTGCATGCGCGGGCGACTCCGGCCGGGGGAAGGGTCGGGCAGGAAGCGTCCGATTTTAGGACGTGCGGTGCGCCTTGCACGACCTGACGCGCCCGCCTGGTCGCTGAGAGCGCCCGAACCTTCTGACTTCAAAACGGTTTTGTTGTCCGAAGTAAATATGTTAGCCTCGCATCATGACCGCTTCGACGACATCCGGATCGTCGAGGTTGGACACCCCGAGTCACGAAGCCGCAGCGGCTCCGTCCTCCACAGCGGCCGACCTGCTCTCAGCGTTACGCACGGTCATGAAGCGGATCCAGCGCACGCCGGTTCCCGCCGCCGACGCCGCGACCGAGGAGAAATGGCGTGACGCGCCGCCGGCGCCGCGTCACATCGCGGCGCTGATGCAGATCGTCAGCGACGAAGGCATGAGCGTCAGCACGCTCGCGAGCCGGCTCGGCGTGTCGCTCGCCACCGCCAGCCAGGTTGTCACCGACCTCGAGAGCGGCGGCTTGGTGCAACGGGTCGAAGACCCGGCCGACCGTCGCCGCACGCTCATCACGGTGACGGCCACCCACCGCAGCTTGGCGCAGACCATCCTCGACACTCGACTGCGACCTGTGCAGCGCGCACTCGACCGGATGAAGCCGGGAGAGCAGCGGGCCGTCGTGCGGGGCCTCCAGCTCATCGCTGAAGAACTGGAGATCACGGAGTGATGCGCCGTCCTGCCGCGCGCCGCCCGGGTCGACGACTGGCGGCGTCGTCGTCGTCGCGCGTAGCGCCGCTACCTGACTCCTCCTCCGCCTTGCCATCCGCCGCCCGGATCGACGCTCGCGATGGACGGCATCTCTCCCCGATCTCCGAAAGCAGCTGAACTCCCAGTGCCTTTTGACCTGACCCCTCGCCAGATCCGCCTTGTCTTCGTCGGGCTGATCCTCGGCATGTTCCTTGCCGCGCTCGACCAGACCGTGGTCGCCACCGCCCTGCCGACGATCGTCGGCGACCTGGGCGGCCTCAACCATCTGTCGTGGGTGGTGACGTCGTACATCCTCGCCTCGACGGTCACCGTCCCGCTGTGGGGCAAGCTCGGCGACCTCTACGGCCGGAAGAAGTTCTTCCAGGCCGCGATCGTCATCTTCCTGATCGGCTCGGCGCTGTCCGGTGCGGCACAGAACCTCGACCAGCTGATCGCCTTCCGCGCGATCCAAGGACTCGGTGCCGGCGGTCTCATCGTGGGGGCGCAGGCGATCATCGGCGACGTCGTGCCGCCGGCCGACCGCGGGCGCTACACCGGCCTGATCGGCTCCGCGTTCGCGGTCGCGAGTGTCGCCGGACCGTTGATCGGCGGCTTCTTCACCGACTCCTTGTCGTGGCGGTGGGTCTTCTACATCAACCTGCCGATCGGCGCCATTGCGCTGGTCGCCGTCGCGGCGTTCCTGCACGGCAAGACCGTCAAGGTCGATCACAAGATCGACTATCTCGGCGCCGCGGTGCTGTCCCTCGCCGCAACGGCGTTGATCCTGATGCTGACCTGGGGTGGTGTGAACTACGCCTGGGGGTCCGCGACGATCATCGGGCTGGGCATCGGCACCGTCGTACTGATCGGACTGTTCATCCGGATCGAGCAGCGCGCGGACGAGCCGATCGTCCCTTTGCACCTGTTCCACAACTCGGTGTTCCGCACGTCGTTCCTGACCGGCGGAACGCTGGGCTTCTCGATGTTCGGTGCGCTGACGTTCCTGCCGTTGTTCCTGCAGGTCGTGCACGGCGCGTCGCCGACCAGCTCCGGTCTGCAGATGGCGCCGATCATGGCGTTCGTGCTGATCATGTCGATCTACAGCGGGCGGCGGATCAGTGCGACCGGTACGTATCGCCGGTTCCCGATCGCCGGAACGATCCTGATGGGGATCGCGCTGTACCTGTTCTCGCACCTCGGCCCGACGACGCCGTTCTGGCAGACGGTCATCTTCATGGCGCTGATGGGAACCGGCATGGGCATGACGATGCAGGTGCTGCTGCTCGTCGCTCAGAACTCGGTCGAGTACAACGAGCTGGGAGTCGCGACCTCCCTCGCGGCATTCGGCCGTTCGATCGGCGGTGCCATCGGGACCGCGGCCTTCGGCACGATCTTCACCAACCGCTTGGCGCACGACCTGCCGGCGCAGATCCACAAGATCCCGGCTAGCGAGCTCGCCTCACCGGCCGTGACCAAGGGGATCAGCCACATCAACGGGGCGTCGGTGACGGCCAACCCGGCTGCCCTCAAACATCTGCCACCGGTCCTGCTAGACGCCGTGCGGGTCGGATTCAGCGATGCCTTCCACGTGTTGTTCCTCGGCTGCCTGCCGGTCGCGGCGCTCGGCATTCTCGGGGCGCTCCTGCTCAAGGAGGTCAAGCTCCGTAGCGGATACGTCCCGGCCGAAGAAGGCGTGGTGCTGAACGAGGCGATCGAGGTCGCCGAGGTGATGGGCATGGTCCCCGCCGAAGAGGGCATCCCCACCCCGCGCGTCGCTGCCAAGAAGGCCGCATCGACGGCCAAGACAGCAAGGACCCTCCCGGCAGCGCCGCCGAAGAAGACGGCGCCCGCGACAAAGGGCGCGGCAACCCCAAAGGCCGCATCGGCGAAGAAGACGGTGGCCCCGCCACGCAAGGTGGCCCCGGCCAAGAAGGCAGTCGCAGCCAAGAAGGTGCCCGCGAAACAGACGACAGCGAAGCGGAGCACAGCCCGCTAGGCGCGGTGTCGAATGTTGCGCGGCACCGCATGTTGCGCCGTATCGCATGTCACATAGCTGCTGTGTCACCGATGTCGCATGTGACACAGGGGTAGCGGTCTACAGCCCGCATGTCACATACGCGTCGCGTTTTACGACGTCTGTGTGACATACGAACAAGGGCGAGACGCTCGGCAGTTGTCCACGGATCGCTCGATGCAGGCGACGCCCGCATCGCGAGGCTGCACCTTTCAGTGATGTCGCAATCACTGTTGAACATCGCAGCACGCCAAGACGGAATCATGACGCGAGCACAGGCTCTGGCCGAGCTCTCGGTCGGAGAGCTACGCCAGCGCCTGGCTCGAAGCTGGGCGATGATCCTGCCGGGCATCTACGCGACCAGTCGCGCCGGATTGACGCATCGACAACGCTGCAGAGCAGCACTCCTGTACGCCGGAACCTCGGCGCAACTGGCCGACGTGACCGCGCTCGCGATGTACGGCGTCCGCTACCTGCCGGCAGAATCGAACGTTCACGTCCTGATCGCCGCAGAGCAGCACCGAGTGAGTCGCGAGTTCGTCGTCGTGCGACGTACACACAGACTCTCTGTGCCTCGTCAGATCGATGGGCTCATCTACTGTCAGCCGGAGCGAGCGCTCGTCGAAGCTGCGGCGCGCATCGGACATCCGCGAACGGCACACGCCATGCTTTCCGACGCCGTGAGCCGCGGGATCGCTCAGCTGGCAAGCCTGGCTACCGAGGTCGGACATGTCACTGGACGGGGGTCTGGCGTCGCGCGACGCGCTGTGGCCGAAATCGCGAGCGGGGCTCGATCAGCCCCCGAAGTCGATTTCGTCCGCCTCTGCCGCTCCTCGCCAGATCTGCCTGAGCCGTTGCTGAACCGGGTTCTCGTGCTGCCCGACGGTCGCAGGGTGATCCCCGATGCGTTGTTCCCTGACTCACCGCTTATCCACGAGGTCAATGGGCGCGAGTTCCACAGCGGCGAAGACCTGTTCGAGGACATGCAGGAACGACATGACGCAATGACCGCAGCGGGATTGACGCTGCTGCACAACTCACCGCGGCGGATTCGTCGTGAGGGAGCTGCGGTCCTCGCACAGGTGGTTGCCTGTTACCGGCGACTCAAGGGACAGCCGCTACCTCCCGGCGTACGGCTCCTGCGGGAAGACGCCGCTTGAGCAGTTCGCATGCGACATAGAGGTTGGGAATCACGACGCGCATGTCACATACGCGTTGCGAACCACGACACCTGTGTGACATGCGAGCGAGGTGTCACAACACCTGTGTCACATGCGATATCGCTAGCTGCGGTCGAGGGCGGCTCTGACTCGGGCTCTCGCCTCTGAGGGGCCGTCAGCCGACAACGCGGCCTGTGCGTATCGCACGCAGTCGTCGTAGCTGTGGCGGGCGAGGGTTGCCCGTACGTCGGGCAGCACGCGCGAGGCCATCGACAGCGCGCCGGCACCCAGACCGACAAGGACCAGCGCCAGCATCGGGTCGCTCGGCGCCTCGCCACAGACCGTGACCGGACGGCCGGCAACCGCACCTGCACGCAGCACCGTCGCGACCAAGTCGAGGAACGCGGGCTGCCACGGATCGAGGAGGTCGGCGAGCTCGCCGTCTGCGCGGTCGGTGGCGAAGGTGTACTGCGCCAGGTCGTTGCTGCCGACCGAGACGAAGTCGACGACGCGCAGCATGTCCGCCGCGCGCAGCGCGGCGGCCGGGACCTCGACCATCACGCCGGCGGTCACGATTCCGTGTTCCCGGCATTGCGCGGCGAACCACGCGGCCTCTGCGGTAGTCGCCACCATCGGTGCCATGACCCGCACCGGGGTGTGCGATCCACGACTTGCCATCGCGATCGCGGTGAGCTGGTCGGTGAGCAGCTCGACATGACGCCGCGCCACCCGCAGCCCGCGGACACCCAGCGCCGGGTTCGGCTGATCGCCGAGCCGGACGTAGGGCGCAGGCTTGTCCGCACCGATGTCGAGCGTGCGGACCGTCACCTCGCGACCGTCGAAGGCGTCGAACACCTCGCGGTACGCCGTCGCCTGCTCGGCGACCGTCGGCGGCTCGTCGCGGTCGAGGAAGGCGAACTCGGTGCGGAACACCCCCACGCCTTCGGCTCCGGCCGCCATCGCTTCGTCGGCGTCACCGACACCGCCGACGGCTGCGAGCAGCCGCACCGGACGCCCGTCACGAGTGCGCCCGGGACCACGCACGACGTCCAGCTCCGGCTCCGGGATCTGGACCGCCGCGCCGACGGCGTCGGAGTCCGGGTCAGCGGTGACCTCACCGGCCGCGCCGTCGACCATCACGAGCTGTCCGCTGCGCAGCGACGCAACGCCTGGGCACGCCACGACTGCCGGGATGCCGAGTGACTTGGCGAGCACAGCCGTGTGGCTCGTCGGGCCGCCGCGCTCGGTCACGATGCCGAGAACCCGTTCCGGATCGAGGCCGGCGGTAACCGCAGGAGACAGGTCGCGCGCGACCAGTACGAACGGCGTGCCCGGATCAGGGATGCCGGGCGTCGGCTCGCCGAGCAGGCGCGCGACGACCCGGTCGCGGATGTCGTCGAGCTCGGCACGGTCAGGGACCGCGCGCATCGGGTCGGCCGCGCGCATGTCGCGGTACGCCGCGAACGCCTCCCAGGCCGCGCGCGGCGCTGCGAGTCCCTTGCTGACCAGCTGCGCGGCGAGCGCCGTCAGCGACGGGTCCCGGGCGATCCGCGCCTGGCGGACCAGCACGGCACCGGACGCGCCGGCCCGCGATGCCAACGCCTCGAGCTCGCCGCCGACCGCCTCGAACGCCTCGATCGCGCGCGCTGACTCGGCAGGCACGTCGATCGGCGCGCCGTCTCGCGGCGGCAGCACGGGGCCGTGCACGCGGGCCACCGGCCCAACAGCCACGCCATTGCTCACGCCGATGCCGGCGTACGTCGAGGGCATTCCGAATCGCTACCCGTTCAGGCGGGCAGCGGACCGGTGCCTGGCGGAGCCCCGCCAGAGCTGCGGCGCGGGAAGCTCACGACGCCGGCCCTGGCAAGCAGCCGCACCGCAAGGTAGGCCAGTGCCATCGCGCCTGCCCCGGCAAGGACGTCGAGCAGGTAGTGGTTCGCGGTCGCCATCACGTCGAGCGACAACACCAGCGGATAGGCGACCCCGAACATCTTCGTGATGCGATGGCTGCCGTAGCGGACCATCATCCAGCCGCACCAGATGGCCCACCCGACGTGCAGGGACGGCATTGCGGCGAACTGGTTGGTGTCCGCGCCGAGGCCACGAGGTGCACTGGCGGCAGTGCTCCACCACCCGTAGTGGGAGAACTTCGCCATCGTGTCGAGGAAGCCCGGCAGCAAGCGTGGCGGCGCGACCGGGAAGAGCGAGTAGCCGACGAGCGCGAGGATCGTCGCGACCATCAGGACGGTGCGGGCGCGGCCGTACGCGTCGCTGTGCCGCCGCCACATCCAGACCAGTACGACGGGCGTGACGATGTAGTGCAACGTCGCGTAGACGTAGTCCGCCGGCAGCGCGAGCGCCAGGTGCGTGGTGAACACCTTGTTGAGCGCGTGCTCGGGCGCGACCCCGAGCCGCTGCTCGAACCGCAGCAGGTCGTGACCGTGCCTCATCGCCACGCTGGTCTTGCCCTCGACGAGGTAACGCGTCATGTCGTAAAGCGAATAGACCGCGGCGATCAGCACGACCTCGCGAAAGCCGCGAATCGCGGTCCACGTCTTGCGGTGCTGCTTCAGCGAGGCGTACCACGACGTCCTCTCCGGCTCGGCTGACTCGTCGATGGCGACCCGAAGGTCGTCGGCGTCGAGCCGGATCGGGGAGCCGGCAGCCGGAGCGGCAAGCTCGATTCGGTCAGCCGTCATCCGCCACCTCCCGTCGCCACGTGCGTGCCGCTGCCGGCACGGCCTCGCGCGCTCGGGTCAGCCTGGGCGAAGGGGTTTCACCTCGGCGACTCGGTGGGGGTCGATCCGGCGCTCGCTTCCTCTTACTTTGTCACGAGCGTCCGACATCGCGGTAGTTATTCCCGGTAACCAGCTCTTGGTTTTCCGGCGGCCACGAGTCCCCGCCCGACGACCAGCGGGAGATCGAGCGCTGTCACAAGCCCAGGCGGGGCCGCCACGACGTGTGGGAGCGCGTTGACCAGACGCATCGCGGTTGCCTTCAGGCCCGCGGTGTTGTGGTCGCCGTCGGTACCGAGCAGCTGCATGTCGACCGTGTAGTTGGGCTCCCCCGTGATGACCACGCGATAGCACCCGTGCCCGGCAGGCTGCGGCCACTCCGGCGCCAGGTCGTCGCGCAGCCGCGTGACGTGCTCGAGCACGATCACGGACTTGCCGTCGATCATTCCCCGCACCTCGAAGCGCAAGGCGGCCTGCGTGCCCTTGGCGATCGTGCCGGTCGGAATCTCGAAGTCATCGGGCGCGGGATAGCGCTCGTAGCTCTCCTCGACGGAGTCGAACGTCACGTCGAGCGCCTTGCCGATCTGGTGTACGACGCTGCCCCAGGCCATCGTCAGCACGCCCGGCAGGAGGATGAACGGCGTCGCATCGAGCGGCAGGCCGAAGCCCATGATGTCGGCGAGCACCGACGCCTGGTCGTACGTCGCGTAGTTGAGCAGCTCGATGCAACGCACCTCCTCGATGCGTTCGCAGATGCCGGTCATGACAAGGGGCAGGGCGTCGTTGCCGAACCCCGGATCGACGCCGTTCACGAAGATCGACGCGCCGCCCTCGTGCGCCGCGGCGATCACGTCAGCGGCCATGTCGTCGGCGACGCCGTACGGGTACTGAAGGAACACCGGGCTGCTCGACACGACGTTGATGCCGGCGCGCAGGAAGCGCGCGAGATCGCCGAGAGCCTCGACGATTCGGTCATCCGCCCACGCGGTGTGGACGATGCAGTCCGGCTTCATCGCGAGCAGCTCGTCGGCGTCGTTCGTCGCAACCACGCCGAGCTTGCGATCAAGTCCCGCGAGCTCACCCGCGTCCTTGCCGACCTTGTCCGGGTTCGACACCCACAGGCCCACGAGCTCCATGTCGGGACGCGCGGCGATGCCGGCAATGGCGTGCTTGCCGACATGGCCGGTGCTCCACTGCACGACCTTGTACGTTCGATCGCTCACCTGGCGACTCCCGTCTCTGTCGGTACGGCACAGGTGTCCTGGTCGAGGCCAAGGACCTGCATGAAGCGGCCCTGCGACAGGTACTTGCCGATGACGAGTGACAGCTCCACGATCTCCCCCGCCTCGAAGTACTGGGCCAGCCGCGCCATCAGCTCGTCACTGATCGACACCGAGGCGGTGCAGAACAGCTCGGTGAACTCCAACGCGGCACGCTCGGCGTCGGTGAAGTCGGCGCTGTCACGCCACTGCGCGACGGCGCCGAGCAGCTGGTCGGTGACACCTGCCTCGAGCGCCTCGGGAGTGCGCCACGCCAGGCAGACCGTGCAGCCGTTGATCTGCGCGATCCGCATCCGGACGACTTCGTGCAGTCGCCAGCCGAGATCGCTCGCGAACACCGCGTCGTTCATCGCACCCACCGCGGCCGCAAGCCTCGGGCGCATCGACAATGCCTTGACGACGTCCAGCTGATCCCCGCCGGGAAGGGCGATTCGCGCCACCGACGTCACCTCATCTCCGGATTGGGTCAGAAATCTAGTGGTGCGGCCGCCTGGTCTATCGCTTGCGCCCGCTGATCGAGCTCTTCGGCGGGATCTGACCCGGGCCCGTCTTGGTGCAGGCAAGCGACGCTTTCCTGTAATTGGCGTCGCGCAGCTTCGGAAGCCGGGGGAACGTCGGCTCGCGTCGCCGCATGGCCCTGAGGTCGAGGCAGTCGGTCAGGTCGTTCGCGTTGGCGTCGCGATACGTCAGTGCACCAAGGTTCCACTTCCGCTCGACGAAGGCGAGGATCGAGCCGAAGTCATGGACCTTCGACGAAACGTGCTTCTTCTTCGCGTACGGCGAGACAACGATCGCCGGGACCCTGAACCCGTAACGACGAAAGCCGTCGTACGCCGGCTCCTTGAGCTTCACGAGCGGCGGGATCAGGTCGGGAGCCAACGCGACGGGAGGCGGCACGTGGTCGTAGTAGCCGCCGTGCTCGTCGTAGGTGATGAACAGGATCGTCTTGTGCCACGCCGGTGACTTCCCGACTGCCTCCACCACCCGCTGCATCAGCCTCTCGCCGACCACGATGTCCTGCGGGTTCTCCTGCGACTGCGTGCTGAAGTTCGGATCGATGAGACTGAAGGCAGGCAGGGTTCCTGCCTTCGCGTCCGCGAAGAACGCGTCGACCGACTTCTTCTGGACGGCTGTGAGGACATCGTTCAGCGGATAGAGCTCGGCACTCGCACCTAATGGCCACTGCGCGCAGTAGTCGGTCCAGCTGATGTCGTGCGCGGTGAGCCGGTCGAAGATCGTGCCGTTCGCCGGGACGACGAGCGCCACGTCGGACCCGAGCTCGCTCGGGTTGACCTCGACGTCGCCGACCATCCCGCATGACGTGCCGGCGATGAGATACCGCCGGTTGGCGTGCGTCGCGCCGAGCAACGAGCAGAAGAACCGGTCGCAGATCGGGAAGTGGGTAGCCAGGTCATACATGAACGGGAGGTCGTGCTCGGTCCAGTAACCCATCGCGACCGGGCCGTTGGGAGCAGGGATCGCCGGAGCAATCGGCGCCCGCACGAAGCCGTCCATCTTGCCGTGGTTGAACTGCTCGTGGCTCGACATCCACTCGTTGCTGGGGCGCTGGTGCAGCTGGCATGTCGTGGGCATCCGAAACGCATGTTGGGTCCGGCCGTCCGGTCGAGGGTTCGTCGCCGTCGGCTCGCCGTTCGCTGCGATCGTGAAGCCGTCACCACGTGGCGTCTGGCCCGGCCCGCGACCGAGCATGCCGAGGAAGTTGTCGTAGGAGTGGTTCTCCATCATCAAGACGACGATGTGCTCGATCTCGGGCATCGTGTCCGCGCCCGCACTCAGATGCGGGAATGGTCGCGAGTCGGGATGACGGAGCCGGCGCTTGCCGAGAACCCGCAGTGCCGCTCGGACGCGGGGGTCGTCGGCCCGAAAGGCTGCGCCGGGCAGTGCGGCCGCCGGCTCGAGACTTCCGCCGACCATCCGGCTGCCGATCGCGCCGCCGGCAATCACCGATGCGCTACCGATCAGCAGCTCGCGTCTGGTGACAGCCACCCGGCGATGATGTCAGGGAAGCTTCGACTCGACGTACGCCGCCGCGGTGAGGTCGACGCCAAGCTTCGTCCCGGTGCGCAGCAGCCACCACATGTTGCCGACGACACCCGGCATGTTGGTGGCGATCGCGTCAGGCAGCGTGACGTGTGAGGCGCTGTGTGCGGCGATCGGAGTCGAGGCGAGCGCAGGGGTCGCGGAGCCGACCGGGAGCATGACCCGCGCGCCCGTCACGACGAGGGCGACGGCCGCGAGGCAGGTGCCACCGACGCGGGTCAGGCGCAGCATCTCGGGGTTGAACCGGTGCACGGCGCGGACCAGCGCCGGGGCGACGCCAAGACGTGGTCTGCGAACGGTCCGGGCCCGAAGCGACCGATGGACCACCACAAAGGTGCCCGCCAGCGCGGCGACGTTGAGAAGCAGCATCGCGCCGATCGCGCTCCACCAGTTGTGGCTGTTGCCGGTCACGGTCGACCCGATTGCTTGCACCGCCCAGCGCGATGCCGCGAGGTCCCGCAGCGCTGCCAGTCCCGGCATCGACACCGACGGCGACAGACCCGAGAGCACGAACTCGACGACAACGATCATGGGCAGCAGCGCGAGCGCCTTGTCTGCGGTGCGGACGGCAGCGGAGACGAACATCGCGAGCGTGACCGCGCACAGTCCCGCGAGCGACATTGCCACGACGAGCTCGAGCGTGCCGGAGGGCAGCACGGCACCGCCGCTCGGCACCCGCTGACGTTGCACCGCGATCGCGGTGACGGCGGCCGCCTGGACGGCGATCAGTGGGCCGAGGACGGCAAGCTTCGACGCCACGTAGGCCCACGTCGACAGACCGGCACGACGCTCGCGCGCGAGGATTCGCCGCTCTTTGACGATCTCGCGGATCGCGTTCGACATGCCGAGCCAGGTCACGCAGGTCGTGAGGAGGACCGCCATTCCGGTCGCCGACAGCGGAGTGACCTGGCCAAGGTCGTCCGCGGGGCGATGCAGCCCGCCGGTCGTGACGAACGCGAGCAGCAGTACGCCGAGGATGAGGCCCTGCGCCGCGAACAGGACCGTGCGCCGACGATCGGCGAAGGTGACCCGCGTGTAGCGGCGGGTCAACGTGGCGAGCTGTCGCGAGCCAGGCGTCGGCGCCACGTGGGTCCGCGGTCGACCCGGCATGCACCGAACCGGCTCGGCCGGCTTGGGGATGAACAGGCTCTCGGGCGCGGTGTCGAGAAGTGTGAACAGCTCAGGCGCGGACGTGGTGCCGAAGTAGGCGTGCATCTGCGCCGTCGCGCCGAAGTACGCAAGCCCTCCGCCGGTGGCGAGCATCGCGACCTGGTCACAGTCCGCGATCACCTGCTGGCTGTGCGTGACGATGAGCACGCACTGACCCAGGTCCGCCAGGCGGCGCAGCGTCGTCATGACTGTCGCCTCGTAGCCCGGGTCGAGGCTGGAGGTCGGCTCGTCGAGGATCAGCACCTGGGGCCGGCTGAGCAGCTCGGCCGCGATGCTCACTCGCTTGCGCTGACCGACCGACAGCGAGTCGACCGGTGTGGCGGCCTGCGGGCGAAGGCGGATCTCGTCGAGGACCGCGTCCACCCGAGCACTGCGCTCGCTGGTGCTGGTGTCCGGCAGCCTCAGCTCGGCGGCGAAGTCGAGCGTCTGACGTACGGTCAGCTCGCCGTGCAGGGCGTCTTCCTGTGGGACATAGCCGATGCCGCGGCGGGCCGACTCGAGGCGAGAGACGTCGATGCCGTCGACCACGACCGCACCCGAGGTGAGCGGAAGGGCGCCCACGATGGCAGCCGCGAGACTTGTCTTGCCCGCCCCGGTCGGGCCGGCGATCGCGGTCATCGAGCCGGACCGGACCGCGAAGGAGACGCCGTCGAGCAGGCGGGCGCCGTCGCGGGCCTGGACCACGAGGCCGTCGACCGCGAGCGCCGTCTTGGCGACAGGAGTCACGGGCACGCTGAACCGGATGTCTGCAGTCATCGCGGGTCAGCTGACCTTGGACTTGTAGCCCGGGCAGTAGAGGGCGACCGCCGTCTTCACGACGTAGTCAGCGGCACCGGCGGTGACCGTCGTGAACGGCAGCTGCTTTACCTTCGCCAGGATCAGGGACTTGACGTGGGAGAACGTCTCGTTCTGGTCGAACGCCGAGCAGACCTCGTCGCCGAACTCCGCGACCTGGGCGCTGGTCGGCGTGAACGGCGTGTGCACATAGCTGCGGAGTCCTGCGATCGCGTTGGAGACGGCAGCGGCAGACGGCGTCGTCCGCGGCGCGAGCGCCGGCTTGGCCGGCTTCTTGTGGTGGTGAGCCTTCTTCTTGTGATGCTTCTTGTGCTTCGGCGACCGGTGCTTGATGTTCGCCGCTTCCGGCGACGGGGTCGCCGCGGCCGCAGGCTGCACGGTCAGGCCGGTGACCAGGTCACCGGCCGGAGGCTGAGCCGCGGGCGAGGTCGCGACCGGGGAAGTGGGTGCCGCGGCGACGTGCGCGTGGACCAGATGTGCGGTGCGGCGGGCATGGTGCACCGCGTGCCGCGCCGCGGCGACCCGAGCCTGGTGGCGGAGCGAGTGCGCGATCGGCGGAGCCGCGGACACGCTCGCGACCCGCTGGTTGGAGCTGCTGCCTGAAACCTGGGGTACGGCGCCCACCGCTACCGCGACGGCGACGCCGAGGGTGAGGCAGGTGCTGGTAGCGATCGCGGTCCGCGTGTGCTGGGTCGTCACGTCAAATCTCCTGTGATGTCGCAGTTGCCCGACCCGACCCGCTGTGCGGAGAAAGTTCGGCGTCTGCTTCAAGAGTCGGCAATCGGAGGACCCAGGACCATGGCGAACGCGGAGGGTTTCGGCCTAGTCACAGTGATCAGGTCAAGCCCACCCGCCTTGTCCGAGATCGAGCCGGTTTGGACAGTAAACGGCGCGCCCCACGCTCAAGCGGGACGCGCCGGCTGCGCGGAATTGACTACCAGGTCACCGAGGTCACGCCACTTGCCGATGTCAGGGCCGTCTCGAGTCCTCCGGCCTTGCCGCTCCAGACCTCACCGTCGACGTCGGCAAGCAAAACCTTGCCGGACGGGTCGACCGACACCGATGAGGGCGTGCCGTTCTTGCTCACGGACAGCTCAACGGTCGGCCGGTTGCCGGCGCATCGAAGCACCTGCATCGACGTGCCGGTCTGCACGGCGATGTAGAGCGTGCCGTCGGGCGCAGTCGTGATCGCGCCCGGCATCCCGTTGTTCACGTCATAGCCCGGGCAGGCGTTCGTGCTGGGCTGCGGGTCGGTGCCGCTCGTCGCGTCGTACCGGGCGAGGTAGCCCTGCATGCCCGTCCTGACGAAGGCGTCGACGTGAACCCCGTCGGGCTCCCACACCGGGTCCCCGCCGACGACCGGCGGCAGGCTCGGAAAGTCGATCGCGCGACCCTGCGGCCCGTGCCCGAAGGCGGGGAAGACGAGCTTTCCTTTGCCCGCTTGGGGGCCGCAGCCGCTTTCGAAGTACACCAGCCTGCCCGCAGGGCTGACGTCGAAGCCAGTGATGGCATACCCGGCGTCGGCGGCCGCGACGGTGGTCGCGCTCCCGCCACCGATCGCCATCGAGTACAGCGCCGACGGGCAGCGCGACGTACCGGCCGTGAAGTACAGCGAGCCGGCGCTGTCGTGCACCTCGGCCACCGTGCCATGCGAGTCGGAGCCGGTGACCGGACCCTGCGGGGTGCCGCCGGCCGAGAACCGCTCGATCACGCCGCCCTGTACGCCGTAGAACCCGCCTGCGGTGACCGCTGCGGGAGATGCCTGGGTGAACACCACCTTCTGCGCGACGATCTCACCGACCCCACCGTCCGCGGCCGACGGCACCGTCGCAACGATCACGCCGAAGCCGTCGTCCGACGGCTGGAACGGGACCGTCGCGCTCCAGCTGTTGCCGTTGCCGAACATGCCCGTCGAGGCCTGCCCGAGCAGCGTCGGCGTCTCCGCGTCGCGCACCTCGATCGTCGCCCGCTCGTCGGCCCCGTAGCCCGGGCCGTCGACGGTCAGCGGTGAGTTGCCGGTGGACCCGGGCGCCGGGCTCGAGATCGTCAGCCCGCCGTGGCTCGAGGTCGCCTGCGCCGAGCTCGCGCCGGTGACGATCCACGCGTTGTTGAACTTCACCAGGTGGACGACGGTCACTGGCGAGTAGGCGCTCGTGGTGCCGTGCGAGGCGCTCGGGATCTTGCGCGACAGCGTGACGTCGGCCGTCGTCGCGGTGATGGCCTGGTTCGACACGTCGCTGACGTCCGACTGCTTGAGGTAGTTCTGCACCCACGACGTCGCCACCGCCGTCGGATCGGAGATCCACGGCGAGTGGCCGTTGGCGAACTGCTGCTCCCAGGCCGACTCCTCGGTTGCGGTCGCGAACGGGAAGAAGCCCTGCGTCGGGAAGCCGTCGTCACTGACCGGCTTCGCGGTCGTGCTGGGGCCCTTGTCGCCGACGCCGACGGATCCGTTGTTGCCCCCGTGCCGCGCGATCGCGACCCCGCCGACCGCGATGGCCGCGACGACGACCACCGACCCGGCGACGAGCACCGGACGTAGCCAGCGCTGCTGGCTCCGGCGTTCTCCAATGCGCTGCTGGATTCGCATCAGTCCATCTCCCCCTGGTTGCACGTTGTCTGCGGTTGCGGAGAGCGCGTCGCGCAGCCGCTGCTCGATCAGGTGATCGCGGTCGTCGCTCATCGCTGTGACTCCAAGCTCTCCCGAAGCGCGGCGATGCCACGTGACGCGTGGCTCTTCACCGCACCGTTGCTGATGGCAAGCGCGTCAGCGATCTGCGCTTCGGAGAGGTCGCTGTAGTACCGGAGCACCAGCACCTCCCGCTGCCGGCGAGGCAGCTCACGCAGTGCGGTCATCACGGCCGTTCGTTCGACTGCGCTGATCGCGCCGTACTCCGCACTCGGTGCGTCGGGCATCGGGCGCGGGGCCTTGCGGTCCTCCACCTTGAGGTGGCGAAGGCGTGATCGCGAGCGGTTGACGACGGACTGCCGCAGGTAGGCAAGCGCGTTCTCCGGGTCGCGCAGCCGGCGCCACGACTTGTGCGTGGCGACGAACGCGTCCTGCACGATGTCCTCCGCCGAAGCGGTGTCGTGGAGCAGGAGCGCCGCGAGCCGCACGAGCGAGCGGTAGTGCGCGGTGTAGAGCGTGACGATCGCCTCGTCGGCTCCGGCGAATGCGTCCGAACGATCCGGGGGGTTCACGAGCCGCCCCCTTCGGTCCCCTGCAACCGCGTCGATCACAACCGTACGACGCGGGTAGGGCGCCGGGGGTTTACCGCCGAGGCCTACGACCTTGACCAAAAGAAGCGCGAGCTTGGCCCAGGACGTCGGCCTCGATGGATGCGGGTACCTTCCGCAATGTGAAAGCGGCCGGCGCCACCCTGCCAACGCTCCCGGTCGTGGCGCTTTTGGTCTTCGGCGCGATCGCCCTACCGGCACACGCAGCGAGCGGACCGGCGACTTCGGTGCGTACGGTCTCCCCGGTCGACGCGTCGGGGCAGCTCAAGGCCGGCTACCGGGTCACGCGGCACGAGAGCCATGGCAGCTGCCAGTCGGGATCCTTCATGACCGGCCGGGCCGACCGCTGCTCGACTCCGGAGAGCGGAGCAGTGGTCCTCGATCCATGCTGGCCCACCGCGACCGCCGAGATGTTCGTCTGTGAAGCCAAGCCTTGGCGGCACCAGGTCGTGCAGGTGCATGCCGCCGGTCCGGTCCACGGCGGGCCGGGCCGGCATCGTCCCACCCTGCCGTGGGGGATGCGGATCCGTACAGGCGTCCACTGCCTGCTCGATCCCGGATCGGTACGACGCCTCAACGGACACCCGCTGCTGTTCCACTGCAGCCATCACCTGGACGTGTTCGGCCCGCTGCGCAGCGGCGGCGCGCACTGGACTGCGCACGTCTACCGGGCGGGAGCCCGCACCCGCAGCGGCTACCGGTCGAGAGGGTGGCAGCCGGTCCGGGTTGCTTGGTACGGCGCCGCGCCGGCACCGCCGCCATCGCCGAGCCCGCTCCCGAGCCTGTTGCCGACGCTGACGCCCACGGTCTCGCCGAGCGAGTCGACGAACCCGACCGCGACGCCCTGACCGATCACGGCCGGATGATCCCGGCGACCTTGCCGTGCACGGGCATGACGCTGACGTACTGACCGGTGTACGGCGCGTTGAGCATCCATCCCGATCCGAGGTAGATCCCGACGTGTCCGAGCGACTTGTAGAACAGGATCAGGTCACCGGGCAGGACGTCATGCGGGGGCACCAGTCGCCCTTCGTTCCACTGGTAGCCGGTGTAGTGCAGAAGCGCCAGACCCGCCTTCCCGTAGGCCCACCTGACGAGTCCCGAGCAGTCGAAGGTGTCCGGGCCGGCTGCCGCCCACACGTAGCGGTCGCCGACCTTCGTCATCGCCGCGCGGATCGCAACCATCGCGATCGACGGGTTCGTCGGCAACGGGGGCAACGCCGGGTTGACGTACACGCCATCGGCACGCTGCGGCGGCGCCGGCATCACGTGGTCATGACGCCGGTGCACGCCGATGCCACGTGAGAGGCCTACGTGCACCGCGTGGGTGAACGTATGGAGGGTGTGCGTCACAGTGATCCGGCGGTGGTGTGCCCGGGGCCGCAGCTGGTGGCTCAGGTTGTAGGGGACCGGGCCCATCAGGTTGGTGGTGTCCGAGGGCTCCATGCCGGGATCGTCGTGACGCGCCTGCTGCAGCAACGCGAAGACCGCACTCATCAGCGCGTACGCCGGCCGGCTCTCGACGGCGTCCGGCGCGGCGGTCATCGCACCGGAGTCGACGGCCTGCTGCACCACCGCGTCAGCCGCGAGCTGCAGGTCCGACGCGTTGATCGCCGTGATCTGCGCCGGGCCCGGCCGGTCCGGGGTTGCCGCCACGACGGCAGCGCCGGTCGCGGTCACCAGGCAGATGGCAAGACCGAGCGCCAGCCGCAGCCTGCGCATCGCCCGGGAATGATCGATACCAGCAGAGTCCGGCAAGCTGGACACCTTTTCGCTAGCCCCCGTCGATGGACATCGACGGTACGCGCGCAGGCGCGTCGCCGTCCCCTCTTCAACGCCGCGGACCCTGCCGAAGGTTGACCGGCGATCGACGGCGAATCCCTAACCGTGCAGATCGCCCGGCGACTATCCGGAATCGTCTTGGTCGCGGCCCCGGCCCTGATGGCGCCAGCCGCCGCCTCGGGGGCGCGCCAAGCCGCCCAGCCGCACGGGTTCTGGATCCCCGGCGACCTGCACGTGCACACCATCTACGGGCACGACACCTGCATCACGCCGACCACCGCCTGGGACTACACGAAGCCGTCGCGAGCGGCCCGTCGCTCGTGTCCTGACTTCTACACCTGGGGCTTCCCGCCCGTCGACCGACTCAACGAGGCGCTGCAACGCGGGCTGGGCTACGTCGCGATCACCGACCACAACAACGTCGTCAACCAGACGGACCCCGCCGTACTGGCCTGGGAGAAGGCACACCCGACGTTCGTGTCCGTCCCCGGCTACGAGAACTCACAGGCCGGCCACGTCCAGATGCTCGGTGCGCGGTCCTGCTACGGCAACCACGGCCCGACACGGCAGATCGTCGAGTGCGACGCAACCCCCAAGGACAAGTCCGTGAAGGGAATGCGCGAGCTCGCCAACGCGCTACGCCGCCATGGCGGCGTCTTCCAGATCAACCACCCCAGCGACATGAACTGGCTGCGCGCCTACCAGCGCAAGGTCGTCCCTGACACGATCGAGGTCTGGAACATCGGGCTGTGGTCCTACCAGCACCCGTTGCCGAGCGCGAACGACAACAACTTCTCGCTGCGCTGGTACGACGGCTACCTGCGGCGCGGCGACGAGATCGGCGCGACTGGCGGGAGCGACTCGCATTGGCGCCTGACCGACTCGGTGCAAGGCGTCGGCGACCCGACCACGTGGATCTATGTGACGCAACGCTCGATCCAAGGCGTCCTCGACGGTCTCCGCGCCCATCACACCTTCGTGTCCGACCTGCCGCCCAGCGAGCTCGGTGCGCAGATGTACCTGGAGGCCGATGCGGACCACGATGGTCGGTACGAGGCCATCGCGGGATCACAGACGACTCCCGGAGCGTCGTACCGGATCCGCACCGTCAACGCGTTGCCGGGCTCGATCGTGCGCATCGTGACGGACAAAGGCACCGTTCTCGTCCGGCTTCCGGTCTCCGGAACGATGACCTTCCAGCCGGGTGTGAACGGCATGCCGAAGGCGTCGCTGTTCGTCCGGGCTGAGCTGCTCGAGCCCGACGGGCGTCAGCTACGCACCGACACCTGCGACAAGATCGTCGGCTCGCAGACGACGATCTGCCGAGACGACCTGCTGATGGAGTCGTTGACGAGCCCGATCTTCATCCGGCCGGCGGGAGCTTGACCGCGACATAGGAGCCGGTAGCCCAGGGCGGGTCGGGAAGATGCTCATCGAGGCCGCCGCCCGCCTTGCAGTCCTCCGTCCGGTAGTTGTCGGGCATGTCCGGGTAGACCTGCATCCAGTACGCCCGGGCGAGCGCGAGGCCCTCCCCCGGGGTCGCGCCCAGCAGCTGCGCCGTCTCCGCGTCGCGTTGCATCGCCTCGCACTCGGCAAGGGACTCGTCGCGCTGCCCCCGCATGTGCATCGACTCGTGGGTGAGGACGTGGACCGCCACGATCTCCCCCGACGTCGGGTGCGCCTGGTCGCCGTCGTAGTACCGCCGTAGGTCGGCACACGGTCCTCGCATGATCGTCGTGTGGTGCTCCGGCACCCCGTCGGCGCCGAACTTCACGAAGCCGAGGTCGCCCGTCACGTCGGTGAGGGTCTGCCCGATGGTCTCGCAGTGGACTGTCGCGTGCTGACCGACCAGCACAGAGGCGACCTTGCCGAGCCGACCCTCCTCGTAGTGCCGGGTGAAAGTCGGGAAGATCAGGACCACCGCGAGGTCACAGAGCAACGCCGCCGTGACCAGGGGGAACGGGTGCGACCGGCCGAGCCCGTCGACCCGGTTGAGGGACCAACGAACAGTCACCGCGATGGCGGCCGCCGCTGACAGCACTCCGAGGATCAGCAGCACAAGACAAGAGTCTGCCGAAACGGGTCGAGACGGGTCAGAAGTACGGCGTGGCGGGCATCGGATCGCGAACGACCTGCTCCGGGATCTCCAGCGCGGACTCAGATGCCGGCTCAGGAGCCTCGAACGGCTCCGAGGGAAGCGGGACCGCCCGGCACAAGCCGGGGACCGTCGCGGCGAACCTGCTGAGGGGGAGCACGGCGGTTGCGAGGCCGGCTTCGACGACCTCACCGGGCATGCCCCAGATCGCCGAGCTCGGCTCGTCCTGGGCGAGCACCATGCCGCCCGCGGCACTGACCGCGCGAGCACCCTCCACGCCGTCGCGTCCCATCCCGGTCAGGACCATCGCCAGAAGGTCGCAGCCCCAGACGCTCGCCGCGTCACGGAACGTCACATCCGCTGCCGGCCGCAGGCTGTTCACCATCTGGCCGTAGGTCAGGTAGACCTCGGCGTGTTGAGCCGTGCCCCGCACCCGCAGGTGAAGGTCGCCCGGAGCGATCAACACCCTTCCGGGCTGGAGGACCTCGCCGTCGCGCGCCTCGGCAACGGCCATCGGACAGATCTGGTCGAGCCGCTCGGCCAAGGACTTCGTGAAGTCCGGAGGCATGTGCTGGACGACGAGCACCGGGACCTGCAAGTCCCAGTGCGGCAGGATCTCGCACAACGCATCCGGTCCGCCGGTCGAAGAAGCGATGACGACCGCGGCGTACCCACCGGCCGACCCCAAGCGGCGCCGGCGTTGCTGCGGTACGACGGCGACGGCTGCTGTTCCGCTGGGGTGTTGCATGACCGACACCTCGTTCACGCCGCGCTGCGAGCTGATGCCGGCGAGTCGCCGAGCCCGGGCGACTGACGTCGCTGTTGCGGGATGCGTGCCAGCGCTGACGCTTGCTCCGCGACCGCTGCTGCGTAGGCATCGCGGCTCCGCGCCGCACGACGACCGATCGGTTCGGCGCTCGCGCTGCGCTCGAGCGGCCCGGCCAGTGCGTGACGCAGCATCGCGAGGCCTTCCGCACGCATCTGCGAGATTCGTGACTCGGTGACGCCGAGGTCGTCAGCGAGCTCGAGCGACGTCCGGCCCATGACGAAGTACCCCTCGATCACCTGTCGAAGCCGTGCCGGCAGCAGGCGCACCGCCGTGGCAACGATCGCGAGGGACTCGGCCTCATCCACGACAGCGTCCGGCGTCGGGGTGTCCGCCTCGACCAGCAGATCGGCCAGACCGGCCTGAGTGCCGTGGGTAGTCGTCGTGGTCGCGTCGAGCGACAGGACGTGCGCGGCGTTTCGCCGAGCGCGGTGGTCGTCCAGCTCGCGCGCCGACATCTTCAGCGTCGCCGCGAGCTCCTTGGTGGTCGGGGTACGGCCGAGCTTCTGGCTCAGCTCGTCGTTCGCGGCCTCGATGTGACGCGACGTCGCGCGCACCGAACGAGGTGCGAAGTCGATCGCGCGAATCGCGTCGACCACCGCGCCGCGGACTCGCGTCACGGCCCATCGGTCGAACGGGACGCCACGCTCCGGGTCGAAGCGAATCGCCGCCTCGACGAGCCCGAGCGCAGCAGCTTGCGCCAGCTCCTCACGGTCGGCGTGACGCGGGTAGTGCGCCACCATCGCCGAGGTCAGCGCGGGAATCAGCGACATGTGCTGCTCGACCAGCTTGGCGGCATCGGGAGAGAGCGGTCCGAGCCCACCGCGCGGGCGTGGCAGCCGAGCCGGAATCTTGCAAGCAGCGACCTCGTTCATCGCGCCGCCCCTCTCGTTCAACCGCGGTCGACGATTTGCGTCGAATCCTTCGCGTCGACGCAGTATTGGGGCAGCCGAACCGAGGTCTAAATAGCTCCTTGTGATGTCGCTGCGGGGGCCTAGGACCGGACTAGTCACCGACCTCGACGCGGCATTCGGGACGGTTTGAACCCATTGCCGCTGCGGTGGGAGCAACGCCATATGGTCCTCATGGACGGCCTCCGGATGACCCGCGCCCCCAGTCGGCATGGGCCGCCGCGCGACTCCCGTCCGATCCGATGGACCAAAGGTCCCAGACGCCTAGGACCAACGCCCTGGGGACAGGAACGACAAAACGGACACCAGATCCGGCACACAGCCGCGCATCGTCGTACGAATCGGGCGGCGTGATGTTCGCGCGTCGGCGACTTGAGCCGAAGCGGCCGGGACTTACAGACGAGCGCGCGTAGGACTCAGGCGGATTCGCGGGCGTACAACGCGGCCTGAGTGCGGCTCGAGAACTCGAGCTTGCGGAGAATCGAAGAGACGTGGTTCTTCACCGTCTTCTCCGCGATCCCGCACTGACGGGCGATCTGACGATTGGTCATGCCGGCCGACACGTGGTCGAGAACCCGCCGCTCCTGCGGCGTGAGGGCCGCGATGCCGGTCGTTGCCGGCTGCTCCGTCGTACGGAGCCGTGCGAAGACGCGATGAGTGAGTGCGGGGTCGAGGAGGGATCTGCCGTTGGAGACGGTGCGGATCGCCGCGAGCACCTCGTCACCGCTCGCCCGGTCGAGCAGATAGCCGGCAGCGCCGGCGCTGATCGCGTCGAACATCAAGTCGTCACCCGAGTCGTCCGCCAAGAGCAGGCACCGGGTGCCGAAGCCGGCGTTGACCACGGCCCGGCACAGCTCGATCCCGTCGCGGTACCCGTTGCGGATCTCGATGACGACGACGTGCGGCCGCGTGCTGGCGATCGCGCCCAGCGCTTGCGAGGCGTCGCTGGTCTCACCCGCGACGCGCAGGTCGTCGCACCGATCGATCAGGTCGACGAGGCCGCGACGAACCAGCTCATACCTGTCGACGATGAACACTGCCGTCATGGCTGCGATCTCCTGCTGCGCTGGGTCTCTGGCGTCAAAGTAACGCGGCGACTCGCGCTGCGTTAGGCCTGAAATTGGCTTTGATCACTTGTGACCACCCACCCTCCCCCGGGCGGGCCACGGATCGTCCCTAAACACCCCTGATCGGGTCACTTCTACGCAGATGATCTGCCGACGCGCGTAGATTGAAGCCGCCTGTTCTGACGAGAGGACCGCCACGTGCGAAGGATCGTCTCCCTGCTCGGTGTCGCCCTGGCCGCTTCGACCTCGCTCGCCGCTGTGCCGGTGAGTGCTGCCGGTACGCCGGACCTCGGCCTGAAGGTCCCGGCTCATGCTCACGCCGGCAAGCCGACAAAGGTGTCGTGGCACGCGCACAACCGCGGCTCGGACAAGATCGTGCTGCAGGGCTACAACAACGGGACCTGGGAGCGGGTCGCAACGCTGCACGGCACGAAGGGGACGGCGACCATCCCCAAGGTCGGCATCGGCATCTTCGCCTTCCGCGTCGCCGCCTTCGCAAAGTCCGGCAAGCTGGTGACCGCCGTCGGGCGCAAGCTTCATGTCTTCGGCAAGGTGAAGTGGAGCTCGCTGTTCCAGACGCCGCGGAGCGACGGCGGCGACTATCGCGGCTTCCACTACGTCTACAGCTTCTTCAGCAACGACGTGGACTACACCGCCCTGAAGGTCAACAAGAACTACTGCAGCTCGATCCACATCCACTACGTCCCGGGCAACTCGCAGAGCAACCCGAACGACGCCATCAGCGGCGAGGGCACGCTCAAGCTCGGCCGCCACGGTCGCTCGACGATCACCTCGACCACCACGGCACAGCACGAGGCTTCGCTGCACGGCTCGCTCGAGCTCGGCAAGTCGTGGTCGGTCAACCTGTCCGAGCCGGGCAACGGCACGCGGTTGTTCACCTGGTACGTCAACGGCTCCGGGACCTGCGACCAGACACGGATCACGGACTACGCCTACAACCAGAACTAGAAAGTTCGCGCCTTCATCGACGAGTGACGGGGCCGGCTCCGGTTCCCGGTGTCGACTTCACCGTCGGGCTTGCCCCGAGGCGCCTGCAGCGCCTCGGGCACCAACCCTTGCTCCTTGACGGACGGATCGTTGGCTGCCCGGCCGGCCGCGTGAGCCGGCTCGGGTGCTCTCTCGGGCGGACTGCCGGGGCTCTCGGCGACCGGACGGTCTGCAGCCGGCGGATCGTTCTCTGATGTCTTGGGGGGGCCCTCGACGTCGCTCATGGCGGTCAGTCCTTCACCGCTGCCGAGATGGCGTCCCGCGCGCGGTCGAGCAGCGAGGCGAACGGTCCCACTGCCAACGTGACCGCGGCCGACTTGGCGCTCGGATGTGGGTGCGTCGGCGCGACCTTCTCCACGCGCTGCATCGCCGTACCGAGCTTCGAGAGCCGGTCGGAGTCGTTCTCCCGCCGCACCAGTGGGAACTCTTGCTGCTCCTCATTGGTGGCATGCTCGACAACGTCGGAGGCGAAGGCACCGAACTCAGCGAGGAAGGTCTCACTCGCGGGGTCGAGCTTCTCCAAGTCGGCAAGCGCGCGCTTCGCCTCGTTCTCCTCCGCGATCCGCTCCTCGGCGATGCGCTTTCCGTCAGCTCCGGCGGACTTCGTCACCGGACGAAGCACAAGCTCCTCGGCCGTCTCATGAACGGCGAGCATCTCGCGCAGCTCGTCGAACAAGGCGCCGCGGTTGTCCGCTGAGGCGGTCTTGATCGCCTCGATGAGCTTCTCGACCTGCTGGTGCTGCCCGAGCAGGAACTCGATCGCGTCGTGACCCATGTCAGTTGCTCTCCTTCGATTCGGTTGCACCTAGAGGGGTGCCCGCACGAAGGCCCGGCATTACACCCGACTCGGAAAGTCCTCGCTCGGCGACGGCTCGGAGCGCTCCGCGGCGTCCTCGGACGCCGGGGCGCCGCCCACGTGGTGGGTCTGCGGATCGGTGCGGGCAACGTCCGGCACCTTGCCGGTGCTGAGCAGCAGCCGGTACCGGACGATCAGCTCGCCGATGTCCAGCGCCTCGCGCGGTGCGAGGTTGAACCGTTCGGTGACGGCCTGTGCGTCGAGAACGTTGCGAAGGACCTGCTCGCGGGTCACGCTGGAGAAGTCCCGGCAGAGGTGCTCCGCAAGAACCTGCCAGTCGCTGTGTTCAGGGCAGCAGCGCGCGATGCGCGCGAGCTTGTCAGTCATCGCGCGGGACGACGTCGACACCGGACGTGAGCGCATTGATACAAGACCCCATGGAGTCCTCACCAGTCCTATTGGGCCCCCCCCGACTGAGCTGCCTAGGAGGTGACCACCCGGCTATCGGCTGATTCACTGGGGTACGTTGAGCGTGCCCGGGGCCCGGGGGCGTAAACCGCTCAGTCGACAGCCTGATCCGCAGCGGCGTACCCGAACTGGATGAGGTCCGCGCCGGCACGGACCGCGAAGATGCTCGCGACGTACCGCGTCAGGCGCGGCGCGACCGCCAGCCCGGTGACGAAGCCGGTCGCGATCCACTGATCCATGCAGAACGGGCAGGTGAGCAGCTCGCCGACGGACTTGCCGGCACCGCTCGCCGCCACCTCCTCCTTCACCTCGCCGGGTGATGCCGGCCCCTCGAACTTCGCGAACGGAGCGCGCAACGGGCTGGTGACCGAGTCGCGGCTGATCGTGCGACTCAGCTTGTGCGTCGCCAACGTGACCAGCGCCAGGTCCGCGGAGCGGAAGCCGACCGGCAACCGCCCGGTTCGCTTCATCACCAGGGAGGCCAGGCTCACGCCCGCTGCATAGACCGCCATGACCCCCGCGTAGCCACGCAGCTCTGAAGCCGGACGGCCGTAGTGCGCGGCGACCGGGTGGCTGGTGCCGGCGGTCCCCTGCCGGGGCGGCGCCTCCGGCATCAAGGTCTCAGGGTTCGTCATGCATCGCCTGTTCTTCTGGTGCCGACCCGCCGTGCGGCGGGTACGGGTTGTCGTTGCCGTCACCGCGGAGCGAGTGGGCCTCCGGCTCTTCACGAGCGAGACGGTCGGCGAGTGGTTCGCCGCGGCGCATCTCTTCGGTGGTCACGCCGAAGTCGACGCTGGCGCCGGGCTGCTCGCCAGGCGGATCCGCCTCTTCCTGCGCATCGCCGGTGATCGCCTTCGACCGCAGCCGGTTCGACATGTCCGGCACGCCCTCGTCCTCGAGCGGCGAACCGGGGTCCGGCTCGCGCGATGCAGGGGCCGACATCGCGATCAGGGCTCGCTGATCGCCGCGACGAGGTCGCCGACCTGCTCCGGCGGACACCCCCGCGCGATGTCGGCCTGACTCAGCATCCCGACGAGCTTGTCGCCGTCGATGACCGGCAGGCGGCGAACCTTGTGGTCCTTCATCGTGGTGATTGCCAGCTCGATGCTGTCGTCTGCGCCGATCGTCACGGCCTCACCGTGGACGAGGTCGATCAGCTTCGTCTTGTCCGGCGACTTCCCAGCAGCCATGACCTCCACCACGAGGTCACGATCGGTCAGCACTCCCCTTAGATGCCCGTCGGCGTCACACACGGGTACCGCGCCGGTCGACTCCGATGCGAGCTTCTTCGCTGCCTCGGCAACCGTGTTGTTGGCCTTCAGGTACTCCGCACCTTCGGTCATGAGATCGCGTGCGGTGGTCATGTCGCTCCTCCTTCGGATTGGTTCACACGGTCAGCCGCGCACCCGGGGCAGCACCTCTTCGGTGAGGAAGCGGATGCCGCCCTCCTGGTCGGGGCCCATCTGCGAGACGTAGATCTCGTCGAAACCCGCCTCGACGTAGCGGCGAACCGCCTCTGCGGCTTGTTCCGGATCCGGTCCGCACGGGACGGTCTCGGCGACCTGGTCGGGCGAGGTGGCCTCGCCGAGCTGCTCGAACTCCACCCACGACGGCAGATCCTGGGCGCTCTGCCCGCCGACAGCTTCGAAGCCCCACAGCTTGTACGCCGTCTTGGCCGCGTCATCGGCGGAGGCCGCCCAGCAGATCTTCAGTCCCCCTTGGGTCACTCCCTTGCCGCCGCCGTCGCGATACCGCTTGAGCAGGTCGCCATCGGGCTGCACCGTGATCCACCCGTCAGCAACCCGCGCTGCGACGTCGGTCGCGGCAGGACCGAAACCCGAGACGAGGATCGGCGGAAGCTCATCGGGCAACGAGAAGATTCGTGCCGCGTCGACCGTGTAGTACTCGCCGCGGTGCGTGACGGTGTCGCCCTTCCACAGCTCGCGAATCACGCCGAGTGCCTCTTCGAGTCGCTGCAGCCGAATCGGCGTCGGCGGCCACAGCCCGCCGAGGATGTGCTCGTTGAGCCGCTCACCCGTGCCGACGCCGAAGGAGAACCGGCCGGGTGCGAGCGAGGCCACCGTCGCAGTGGCCTGCGCGATCACGGCCGGATGGATGCGGTCGGTAGGGCAAGTCACAGCGGTGGTGAACCGGAGCTTCGTGGTGGCCGCGATCGCGCCGAGAACCGCCCACACGAAAGCGCTCTCACCCTGCTCCCGCGTCCACGGGTGGTAGTGGTCGGAGATCCAGATCCGGTCGAAGCCGGCCCGTTCGGCCAGCTGCGCGGTGTTGACCAGCTCCTGCGGACTGAGTTCTTCAGAGGACAGGAAGTAGCCGAACTCGGTCATAGCTCTCGCGTACCCGGCTGGGTGCTCAGCACGCATCGGGTTTGTGATCACCGACGGCAGGTCATGCACACAGCAGGAGTGACTAGTGCGACTAGGAGGTGCACGTGTCCGGTCCGCGGCGACGGCCCGGCGTTGCGGTCGTCACCGGCGGCACCGCCGGTGTGGGGCGCGCAACGGTTCGAGAGCTGGCGCGAAGAGGCTGGGACGTCGCCGTGCTCGCTCGCGGCGCAGCCGGTTTGCGGGCGACCGAACGCGACATCCGAGACGCCGGGCGGCGCGGGCTCGGCGTGGCCACCGACGTCACGGACCTCTCGGCGGTCCGGTCGGCGGCCGAACAGGTCGAGTCGCAGCTCGGCCCGATCGCGTTGTGGGTCAACGTGGCTTTCGTCGGCGCACTTCGGAAGTTCTGCGACACCGATCCGGAGACGTTCCGCCGCATCACCGACGTGACGTACTTCGGCCAGGTGCACGGCACCAGAGTCGCGTTGGAGCTGATGCGACCGCGCGACCGCGGCGTGATCGTCAACGTGAGCTCCGCGCTCGCCTACCGCGGCATCCCGCTGCAGGCGGCCTACTGCGCGGCAAAGCACGCCGTCAAAGGATTCACCGAGTCGATCATCACCGAGCTGAAGAACGACGGCAGTCGAGTCCGGGTGTGCATGGCAACTCTGCCTGGTCTCAACACGCCGCAGTTCGACTGGAACGACAACGCCTATGACGAGCACCCGCGTCCCGTGGCACCCGTGTTCCAGCCCGAAGTCGCGGCACGAATGATTGCGTTCCTCGCCGACCACCCGCGTCGCAACGCCTGGGTCGGTGTCTCGTCGGCGTACACCGTGCTGGGAAACCGCATCGCGCCGGCTCTCCTCGACCGCTATCTCGCTCGTAGCGGCGTCAAAGGCCAGCTCGTCGAATCCGGACCGCGCCACGGCTCCAACGTCTTCACAGCGCGGGACCAGGACGCCGACCGCGGCGCTCACGGAATGTTCGACGACGAGGCGCACCCACACGATCCGTGGTCCGCAACATCGATGGCGGTCTGGGGCGCGCTCGACACGGTGGCACAACGCGCTCGCCGCGTCGCGCAACGACAGTGAGCCGAGGTCCGGACGGCTACGCGCCGATCGAGTCCTACGCCGCGATCGGCGATGGCCGGACGGTGGCACTCGTCAGCACCGACGGGCGCATCGACTGGTGGCCCGTCCCGGCACTCGATGCGCCGCCGACCTTCGCCGCGCTGCTCGACGCCGAGCGGGGCGGTTACCTGGAGCTCGCACCCGTCGGCGGCTACGAGGCAGCCCGTCGCTACCTGCCGGACACCAACGTGCTCGAGACCACGTTCACCACCGAGGACGGGGTCGTGAAGGTGACCGATTGCCTCCCGTTCGGGCGGTCCGGCCGGTTGGCGTGGAGCGAGCTCACACGGCGCATCGACGCGCTCAGCGGCGCAGTCGACATGCGCTGGACCGTGGCTCCCGGCACCCAGCTGAGGACGGCTGAGCCATGGATCGCCGACCGGCAGGACGCGATGGTGATCCGGGTCGGCGAGGACCAGCTCGTCATCCGCCACTTCGACATCGGCGAGCCCACATGCGACGGCCACTGCGTCACGGCCACGTTCACTGCGGTGCCGGGGCGAGTCGGGGTGCTTGCGGTGATCGGCACGACCGATGCGCCACTGTTCCTCGCCGATCGGCGAGAGATCGAAAGCCACGTCTCGATCACCGAGCAACGCTGGCGGGAGTGGTCGGCGGCGATCGACTACGACGGGCCCTGGTCGGACGACGTGCGTCGCTCGGCGCTCGCGCTACGGCTGCTGCAGTACGTGCCGACCGGCGCGGTTGCCGCGGCGCCGACGACATCGCTTCCAGAAGTCATCGGTGGCGAGAAGAACTGGGACTACCGGTTCATGTGGGTGCGCGACTGCGCCTTCACAGTGGACGCACTGTTGGCGTTGCGGCTCCATGACGAGGCGCAGGCCGCGGTCCAGTGGATGCTCGGAGCGCTGCGGCAGACCGAGCCCGAGCTGCAGGTGTTCTACCGCCTCGACGGCTCTGCTCCGACGAGCCGGGAAGAAGACCGCAACGTCCCCGGATACCGCGGCAGTACGCCGGTTCGAGTCGGCAACAGCGCCGCGGACCAGCAGCAGCTCAGCACGTTCGGCGACCTGTTCGACATGATCTGGCAGTACGTCGACGCCGGCCACTGTCTCGACCCGAAGACCGCGCGGCTGCTCACCGAGCTCGCCGACCGGTGCTGCGACACCTGGCGCCGCAAGGACTCGGGCATGTGGGAGCTCGAAGCACAGCAGCACTACACCGCGTCGAAGATCGGGTGCTGGACCGCGCTGGACCGCGCGGTGCACCTGCACGAGGCAGGGCAGCTGGCCAGTGACAACAAGGACCGATGGGAGAGCGAGCGCGACTCGATCCGGGCGTGGGTCGACGAGAACTGCTGGTCGGAAGAGCGCTCTTGCTACACCGGGTACGCCGGCGCCGACGGTCTCGACGCGGCGACGCTGCTCATGGCCCGCACCGGTTTCGACCGCGGTGAGCGGCTGGCGGGCACCGTTGAGGCGATCCGCAAGGAGCTCATGGATGGGCCGCTCGTCCGCCGCTACAGCGGCACCGACGACGGCGGCGCCTTCGTCGCATGCACCTTCTGGTTGGTGCATGCCCTGGTCCAGCTAGGCGACCTGGAGCAGGCGGCAGGGCTGATGGATGAGGCGGTCAAGCTCACGAACGACGTCGGGCTGCTCGCGGAGCAGATCGACGCGTCGAGCGGCACGATGCTGGGCAACTTCCCGCAGGGTCTGAGCCATCTAGCCCTCATCAACGCCGCCTGCGCTTACGAGCACGCGACGCGCTGACGCTTCGCGACGAGTGCTCGCAGCTTTTGCGCGTCGCGCACCGCGGCGCCACCCGGATCGTTGTTGGCGTACGCATAGCCGTCGCCGACGGCGGTCAGCCGCCCGGCCCAGCGCCCGAGATCACGGTTGTCGTAGTCCCACCCCGATCTGCCGTGATGCAGGCGCAGGTAGGCCCAGCCGCTCGTCTGCCACAGCGGACCCACGCTGTGCCCACCGCGATCCGCCCAGACGAGTGCGGCGTCCCGTTCCGCCAAGAGCGCGCGCAGCTCTTCGGTGAACCAGGAACGGTGACGCGGCTCGACTGCGACCCGTACCGATCCGGGGAACTCCTCGAGCGTGTCCGCCAGGCGTCCTAGCTCCACACTGAAGTCCGGCGGGAGCTGGACGAGGAGCGGACCGAGCACACCACGGTCGCGCAACGGCGCGAGGACGCCCATGAGCCGCTCCACGGGCTCCGCCGGATCACGCAGTCGCTTGACGTGGGTGAGGAAGCGGCTGACCTTCATCGCCATGACGAACCCGTCGGGCAGCTCGTCCGCCCAGCGCTTGACCGTGTCGAGGCTCGGCAGCCGGTAGAAGCTCGAGTTCATCTCGACCGTGTCGAACGACTGGCAGTACGCCGCGAGCCAGGCGCGCTGTGGCAGCTTCGGCGGATAGAACGGGCCGCGCCAGTCGGCGTACTGCCAGCCACTCGTCCCGACCCTCACGGGTGCCCGATCAGCACCACACCGGCGGCGACGACGAACCCGAACGCGGCGTACGACGTGTAGTCGTTGACCGAGCCGTTGTGCAATGCGCGCAACCCGGTCACCAACCGCGGCTCCTCGTGACGCGTGTACCACCACGCGAGCAGCAGTCCGGCCGCGACAGTGCCGACCACCGTCAACAGCTCGGTCGCCGACCAGTAGTCGAAGTGGACGTCTGCCGGCGCGAGCGTCCCGCGGCGAGCAAGGACGCCCGAGGCGTAGGCGCCGCTCGTCGTGATCCACGCGGTCGCCGGAGCGACGACGTTGCGGATCACCAGACCAGGCATCGCTCCGAAGGCGACGCAGCCACCACACAGCGCGAGAAACGCGGTGAGCATCCCCGGATGCAGTCGTTCGAGATCGTCGTAGTCGGAGGCGCGCGGGCGGAAGAACGCCAGGTAGGCGGCGCGGGCGAGGGCGGCAATCGTGACGACCTGCGCGACCAGCAGTGCGCTGTAGGCGGCCGGCTCGTCATGGAGCAGCGCGTCGTGGATGAGCCCGACCGACGCGTAGCCGTTGAGCGGCGGGATCCCCGCGATCGCGGCGGCGCCGACGAGAAACGCGGCGGTGGTGACCGGACGGGCTCGGGCCAGACCGCCCATCTCCGACAGCTTCTCCTTGCCGGTCGCGTGCACGATCGAGCCGGCGCACAAGAAGAGCAGCGCCTTGAACAGCGCGTGGTTGATGAGGTGGTACGTCGCCCCGCCTACCCCGCTGGCGGATCGGTTGGCGAACCCCACAAGGAGCACGCCCATCTGCGACACCGTGTCGTAGGCGAGCAGCCGCTTGAGGTCGTCCTGAGCAAGAGCGAGGACGGCGCCCATCACCGCGGACACCGCGCCGAGCACCGTGACCAGGCCGAGGACCGGGCGGCCGGCAGATCCGTAGACCTGCAGCGTCAGGCGCACGATCGCCACCACGCCGAGGTTGACCATCAGGCCCGAGAAGAGCGCAGAGACCGGACCAGGAGCGGCGGTGTGGGCGTCCGGCAGCCAGCCATGAAACGGCACGATTCCCGCTTTGGTGGCAAAGCCCGCGACCAGCAACGCGAGCGCGACCAGATCCGCGGAGTGGGCGCCGCTGCCCAGCGCCACATGGATCTGACCGAGGTTCAAGGCTCCGTGCGTGTCGTAGATCAGGCCGGTGCCGATGAAGATGCCGAAGCCGGCGATCGTCGTCAGCACCAGGATCTTGAACGCGGCTTCGACCGCGAACGGGCGGGCGAGGAAGAACCCGGTCAACCCGTAGCTGGCGAGCGCGCTGACCTCGAACCACACGAAGAGATCGAACAGGTCGGCAGTCAGCGCGGATCCGATCAGGCCGGCGAGCAAGAGCTGGTAGAGGCAGGCGTAACCCCCGAGCTCATGTGACCCGAGCTCCCGCATCGACGAGAGCGAGAAGAGGACGAGAAGGGTCCCGAGTGCCGCGGCGAGCAGCGCGTAGGTCAGGCCGAACGGATCGGCGGCGAGGGCGATACCCAACGCGTGGCCGTCGACCGGGCCGACATGACCCAGGTAGTGAACGACCAGATGACCCGTGTACACCCGGTGGCACAAGATCGCGAGGACACCTGCCGACGCCGCCATGGCGAGCACCGAGATCACGAGTGGGAGCCGGCGCGAGACCCGCGCCGCAACGGGCGCGAGGACGGCACCCACAACCGGAATGACGATCGGGAGCGGCTCGAGCGATCCCAGCGCAGCGTCCGTCATCCGCGCATGCCACGTACGTCGTCGGCATCCAGCGACCGGTAGTGCTGCGCGATCCTGACCACGACAGTGAGAAAGACCGCGGTCGCGGCGACGCCGATCACGATCGCGGTCAGGCAGAAGTTCTGGATCACCGGGTCGGCGACACCGCCATGTGACAGGGAGCTCGCCGTGCGACCGGCCGGCGGCCCGACGAAGACCGGCGCCGTCGACCCTCGGCGGTAGGCCATCGAGATCAGCAGCAGGTACGTCGACGCTTCCATCACCGACAGGCCCATGACCATCTTGATCAGGTTGCGGTGGGTGAGGACGACGTACAGCCCGATGCAGAACAGCCCACCCGCCGCGAGGTAGTTCACGACGATCACTGCTCGTCGACCGTCCAGTCGTGGCGGATGGCGAGGATCGTGAAGACGGCGATGGTCAGGCCGGTCGCCACCTCGATGAGCTCGCTCGCGGAGAACGCCTGCATGACGCCACCGGCTCGGATCGTCTCCACCGGGGCCATCGGCAGCCAGTTCTCCGACACCGAGCCCTTGAACACGAGCCCGAGCACCTCGAGCGCCACGATGAGCATCGCGCCGCCAAGCTCGACGAGCTCCATGACGGCGGGCCGCACCACGGCGGCAATCCGCGGGTAGCCGTACCCCGCATAGGCCAGCAGGACCACGCCGAGGATGACTGCCCCGGCGGGGAACCCGCCGCCCGGCGTGTAGTTCCACGCGCACAGGTAGACCCCGGCTACTGCGAGCACCGGCGCCGCGGTGCGAGCCGCGCTTCGGGTCACGACGGTCATGCCCTGAGCCAGCTCCTGGCGCACCAGACCGACCGGCTCCTCGTCCGGCGTCTCCGGGCGGTCGAGGTTGTCCAACCCCTCCTCACCGGCATCGGCGCTTCGCGCCATCGCGGTGTCACCTTGGTCACCACGCGCTCGCCGCGCCGCGCTCGGCCGCTCCTGCCGGCCCTCCAGCTCTTCGCCGATGAATCCGTGACGCGGCTCCTTGCGCCGGGCGAGGACGACCACGCTCATCACCGCAGCCAGCAGAAGGAAGGTCTCGCCGAAGGTGTCGAAGCCGCGAGTGCCGTAGACGACTTCGTTGACCGGCTCGGTGGTGTGCCAGTGCGGTTGTGCGGCCGACAACGCCTGATGCGCAACCGACGACAGCGCCGCGCCCTCTCGCGGCAGGTCGATGCAGGCGACCGCGATCAGCGCGGCAAGCGCCAGCACGAGGACGACGCCGATCCGGGGCCGGTGCAGCGGTTCGGTGTCCGCGAGCTCACCAGGTGGCGTCATCGGTCGGCACCGGTTCCGCCGTCAGCTGAGCGCCGCTTGCCCTCCTCCCCGGCGCCGCCGACGTCGGCGCGCACCTTGCCGATCGCGATCAGGTACAACGCCGGAAGCGCGATGGCTCCCACGACCGCCTCCGAGTGCGCGTCGTCCGGCGCACCGAGGACGACGAACAGGACCGTCAGAACGGTGCCCAGCGCGGACAGCGCCATCGCGGCACCGGCCAGGTTCTGGATCCGCACAACCAGCAGCGCGGCGCCGAGCACCAACGCCAGGCACAGGTAGTCCATGACCCAGAAACCGGTCATCGGGCGGGCCGATCTCGAGCATCGTCGCGAACCGCGCCCTTCCACTGCGGCACGCCGGACTTGTAGGCGGCGCGAAGCAGGGCATGCGACGCGGCCGGGTTGACGACACCGAGCAGGAATGCGATCAGCAGTGCCCGCGCGCCGTACTGGCTGTACCAGCCTTCACCGATGACCAGCGCGACAAGGGCGGGCAGCGCACCCATCGTGATCGTCTTCGTGGAGTACTGCACGCGGGTGTAGACGTCTGGCATGCGTACGACGCCCAGGACTCCGGACAGTGAGAACACCCAGCCGACCGCGACCAGCACGGCGACGACGATCTCGGTGGTCACAGCATTCCCCGTTCGAGCAACCGCGCCCAGATCAACGTCCCCAGGTAGGTGAACGACGCCAGCCAGATCCCGACATCGAGGTAGATGCTGCGGTCGGCGTACGCCGCGAAGAACAGCAGACCGAGAGCGGCCTGAGCGGCTGCGGTGTTCAGGGCGACGATCCGGTCGGAGACGGTCGGCCCGAGTGCCAGTCGCACCATCGCCAGGCCGATGAGCGCGGTCTCGGCGATCGCGACGACGGCGTACAACGCCGTCATGCGACCAGCCTCAGCAGATGATCTTCCAAGCGCGCGTTGATGCGGTGGTAGGCCGCCACGCGGCCGCCCTCCGGCACGACGACCGCGTGGTAGAGAAGCTCGTGCGAGGCTCGGTCGACGTCGACGATCTGGTTGTCGACGATCAGCGAGCTGACCAGTCCGACAGCGGCGAGACCCGCGTCAGACTGCATCCGCGTGGGCGTGATCACCAGACCGGACCGCAGGTACGGGCGTCGGTGCCAGACTCGCCAAGCAAGGATCACGTTCGCGCGAGCGATCTGGATGAGGGCGAACCCGCTGAGCCGAACCAGGCTGGTCAGCACGCGCGGATCGAGCAGCCGCCACGGCACGATGACGTCGCCGAGCGGCGCGAGCGCGACTGCGACGACCAGGGCGATCGCGACGCCGAACGCTTCCTGCTCGATCGTCGCGGTCCACGTCAGCAGAACCCATACCGCGAAGCTCCACAACGCAAGGGCGAGCACGCGTTTCACGACTTGGTGATCTCCGTGGCGGGCAGCCCGAAACCCGTCGCTCCCGGTCCGCCGCAGCCGGCTACCGGATTCGGTTGCTGGGACCGATCAGACTCGCGATCGCTGCGGGTGAAGGCTCGACGACGTGCGCTGAGTCGGCATCACCGGACGGACGGACAGGGCCTCCTCGAGGGACACCGGCTGTCCGAACAGGAAGCCTTGGCCGACCGAGCACCCCAGGTCAGCCAGGGCACGGACATGGTCCGGGCGTTCGATCCCTTCGGCGACGGTGTCAAGGTCGAGGGAGTCTGCGAGCCGGATCACCGCGGACACCAGCGCTCGGCCGTCCGGCTCCTGGACGTGGCTGACGAACGAGCGGTCGATCTTGAGCTCACCGAGCGGCAGCTTCTGCAGGTAGGCCAGCGACGAGTACCCGGTTCCGAAGTCATCCAGGCTCAGGCAGACGCCGAGGCTCGCGAGATCGGACATGATCAACCGCGCCGCATCGGCGTCGGCGAGCAACGTGGACTCGGTCAGCTCGAGGCATAGGTGCTCCGGTGACGCACCGGTCCGGGCGAGGATGCCGTCGAGGTCGGCGACGATGCCTGAGGAGACCTCTCGCGCGGACAGGTTGACAGCGACGCGCAGCGGCTTGCCTCCGAACCGAGCCGCGGTCACCATCGCGCGGCACGCCTCGGTCAGGACCCAACGCCCGAGCGGCACCACGAGGCCACTCTCTTCCGCGACGCTCATGAAGGCCGCCGGCAACAGCCGACCCCGTTGCGGGTGGTCCCATCGGACGAGTGCCTCGAGCCCGACGATCCTCCCGCTGCCCAGGTCGACCTGCGGTTGATAGACGAGCGCGAGCTCGCCGTGGCTGATGGCACGACGCAGCTCGTTCTCGGTGTCGAACCGGTCGACGATCCGATCCCGCGTGAGGCTGCTGAAGATCTCGGTGCGATCCCGGCCGGACTCCTTCGCGTGGTACATCGCAGAGTCGGCGTCCCGCAGCAGCTCGTTGGCGACAGCGGTCACCGTGCCGCCCGCGACCGCAGCGGTGACGGCTTCTACTGACACGAGGCTGGCGCCGATGCTCGTGGACAACGCGAGCTCGCGGCCCGCCACAACCAGTTGGGCGCCTAGCGCCGCGTGCAGCCGCTGCGTGTACGGACGCAGCGCAGGGCCTTCGAGGTTCTCGGCAATCACGACGAACTCGTCGCCGCCGAACCGTCCGATCAGGTCGGCAGGCCGCACCGCGTCGTTCAACCGCTCGCTGACGGCGCGCAACACCTCGTCGCCGACGTCATGACCGAGCGTGTCGTTGACGAGCTTGAAGCGGTCGAGATCAAGAAAGAGGAGAGCGAGCGGCACCTGGTCGTCCGCGCAGCGGTTGATCGCGTCCGCGAGATGCCGGTCAAGCAACGCTCGGTTGGGCAGTCCGGTGAGCGCGTCATGCGTTGCCCGGCGCTCGAGCTCGAGCTCGGCGAGTCGCCGGTCGGTCACATCGGTCAAGGTCCCCGTCGACCCGAGTGGCTCGCCGTCGGCACCCCGAAAGATCCAGGCGTTGATCTCCATCCACCGCACGTCACCCGAGGCAGTCAGGTAGCGCGCCTCGTACCGGCACTTCTCCTTGCCCATGGTGAGCGTCTCGACGAAGACGTCGAGGTTGCCCTGGCGATCGTCCGGGTGAACGTAGTCGAGAAACGGCTGCCCCAGGGAGTCCTCGACCGCGTGACCGAGGACGCGCTGCCAGGCCGGATTCAGGTACGTCCAGCGGCCTTCGGGGTTTGCCTCGAAGATCACGTCCTGCACCGACTCCACCAGCCACTGGTAGCGATCAGCGGTCGGTTGCTCGCCGATCTGCAGCGGGCCGCGCACGTGGGGGACGGGCGTCCACCACCGAGGTGTTTGCTGCACGGTGCGGCCTCCCGGAGTCATCTCCGAGAGTCACCGGGATGACGGGCGCGCGCAATGACACGAAGTGACTAACTCTGCCGGGGTGACGGTGCTTGTGGTGGTTCGCGGCCAAGCGTCGTACGACTCCGAAATGTCACAGAATGCGGGAGCTTCGCCCTTCCCAGTACCGGTCGCGGATCCGCCGCTTGTACAGCTTGCCGTTGGGATCACGCGGCAGCGCCGGATCGAAGTCGATCGAGCGCGGACACTTGTAGCCGGCGAGGTTGGCGCGGCAGTACTCGATCAGCTCGTCGGCGAGGCTCGCCGACTCCTCGACGCCGTCGAGCGGCTGGACGACCGCTTTGACCTCCTCGCCGAACTCGGCGTTCGGGATGCCGAAGACGGCCGCGTCGGCCACCTTCGGATGCATGATCAGCAGGTTCTCGGTCTCCTGCGGATAGATGTTCACGCCGCCGGAGACGATCATGAAGGTCGACCGGTCGGTCAGGTAGAGGTAGCCGTCAGCGTCGACATGCCCCATGTCGCCGAGCGTTCGCCAGCCATGCGCGTTCGACACCGACTTCGTCTTCTGCGGGTCGCCCCAGTACTCGAACTCGGGGCCGCCCTCGAAGAAGATCTCTCCGGTTTCGCCGGGTGCGAGCTCCTTGCCGTCCTCTCCGACGACGTGGATCGGCGTCAACGGCAGGCCGACCGAACCAGGATGCGCCAGCCACTCCTCGGGACCGATCATCGTCCCGGCGAAGCCTTCGGTGCCGCCGTAGTACTCGTGGATGATCGGCCCGAACCAGTCGAACATCGCCTGCTTCACGTCAACTGCGCACGGCGCTGCCGCATGCAGAACGCACTTCAGGCTGGACACGTCGTACTTTCCGCGTACGTCGGCCGGGAGCTTGAGCATCCGGACGAACATCGTCGGGACGAACTGGGCGTGCGTCACGCGGTGCCGCTCGATGAGCCGGAGCGTCTCCTCCGGATCGAACCTCGGAACCATCACGGTCGCGGCACCGGTCCGGTTGACCGCCATCGTGTAGTTGACACCGGCGGCGTGGTACAGCGGTGCGGGCGAGAGGTAGACGCTGTCGCCGGTAGCTCCGTACCGATGCAGCAGGGCCGATTCGAGAACCGCCTGCGCCCATGATCCGTTCTCGGTGGGAAGTGGTCGGCGGATCCCCTTGGGACGGCCGGTCGTACCGGAGGAGTACAGCATCTCCGAGCCGTCGGAGACCGGGGCCTGCGAGGTGACGGCATCGAGGGCGGGGTCGTAGGCCTGCCAGCCCTCCCAGCTGGCGCCGACCGCGACCCACACGTCGAGACCGGTGCTGCGGCCGCGCAGATCGGCAGCCAGCTGTTGCATCGTCCCGTCGATGAACAACGCCCGAGCCTGGCAGTCGTCGACGATGTAGGAGACCTCATCGAAAGTGAGGTGCGTGTTGACCGGGACGTAGTAGAGGCCGGAGAGCTGGCACCCCCAGGTCACCTCGAGGAACTCGCGCCGGTTCGGCAACATCAGCGCAACGACGTCGCCGCGCCGAAGGCCCGCGTCGTGCAGCAGCCCGGCCACGCGCCGGGCCCGCTCGTGAAGCTCGCCATAGGTCACGGTGTCGTCGGCGAGCCCGAGCAAGGCGACCGCATCCGGTCGTGTCGCCGCATGATCAGCGATGTTCATCGCGGGGACCTTATCGCCGCCGAACCTCACGAGGTCGCGCCAATTCTGCAGCGCGTGCAGTGTGCAAGGTTCGCAGTCACGCCGCGGCGGGTAGGCGACCTGGTGATGACCGCTCCCGCCAAACGGCGCTACCACCCGCACCCGCACGCGCAGAACATCGATCTCGCGGCGCTCGAAGCGACGCTGAAGAAGAAGGTGCGCGGCGAGGTCCGGTTCGACGCGGGCGCTCGCGCGGTCTGGGCGACCGACGCGTCCAACTTCCGGATGCCGCCGCTCGGCGTCGTCCAGCCGCTCGACATCGACGACATGATCGCGGCCGTCGCCGCCTGTCGCGAGCACGGGGCTCCCATCACCAATCGAGGTGGCGGCACGAGCCTGTCGGGCGAGACGACGAACGTCTCGGTGATCATCGACTCGTCGAAGAACCTGCGCAAGATCTACGAGCTCAACCCCGAAGAGCGCTTCGCCTGGGCCGAGCCCGGCGTCATCAACGACGTGCTGCGGCAGGCAGCCGAGAAGCATCAGCTCAACTTCGGCCCGGACCCTTCCACCCACGACCGCTGCACGATCGGCGGCAACCTGGGCAACAACTCCTGCGGCACCCATTCCGTCATGGCCGGGCGCACGTCTGACAACACGCTCGCTCTCGACGTCGTGCTGTACGACGGCACCCGGCTCGAGGTCGAGTCGCGCTACACCGATGACGAGATCCGCACGATCATCAACGGCGGCGGCCGCAAGGGTGAGATCTTCGGCAAGCTGCTGGAGCTCCGCGAGCGCTACGCCGACGAGATACGTCGCCGGTACCCGCAGATCCCCCGCCGGGTGTCGGGCTACAACCTCGACTCGCTGCTGCCCGAGGCCGGCTTCAACGTCGCGGCATCCCTGGTCGGTACCGAGAGCACCTGCGCGACGATCCTCAACGCGAAGCTGCGGCTCGTCCCGTGGCCGCGACACCGCAGCCTGCTGGTTCTCGGCTATCCCGACATCGGCGAAGCCGGCGACCACGCGAGCGAGATCTTGAAGTACAAGCCCATCGGGCTCGAGGCGATCGACAGCGCGCTCATCCGCTACATGCAGCAGAAGGGCCGCAACGCCCACGAGATCGACATGCTGCCGCAGGGCGGCAACTACCTGCTGGTGGAGTTCGGCGGCGATACCAAGGAGGAGGCCGACGAGCACGCCCGCGCATGCATGGCGCAGCTGAAGAAGGACGACGACACCCCCGACATGAGCCTGTTCGACGACGAGTCGAAGGAACAGCTCTTGTGGGAGGTGCGAGAAGGCGGACTCGGCGCCGAGACGAAGGTGCCGAGCCGACCGCAGGCGTGGCCCGGTTGGGAGGACTCCGCCGTCGCGCCCGAGAAGGTCGGCGGCTACGTCCGCGAGCTCAAGCAGCTCTACCGCGAGTATGGATACGACGCCGCGCTCTACGGGCACTTCGGTGACGGCTGCATCCACTCGTCGATCCCGTTCGACCTGGTGAGCGCGGAAGGCGTCGCCGACTACCGCCGATTCCTCGATGAGGCGTCGGACCTGGTTCTCCGCTACGGCGGATCGCTGTCCGGCGAGCACGGTGACGGGCAACAGCGCGCCGAGCTGCTCGGCAAGATGTACGGCGAAGACCTCGTCCAGGCAATGCGCGAGTTCAAGGCGATCTGGGATCCGACCGGCCGGATGAACCCGGGCAAGGTGGTCGACCCGATCCGGGTGTTCAAATCCACCGAGAACCTGCGGCTCGGTGGAGAGTGGAAGCCGGCTGAGCCGAAGACCTACTTCGCGTTCCCCAACGACGGTGGGTCGTTCGAGTCCGCGGCGCTGCGCTGTGTCGGTGTCGGCAAGTGCAGGGTGTCCGGCGGCCAGACGATGTGCCCGTCGTACCAGACGCTGCATGAAGAGGAGCACTCCACCCGTGGCCGCGCGAGGGCGCTGTTCGAGATGCTCGAAGGCGAGGTCATCACCGACGGCTGGAAGTCCGAGGAGGTCTTCGGCGCACTCGACCTCTGCCTGTCCTGCAAGGGCTGCAAGAGCGATTGCCCGATCAACGTTGACATGGCCACGTACAAGGCGGAGTTCCTGGCCCACTACTACGAGGGCCGGTTGCGGCCGCGCTACGCCTACGCCATGGGCCTGATCATGTACGCCGCTCGGATCGGCGCACGAGTGCCGGGGCTCGCGAACTTCGCGCTGCACGCGCCGGTCGTCAACAAGATCCTGAAGAAGGCCGGCGGGGTGCACCCCGACCGGAAGGCGCCCTACTTCGCCCAGCAGACGTTCCGTGACTGGTTCGCCGAGCGCGGCCGGGTCAACGCGGGCAAGCCGAAGGTCGTCGTCTTCCCGGACACCTTCACCAACCACTTCCACACCGATGTCGCGAAGGCGGTGTGCGAGGTCGTGGAGGCCGCGGGCTTCGAGGTGACCATCCCGTCGAAGGTGCTGTGCTGCGGGCGGCCGCTGTTCGACTACGGCATGCTCGGCCGGGCGCGAAAGCTGTTCCTCGAGGTGCTCGAAACGCTCGACGAGCAGATCACCGAAGGCCTTCCCATGATCGTGCCGGAACCGTCGTGTGGCGCGTCGTTCCGGGATGAGCTGATCGAGATGCTGCCGAACGAGCGGCAGGCGCAACGACTGGCGAAGCAGACCTTCACCCTCGCCGAGTTCCTGGAGCAGTTCGCGCCTGACTCGGAGCTGCCGGAGATCCCGCGCAAGGCGCTGGTCCAGAAGCACTGCCATCACCAGGCGGTGATGGGATTCGACGCCGAAGAGAAGCTGCTCAAGCGACTCGGGGTCGACGCCGAGCTTCCCTCGACCGGTTGCTGCGGTCTCGCCGGGTCCTGGGGGTTCGAGGAGGACAAGTACCAGATCTCGATGGACTGTGGCGAGCGCGAGCTGTTCCCCAAGGTTCGCGACGCTTCACCGGACACGGTTCTGCTCGCCGACGGCTTCTCGTGCCGGACCCAGATCGAACAGGGCACCGCACGACGCGCGATGCACATCGCTCAGCTGATCCAGGCCGCGCTGCCCGGGCACGTCGACGCTCCGCGCGACCGTCCGGAGCAGGTCGGCGAAGCCACCTCACAGCCGGCGACCGGCAAGCGGGAAGCCGCCGCGGTTCTCGGCATGGCCGCCGCCGGTGCCGCCGCGGGACTGGCGCTCAGGCACCGGTCACGCACGTGACCGCGCCTGCCGCGGCGGTCACTGACATCAGCGCGGCGGCCTACCGCATCCCGACCGAGAAGACGGAGTCCGACGGCACCCTCGAGTGGGACGCGACCATCCTCGTCGTCGCGGAGGTTGGCGGCGGCGGCAAGACGGGTCTCGGCTACACCTACGCGCACCAGGCCGCAACGCAGCTGATCGAGGACAAGCTTGCCGAGACCATCAAGGGCTGCGACCCGCTGAATGTCGCGGCCGCCAATGCCCAGATGGTGCACGCCGTCCGCAACCTCGGCGCAACAGGCGTCGTGTCGATGGCGATCAGTGCCGTCGACATCGCCTTGTGGGACCTCAAAGCCCGGCTTCTCGACGTACCGCTCGTCGTCGCGCTCGACGCGGTTCACGACACGACGCCGATCTACGGCAGCGGCGGGTTCACGTCGTACGACGAGCACGAAGTCGCCGAGCAGCTCGCGGGTTGGGTCGACGCCGGCATCCCGCGCGTGAAGATCAAAGTCGGGCGCGACTGCGAGGCGGACCGCAAGCGGCTCGCTGCGGCGCGGAGCGCGATCGGGCCCGACGTCGAGCTCTACGTCGACGCGAACGGCGCGTTCACACCGCGGACGGCCATCGACTGGTCTCACCGCTACCGCGACGAGTTCGCAGTTCGCTGGTTCGAGGAGCCGGTCAGCTCCGACGACCTCGACGGTCTGCGCCTGGTGCGCGAGAACTCGCCCGGCGGGATCGACATCGCCGCCGGCGAGTACGGCTGGACCCCTTGGTACTTCGAGACGATGCTCGCCTCGGGCGCCGTCGACTGTCTGCAGGCGGACGTCACGCGCTGCCTCGGCGTCACCGGATTCATCGCAGCCGCAGGGCTGTCCGACGCGCACCAGATCGACCTGTCGGCGCACTGCGCGCCACAGGTCTCCGCGCAGGTGAGCACTGCCGCCAGGCGGCTGCGGCACCTCGAGTACTTCCACGACCACGTGCGGATCGAGTCCATGTTGTTCGACGGAGTCCTGCAGCCGGAGTCGGGGGGCGTCCTTCGTCCGGACCGCAGCCGGCCGGGACATGGCCTCACGTTCAAGCGCGCAGATGCCGAGCGGTTTCGGATCGCTTGATCGGGCATCAACAAATCACGCGAGCTTAAGGAGTATGGCGATGCAGGTCGCTGAGTGGATCCTCAACCGTCTGACCGAGTGGGACATCCATCGGGTCTACGGCTACCCCGGTGACGGCATCAATGCCTTCCTCGGCGCGTTCGCGCGGATGGACAGCAAGGACCCGTTCTTCACCCAGACCCGGCACGAGGAGATGGCCGCCTTCATGGCAGGCGCCCACGCGAAGTTCACCGGGCAGATCGGGTGCTGCATCGCCACAAGTGGTCCGGGTGCAATCCACCTGCTCAACGGGTTGTACGACGCGAAGCTGGATCACCAACCGGTGCTCGCGATCGTCGGGCAGCAGAAGCGGCAGTCGATCGGCGCGCACTACCAGCAAGAAGTCGACCTCACGACCTTGTTCAAGGACGTCGCGGGCTTCGTGTCGACCGTCATGGACGAGCACTCCGCGCGACACGTCATCGACCGCGCAATCAAGTCGGCCTACGAGGAGCGACGTCCAGCCGTGGTCATCGTGCCGGACGACGTGGGCGAGATGGAGTACGCCGACCCGCCGCGGGAGCACGGTTCGGTCTTCACCAGCGTCGGCTGGAACCGGCCGCACGCGGTGCCCGACGACACCTTGCTCCGGCAAGCGGCCGAGGTCCTCAACGCCGGCGAGAAGGTGGCGATCCTGATCGGCGCGGGCGCACGAGACGCCTCTCGCGAGGTCATCGAAGCGGCTGACGTCCTCGGCTGCGGGATCGCCAAGGCACTGCTCGGCAAGGACGCCGTTCCGGACACGCTGCCCTTCGTCACCGGCGGGATCGGCCTTCTCGGCACCGAGGCAAGCCACAAGATGGTGATGAGCTGCGACACGTTGTTCCTGATCGGGACGTCCTTCCCGTACGCCGAGTGGCTGCCTGCCGAAGGCGACGCGAAGTGCGTCGAGATCAACATCGACGGATCGCTGATCGGCGTTCGTTACCCGAATGACGTGTCGCTGGTGGGCGACGCCAAGGACACGCTGCAAGCGCTGCTGCCGATGCTCGAGCACAAGAGTGACCGCTCCTGGCAGGACAAGATCATCGAGGAGCGCAAGGTCTGGGACCGAGTGCTCGATGACCGCGCGCACCAGGACGGCGACCCGGTGAACCCGGAGCTGGTCTTCTGGGAGCTGAACAAGCGGCTTCCCGACAACGTCATCATCACGTCGGACAGTGGCTCGGCAACCAACTGGTACGCCCGTCACTGCCAGATCCGCGAAGGGATGCGCGGTTCGCTGTCAGGAACGCTCGCGACGATGGTGCCGGGTGTCCCCTATGCGATCAGCGCGAAGTTCGCGCATCCTGATCGCCCGGTGATCGGCCTCACCGGCGACGGCGCGTTCACGATGCTCGGGATGAACGAGCTTCTCACCGTGAAGCGCTACCTGCCGCAGCTCATGGCGCAGAACCCGACGCTGGTGTTCGTCGTACTGGCGAACGACGATCTCAACCAGGTGTCGATGGAGCAGCGTGCTCTTGCCGGCGATCCGAAGAACCCGGACACCCAGACGCTGCCCTACCTGCCGGCGGCCGAGTACGCCAAGCTGCTCGGCTTCGAGGGCATCAAGGTGGAACGCCCGGAGGATGTCGGGCCGGCCTGGGACCGCGCACTGACGGCCACCGGTCCGGTCCTGCTGGAGTTCCGCACCGATCCGCAGATCGTCGCGCTCCCGCCGCACGTCAAGCCGTCCATGTTCAAGAAGACCGCGAAGGGTCTCGCGAGTGGCGACGAGGACGCTCTCGGCATCGCGACGAAGGGCTTCAAGGGCAAGCTCTCGGAGGTCACCGAGCACGTGAAGGAGAAGCTGCCCGGCAACTCGGCGTGAGACCTAAGGGCCTGACAGCGGGCTCGGTACGGAAAGTCCGTAGGCAGTGCTGCAGCTGCGTCCGGGGGCGAGCGTCTGCGGCTTGAAGTACACGGTGCTCGCGGTCACCTGCGGGGGGCTGTTCCGGGTGACTGCTCTCGCCGAGGTCGGCGCCGTACCGCGGATCTGGAATCGCACGACCTTCGTGAACTGACAGTCGGCGGCGACCGACTCGATCGTGAACTCGACAGGCGGCGGCGGCACATCGGCGTTGAGGTTGTCCAGGCCGCCGGCGCCGGTCGAGCCCTCGATCAGCTTGATCAACGAACCTTGCTGCAGAGACGAGTCCGGGTTCTGCACATGCAGATGGCCGGCGTCGACCTGCCGGATCCGACCCGCGAGGTCGGACACGGCGCGATCGGCAGCGACCGGTTCGTGCGTCGCGAAGATGTCGAAGGACTCATCCGTTGGGACACCGGCGAGGGCGCTGTCGACCGTGCGGTCCTCCAGGTCGTGGACGACGCCTGCATCGTTCGAGCCGAAGTCGCCCGTTCCGCCGTAGATTCGCGGGTCCGGGACCGCTGCGATCTGCAGCCCGTCGGCGGACATCTGCTGTCCCGCGACGATCGACCCGCCGGTGCCGTCCGCGATCTTCGTCCCGAGGACCGTCACCCCCGGCACCCGGCGCATGATCTGCACGGTGCTCGGCGAGTCGTGGTTTCCGGCGAGCCAGATCATCGGCGCGACCGAGGTGAGGCCACGCAGCTGTCTCAAGTACGTCGGCGTCATCTCCACCGATGTGCCGAACTCAGCCTCGTCACCGGTGTTCAGGATCAGCTGGACGTGGAAGCTCTTCGCGTAGTCGGTGACGATCGGGTACGTGCTGGCGAGATGCATGTCCGAGACCAGCAGCATGTTGAATGCCGTCGGTGGGACGTTGTCCTTGGTGATCCGTTGCTGCAGGTTCGCCTGAATGGCGCTCACGGCGTTCAGCACGCTGATCGGCTTGGAGTGCTTCTGGTAGTACCGCTGCAGCTGCCGCGGGAAGAGCTGGAGGGCGGCGATGGTGCCGCTGACCCGCGACCGTCGCGGCCACCCGGGGTTGTAGGTCGCGACACCGATCTGCACGAGCAGTACGGCGACGATCGCGCCGGCAAGTAGCTGGCGCCCGCGATGACGCAGCTCATGGTCGGCGTACGGGAGGCGGCGAAGCTGGCGGACGGCGAGGTTGATGATGGCGCCGGCAGCCATCCCGAGCAGGAAGCCGATGAGCAGCTCGCCGATCAGCCAGGCAGTGATGTAGGGCAGCTGATGGTGCAGGTCACCGCGCAGCTGGTTGGCGAATCTCGCCGGGTGCGGCGACGCGGTCGACGCCAGGCGCACCAGATCCAGGTTGACCGGCGCGACGTGTACGCCGAACGGCAGCCAGTCCAGATGCGGGAACGTCCAGCTGCCGAACGTCGTGTCCGCCGACAGTCCGGGCCGGCTGAGCAAGCTGCCCTGGACGCTGAACCGCGTACCGGCGGCGGTGAGGTGGTAGGGAAACAAGGCAAGCAGCGCCGCCATGCCGGCCAGTGGCAGCCCGAGACGCAGGATCCAGCGGGCGGCGAACGCACCGACTGCGGACACGCCGGCTCGCACGGTCATAGGTGTCGTTGTGCCCGCTCAGGCGCGCCGTTACGGATGTTGCCGGCTGGATTCGAGGAACGTCGCCGCGGCGTTGCACCCGTTGGTGAAGAGAAGGTGCTGCTCCTCGGGAGTGATCCCGAAGTCGGTCGCACCGATCTTGTCGGTGTCGACGAAGATGGTCCGTGCCGTTACGCCTTCGTCGTCGAGGTGGTAGCGGTCCCAGCCCGACAGCAGCGTGTGCAGACACGCAGTCGCCAGCTCGAAGGTGTTGTCCGCCGGGCGGTCGACCTGCACCGATGCGGGTCGGGCGGACAGCTTCACCCCCCACGTCGGCCAGCGCGACGGCTTGCCGTCCGTGCGGTCGAACACCGTGATCGGGAAGTTGCTCAGCATCCCGCCGTCCACCCACGTGCTCTCCCCGGTCGGAGTGCGCACGGTGACGGGACGGAAGAAGAACGGAATGCTCATGCTTGCCCGCACGGCGTCGACCACCAGTGCGGCGTCCGGATCCTGGCCGTAGTGGTGGTAGTCCCACGGCAGCCGCACGAGCACTCCGCGGCTGACGTCACTGGTATGCACCACGAGCCGGTAGCGCTGATCCGGCGGCAATCCCGTGCCGGGGTCGTCGTCCTCAGCGATTCGCAGGTCCGCGAACGTGCGCACCCCCAGACCGTCGAGAACGTTGCCCAGCCACTCCACGAGGTAGTCGCCCTTGGCGATGCCCATGTGCAGCAGCAGCTCAGCGATCTCCCCCGGGGGCCCGGTGAGGTGCTCCAGGAACGTCTCGTCCTGGAAGCGCCGGTAGTCGAGCGAGCTCATGATCGCCTCGAGCCCGGTCAGCGGCCTTCCGGCGACCTGGTGTGCCGTGATCAGGCTTGCGACGATCGCGCCCGCGCTGGTGCCCGCGACGCGCGGGAAGACGTAGTCGTGCTCGGCCAGAACCAGTGCGGCGCCCACGAGACCGATTCCTTTGACGCCGCCGCCCTCGAGCACGAGGTCCGCTTTCGGTGCCGTGAGCTGCTCGGGTGCAACCATCTCCGCCTCCTGCTCTCAACCTACGTTCGACTAGCGTCGACCGCAGTCCGCAGTCTGCGGGTGGTGAGCCGGGAAGTCTGGTCGGCACGTGTCCTAGGAGGACGAGTGCGCCCACGTACCGACGGCGAGTCGTTGACGGCGCTGCTTCGCTCCGCCCGTTCGGTGTCCATGCTGTCGATCTGCTGGACGAGCGTCACCGGCACGATGACCGTGGTTCTGGGGCTGCTCTCCGGCAGCGTCGTGCTGACGGCTTTCGGGGCCGTCGGCGCATTCGACGCGGTCGGCTCGGCCGTGCTGGTCGCCCACTTCGGCCACGCGCTCCGCCGCGACGCGATCTCTACCAGCCGCGAGCAGCTGGCGCACCTGGTGGTGAGCAGCGGGCTCTTGATCGTGGGCATCGCCACCGCGACCGTGAGCGCGCTACGCCTGGCCGACGGCTCGCACGCCGAGGAGTCGCTGGTCGGAATCGTCGTGGCCGCCGTGTCCGTCGTCGCACTCGGCTATCTCGCGCTGGTTAAGCGCCGGCTCGGGCGTGCGATCCCAAGTCACGCGCTCGTCGCGGACGGCTGGTTGTCGCTCGCCGGGTGCGCGGTCGCCATCGGTACCGTCGCGGGAACCGCGCTGGCCGCGGCGTTGGGATGGTGGTGGGCCGACCCCGTCACCGCCGTCGCCGTTGCGGCAGGCGCCATCGCGAGCGGGTCGACGAACCTGGTGTCTGCCCGCGGCGCAGCAGCGGATCACGTGGGTGTGTGATCGATGTGCAGTGCCAGCATCGCGATGTCGTCGCTGGCGTTGCCGGCGAACCGGTCGAGCAGCTCGTCGAGGAAGCGGTCGGGGTTGTCTGCTGAAGCCCTCGCCGAGGCGTTTCGCAGCTCCTCGAGCCGGTCGGTGATCGTGGTGTCGGCACGTTCGATCAGACCGTCCGTATAGAGGAGAAGCAGGTCACCCGGCTGGAGAAGCTCCACCTCGTCCCGGCGTGGCAGCGACTGGTCGACACCCAGCATGAGATCCGCACTCGACTCGAGCAGGCGAGACTCAGCGGCTCGGACGAGGACCGGCGGCGGGTGCCCTGCGCACGACCATGTCAGCGTCCAGCAATCGTGCGCGGCAGGAGCTAGTGTCGTGAGTCGTTAATTCGCCTACAGCCTAGTAGGCTTGGTGAGTGCCGGATCCGTTTGCCGCTGTTGTGGTGTTGACCGATGAGGAACGCGTTCAGTTGGAGGCGTGGGCTCGTCGTCCGAAGAGCGCGCAGGC
>DASZVL010000045.1:0-69715 GCA_035547035.1 Mycobacteriales bacterium | reverse complement strand
ATACTTGGCGCAGCGGCCATCGCGTGCTTCTCCTCGCTCGAGTTCTTTCGACGGATCTCGTTGAGGATCACGCGGTGGCCGTCTCACATCACGACGCCACGCACGAGCGAGGAATCAAACACCACTTCGCTGGACGCAACTCTCTGCTGTAGAGCTCGTTCGGTTCGAGGGGGATGGCTACTCCGCCTTCGAGGCGCGATTTGTGGCCGGGGCCGAGCCCAGCCATCGGACCACCGGGCAGCAGCAACGATCGCTAGCGGGGTTGGACGACTTCCTTGAGTCGGTGAGCGAGGACCGCTACAGGCATTCCCTCCAAGACCTGTTCGCGGCGTTCGCAGACATCCCAGGTATGACGATCTATTGGGGAACGAGCGGGTGCTCGTTGCGAGTGCAACTCCCCGGCCGATCTCCGTTGTCTATCGGCTGGTTCTTTCCGCCCGGGCTGACGGGCTGGATGGGACTCAAGGACGCGACGTTTGGCTGGTACGAGGATGTGAACGGTCTCGGGCTCAACGACCGTGCTCGTCAGCAGCTTGGTCGATACCGGGACAGGCTGATGGCCCTTCCCGGCGCAGTGACGCCGAAGCCCGCCTCGATCAACGGAGCCGCGTTTGCGCCCGATGTCGTCATCGCTATCGCACCCCTCCTGGGGGAGCTGGTGCGGGAGGCTGCGGTCGGCCTCGTTGACAGTCTTTCGGTCTGATGCGCCGAGGGCGGTCGCTGGCCCGCTCCCGCGGCGCGGACAACCCATCTCCTGCCTGATCTACCGCGGGAGGCCGATGTCGTACGACTGTGTCGTATCGAACTTGTCGTAGCCAGGTGGAATCCTCTGTCGGTATCCAGTGAGCCACGTGTCGCTCGATAAGGAGGTGAGTTGGTGGGTGAACATCTCCTCACGCCATCGAAGATCACGGCTTGGCTCGACTGCGCGCACTACCTCACGCTCAAGCACGAAGTCGAAGCTGGCGTGCGGGAGACGCCACGGGGGACGTTCGGCGCATTCGCCCAGCTGATCGCCGACAAAGGGCTGCTGCACGAGGACCAGTGCCTCGCCGCATACGGCGATGAGGGACGCGCGATCACGCGCATCGACGGGCAGAACCTGGCCGGTCACGAGTCCTTCGCCGCGTGGACGAAGCGGGTCGGCAACCCATTCGACGGCATCGCCGACGTCGTCTACCAGATGCCGCTGATCCACGACGGCATTCGCGGCATCGCCGACTTCGTTGTCCGCGCGACGTACGACGACGGCGGCGTCGTCTACGAGCCGGTCGACGCGAAGCTTGCCCGCAAGGAAGCGAAGCCTGGGCACCTCCTTCAACTTTGCTTCTATGCGGACGCGCTCGAGGCCCTGACCGGCCACCGGCCGAAGAACATGCACATCTGGCTCGGCAGCGGCAAGGTCGAGACGTTCGTCGTCGACGAGTTCGCGCCGTACTGGCGCCGGATCCGGCATCAACTCGGCGTGCTTCTCGCGGCCGACGGTCCGACTGAGGTCGAAACCAGACCCGAGCCGTGCGACCACTGCGCGTTCTGCGAGTTCGCCGGAGTCTGCGACGAGCAGTGGCGCTCGGAGGACTCGCTGATCTACGTCGCGGGGCTGCGCTCCGCCGACCGGCAGCGGATGGAAATTGCCGGGCTCGACCGCCTCGCAGCGCTCGCGGTGCGCGGCGAGCCCGTCGCCGACGTTGACGAGGAACGGCTCGCGCGGCTGGTGAAGCAGGCGTCGTTGCAGCACGCCGCCAAGTCGCTCGTGGACGGTGAGCCGCCGCCGTACGAGATGATCGCCCCCGGCACCCACCTCGACTGGGGTCGCGGCTTCGAGCAGCTTCCGCTCCCGGACGACGGCGACGTGTTCCTCGACTTCGAGGGTCACCCGTTTTGGACGCCGAGTGAAGGGCTGTTCTTCCTGTTCGGGCTGACGCATCAGACCGCACCGAACACGTGGGAATACAAGACGTGGTGGGCCAACGACCGCCGGGAAGAGGCGGAGGCCTTCCGCGAGCTGGTCGACTTCCTGGCCGACCGGCGCCGCGCCTACCCGGGCATGCACGTCTACCACTACAACCACACCGAGCGGTCCTCGCTCGAGCGCCTCGCCCGCGAGCACACCTCCCGCGAGGTCGAGGTCGCGCGGCTGGTCGAGACCGGCGCGTTCGTCGACCTGCTCGCGGTGGTGCGCAACGCCATCCAGGTCGGCACCGAGTCGTACAGCCTCAAAGCCGTCGAGCGGCTCGCCGCCTACGAGCGAGGCCACGAGATCGATGCCGGTGCCGGCGCGGTCGTTAGCTACGAGAAGTTCTGCAAGACGGGGGAGACACAGCATCTCGTCGCCATCGCGGCGTACAACCGGGACGACGTTGAGGCGACTCGCGCGCTTCGTGACTGGCTGGTTGTGAACCGCCCTGCGGAGCTTCCGTGGCGGGACGCGGTGCTCGAGGTGAGCGACGACATCGTCGAACTCGACGAGCGGATCGCCGCGTTGCAGGCGTTCGGCGAAGGCACCCCGGAGCACCTGCTCGGCGACGTGCTCGGCTACTGGCGACGCGAGTGGTCCGCGAACCTCACACCCCGGCTCGCGAAGTGTGCCGCCGATCCCACCTCCTTGTACGACGACCCCGAGGTGCTCGCTGGACTGGTTCCGGTCGGCATCGTCGACCGGCTGGGCAAGACCGGCAAGGTCCTCGGCCAGGCGATGCGGTTCGAGCTGCCTGAGCAGGACGTCAGCAAGGTCTCGCCCGGCGAGGCGTTGATCTACCCCGGTCCTGACGGCGTCATGATCATGGTGGGGCTTCACAAGATCGACTCCGCTGCCGGGTGCGTTGATGTGAGTTGGCCGCCACTCGAGGACGGCGCCGAGCGCCCGTTGCCGACTGCGCTCGTCCGGTACGGATGGGTTCGGCCAGATCCGAAGCCGGCGGCTTTGCATGAGCTTGCGGGGCGGATCCTCGATGTTCACGGGCCGCAGCCCAACCCCTCATCGATGGCGTTGTTGCGCCGCGAGCTCCCGCGGTTTCGTTCCGGAGCGGGTCCCGCTGACAGGATCTTTACCGACGACGTCGCTGAGATGATGGCGTGGGCGCCCGACCTCGACGGCAGCTGCGTCGCGATCCAAGGCCCGCCGGGGACCGGCAAGACATACCGGTTGGCGCACCTCGTCCTCTCCCTGCTGCGTGCGGGCAAGCGGGTCGGCATCACCGCATTCAGCCACTATGCGATTGACAACGCGCTGGCGCAGGTCGTCGAGGTGATGGCGCAGGAAGGCGAACCGGATCTCCTCAGAGCGGTACGCCGGTCGAAGGCCCACCCGTCGGCGCTGGCGAACGTCAGCTACACGAACAGCGACTCGCAGTGCGCATCCCCGAGCTTCAACCTCGTTGCGGCGACGACGTGGTGGTTCGCGAACGACGACATGGCTGCGACGCCGGTGGATGTCCTGCTCATCGACGAGGCCGGACAGCTTGCCCTCGCCGACGCGCTCGCCGCGGCGCGGTCGGCACGCAACCTCGTGCTGCTCGGTGACCCGCTGCAGCTGCCGCAGGTCAGCCAGGCGGTGCACCCGGGTGGCGGCGGACACAGCGCGCTGGAGCACGTGCTGGGGGACGACACCACGATTCCGGCGGATCGAGGCGTCTTCATCACGGAGACCCGTCGGATGCATCCCGACGTGTGCACCTTCATCTCGAACGAGATCTACGAGGGCCGGCTGACGTCCCATCCGGACTGCGCGACGCAAGACACCGCGTTCGGCACCGGCCTGCGGCGGCTACCGGTCTCGCACGTCGACCGAACGACGTGGTCGCCTGAGGAGGTAGTAGCCATCCGCTCCCAGATCCTCGAGATGCTCGGCGCCGAGTGGACCGACTCTGCCGGCCAGACCAGGCCGCTCACCCCGGCGGACTTCATGGTGGTCGCGCCGTACAACGACCAGGTGGACGCCCTTCATGTCGCGATGTTGAACGACGACCGGACCCGCGGCGTACAGGTCGGGACCGTTGATAAGTTCCAGGGACGGCAGGCCGCGGTCGTGATGTTCTCGATGGCGACGTCGAGCGGTGCCGACATTCCGCGCAGCGTCGACTTCCTGTTCTCGCGCAATCGGCTCAACGTCGCGATCAGCCGGGCGCGATGCCTCGCCTACCTCGTCTGCACCGAGGAGCTGCTCAACAGCCGAGCCCGCGACGTCGAGGACATGAAGCTGATCTCCACGTTGTGCGCCTTCGCGGAGCAGGCGACCTCGCCGTAACAGCGGCGAGCCCTACGCAGGTTGCGTAAGTCGGGGCCATTTCGGCAACTTACGTTGGGCTCGGCGCGCACTGCCCCCAAGGGCGCGGTCGTCTAATGCGCCAGCGCGGCGACGCTGACCACGCCGCCGATCGAGGTGGCCATCATGCCGAACATCGCGGCGATCACGACGCGGGTCTGGCTCGCCACGCTGCGGTGCAGCTCGCCGGAGACCTTGGCGATCTCGCCGCGTAGCTCGGCGAACCCAGCCCGCATATCGCCGCGGAGCTCAGCCATCTCGCCCCGGAGGTCCGAAATCTCACCTCGGAGGTCGGCGCCAAGGCCTGACATCTCATTCCGCAACTCGGTCCCAAGGACGTGGATGTCCTGCTTCGTCGCTACCCGCAGCGCGGCGACATCGGCCTTGGTTGCGACGTCGGCCCAACCGGTCGGCGGCAGATGCTCCATCAACGCATCGCCTACCTCAGTGCCGGACGTCTCGACGAAGCGCTCGTACATCTGGTGCCGCAGCGCCTCACTGATCGTCAACTGTGCTCCCCGGCATCGTCTCGGTCAACACGCCGGTCGGATTGTCCCGCCGGCAGTTGGATGTCCGCCCCGCGTGTCCACAGCCTCGTTCCGAGTGCGCGTCCGTGACCTGATGCCGAGGCCAGTGGTACGAAACTGGCGTGGCGCGCTGCTTTCCCGCTGAGCCGGACTTCCCCGAGGACCGTCGCGCCGAACGCGTCGTCTGGGAGGCGCTGCGTGACCAGCTTCCTGACGACGCGGCGCTGTTCCACTCGCTGCAACTGAAGGAAGGCGGCAACGAATACGAAGCCGACCTCGTCGTGGTGTGGCCGGGCGTCGGCATCGGTGTCATCGAGGTCAAAGGTGGTCAGGTCACCTACGCCGAAGGTCAGTGGCGCCAAAGCGGCGGCGCTGCGGGCGCACACCGGATCGGCGATCCTGTCGTACAGGCACAGGACGCCTGCCACGTCCTGCACCGCTTCATAACGCCGCGCACGACCGAGGGCGCGAAAGGACGGCGTGCGCACCTCGTCGCCTTTCCATACACGCCGGTGCCGTCCGGATGGAGCACGCCGGGTTGCCCACGCGAGCTCGTCGTCGACTCCAGTGATCTCGGCTCGGCCGCGAGCATCGTCAAGACGGTCATCGAGTTCTTCGGCATCGGTCATGCGCCACTGTCGGACGACGGCGCGAAGTACGTCGTCGAGGCGCTGACGAGCCAGCTTGGCGGGCAGCTGAGCCTGTTGTCTGTCGCGGAAGAACATGAGCATCGCGTTGACCAGATGACACGGGACCAAGCGATGATCCTCGGTGTCCTGCGGCACCAGACGCGGCTGAAGGTGATCGGTGGCGCAGGCAGCGGCAAGACCTGGCTCGCCCTCGAGCAGGCTTCGCGGCTCGTGAGCGCCGGGCAACGAGTGGCGCTGCTGTGCTACTCGCGTGGGCTGGCGCGCTACTTCGAGCGCGTCGTTGCGACGTGGCCCAAGGACCAGCGCCCGGCGTACGTCGGGTTGTTCCACGGCCTGCCGCTGCTGTGGGGTGCGCCGCCGCCGCCGGAAGACAAGAGCGCCGAGGTGCAGAGCGTCTATTACGAGGAGAGCCTTCCGACAGCGATGGCTGAGCTCGCCGCTGCGCTTCCGGAATCAGAACGGTTCGACTCGGTCGTAATCGACGAAGCGCAGGACTTCGGCGAGGCGTGGTGGACCGCGACCCTCGCCTGCCTTCGCGACCGCGATAGCGGCGGCTTGTTCGCCTTCCTCGATGAGGCGCAGCGGGTCTTCAACCGCTACGGCGAGGTTCCCATCCCACTGGCGCCGATCCACTTGAGCGACAACCTCCGCAACACCAAGCGGATCGCGCAGACTTTCGGTTCGCTGGTCGGGGAACAGATGCGCTACCTGGGGCTCGACGGGCCGCCGGTGCGGTTCGTTCAATGCGCAACGGATGAGGCGCTCGCCGCAGCCGACGCCGAGGTCGACCGCCTCGTCGACGAGGGATGGCCGCAGGGACAGATCGCCCTGCTGACGACTGGTCGTCGCCACGAGATGCAGGTTGAGCTCGCCGAGACCTACGGCGACCCGGCGTCGTACTGGGACGAGTTCTTCGCCGAGGAGTCAGTCTTCTACGGGCACGTGCTCGGCTTCAAAGGTCTCGAGCGGAACGTCGTGGCGCTTGCGGTCAACGGCATCCGCGACACCGAGCGCGCGAAGGAGTACCTCTACGTGGGAATGTCGCGAGCACGAACGCAGCTCGTGGTCTGCGGCGACCTCGACACGATCGAGACCTACGGCGGCACCGCGTTACGCAAGAGGCTCGAGCGAACGTCTGGGTAGAGAGCCCAACATGACCCGCGACAGGTTCGTCTGAGAGTGCCAACATGTGTAAATGGCTGGAGCTAGAGACCTTGCGATTCGGGGCCTCGACAAAGCGCTCGAACTCAACGAGCCCGCGATCAGGGCCCACGTTCACCGAATGCGTCGTTCACGCCCGGACGCGCTGCCGGCCGAGATCGTCAGCGCCCTCGAGAAGCAGTTCCTCGCGGCGACCACGACCCTTGGTGCGGCGGCGGGCGCTTCGGCGGCAGTTCCCGCCGTTGGCACGGCGGCGGGTGTCGTCGTGAACCTCGCCGAGGTGGGAACGTTCTTCGAGGCTGCTGCTCTCTTCACGCTCGGAGTTGCGCACGTCCACGGAGTCGCTGTCGGAGACCTCGAGCGTCGCCGCACCCTTCTCATGGCAGTGATGATGGGCTCGAGCGGTGCCTCCTTCGTACAGAAGGCTGCTGGGCGGTCCGCTCCCTACTGGGCGAAGAGCATCATTCAGTCCATTCCGATGACGGCTATCAACAACATCAACAGCAAGCTCGGTCCTCGATTCGTCACCAAGTACGGCACCAAGCAAGGAATCCTGGTGCTCGGGCGAGAGATCCCGCTAGGTATAGGCGCAGCGATCGGCGCCGGTGGTAATGCCTTCCTTGCTCGAGCTGCTATCGGCGGTGCGCGCTCCGCGTTCGGCCCGGCGCCATCATCTTGGCCTGGCGGTGACTCCGGTCCTGACGCGGGAACGTTGGCGCCGGTCGCCCCTGACTAATCTCCGGTGCCCGTTCGCCCCCAGAGGAGGCGAGCGGCGACCGACACCTGTTAGACGCCGCACCTTTCGAGCGCGGCATCGAAGCTTGGGTTCCACAGGCCGAGTGACGGCCAGATCCCCTGTGCCTTCTCGGTTGCTTCCGCCGCGCTGAGGCCTTCGGTCCGCCGCAGCCAGGCGCGCAGCACCAGTCCAGTGCGCGACTGCCCGCCGTAGCAATGGACCACCACGGGCGCGCCGTCGGTGTGGACCGCCTCGATCGTGTCGACCACGTCGGCGAGCACGCCGTCGATGTCGAGGTTCGCGTCGTCGTCGGTGACGTAGACCTGGCGGCGTCGCTCCTGCGGGATCCGGTCGAAGGTCCGGCACAGCGAGATCACCACGGCGTCGCTAGGCGCACCCGCGCCGCCATCGAGGTTCGTCAGCCACAGCCCCGGCACCACTTCGACCGGCGCGATCGGCGCCAGCTTCGGGCTCTCGTGCGACGACGGCTGCGCGCCGTCGAGACGCAGCGCGACGTCGATCAGCTCGGTGAGCGCCTTGTCGCGGTAACCGCGACCGGGGAAGTCGCCGTTGAGCGGTGTGACCCACCGCGACGGGATCGACTGCACGCCCTGCACGGCACCGAGCAGGCCACCGGCGACGCAGGCGATCGTGTCGGTGTCACCGCCGATGTCGATCACGTGGCGCATGGCTTCTTCAAAGTGCCAGCCCTGTCGCAGCGCCCACGCCGCGGTGCCGAGCGTCGGCCAGACCGCGCCGTTCGGCTCGGTCGCGTCGGCCGGCGTCCAGGCCGGGTCGAGGACGGATTCCCACCGGCTACGGCGCTCCGCTGGGATCGCTGCCAGCGCGGTGCCGATGGTGGTGAGCGGGTCGTGTCCTTGCAGAGCCGCGTGGATCATCCGGTGGTAGATCGCGCAGGCGTCACCGGCGTACGGATCACCGTGCGTCAAGTCGCTGATCGCGCGCGCCGCGTCCTCGGAAGCGTCCGCCCCGGAGCGCGCGAAGAAGATGGCCGCGGGCAGCGTGCGCATGATCGAGCCGTTGCCGGCTGCGCGGGCGCCACTCTCGAAGTGCCGGCGTGCGGCGACGTCCCATGGCTGGTTGGATCCGAGCACTGACCGGGTTTGGATGCCGACGTCCTTCGGACCGCTGGCGAGCCATGCCTTGAAGCGATCGAAGATGTCCGCCTCGTCCAGCCCGCCTTGGGTGAGTAGCGAGTCGGCGACCGCGAGACCCATCTGGCTGTCGTCGGTCCACTCGCCGGCACGCCACGGACCGCCGCCGCACATCTCGGTGTGCAGCCCGCGCATCGGAGTGGGAAAGCGGCGCGAGTACGCACCGCCCGGGCCGAACTCGAAGGGTGCGCCGAGCGCATCACCGACGACCCACCCGAGCAGCGCACCGATCACCCGCTGCCGGCGGTGCGCGTCACGCAGGCTGTCGACCATGGTCAGGCTGCACCCTCGGCGAACTCGGCGTCGCCGGGCTGGAACGGCGTCTCGCCGCCGTATACCGCCGCGATCATCGGGCCGATGTCGTTGGCGATCTCCCCGACGGCGTTGAGGGCCTGCTTCAGCGACTTGCGCGTCAGGCTGTGCAGCGGCATCGCCTGTTCGACGATGACGCGCCCGTTGGACCAGGTGGTCCAGGCGCTGCGGCTGCGGATGTTCACGTCGTTGAGCTCGTAGATCAGCTTCGCGGTCTTCGGTGTCTGAGCAACGGCAACCGCCCAGATCCGGACCATGGCGGGCTTCCTCAGGTCGAGCTGTACGAAGCCCATCGCCGTTCCGTTGCGGAACGGGTAGTCACCGTCACAATCTGCGGTGACTCTGCAGACGTCCCAGACGTCCTGCAGCCTCCGCTCGACGTGCGAGCGGGCCATCCTCTGTTTGCCCATTCAACCTCCTTAACGCGCTTTCAAGCAGGAGATTGCCAGACGGGTACGACAGTTTCCGGGGCAGTCACGCGCCATACATGTCGTCCGAGTCCGTGTCGCCCTGGGAGAGGTCGGCATCGGGCGAAGCCTGTCCGAGCCCACCGACGGGGCCAAGCTCGGTGGGCTCCCCGTATGGCGGAATGTGTGAATCAGGTGGCGCTCCTCCGTCGCTGGGCCAGAGCAGGCGGTGGAACAACATGACCAGCGCCCACGCGATCACGACCAGCGCTAGGACCAGAAGGACGCATACGGCTATTACCACTTGACGGGGTGACTGGTCTCGACCGCGTCGGCGGGCCTCAAGGGTTCACACTCCAGGGGAGAAGCGGTGCATTCAGCGGAAGCTGCGTTTGGTTCTGCGGCTTCGGGTGCCGCGGTCGGCCGTCTGTGACGCCAAGGCAGAGCGGATTGTTGAGGATTGCTGCGACATCACGCTCTCGACGAAGTAGCCAGTCGCGCGGCACGCCGGTTCCTCGACCCCAACCGACAACCGTTGCGACGGCGGACGCAGAGAAACTTCGGACCATCTCATCGTTGTGCGGGTTACCGACCGCTGCGTCGAAGCCAACGGGGGCGAGCGCGGATGGCCGTGCGCCGCGCCACGCAAACAGGTTCACGATCTTGAGGCCGGCGGCGGTGGGGAAGTGGTGGCGGGTGCGTTGGACGACGCGCTGGATCGTGGGATCGTCATCGCTCGCAGTGCCGGTGGACGGGTTGAGCATCACCCACAAGACGAATGCGCCAGGTGTGTCCCACCAGCGTTCGAGCGCATACCGATACAGCGGTTGGGCTCCCGGACGCTCCGGATGCGACAACAGCGCGCCACCCGCGATCCAGCGCGGCTCAGATTTCGGATACTCGCGGTGGGAAATGCCGATGCTCAACTCGTCGGCCTCCTTTCTGCAGAGGCTCGGGCGCTTGCAACGATGGCTAGTCTGCCCGTGTGGCGAATGAACTACTAGTAGGCCACCAGGCGAGGGTCGCGTGGATGGGCGCTGAGGTCCTCACGCTCGCCGATCTGATCCCCCGGTCGCCAAAGGCGGTTGTCGTCGGGATCAATCCAGCGCCGCCGAGTGTCGCCGTCGGTCACTACTACCAGGGGACCCAGGGTCGCCGGCTCATGAAGCGTCTGCTGCAGGCGGGCTTGTTCAGTTGCCCGCCAGGCGAATGGCATGACGACGCGGCGTGCGGCGCCGGGATTGGCTTCACGGACGTCGTGAAACGTCCGACGCGTGGTTCCAGCGAGGTGACTTCCGGCGAGTTTGACTTCGGGCGTGACGAGTTGCGGCGGAAGCTGGAAGAGGCGAATGCGCCATTCGTGATCTTCGCTTTCAAGGAAGCCGCGAAGCGGCTATTCGGTCCGTTCGAGGGCAATGGGCAGATCCCGCGCCTGACGATCGGGAAGACCAAGGTCTTCGTAATGCCGGGGCCCTACGAGGCCGCCGCGACTGCTGAACGACGACTCGCGGAGCTGCAGCAGCTACTCGCTTAACGGCAAGCCGGCTAAGCGCCGCGCACGCGATTCGCCCGCGCAAGGTCCTTCGGGCAAACGGTCGAGAGCACGCAGGAACCGCAGTCTGGATAACCGGCGTGACACCACTGCCGCCCGATGAGCCAGGCCGGAGCGTCGATCGCCCCCGGGCGGTCGGGGTTCGCGCGTCTGGCGACGTCCACCATGTGATCGAGGTCGTCGTACTCCGCGAGTCCCGTCCGGAGAAACACGCGTCGTACGTGGACGTCGTACGCGACGTCACTGCCGTCGAGCTCGCGCACGGGCACGCCAAGGTCGCGCTCCAGCAGTTCGACGGCCATGGCGGCCTTCTTCTGCCCGATCCCGGGAAATCGCCGCAGGCGTGCCTGGAGCTCGCGAGCGGTCGGCTCGTCCCGCCAGATGCGACCGGCGTCGCCGTGGTAGTCCGCGACTACGAGCTTGGCGGCTTGAGTCAGCCAGCCGGGCATCTTCTCGCGATAGCGATGGAGCACCGGCGGCATTGCCACAGCGATCGCGGTGTCGCCAGGCTCCGTGGCCATGCGTTGTGGGTCGAGATGCCCAAGCCGTTGACGAAGCTCGTACGGCGCTCGCCACGCCCTCTCGGCCGGAATGCCTTGATCGAAGATGACGGCGAGCAGGAACGCGAACGGATTCTGCATCACGAGTGCGTTGGCCTCGGGGTGCGGCGTGAAGGAGCTCGTCCCAGGCTGGTCTGGCGCGTTGACGGCCGCGTAGTCGAGGAGCGCGTCAATGATCGCCTTTTGGTCGCTCGCCGTCTGCGGTGCCGGCGTCGGGATCGGTCCGACGTCGGGCGCCTCGACACTGCCGTCGGTTCGTGTGCCGGTCCCGCGGTGCGCGTCGTACCACGCCAGCTGTTCGCCTCGCCGCAGACCAGCCACCGGGTGGAACAGACGCGCACCGCGCCGAGCCAGCGGCTGGTGAATCGCATCGACGTATGCCGCTCCGGCGTGTACCTCGATCGTCAGATTCAGCAAGCTGCCGACTTCGCGTTGCAGCCTGGCAGCCACCCATTCGCCCCACGCACGCCGGTAGTCGTCCGACTGATCCGCGAGGTAGACGTCGTACGGCGCAATGACGGTCGCGGGCGGGACCAAGCCGTGCTCCGCGCTGAGGATGAACCAGGGAACTCCCGCGGCGAGGGCGTAGGTACGCCGCCGTGCGAACAGCTGTGATTGGTAGAGCTCCTGTGCCTTGGTGGGATTGGTCGCCTTCCGCTTCACACAACCGACGAGCACGACTGCCGCTCGCTCCGTCGGCTCGCGCGCGATGTCGGTGGTGGAGTGCGCCACATCTGCCGGAAGCGTGGTACCGACCGTTTCGGTCGGCGAGACCTGCACGAAGGCCATGTGACCCGTGGCGACGCCCCGACGCGTAGCGATGTACCCGGCTCGCTTCCACGCTCGCGCGTAGCTCGAACTGTTGGACCAGAAAGCGGGGTACTTGCTGGAGCCGGGCAGCGGCGCGCCGATGGTCCGCTCGATCTCAGTGAATGACAGCTCCACACGCCCGTCGCCTGAGGCGGCGAGCCGCTGCGTGAGTCGCGTCCAGTCGGCCATGGCGGTTTCGAGTGTGTCTCGCTTCAGGACAAGGGCCAAGTGCGGGTTTGTAACGCCATCTGGCTCGGAGTCACGGTCGGTGGCTTAGCGATTTCATCGCTCGTACTGTGGATCTCGCCACTCGTGTTCGCACTCGCTGCAATGAAAGTCGGGTGCGTTCTCCGGGATGCAGCAGCCGCCGAACTCGACCTCGCGTCCGGCAGCCTGGTCAACGGCATCCGGACCAGGCATTCCCCACAAGATCTCGACGACGTCGCCGGATCCGCATGCCGGGCACGGCGGCGGTCCGATCAACCGGCCGAGCTCGTCGACGGTCCTTTCGAGCTCGCGGCGCAACCGCGGTGACGCGGTCGATCGCTCGCCGTACGCAAAGACGAGGCTTCGGTAGTACCAGAGGACGCTCTGGTCTTTCGGCTCATCGGCGCTGAAGCGCTCCAACATCGACGGCCCGTGCAGCCGAATGTCCTCGACGATCGAACGCGCGTTGTAGACCTTGTCAGCCAGGCTGACCATCAGCGCGGAATCCGAGCAGGTCTCGATCGCGGCCAGGTAGCGCTTCTTGCGGACGCGCCATCCCGGGTCGTCGGTCTTGTCCTCAGCCGAGCACTCCAGCACGATGTCGGCGATCTCGTCACCGAACTTCTCACGCACCTCGGCGAGCCGTGGCGCGCCGCCCTGGTCCTCGACGACGTCGTGCAGCAGGCCGGCGATCGCCTCGTCTTCGGTGCCACCCGCTTCGAGGATGAGCGACGCGACCCCCAGCAGGTGGGCGGCGTACGGCACCTCAGTGCCCTTGCGGCGCTGGCGGTCGTGCGCCTGCAGCGCATAGCTCACCGCTTCGTCGAACCGCTCGCTCAGGACTCCTCGTCGATCCATCTGACCCCTCATCCTTCGAGGTCAAAGTACGCCGCGCCTCCGACAGTTTGAATCCCGCCGAGCCCTACGCAGGTTGCGTAACTCGGCGCGAGTTCGGCTACTTACGTCGGGCTCGGCGCTCCGTCTAGTGCGCGAGCGCAGCGACGCTGATCACACCGCCGATCGACGTGGCCATCATGCCGAACGTCGCGACGATCACGGCGCGGGTCTGGTTAGCCATGCTGCGGTGCATCTCACCGATCCGCTTGTCGAAGTTCCCGTCGAGCCTGTCGAACTTGCCCTCGAGCTTGTCGATCCTGCCCTCGATCTTGCCTTCGAGTCTGTCGAACCTTCCTGAGAGCTGGGCCATCTCACCCCGCAACTCGACGCGCACCATGTCGAGGTCTTGCCTTGTCGCTATTCGCAACGCCTCGACGTCGGTCCGAGTCGCGACGTCCGCCCAGCCGACCGGCGGTAGATGCTCCATGAGCACCACAGCCTCCTCGGGGCCGAGCACCTCCGCCAACCGTAGGTGCAATGCATGACGCGCCTGCTCGCTGATGGTCAACTGTGCTCTCCGCCCTCAGCCGGGTCAACTTGCCGACCAGATTGTCGTGTCGCCGAATGTCACACGCAGGCTTGTCTACAGCTTCGGATCGACGCGGAAGCCCACGCGCCACGCACTTCGCGACTGTCCGGGTTGCGTCGTATGGTCCCGCCCATGGAACGGCGGTCGTGGCGCGTGGTGGACGCCGACCTGTTCCGGTTCGCGACCACGGACCGAGCGGCGCTGTACGTTGCGCTGATGGCGGCGTTCGAGCAGGCTGCGGTCCTCGCGCCCGCGCTCAACCTGGATCAGGTCCGCTCGGCATTGACGAGCACTGGTTGGGACGAGCCGTCGACCGACGATGCAGTGCAGAGTGCGCTTGAGATGCTCGTCGGCTGGGGACTGCTCGACGTGACCCAGGACCACTCGGCGCGGTACAGCACCCCCGAGGAGTTCGAACGCAAGAACCTGCAGTGGTCGCTGACCGCTCGCGGGGACGCGGCGATCGCCGGGCTGCTGCACGCCGTCGACGCGCTTCGACAGACGATCGGGCTGCAGACCGTTGTCCTCGACGCGATCGGCGACGACCTGGCTGAGATAGCCGCCCTCGCCACCCAACCTCGCTCGCAGCCGACGGACGACCGCATCCACGTCGCGATCATGCAGGTCGAGCGACACCTCGCCGCCCTGGTTGCCAGCGTGCGGCAGTTCAACGGCCACCTGCAGCGGCTGCTTCGCGACGACGGCACGGACGACGAGGTCTTCGCGGACGTCAAGCAGCGGACGGTGAGCTACCTCGAAGAGTACGTCGTAGGCGTCGACCGTCCCCAGTGTCGTACGTCGTCTCGCCGGAGAACTCCGACCCGCGAGGACGTCATTCGCCGTACATGTCCTCGGAGTCCGTGCCGGTCTGGGAGAGGTCAGCGTCCGGCGACAGCTGCCCGAGCTCACCGACCGGGCCAAGTTCGGTGAGCCCGCCGTACGGGTGAGGAGGCACGTCAGCGGAGCTCCCTTCTCCGCTCGGCCACAGCAGCCGACGGAACAGCACGAACAGAGCCCACGGGATCCCGATCAGCGCGAGGACCACCAGGATGGAGACGACAACTACCACTGCCTCACCTCGCTTCGGCCCGTCACAGCGCTTCCTGGTACTTCGACAGGCGCAGCTCGTAGCCCGTCTCCAAACCCGCCGGCGTGAGTGCGGCGCCACCGCTCGTTTGAGAATCCCAGAGCCACGGGCGCACGTGACGCATCGGATCCTGTCCTGGCATCTCCCGAAGTGTCTTGTCGAGTCGCCGACGCCAACGATCGAGTTGCTCCGGCTCACTCGCCCGTACGTCGACCGCCCGCTGCTGGCCGTCATGCGCCGTTTCTCGCGCCAGTTCGAGACCGCTTGCGACGGCTTCGTTGAGGGCGACGTGTTCAGGCTTCGCGTGAGTCCAGGACTTGCCGAGTCCGTCCAAGACGTCCGAAAGTGCATCGACCGCTGACCGTTGCCAGGTCGTGCCGGCGCCCCACCGGCTCGCGATGAGCGGCAGCACCTCGGCCCACGTCAGATGGGAGACGTGCGCTGCCACGGCACCTGTCGTGGCCGAGTGACGCATCGGCGGCGTCAGGTAGGTGAGGTCCACATGGCACGCGGGATGGTGATGAGCCGCCAAATCGAGGTAGTGCTCGATCTGGCCGGCCCGGTGGCTGCCCACCTCGGTCTTGAGCTCGATGATCCAGAGCCGATCTTCCCAAAGCACCGCGTAGTCCGGCCATCCTGCGAGCTCGTCGGCATGCCGCGCCGGCAACTCGAACTCGTCGACGAACACGGGCGTGCCGCGGCCGCGTTGATGATCACCGAAAGAGAGGGCGTCCAAGTCGGCAAGAAACTGTGCACCGAGCGCGCTCGGCGCGCTCCGGGTATTCCACCGCGGGTACGGCGCATCCAGGATCAACATCGTGAGCAGCCGTTGGCAGTACTCCTCTCGGCCGAGCTTGAGCCGGGCGAGAAGAGCCTGGGGAGTTTCGAGCTCCATGACGCAGACACATCCCTTCAGATCCCATGCGGACGTGCATGCGGCTCGATCGGGATCGGGAGGTATCGAGGCTTCGAACGGTATCGCTGAGCCACGACAACGAACGCAGCCCGCGGGCAGCTGCTTTCCGCGTCGAGCCCGACGCAGGTTGCGTAATCGGGCGCGAGTTCGGCTGCTTACGTCGGGCTCGAGCCGTACGCCGCCGCTCTGCTAGTGGGTAAGCGCCGCGACGCTGATCACGCCCCCGATCGACGTCGCCATCATCCCGAACGTCGCGACAATGACCACGAGCCCTACATAGGTTGCGTAAGTTGGCGCGAGTTCGGCTACTTACGTTGGGCTCGGCGCGAGGCTCGGGCACGGAAGGACGTGCGCCGGGCGGGTCGAACCGGTCAGGATGCATCGACGCCGGGTCGTGACGGCTGCGCTCCTCGCGGCGCTCGCCACCGCCGCGGCTCCCGCGCTCGCCTCGCCGACCACCCGCGACGCGAAACCCAAGCCGGGCAGCGCGGCGTACGTCGCCCGCGACCTGCGCAACATCGAGGCCGCGTTCGGTCGCAACGTCGCGGAGCTCGAAGAGCCCGGCTACCTCCCAGCCATCGCCCGCGACGGCATCCAACTGGAAGCGAGCCAGCTCGAAGCCCAAGCCACCAGGCCTACCCGCCCGGCGCTGACCCTCGGCAACGCCGTACCCGAAGGCGTCGGCAATCCCGACCGCGACGGATGGTCCGGAACCCGCGGCCAAGAAACCCTCATCAGCTTCAAGGCCTACGACAAGGCCCTGCTGCAAGGCACGCTCTTCACCCCGATGAAGCACGCCCGCGACCCCTACACCCACGCAAGGCTCCACGCGCCGTACCCGGCTGTCGTCATCGTCACCGGCTCGATCCAGGCCTCCGCCGGCGTCTACGAATGGCTCGCCGAGGACCTCGCCGAACGCGGCTACGCGGTGCTCACCTTCGACGTGCAGGGCCAGGGGCACAGCGAGACGCTGCCGCACGACGGCACCCTCGACGGCGTGCCGTCTGAGGACCAACCAAGCTTCGATCGCGACACCGAGAACGCGATCTCCTGGATGCTCTCCACCCCGGCGCATCGCTACCAAGACGGCACCTTCAACCCGCGCTGGCGCCAGATCGACCACAGCCGGGACCGCCACTCGGTGACCAAGGGACGCCACACCAGGCTCGCCGTGATCGGGCCTCCACCGGCGCGGTCACGGTGTCCTACCTGCAAGGCGTCGACCGCCGCATCGAAACAGCGGTCGCGCTCGACAAGATCACCGCGACGCCGGCCGCGATCAGCGACGACCAGGCCGAGCTCGGCAAGCTGCCCGACCCCGTGGTGCCGAAGGTGCCGACCCTCGGTGTACAGGCGGAGTACGGCTTCGAGCCGCAGCCGTACTTCCTCGCCGACTGCTCGTCGTTCGAGCCCTGCCCCGGCTCACCGGAAGCCGCGCCAGACCCCAACCGCGAGGAGGCGACCGGCTTCGACACCTGGCGCGCCAAGGGCGTCGACAGCGCGGTGATCGTCCCGCGCGCCTCCACCCACCTCGACTTCACCGACCTGCCACCGATCCTGCCCGCCTCGGTGACCGGCCAGGCGATGACCAGCTACTACGTGCAGGCCTGGCTCGCGCTGTACCTCCAGCACCGCCCGCAAGCCGCCCGCGCGATGACCAGCACGACGATCCGCTACCTCATGCCCGGCCCGCACGACACCCGCCGCCTGATCAGCTTCGACCGCAACAGCCACCTGTCGTTCTACTTCTGCTCGGGGTTCTCATTCATGACCACGCACGAAGCCGACCTCACCCACGCAGGCTGCAAGTAGCGCCGAGCCCTACGCAGGTTGCGTTGCGCGGCGCGAGTTCGGCTACTTACGTTGGGCTCGACAGCAACCGCACGGCAGGTACGCCGCGGGTCAGGCGGCCACAGCGAGCGCGTGTCGTACCTGCGCCACGAACGCGTCCGGCGAGACGTAGTAGTCCGACCGGCTCGCGACGAGCACCGTCCAGCCGAGCGCGCGCATCGCGTCGCGCCGCCGATCGTCCGCGCCACGTTGATCCCAGTGCTGCGCGCCGTCGTACTCGACGATGACCCGCTGCTGCGGATAGGCGAAGTCCGCGCGCGCCACGAACATTCCGTCGGGCATCCTGACCTCGAACTGCGCGATCGGTACGCCGATCCCACTGCCGATCAGCAGCACCCGCAGCCGGCTCTCCATCGGTGACTCGGTGAGCGGCTCGACAAGCCTCGCGACTCGGTCGGCCTGTACGACGCCCCGCAATCCGCGGTGCCGCTGCACGAACGCGAGAAAGGTCGCCGGCGTGATGAGCCGGGCGTGCGCAAGGGCGTCTGCCACGACCACGGCCTCAACAACGGACAGCCACCGCGCACAGTCGAACGCGGTCCGCCGCGGCGTCGTGACCAGCGTACCGTCGACGAGCTGTACGTCTTCACTCGTGACCGTGATCTCGCGGACCAGGCAACCGGCGCGCGGGCGGCGCCAGCTTCCGGTCGGCCGGCCTACCCAGACCAGCCGCGCCCGCCGGTCCTGCACGTCGATGCCGTGGATCCAGGCGGCGGTAAGGCCACACAAGAACCCCTCGTCGCCGAGCACGAGCCTCGCCGCTGCCACCCGGATCGGCAGCGTGTCCTCGACCGATGCGTGCACCCACACCTCGCGGAAGACGTGGCGCCACTCGCCGCCACGAAGCGCGAACTTGCTGACACCCAACGCCCGCGCCTGCGCAGTGGTGAACGGTCCGTGACGCAGCGAGTCGGGAACCAGCGGGTGAGGCACCCGCAAACCCTGCAGGAACGAGCGCGAGGTCGCCGCGGGACGTCCACAGGGAGGACGAGCCCTACGCAGGTTGCGTAAAGCGGCGCGAGTTCGGCTACTTACGTTGGGCTCGGCCCTCGAAGGGTCAGGCGGTTTCGCCGGTACCCGCGAGGCGCAGACGCACAGGTTGCGCGACGACAGGATCGGGTTCGTCCCGCTGACGGCGTTCCGCGTCTCGCTCGGCCTGCACCCGCTGCAGCCCTTCGGCGAGGTGACGTGCGTCCGCGGTGAGCGCGTGCAGCTGTGACTCGAGCTCGGTGCAGCGAGTACGCGCGGCCTGACGCTCTTCCATCAGCTGCTCACGGTCCGCGCGCTGCCACTCGATGGTGGCACGCAGCTGCTCGACGGCCGCCTCGTGCAACGCCACCTGCTCCTCGAGCTGGTCGCCGCGCTTCATCGCGTCGTCACGCGCGTCGGCGAGCTGGCCGGCGGCGTCGCGTGCTGCGTCGTGTGACTGCTCCACGACCTGCCGCACGATCGCCTCGAGCCGCTGCGCGCGGTCGCTCCAGTGCGCGGACGCTTGCTGCTCGGCGGCGAGTGCCTGCGTCAGCTCGGCCGCGCGCACGACCATCTGCCCGATCTCGTCGCGGTGGCTCTCCAGCTCGAGATGCTGCGCGGCGACCTGCGCCCGGCGGGCCTGCAGCTCGGTCTCGGCGGCTGCCCGGTCCTCGGCCTCCTGGCGGTGCGCGTCGTTACCAGCGGCCAGCTGGGCCTGCAGGGACTCGAGCGCCTTCTGCAGCTCACGTACCTGCGCCGTGTGCTGCTCGTTGCGCGCGGTGTCATGCGCGACGTACGACTGCTGAAGCACCAGCAGCTCCGCCCGCTTCTGCTCGTCAAGCGTGGCGCGCTCCGCGGCGAGTGACTGCTGGAACTCGCGCAGCTGTGCCGCGTGCTGCTTGTCGCGCTCGAGAACTGCCGCGTCAGCGGACTTGCGGAGCGCCTCCAGCTCGGCGCGATGGCGAAGATCCCGCTCGGCGAGGTCCGCAGCGAAGCGTTGCTTCAGCGCCTCCACCATGCCCGCTGGTTCGACTCGCGCGGCTGGTTCGACTCGCGCAGCTGGTTCGACTCGCGCAGCCGGGACCGCGGGCTGGTCACCTCCGACCTGCGGCACGATCAATTTGTCGGTAACCGTGCCACTTTCCCGAATCGCCCGAATGGAGGATTCTTGCCCGGACGGGCTGACCTCGATGAACCAGCCGGGCTACTCGGCCGCGTCGGCGTCGACCGGCTCCTTGGCGCCGACGAGGAAGTCCACCAGCGGCACCAGCTCGGCCGCGCTGAACCGCCGGGTTTCCGCAGCGTGCGGCTCGATCGCGTCCAGCGACGAGTCGGAGCCCGCGGAGTCGATGCCGTCGATCCGGATCGTGACCACGCGACCGTGCTGGCCTGCGTCGTTCTTGCGTACGACGTGCCCGAGCCGCTGGATCAGCTGCAGCTTGTCGCGGCTCGCCCCGACGACGATCCCGAGCTTCACCGCTGACGCGCTGCCGCTGCCGGCGAGCAGCACGATGTCATCGGCGTCCTGACCGTTGTCGGTACGACGGCCGAGCAGCTTGCGCTCCTGCCCGCCGCTGAGCGGACGGGTCGCGCACCCGGCGGTGCTCAGCAGCTTCGCGACGTAGCTTGCGTCGTCCTGGTTCGCCAGGAACACGAGCGCCGGCTCAGTGGAGCGGATGTGCTCGGCGAGCGTCTTGAGGACGGTCGCCTTGCCCGCCGCCTTCGACACGATCTCGTCGCGCTTCGCGAGCGCCTTCTGGTACGCGCGCGCCGCGGTCCGCGGCGGGCCCATCCGGCCATCCGCAAGAGCAACGACTCCGGTCGCGAACGCATGCGCCGACTCGGCCGGTACGCCGTGCTCACCAACCAGCTCCGCGGCAAGCGTCTCCATCTGCTGCCCCAGCGAGTCGTACTCCGCCTGCTCGGCGTTGTTCAGCGACACCGCCACCATCGCGAGGTCGAACGGCGCGATCGCCTCGTCGCGCAGCGCCCGCTCATACCCGAGCCGGAATCCGACCCGGCCGAAGTACGGCTCCAGGTACGTCGCGATCCCGTTGTCGTCGCGCTCATAGACCGCGGACAAGCCGAGCCGCCACTCATACACCGGGTCCAGCGCCCGCGACGCCTCGCGCGTCCCGTAGGCGTGCACCTGGTCGGCGACGACCATCACCTTCGCGCCCGCGCCGAACACGCTCTCCCGAGCCGCGTCCGCCGCGGTGGTCACGACGACATCGGCAGAGGAGAGGTGCTCGTCCTTCGCGCCGGTCGGCTTCGCGACCCTATTGATAGGCAGCGCCGCGCGAAGCCCGTCGTACCACGCGTCGACACCCTCGGTAGTCGGCGTGATGACGAGGACCTTCATCTCGTCGTCGACCGCCTGCGCGATCGCCCAGTGCGCGAGCGCAGTCTTGCCGGCGCCGCTGACCGCCTCGACGACACCGCGGTGCCCGGCCTTCACCCACGCCGCCAGCGCCTCGCGCTGCCAGTCGACGAGGTCGATGTCCTCCGCCAGCGCGAGCGGTCGGTCGTCGCCCGCAAGAGGCGTATCTGTCGAGGTCGAAGCGTCGTACGACGCAGCCGCGTCCGCGTCGAGCGACGAGTCCGACTCCGCGGCCTCATCGGCGGACGCTTCGGTCGGCTTGGCTTCCGAAGACGATGCCTCGCCGCTCGGCTCGCCTTCGAGCAGCGCGAGCTCGGCTTCGAGTGAGGAGATCCGCCGCCGCGCCGCGTCGCGGTCGACGGTGGCCTTCTTCAGCTCGATCGTCATGTCCGCCGCAGCCCGGCGCAGCTCTTCGATCGTCGCCTCGTGCACCGCGACCTGACCGACGGCCCGCGCAGCCGCTTCTTCAGCGACCTCGATCTTGCGGGACGCCTCGTCGAGCTGCCGCGATCCGTCCTCGTCGGCTTGTTCCGCCTCGAACTCGGTCTTGCGCAGCTGCGCCTCGAACTCCGACGCTTGCTGCCGCGCCGCGTCGCGTTCGGTCGTGACCCGCTCGCGCTCGGCGCGCTGCTCGGCGATCGTCTGGCGCAGCTGCGCCGACGCCGCCTCGAGAGCAGCGGCCTGGTCGGTGAGCCGCGCGACCCGCTCCTCCGACGACGACAGCGCACGTGACGTCTCCTCCAGGCGACGCTCGGTCTCCTCGAGGTCGCGCGCCTTCTCGTCGTACTTGCGCTGCGCCGCAGCTGCCGCCTTCTCCGCGTCGGCCTTCGCCGTACGCAGGTCGAGCTCTAGCCGCCGCGCCTGCTCGCTCCACTTCTCCGTCTCTTGCTTCGACGCCGCGAGCTGCGACCCGAGGTCGGCGCGCGCGTTGTTGAGCCGGTTGATGTCGCTGCGCTGCACCTGGATCTCGTCGCGCAGCCGCTCGACCTCGGCTTCCGCGACCGCGCGGCCCTCGGTCTCGCGGTCCCGCGCCGCGGTCGCGTCACTGAGCTGGGCCCGGGTGTTGCCGAGCAGCTGCTGCAGCTCGCTGACCTCGGCGCGCTGCCGGTCATCGCGCGACTGCGCCTCGGCGGAGAACCGCTGATGCAGCGCCTGCACCTCCGCGCGGTGGCGGTCCTCGCGCGCTGCGACGTCGGTCATGAACGACTGCTGCATCGCGCGTACCTCGGCGCGGTGCCGCTCCTCGCGCTCGGCGATGTCGATCGCGAACGCTTCCTGCAGCGCCCGTACGCCGGCGGTCTCGCCACCGCTGGTGTCCGCGGGTGCCGCAGAGCTCGATGCCTGCGGGGTCTCAGGCGGTGCCGCAGCTGTCGGAGGCTTGGGTGGCTCAGCCGCAGGCGGCGCCGTCTCGGCCGCGTCCGGGGACACGTTCGACGTCGGGTAGACGTCAGCCGGCTGGGCCGGGGGCTCGGCCGTCTCGACGGCAGGTGCGGGTTTGAACGGATCCGCGGGCATGGGCTTCCCAGCTGTGGTCGGTGCGGGACTCGCGGCTTGCGCGGCCCGAGCCGCGGCCGCTGAAGGCGGTTCGGTGGGCGCCGGTGTCGTGACCTGCGGTGGGGGAGCGTTCACCGGCGGCGTTGGTGCGGGCGGCGTGCCAGGTGTTGCAGCAGCGGTCGGCGCTGGTGGTGTTGCGGCAGGCGCAGAAGGTGTTGCAGCAGCGGGCGGCGCGGCAGGGGTTCCGGCAGCGGGTGGCGCAGGTGGCTCGACGGGGGCGGGGGCGGCGGGCGGCTCTGCCGGAGCGGCCGGCGGCGGCTCGGTCGTCGTACCGGCCGGTGCCGGAGGGGCGGCGGCAGCCTTCGGCTTCCGCCCGCGCTTCGGCGGCTGCGGCTCCGGAAGGATGTCGACCGTGCCCGAGCTCACCGCGCTCCCGACCCATTCACCTTGGAAGTGTCGGCATACATAGCGGGATCCGTCTACCCCGAACGGGCTATTCCGTCACTCCAGCATCGCTGCGCAGCGCGCGCTCCACGGCCGGGTCGGCTGGAAGAGTCACCACGCGGCGTCCTGCGGCCAGGAACTCCAGCAGCTTGTCGTCGTCACGACCCGACAGCCGCTGCAGCCGGCGCGCGTAGGGGATGACCTCGGCGATCGCGGCGGCGTCCTCGTCGGCGGTGTCGTCCTCGATGCTGTCCTCGACGTAGAGGACAGCGATGCGCACGTGCCGGTTCGTCGTACGGCCGCCGAGCACCCGGTCGAGCCGCTCGATCAGCTGCTGCCGGCTGCGCGGCGGGCTCACCATGATCGCGAGGTCGATCGGGCTCGACGCCTCAGCCGGGTTCGACCCGCGTGGCCCGACCAGCAGCCACGAGTCGCGGTCCTCCTCGGTCTTGCCGAGCCGCCGGATCCGCGCCTCGCCGTTGACCGCCGTGCGGATCGGCGTCGCGGCGCAGCCGCGGTCCTCGAGCACTCGCGCGACGTAGTCCGCGACCTGCGGTGTCGGCGCGACGACGAGCGCACGCCCGCTGTCGCGAACGGCGGTCGCGAGTGCGCGCAGCGTGTAGTCGCGCGCCGTCGTGCCCGCGAGGATCTCGTCGCGACGCGCGACCGCCTTCAGGTACGACCGGACCGCCGCCTTCGCCGCACCCGCACCGGCACCGCCGCCGGCGAGCGTCGCCGCCGCGCACGCGTCGTACTCGCCCTGCTCTGAGCTGCTGAACACCACCGAGATCATGGCCAGGTCGAACGACGCGACCGCTTGCTCGGCGAGCGCGCGGTCGTAGCCGAGGGAGAAGCTGACCCGGCCGAAGTAGCGGCTGAGGTACGTCGCGACGCCGTCGTCGTCGCGCTCGTACGACGAGGTCAGTCCGAGCCGCCAGGGGTAGGACGGGTCGAGCGCGCGGATGAGCTTCGCGGTGCCGAACTCCTGGACGTCGTCGGCGACGACGAGCACGCCGAGGCCCGGCTCGAACACGCGCTCGTTGATCGCGCTCTGCGCCGAGGAGACGACAACGTCGTAGGCAGCGAGCTGGTTGTTGCCGCGGCCGCTGTGCTTGCCGACCCGCGTCGTCGGCAGCGCGGCGACGAGACCTTCGTGCCAGCGGTCGACGCGCTCCGGGCTCGGGGTGAGGACGAGGGCCTTCATGCCGGCGTCGAGGGCGCGACCGATCGCCCAGTAGGCGAGCCGCACGTTGCCGTCGCTCGTCACCGACTCGACGACGCCCTTGTGCCCGGCGGCGGCCCAGGCCGCGAGCGCGTCGTGCTGCCACTCGGCGAGGTCGATGCCGGTGGTCAGCGTGCCGGGGTTCTCGTCGTACACGGGGGCGGGCAGCGTTGCCGGCTTCGGTGCCGGTGGTGCCTGGACCGGCGGCGGTGCCGGCGGCTGCGGCGCGGGCGTGCCGGGGGCTGCGGGCACGGCCATCGCAGCGATGTTGCCGCGTGGGTGGCGGGCCTGTCCGCGGACGAGCTGCGCCTCGAGCTCGGCGATGCGTTGGTGTGCGGTGCCAAGTGCCGCGCGCGCACTGTCGAGTTCCGCTCGCTGGTCGGCGGCGGTCTGCCGCAGCTGGTTGGCGGCGGCCTCGTGCGCGGCGGCCTGCTCGGTCAGACCTTTGATGTGCTGCTGCGCGGCTTGCATGCTCGTCTTCAGCCGCACTTCGGTCTGCCGCGCGTGCTCGGACCACTGCTCGGCCTGACGGTGCGCGCCGACGACGGTCTGCCGGAGCTGCTCGGTCTGCGCGATCACCTGCTGGAGCTGCTGGCGTGCTGCCTGCAGCTCTGCGCTGTCGGGACCACCTGCCGTGGCGAGCTCGGCTTCGGCCGCGGAACGCGCATTGGCCTCTTTGAGCGATGTCTCGATCGCCTCGGTGAGCTGCTTGCGCATGTACGCGATCGCGTAGGTCAGCACCCGCACGTCGTTCGCGAGCCGCAGCACGTGCTCGGTCGGCTTCTCGCCCTCGCGCGGCGAGTGATCGGGGTTCGGTATGGCGCCCGGTCCGGAAGCTGAGGCTTGCTGCGGCGGACTCGGCGCGGCCTGCTGAGGTCGTGGCGCTACCTGAGCCGCCGGCGGTGGTGCCGCGGCAGCAGTTTGCGCCGGCGGAGCCGCGATGACCTCAGCCTGCGGGACCGGCGCGGGAGCGGGTGGCGTCACCGGCGCGGGCTGGGCCGCAGGCGCAGGCGTCGCCGACTGCGGAGCTACGTCGGTCGGGTAGACCGGCTGGATCGCCGCGGTCGGGTCGCCGCCCATGGCGCCGGCGCGGTTGCGGCGGGCGCGGTCCTGCAGGTCTGCGGGCAGGATGGTTGGCACGCCAGAAGCCTGGGCGTCGCCGGCACCGTCCACGCACGAATTCTCGGAATCTTGAGCGCCGAACAGATTCACCCGTTCGGGTTATCTCGCGCGGGAGCCGAGCGTGACACCCCCAAGTAATAAGGCCCCCACCCGCGTCATCTTGACCAAAGAGGCGCTATGCGGACGTCAGAGCGCCTTCTTCGTCAAGATCACGCGGGAGCGCCCGGTGACCACAGTGGGCGGGCTAGTGCGGTGGTCTAACCGCGCGCTTCGCGAGCCCAGTCGTCGAGCTGCGGGGCGATCAGCGGCCAGCGCTTGAACAGGCCCGCCGCGCCCTCGGCCATCCGCTCGTTCCACTCGGTGTCACCCCACGGCGGCTCGACCAGCATCGCGTTGGGCAGCAGCGCCGCGATCCGCTCCGAGGTCGCGCGGGTGTGGTTGACGTCGCTCTCGCCGCTGCGGAACACCAGCGCCGGTACGCCGACCGCCCGCGCCTCATCGTTGGACAGCCCGGGGACCAGCTCGTCGTCGCGGTAGCAGTACGCCGCCATCCAGCGCTCCATCGTCGCGACGAACTCTTTGCGGTCCTGGTCGAGGAACAGCTGACGGTTGCGCGGATTGCGCGCGATCACCTCCGACCACTCGGAGAGGTCGGCGACCGCCGCCATGTCCTTCGTCCACGCCGCGGCCAGCGACCCGCCGCAGTAGTGCACGCCCAGCGTCATCAGCCCGTAGACGCCCCCGCTCATGTTCAGCATCGCGACGCCCGCCGTCGCCTCCGGATGCCGTGCCGCGGCGAGCAGCGAGACCCGCGCGCCGCCGGAGCCGCCCATGATCACGGCGGGCGTCATGTCGAGCTGTTCGAGCAGTCCGATGAGCACGTCGGCCTGCATCTGCGACTCCGAGTCGCCGGTGAAGCAGACGTCGGACTCGCCGCAGTTCGGCCGGTCCCAGATCAGCACCCGGTGGCCACGCTCGGCCAGTGCTTCGGCGAGCTCGCGGATCCCGGCGGCGTCCTTGGAGAACCGCCCACCGGGGGTGATCGCCCACGACCGCCCTGCGTCATTCGAGACGTCGCCGACGACGTCGTACGCGATCTGCAGCCCCAGCACCGTTGCGGTCGCCATGGGCTGACACTAACGTCGCCTTCGTGTCAGACCTCAGGCAGCAATTCGTCGTCGACGCCGACTCTCACTTCTCCGAGCCGGAGGACTTCTTCACCTCCCTAGCTCCGGCGAAGTACAAGGACCGCGTGCCGCACGTCGAGGTGGTCGACGGCCAGCGGGTGTGGGTCTTCGACGGCAACACGATGGGCCGCTACAGCGCCGGCGGCGTCATTGGTGTCGACGGGTCGAAGGAAGAGGCGCAGACCGCGCTGTTCGAGTGGGAGCACGAGAAGATCCACGTCGGCGCGTACGACCCCAAGGTGCGTCTCGGCGTACTCGACGAGTGCGGCATCGACCACCAGGTGATCTTCCCCAACACGATCGGCCTCGGCGGGCAGGACATCGGGCTCGGCGCCGACGAGGTGCTGCGGCACCTGACGATCGAGATCTACAACGACCGGATGGCCGAGATCCAGGCCGGCTCCGGCAACCGCTTGCTGCCGATGCCGGTGATGCCGGCGTGGGACATCGCTGCGTGCGTGAAGGAGGCCGAGCGCGTCGCGGGCTTGGGGATGCGCGGCGTCAACATGACGTCGGACCCGCAGGACCTCGGCGCACCGGACCTCGCGAGCCAGGAGTGGGACCCGTTCTGGGAGGCGTGCGCCGGGCTGAAGCTGCCCGTGCACTTCCACATCGGGGCGTCGGTCACGGGCATGAACTTCTACGGCCAGTACTTCTGGGGCTCGCATCCCGACAACGTGAAGCTCGCGATCGGCGGGTCGCTGCTGTTCATCGGCAACTCGCGCGTCGTCGTCAACACGATCCTGTCGGGCATGTTCGACCGCCACCCGGACCTCAAGCTGGTGTCGGTGGAGAGCGGCATCGGCTGGATCCCGTTCATCCTCGAGACGCTGGACTACGAGATGGCCGAGAACGCGCCGCGCGAGCTGGCGCGGATGGGCAAGCCGCCGTCGGAGTACTTCAAGTCCAACATCTATGCGACATTCTGGTTCGAGAACAACCGCAACAAGCTGCCGGACCTGATCGAGGCGGTGGGCGAGGACAACATCCTGTTCGAGACCGACTTCCCGCACCCGACGTGCATGTACCCGTCGCCGCTCGAGACGGTCGAGAAGAAGATGCTGACGCTTCCCGAGTCGACCCGCAACAAGATCCTTGGCCTCAACGCCAAGACCCTCTACCGCCTCTAGTGAACTCCATAGGCCACTGGGTCGGCGGCCGCTCGGTCGCGGGTACGTCGGGTCGCGTCGGCGCGGTCTTCGACCCAGCGCGGGGGGTGCAGACCGGCGAGGTGGCGCTCGCGTCTGCCGGGGAGGTCACCGACGTCGTCAAGGTCGCGCGTGATGCTTCGCGTGCGTGGTCGGTGTCGCCGTTGTCGCGTCGTACGTCGATGCTGTTCCGGTTGCGGGAGCTGATCGACGCGCGCCGTGACGACCTTGCGCGCGCGATCACCGCGGAGCATGGCAAGGTGCTGGTCGATGCGTCCGGTGAGGTCGCGCGCGGGCTGGATTGCGTGGAGTTCGCGTGCGGGATCCCGCACCTGCTGAAGGGTGCGCACTCCGCGGAGGTGTCGACCGGGATCGACGTGCACACCGTGCTGTCGCCGGTCGGCGTCGTCGCCGGGATCACGCCGTTCAACTTCCCGGTGATGGTGCCGCTGTGGATGGCCGCCAACGCTGTTGCTTGTGGCAACGCATTCGTGTTGAAGCCGTCGGAACGCGACCCGTCGCCGTCCGTGCTGCTCGCCGAGCTGTTCACCGAGTCCGGGTTCCCGGACGGCGTGTTCAACGTCGTGCACGGTGACGCCGAAGCGGTCAACGCTTTGGTGACGCATCCCGATGTCGACGCGGTGTCGTTCGTCGGGTCGACCCCGATTGCGCGTCACGTCTACGAGACCGGGACGCAGCACGCCAAGCGGGTGCAGGCGCTCGGTGGGGCGAAGAACCACATGGTCGTGCTGCCGGATGCGGACCTCGACGCCGCCGCGGATGCGGCGGTGTCGGCGGCGTACGGATCTGCCGGCGAGCGCTGCATGGCGATCTCTGTTGTGGTTGCCGTCGGCGCCGCGGGTGATGCGCTGATCGACGCGATCACGTCGAAGATCGGCGACGTCGTCATCGGGCCGGGGGACCAGCCGGACTCGATGATGGGACCGCTGATCACCTCCGCGCATCGCGATCGGGTGCGGTCCTATGTAGAAGGTGCGGCCGGCGAGGGTGCGCGCGTGGTGGTCGACGGGTCGGCGTCGCCGACTGGTCTCGATGGGTTCTTCCTCGGCTGCTCGTTGCTCGATGGCGTCGAGCCCGGGATGAAGGCGTACGACGACGAGATCTTCGGACCGGTGCTGTCCGTCGTACGGGTGCCGTCGCTCGACGACGCAATCGCGCTGGTGAACGCCAACCAATATGGAAACGGTGTCGCGCTGTTCACCCGCGACGGTGGCGCGGCGCGGCGGTTCGAGCGCGAGATCGAGGTCGGGATGGTCGGCATCAACGTGCCGATCCCGGTCCCCGTCGCGTGGCACTCGTTCGGAGGCTGGAAGGCCTCGATCTTCGGCGACACCGCGATCTACGGCCCCGAGGGCATCCGCTTCTACACGCGCCAGAAGGTCGTCAGCACAAGATGGCCCGACCCAGAACCAAGCCGACTGGACCTCGGCTTCCCCACTCACCGCTAGTTCACTCGCCGCGATCGACACTGTCGTCGACGAGCCTCTACCGATTCGGATCGACCGGCGGCTCGGGGCGACGCAGTTTCCAGAGGAAGACGGAACACCAGGTGCAGGCCGCGACCGCAAGCGTCGAGGGCAAGTTCATCTGCGCTAGCCATGCGATAACTACACCGCTGAGCAGGCCTCCGAAGCCGGCGTGTAGTGCGATGCTCCACACACGCTGGCGAGGAATCGCGGCGTATTGGCGCGAGACCCGAACGAAGCTGCCAGTCCACACCCAGGTCCCGCAGAGAATCGTTGAGATGGCCGAGCCGCCCGCGTAATACCCAGCTCCAGCCACGATCGCGCCCATGGCCGTGGCTTGAATAGCCGCTTGTCCTGTCGGTTTGATCATCCGATCAGCAACCCTCAGCGACTTGCGCGGCGCTCTCTCAGGCCGCGGACTGTGGAATGCGGGCCCGCCGGGCAGGCATGTGGATGGCGAACCGAGCCGGTCGTGGAATCCGGCTCGGTTCGTCGGTACGGTTCGAAGCGCGAGGTCTGGAGGGGGCACATGAAGGACGATGCCAGTTCGTTCGACGACGCCGAGCTGCGCAAGCAGGCGGTCAACAAGCTGCGCCGGCAGCGCGGATTCCGCACCCACGTGCTGGTCTATCTGCTGACCAACGCCTTCATCACACTGATCTGGGTCTTCACAGATCGCCACGGGTTCTTCTGGCCGTTGTGGCCGATTGCCTTCTGGGGCATCTTCGTCGTGGTCAACGGCGTGAACTCCTACCGCCCGCAGACCTTCTCAGAAGACCAGATCAAGCGGCAGATGGATCGGATGAAGCCCGCGACCTAGCGATCCGCCTTCAGCGTCGGGCGCCGACGGCGTTGGTCGAGGCCCTCTAATTCAGTCGTTCACAGGCCTTCACCAGATGGCCGCTGTCAACAGGGTGCGGGTCGCTCGAGCGGATCGCGTCGGGGACGCGAGGCACGGTTGTCTTATGTTTCCCGAGGTTCTCGACCCAGTGCCACTGATCTCTACATGCTTGCGAATCGCGCTCGATGACTTTCGGCGGCAGTTTCCATATCCGTGGCACGCAGCGGAGTCGCCGCTGGACGGCGAGTCGGGCGACCGCGGGGTGTGGTTCACGGCGGGCGAACCGGCGATCGCGGCACTTGCCGTCTTCGTTGACTCGGTGGTCGTATTTCCTGCGCGCGCGTCTTCTGACCGCGGCGGGACTGCGAGCGCGGTGGATCTTCGCGGAGGTCTCGTTGCGGTCGATCGCGATGACGCCGATCTTGCCCGACTTCTCTCGGCGAGTCTGCGGAGCATGAGCGAGAGCGCGCTTCGTTCGCGGCTTCGGATGTGTGGCGAGGCGCCGGGGGTGGCACCATCGACAACATGACGGCAGTCGTGTGGGTGCTCTTCGCCCTCATGGCTGCCACCCTTGGGATTCTTGCCTCCGCCGTGTTCATGGTCCTGAACCGCATCGACGGGCGGGTGGACGGAATGCGCATCGAGTGCAATGGGCGCTTCGACGCATTGCAGGCGGACCTTCGCGAATTGCGGTCGGCGGTTACGCACCTCGATCGTCGGCTGACGGCCGCCGGCGGGTAGGCGCTACTCCTCGTCGGGTACGGCGTTCGGCAACAAGGGCGGCGCCGGATCCGGTCTGGGGTCGGGCGGTACAGGATCCGGCGCCGGACCGGGTGGCATCGGATCCCCTCCGGGATCCGGTGGCATCGGGATCGGCTCCGGCATCGGCGGTACCGGCGCCGGCGGCTCCATCGGTGGCGCGGTTGCGCTAGCCATTCCTCCGGACTGCCCGCGATCCGGGCAGTTACTCAACCGAATCCGATTCATATGAGAATGCCTCGGTGACGCTCACCACTCGCGCCCTCGGCACCCTGCTCAAGCTCCCCGAGTCGCAGACCCGCAATGTCAAAGCCGACCGTTCGATCGAGATCCCGATGGCCGACGGCGCGACGCTGCTCGCCGACCGCTGGTACCCCGCTGCGAGCCCGAGTGGGCTCCCGCTACTGGTGACCCGTACGCCGTACGGGCGCCAGCTCGAAGGCATGATGGCGCGCCTCGCCGCCGAGCGCGGCTATCAGGTGCTGCTGGTCAGCTGCCGCGGCACGTTCGGGTCAGGCGGCGAGTGGAACCCGTTCCGCAACGAGCAGGCCGACGGACAGGCGGTCCTGAAATGGGTCGAGCAGCAGCCGTGGTTCGGCGGCGCGATCGGCCTGTACGGCGCGAGCTACGTCGGCCTCACCCAGTGGTCCGTGGCCGGCAGCCTGCCCAAGTCGGTGAAGGCGATGTGCCCGATCGTCACGTCGTCGTACTTCGCCGACCTCTTCTATCCGGGCGGCTCCCTGACGCTGCTCAACATGCTGACCTGGATCTACGGCCTCGAGCACCAGGAGAAGGGTCTGCTCGCGCGGCTCGCGACGATGGCGCGAGGACGAAAGGCCGTCGAGAAGGTGGCGCTCAACCTGCCCGCCGCCGACCTCGACGTCGCCGTCACCGGTCGCCGGATGAACGCTTACCAGGACTGGCTCGAGCACCCCGGTGGTGAGGACCCGTGGTGGGGCGAGGTCGACTTCCGTCGCGACGTGAAGAAGGCGCCGCCGGCGAGCTTCAGCGTCGGCTGGTACGACATCTTCGCGCCGTTCCAGGTCGCCGACTACGTCGCGATGCGTGAGGCCGGCCGCGAGGCGCGGATCGCGATCGGCCCATGGGACCACACCTCGCCGAAGGCAACCGGCCACACCCTGCGCGACGTGCTCGACTGGATGGACCGCCACGTCGCCGACCGGAGTACGACGGCGGCGCCGGATCGCGTCCGTCTCTACGTCATGGGCGCTGACAAGTGGATCGGCTTCGAAGAGTGGCCACCACCCGCGACCCAGCAGACCTGGTACCTCCATGCTGGCGGCACGTTGAGCACCGACAAGCCTGCGCAGTCGACCCCGACGAAGTACCGCTACGACCCGGCCGACCCGACGCCGAGCGTCGGTGGCGCATCGCTGATGTCCGGCACGGCAGGACGCAAGGACAACACGAAGCTCGAAGCCCGCGCCGACGTCCTCACCTTCACCAGCGCGCCCATGACGGACGACCTCACCGTCGCCGGGCCGCTGCACGCAGACCTCGTCGTACGGTCCTCGCTCGACCACACCGACTTCTTCGTCCGGCTGTGTGAGGTCGACGAGAAGGGCAAGTCGTTCAACCTCGCGGACGGCATCCTGCGGGTCGGACCGCAAGTGCGTCGGCTCAAGGACGGCTCGATGAAGCTGCGGATCGAGATGTGGCCGACCGCCAACACCTTCCGCCGCGGGATGCGGATCCGGGTGCAGGTCTCAAGCGGCGCGCACCCGCTCTACGTCCGCAATCTCGGCAGCGGTGAGCCCGTCGGCAAGGGCACGACGCTGGTGGCCGCGGACCAGGAGGTGCTGCACGACCCGAAGCACCTCTCGGCGATCGTGCTCCCCGTCCTCGCCGAGTAGTGCGGATGGCACCTACGCACCGCTATAGCTACAGCGATCTTCCCTGCGCTCGGGTACGTCGCGGCGTGCCGGCCAGGCCGGCTTTGAGGTCTTTGCCGAGCAGGCGCCCGACGCCGAGTCGCGACGCCAGCTCGTTCTCGTCGAGCTCTCCTGACTTGCCTTCGTAGACGACTCGCCCGCGTTGCAGCAGCACCGCGCGATCGGCGAGCCGCAGACCGAAGCGGATGTTCTGCTCGACCAGCAGCATCGTCACCCCGGTACGCCGTACCTCGACCAGCGTCGCGAGCAGCTCGTCGACGACCGCGGGCGCGAGACCCGCAGACGGCTCGTCGATCAGCACCAGCGACGGGTTCGAGATCAGCGCACGCGCCACCGCGAGCGCCGCCTGCTGGCCGCCTGACAACGTCCCCGCGAGCTGCCGCCGGCGATCGGCGAGCAGCGGGAACGTCGTGTATGCCTGCTCGAGCCGGTCGCCCATCGAGCGGCGCGCCGACCGCGACAGCGTGTAGCCGCCGACCCGCAGGTTCGCCTCGACCGACAGCGACTTGAAGACCTGTCGGCCTTGTGGCACGTGCGCCATCCCGGCACCGACCCGGCGCTCCGGCGTCCACTTCGACACGTCGAGGTCACCGAGTGAGACCGATCCACCGCGAAGCGGCACGACGCCGGCGATCGTCTTCAGCAGTACCGACTTGCCGGCGCCGTTGAGCCCGAACACACCGGTAACCGAACCGGTCGGCACCGACAGGTCGACGCCGTGCAGGACGGTCTGCGACCCGAAGCCCGCGACGACACCGCGTGCCTCAACTGCGACATTCATCCGATCACCTTGGACTTGTCCGTGCCTGAAGTGGCTATAGCGCGCTCAGGCACGGACAAGTCGGCGTGGGCACCGAAGTAGGCGTCGATCACGCGTTGATCGCGCGCGATCTCCGCCGGCTCACCGGATGCGACGACCACTCCCGCGTCGAGCACGTAGACGAGGTCACAACAGTCGAAGACCAGCGGCACGTTGTGCTCGATGATCAGCACGGTCCGGCCGAGCGAGTCACGCAGGTCGCGCAGGCGGTCGGCGAGTCGCTCGGCCGCACCCGGCGACATTCCTGCCGACGGCTCGTCGAGCATCACGAGCTCCGGCCCGGTCAGCAGCAGCGCGGCCATCTCGACGAGCCGTTGTTGCCCGCCGGAAAGGTTGCGTAGCGGCTTGTGTGCGTGATCGCCGAGACCGAGCGACTCGACTGCTGCGTCTGCACGTGCCCGAAGCTCCGACTCCTCGCGCGCGACCTTCGGCGCCATCACCAGTGCCGCCGCGTCGCCGTACGTCGCCAACTGGTGCTGTGCGAGCAGCAGGTTGTCGACCACCGACAGGTCGAGCGCGAGCCCGACGTGCTGGAAGCCGCGCGCGAGCCCGAGCCGCGCCCGCTGGTCGGCGCGCAGCCCTTGGACCTCCCGCCCGTCGAACGACACGACGCCTGACTCGCAGCGCACCAGTCCGGACACCGCGTTGAACAGCGTCGACTTGCCCGCGCCGTTCGGTCCGATCAGCCCGACGATCTTTCCCCGCGGTACGACGAGGCTCGCGTGATCGACCGCGGTAAGCCCGCCGAACCGCACGGTGACGTCAGAGACCTCGAGCAGGTTGGCCCGACCAGAGGGCTCGCGAAGCACTCCGTGCACTGATGCATGGCGCGCTCCGTGCATCGGCGCGCGGGGCGTGACGTCCGGCATCGTGAACTGCGGCAGCAGAGGCTCATCGTTCGTGGAGGGTTGCGGGTAGCCCGGTACTGCTATGCCTTCACGAACCGCGCGGCGGCGCGCGAGCTCGTCGCGGATCAACGTCGGCAGCTCGCCGAGCCCGTTCGGATTGCGGGTGAGCGTGAGGAGGAGCAGCGCAGCGCCGATGGCGTACTGGTAGCCCTGCACGGCGCCGATCGCGTCGGGCAGCAGCGTGAACGCGAGTGCGGTTGCCACCACCGCGCGCCGCCGTCCGATGCCGCCGACCACCACGATCGTGACCAGCTGCAGCGACAGCAGCAACGTGTAGGACTCGCTGCTCACCGAGTACTTCGCGTGACCGTCGAGCGCGCCCGCGAGGCCCGCCATCCCGCCCGACACCACGAACGCGAGCAGCTTGTAGCGCGTGACGTTGACGCCGTGCGCCGCCGCAACCGCCTCGTTCTCCTTGAGAGCGCGCATCGCACGGCCGAGCCGGGTGCGTACGACGTTGTCGTCGACCACACAGACCGCGATCAGCAGCACCAGGCACACCGTGAGGTAGATGCCGGAGTCGATCTGCGAGTCGGTGAGCAGATGCGAGCCCCACACCCGCTTCGGCAACGGGAAGCCGGACGACCCGCCCGCGCCCGACAGCCACGTGCCAGGCAGGACCGAGTACTCCACGGCGATGCCGAACACCAGCGTGACGATCGCGAGGTAGAGCCCGCGCAGCCGCAGCGCCGGTAATCCGATCACGAGTGCGAACAGCGCGCCGACCACGAGCGCGGTGGGCAGACCGACCCAGAACGGCAGATCGTTGCGCGAGGTGATCACGCCACTCGCGAACGCACCGGCACCGAGCAGTCCGGCATGGCCCAGTGAGAGCTGCCCGGCGTACCCGAGCAGCAGGTTGATGCTCACCGCCGCGACCGCCGTCGCGATCGCCTCCGCGCCGAGCATCCAGTTGGCCGACGTGACCAGCTTCGGCATCGCTGCCGCCGTCGCCAGGGGCAGAGCAACAGAGAGGAGCAGCAGTACGCCGATGTTCGCCTTGCGATGCGACTGTGCATGTGACGAGGCCGGCTCGGCGACGACCCCGGTCATTCGCGCGCTCCGAGCAGACCCTGCGGCCGGGCGAGCAGCACCAGCAGGACGATGAGCAGCATCGCGAGGTTCTGCGGTCCCGGCACCTGCGTGTACTGCACGAAGTGCGCGACGACCTCGGCCTCGGCAAGCCCGACCAGCAGTCCGCCCGCGAAGGCACCAGGCAGGCTCGTCAGCCCGCCGAGCAGTGCGGCGGTCAGACCGTTGATGAACAGCGTCGACGCGAAGCCCGGCGCGAGGACGCCTACCGTCGGCTCGATCAGCAGGCAGGCGATGACACTCAGCGCGCCCGCGATCGCCCACGTCACGGCGCTGACTCGCCCCCGGGGCACGCCCATCAACTGGGCGGCGACCGGATCGTCGGCCGAGGCGAGGATCGCCAGCCCGAACCGCGTCCCGCGCAGGAACACCGCGAGCGCGACGGCCACGACTGCGACCACGACGAACGACAGGATCTGCGGTCCGCTGACATGCACGCCGGCGATCGTGATGCCGTTGTGCTGCAACGGGGAGCTGTAGATCTTCGCCGAGCCGGCGAACCAGCGGCCTTCGAGACCGGTCAGCAGGCCGAGCAGGCCGATCGTCGCGACTGTCTTGGTGATCGGCGAAGCGGTCACCATCTGGCGCATCACCAGTCGGTCGAACAGCAGGCAGATCGCGATGCCGATCACGAGCGCGGCGAGCGCCCCCATCCACCACGGCTTGCCGTGCTTGCCCGTCACCCACCACGTGCCGTACAGCGCGAGCGTGCCGATCTCGGCCTGTGCGAAGTTCACGGCGCGCGTCGCCTTGTAGACCAGCGTGATGCCGGCCGCGAGGAGCGCGTAGATGGTCCCCGCGATCAGCCCGACGACGATGGTCTGCAAGCGCCGGCTCCTAGTACGACGTGATGCAGCGCTTGACCGGTGCCCACGCCGGCCGGTTGCGTGGGTCGCGGATCACTTTGAAGATGTTCACCGTGTCGCCGCCGTGGTGGTGGTCACCGACGTCGAAGTTGATCGGGCAGGCCGGCGGAGTCGTGTACTTGAACCCGGCGAGCAGCAGGCCCGCGAGCCGGTTGCGGGTGCAGTCAGGCCCGCACTTCTGCAGCAGATAGGCGATGAACGCCTGCCCCTCCCAGTTCAGGTAGAGCAGGTCACCGCCGTCGCCTGACAAGTGCGCGCTCGGGTCGTACTGCTGGTACTGCTTCTCGAACTCCGTCATCTCCGCGGCGTACGGCTTGAAGGTCCCGCCGTGGTCGAACGGGTCATAGGCATCCCAGGTCGCGACACCCCACAGCGGCTGTGCGAACGACGACTGGCCGAGCGTGTTGGTCTCGAGGTTGAACGGGAAGACGAGCCAGTCCGGGTGCCACCCCAGCGACTGCGCCTGCTTGAGCATCTCGACAGTGGCGAGCGCGTTCTCCCACGCGAACACGACCTGCGCGCCTTTGGACCGCAGCTGCACGAGGTCCTGCACGTAGTTGGCCTGGTTGTTCTGCACCGGCAGTGCGTCGACGACCTGGCCGCCGCCTGCCTTCACCACCTGTCGGAAGGCGTCACTGCCGGGCTGCCAGTTCGGGCTCTGGCGGTAGAGGATGCCGACCTTCTTGCCCTTGAACTGCCTGAGATCGAGCTCGCCGAACATCTTGCCGAGCTCTTCGACGCTGGGAAGCGCGGTGAAGCTGTACTTCAAACCGGCGGAGCCCTTGAGCACCGCGTCGTGGTAGATGTACAGCATCTTGTTCTGCTCGGCCCACTGCCGCACGGCCGGGATCTGGTCGAAGCCGATGCCGCCGATCAGGAAGAACGGGTTGGAGTCCTTGCACTTCTGCGCGGCCTGCACCGCCTGCGCCGGGTCGTAGTTGTCGTTCTGGTAGCTCATCGAGATCTTCCGGCCGTAGATCCCGCCGTGTGCGTTGAGCCACTCCCAGTAGACGTTGAGGTCCTTCGAGCCGATGTCGAACGCCGGACCGTACGTCGTCGCCGCGTGCCCGCACAGCGTGATCGTCTTGCCGGTGATGCCGACCCGATCGGCTGCTCCCTTGTAGAGGTCCGCGGTCGGCACGCCACCGTTTGCCGGGAAGAACACGCGAGTGCCGGAGATGGTCTCCCAGTGACCTTTGCCGGTGAACTCGGTCGCCGACGCGCTTGCGGTTGGCGTGACGTTCTGGCTCGGTACGCCGAGGCCGGGCACCGCCGACGCCGTTGCGCGCCCGGCCGCGTGCGTGCTCCCACGCCGCGCCGGCGGCGTCGCGTCGTCGAACCCGATGCCCGGCGGTTGGCTCGTACTCGGGGCGAGACCCGGCACGGCGCCGCCCGAGTACGCCGGCGGCATGGCCTTCGGCTGGTTGTTGTTGACCACGGCGTAGCCGGTGAAGACCAGACCCCAGGCGATCGCCGCCGAGGCGACGCCGTACGCCCTCGGGTGGGTGCGGATGGTCGCAACGATCGTCGGCACCTGGCGTTGCAGCTCTGCGCCGATGAACACGCGGTACGCGATGGCGATGGCGCCGATCGCGATCAGCACGCAGAGCGCGAGCACCCATGGCCACGCGTCGAGCACCTCGTGGTCGCCGGTCGATGCCGCCGCGAGCTGCGTGCGCGGGCTCGCGATGACCGGGCCCGACGACCGGTACGACGGTGGCGAGTCGACAGGTGTCACGGACGTGATCCGAGGCGTGGCGTGGAAGCGGATGACCGCTCGGTTCGCCGGCGCGGCGGCCTTGTGGCCGACGTGATGCGTCGTCGCCGGCCTCGATGCGGTGCCAGCGAGTGCTCGCTGCACCGTCGCACGGATGCCCTTGATGCTGAAGCCGGCGCTCCATGTGGCAGTGGCCGTCGACGCGATCGGGACGAGCGCGGCACCGGTATTGCTGTGACTCGCCCAGTAGGCGACGAGCGACTTCAGCGCGAACGACCAGCGCGCGCCGCCCTCGATCGCCCTGCCGACCGCGCTGCCCTTCGCGCAGTCATACGCCGGCGGCGACCCGGCGGGCAGTGACGCCGGCAGTGCTCCGCTCAGCACGCACGCCTCGATGATCGGCGTTGCGATCGTGAGCGAGGCGCCCGCGATCGGCGAGCCGACGACGGCAGGGACCGTGAGGCGCAACGAGCCCGGTTTCGCGGCGCTGGGCAGGTGCTTCAGCGCGACGTGGAAGTAGCCGCGGGTGAGCTCATGGCCGGCCGCCATCGAGACGTGGATCGCCTGCTTGTCGCCCTGGTAAGGGTCCAGTGGCGACGTCGCGACGTACCCCGCGCGGTCGACGGGCACCGTCAGCTGCCTGGTGTCGTGCTGCGCTTGCGAGATCGCCGGGTGAAGCGCGACGGCTGCGCCGATCGGTACGGCGGCGGCCGGGGTCGCGAACGCGGCACCGATCAGCACGCCCGCGACGGCGGCTGCGCGCAATGTCCGACCAGCCACTCGCCCCTCCGCCCACTGAAAGCCCGCCGAGCCGAACGATCGTTCGGCCAGTCTTGACGATCCTGCCGTGTGATGGCAAGACTCTTCCGAACGGTCGTTCGGCAGATCTTTCGCGAGGAGTGTGGGTGGGCGCGGAGCCGCTGGCGGAGGCGGGCGAGCTGCTGCCGCCGAGCGCGACCAGCGACGGCACGATGCGCCGCCTGCAAGAGGTCGCTCTCACCTGCTTCGGCGAGCGCGGCTACCACGGCGTCTCGATCCGCGACCTCGCGAAGGCGGCCGGGATCCAGCCGAGCTCGATCTATGCCCACGTCCGCTCCAAGGAGGAGCTGCTGTTCGGGATCTCCATGCTCGGGCACCAGACGCAGCGCGACACCGCCGATGCCGCTGTGCTGGCGGCCGGCCCGGATCCGGCCGAGCAGCTGCGGGCCTACGTGCGCGCCCACGTGCACATGCACGCGACGTACCGGATGCTCGCCCGCGTCTGCAATCGCGAGCTCGCGGCACTCTCGCCCGAGCACGAGACGGAGGTTCGCACGGTGCGCGAGTCGTCGGTTCGGCTGTTGCAGAGCGTGCTCGCTCGAGGTGAGCGGCTCGGCAGCTTCGACGTCGCCGACGCGTTCCTCGTCGCGGCCGCGATCGGCGCGATGGGGATCCGCGTCGCGGAGTGGTGGGAGCCGGGCGGCGAGCTCACCGCCGATCAAGTCGCCGAGGTGTACGCCGAGCTCGCCCTGAAGCTCGTCGCGAAACCGGGAGCAGCAACGTGACCGAGCCCGAACCCGTCGATGTCGAAGTCACCGGCGGGACGCTGCGCGTCCTCGTACATCGACCCGAGGGCGAGCCGACGCTGCCACCGGTGCTCGGCATCCACGGAGTGACGGCGTCGGCGTTGTTGCTGCAGCCGATCGCCCGCGCGCTGACCACCGAGACGCTCCTCGCCGCCCCTGATCTTCGCGGCCGCGGGGCGAGCGGTCAGCTCCCGCCGCCGTACGGGATGGAGGTGCACGCCGACGACTGCGCAGCGGTCGTGCGAGCACTCGGCCTCGATCCGGTGGTTGTCGTCGGTCAGTCGATGGGCGGGTACGTCGGCGTAGTGTTCGCCGCGAAGTATCCGGAGCTCGTGAAGTCGGTCGTGCTGGCCGACGGCGGGATCCCGTTGCCGCTGCCCGAAGGCGTCCCGGCTGAGGTGATCCTGCCCGCCGTGCTTGGTCCTGCGATCGAGCGGCTGTCGAAGACCTTCACGTCGGTCGACGAGTATCTCGACTACTGGCGGCCGCATCCCGCGGTCAGTGAATGTTGGAACGCCGACGTCGAGGACTATCTGCGTTACGACCTCACAGGTGTTGAGCCGGAGCTTCGTTCACGTGTCTCGAAGGACGCGGTCGAGGGCGACTTCTCCGACCAGCTGACGCATCCCGAAGTCATCGCCGACTCGCTCGCCTCGCTGACGTGCCCGCTGCGACTGATCCGGGCGACCCGCGGTCTGCTCAACGAGCCGACTCCGCTGCTGCCGGACGCGATCGTTGACCCGTGGCGAGAGAAGCTGCCGCAGCTCGACGTCGAGACCGTCGACGACACCAACCACTACTCGCTGATGTTCCTCGATCGCGGGGTCGAGCGAATCGCGAAAGCGGTCCGCGACCTCGCCTAGCGCGGACGGCTAAGCGCGGACGGCGTACTTGGTCGGAGCGTCGATGCGGTTCATCTCCGCGGCGAGACGGTTGATCAGGTCTGCGCCTTGTGCGATGAGCTGCTCGCCGTTGCCGCCGAGGATCGGGAACTCCGGCACGAGGTAGTAGCTCGGGGTCGGCGCACCGAGCACGCGACCGGCCGCGGTCGCGATCCAGGTCTTGGGGTGCGACATCAGGCGCAGCGTCCCGAGCGTCGGCGGCTCGATCATGTGCACGCCGTCGACCACGCGATTGCTCGTCGCGCTCGGCGCCGCCGTGATGACGTAGCCGCCGACGTCGAGCGTGTTGGCGATGTCGAGTCGAACGACCGCATTGTGCTGCGTGATCCGCTCGCCCGGTACGAGCTCGACGTACGACGACTCGCGGACGTTGGCCGTCCGTGGCGTGACGTACCAGACCTTGTCGCACGCCCAGTCGAGCGCATCGGCGAGGCAGACCAGGTCATCGCCGAAGCGCTTCCCGCGGCCGCTGATGCCGTGGCTGATGACGATGCCCATCTTCGGCTCGTAGCCGAGCCGCGAGAGCGCGATATATGCCATCGCGTGCAGCAGGCCGATGTCGAGCAGCGGTCCGTGTGGGACCGCGTTGATGACGTTCCCGCCCGATTGCAGGTGCTCACCGAGCCTGTGGAATGTCGCCACGGTGGCGCCGTCCTCAAGCACGCGGTCGACCATGGGCGTGAACCGCGGATCGATGATGCTGGCCATCCCCAGCACGAAATCGGCGCCCTTCGCGGCGCCGGTGGAGAAGTACGCGTCTTGCGCGGGATACAGCTCGGGATCGACCTTGAGGCCCTCGACGTCACCGTCGTCATGCTGCGCGGAGAGCTGGATCGAGGCCTCGATGCGCGCCAGGTCCGGGTAGTCCATCGGGTAGGCGTAGCGCCGGCCGTTGCGGTCAGCCTCCAGCAGGTCGATGCCGGCGACTGTCCGCGCGATCATCTGGCGAGCCTACGGCTCGATCATTAGCTACTGGTGAGTACGGCGTGTCCCTCACGTGAGAAATGCGTGACGCAGGGGCGGCAGCGGTCCGCCCCCGCGTCACACGTCTTCTTAACGGTCCGCGGGTGGACCGGTTACGCCCCCGCCGCCACGTTGGTGGTCGCGGCGGTGACCTTGTGGCCGGCTGCGCCGTAGGACAGTGCCTGCTTCCACGTGTAGACGTAGTGGAAGGAGGAGTGGACGCTGCCGACGACGATCTCCGCGAGCGATGAACCCGCCGCGTCCGAGCTCCCGACGCCGGCGATCAGGGTCCGCAGTCCGGAGTACTGGCCGAGGATCACGTGGCGGTGGCCCCAGCAGCCGCTCGAGCTCGGCGTACGACAGTCGAGGTTGACGCTCCCGGCGGCCGAGTAGCCGTCGTTGTACATCCAGTCGTAGTCGCTCGAGAGCGGACCGAAGTCGCCGGCCCAGACCGAGCCGTAGGACCGCACGCCGAGCAGCGACATCACGCTGCCGACGAGACTCGGGTCCTCCTGGCTGTTCGCCGCGTGGCGGGCGTTCGCGTTGAGTCGTGAGGTCAGGCCCTTGATCGGGCGCAGGCCGCGGGCGATGCGCTCGAGATTGGTGACCACGAAGGTCTGGCGGACGATCGACATGTGCGCGTAGTTGATCGGCAGCACCATCGGGCGGATGCCCTCGTCGGCCCGTGCGGCGTTGATCGCCGCGAGCGCCTGACGAAGGCATGTGCGGTTGTTCGAGCCGTTGGCGGCGCAGTTGTCGAGGTAGTCGGGCGACGGTGCGACGTTGCGGCGGGGGTCGCGCAGCTTCGCCGTCGTGTGGGATGCGCCGATCGCGCGGGCCTTGGTCACGGGACCGGTGACGGCCGTCGCCTTCGCGGTGCCCATCGCGGTCATCAGAGCCGCGACCGAGAGCAGGACGCAGATCAGATTTGCGGCCAGACCGCGACGTCCGCGTGAGGTCGAAGGCTGCTGGGTCATGATGTCCGCCGGTTTGTTTGCTGGGGTTTGCGTGGGCCGAAAATCCTTGAAAACGCTTGCCTTTTAAGGATCGGAATTTTGAAACCCCGGTTTTGATGCTGCGATTCAGCGACACCATCTCGTTTCAAATCAGGGAGATTCGGACACTGCCCAGGACCAACGTCCTGGGCCCGCGGTGATCTTGACGTTGGTGGCGTCTCGCGGCCGTCTAACCGCCATCTTCGTCAAGATCACGGAGGGGGAAGGGGTGTTACCGAATCCCATTCGGTAACGTCATTGGCCGTGCCGGCGTAGCCGGCTCCGCTGATGCGTGGTGGGTGGGGTGGAGGACGTATGCGCGCTGTCGAGATCTTTCAGCTGACCGGGCCCGAGACCGCGACTCGGCTCGCGGACCTGCCGGAGCCCGCTGCCGGCGACGGCGTCGTGCTGGTGGAGGTCAAGGCAGCCGGCGTCTCGTTCCCCGAGGTGCTGCAGACCCGCGGCGAGTACCAGTACAAGCCGGAGCTTCCGTTCGTCCCGGGCAGCGAGGTAGCGGGTGTCGTCCGCTCTGCGCCCGAGGGTTCGGGCTTCTCGCCGGGTGACAAGGTCGTCGCGTTCTGTATGAGCGGCGCGTTCGCCGAGGTCGTCGCCGCGCCGCTCGTCATGACGTTCCCACTGCCGGACGGGCTGGACTTCGCGCAAGGCGCCGCGCTGATCCTCAACTACCACACGGCGTACTTCGCGCTCGTCACCCGCGGTCGGCTCAAGCCGGGCGAGAGCGTCCTGATCCACGGCGCAGCGGGCGGCGTCGGTACGGCGACGATCCAGGTCGCGAAGGGCCTCGGCGCCCGCGTCATCGCCGTCGTGTCGAGTGACGACAAGGCCGCAGTCGCGAAGGACGCCGGCGCCGACGAGGTCGTGCGCTCCGACGGCGCGTGGAAGGACGAGGTCCTCGCACTCACCGGTGGCCAGGGCGTCGACATCGTCATCGACCCGGTCGGTGGCGACCGCTTCACCGACAGCCTGCGCTCGCTCAACCGGGCCGGCCGGCTCGTCGTCGTGGGCTTCACCGGCGGCGCGATCCCCGAGGTCAAGGTCAACCGCTTGCTGCTGCGCAACACCGAGGTCGTCGGTGCCGGCTGGGGCGAGTACGTCATCTCGTCAGGTCTCACGTACGGCGCCGAGGTTGCGACCGAGATCGCGAAGCTCGCAGCCGCGGGCCACATAAGCCCGCCGGTGGGCGCTCGTTACCCGCTCGAACGCGCCAGCGAGGCGCTGGCGCTCCTCGACAACCGGCGAGCCACCGGCAAGGTCGTCCTCGAGTTCTAGGGCCGTCTTCGGTCGCCGTGCGTCGCGCCGGCCGGTCGGCCTAGAACAAGTCGGCGAGGTGTGGCGGGTCTGCGCCGACTCGCTCACAAGTGCGCCCGGCGACGAACGACGCGAACTCCAACACGAGCTCGAGCTCACGCTTGGTGAGTGTCTCCACCTTGTCGCGCTTCATCGCGCCGAGCTCGGAGAGCACCGTTGCCATGAACGCGTCACCTGCACCGACCGTGTCGACGACGTCGACCGGCGGCGCATCACAGTGCTTGGCAGTGTTGCGCGTCCACGCGGATGCCCCTTCCGCACCCTTGGTGATCACGACGAGGACCGGTCCGAGGTCGAGCAGCGCATGCGCAACGTCCTCGAGCGCGACGCCGGGGTACACCGCAGCGGCGTCCTCGTCGCTGAGCTTCACGATGTCGGCTAGGGCTGCGTTGGCCTCGACTGCGCTTCGCGGATCGACGTCGACGACGCCGTCTCGCCAGTTGGGGTCGTAGCTGATCAGCGCCTCGCCCCTGTAGCGCTCGACGATCGCGGCGACCTCTGCTGCGCCAGGTCCGACCACCGAGCCGAGCGAGCCGAAGTGCAACGCGTCGAGCGGTGGCCACTCGTCGTCGAACCTCGGGTCCCACGCCAGCTCGAAGGAGTACGTCGCGCGACCGGCGCCGTCCAGCGAGGCCGACGCCACCGAGGTCGGACTGGTCGATGTTCCATGTGTCACGGCGACGCCCTCGGAGGACAGGGTGGCCAGCAGCCGCTCACCGCGAGCGTCGTCGCCGATCGAGGTGAACAGCCGCGCCGGGATGTCGAGGCGCGCCAGGCCGATCGCGATGTTGAACGGGCTGCCGCCCGCTCGCTCAATGGATTCGCCGTCGGCATCGGTGAACACGTCGACCAGCGACTCGCCGATCACGCCGATGGTCATCAGACGGTGAGTATCTCGACTTTCCCTGACTCACCTGAACGGAAGGTGTCGAGCGCCTCGAGATAGTCGGTCAACCCGAAGCGATGCGTGACCAGTCCAGCCGCGAACTCCGGCTTCGCTGCGAGCTCGACCACCGCGCGGTCGAAGGAGTCCATGACCGCCATGCTGCCGAGGATCGTGAGCTCGCGGCGGTAGACGTCGTACGGCGCGAGATCGACGGTTGCTCCCGGCGCCGCAACCCCGAAGAGCATCAGCGTGCCGCCGGTGGCGACCCGCGTGAGCGCGTCGCCGATCGCGCCGGTCGAACCGGTGCAGTCGACGACGGTGTCCCAGCCGGGCGAGTCGAGCTCAGCTGCGGACGCCGCTGTGCAGAAGCCGAAGCTCGCCGCGCGGGCGCGCCGGTCGGGATTCGTCTCGACGACACAGACCGCGGCGTCGGTGCGCGACTGCGCGGCGTTGGCCATCAGCAGGCCGACTGTGCCGGCGCCGTAGACCAGCCACCGGTTGTCGCTCCGACGCGGACCGATCCGGTCGAGTCCATGGATCACACACGACATCGGCTCGATCAGCGCAGCGACTTCGAGCGGGAAGTCGGCGGGCAGCGTCGAGCAGACGGACGCGGGCGCGGCGACGTACTCGGCGCACGCACCGGGGCGCGTGACGCCGATCGCCGTGTAGTTCTCGCAGAGGTTCGTCCTGCCGTTCCGGCACGGGCCGCAATCGAGACACGGCAGGTTCGGGTCGACCGCGACCCAGGTACCGATCTCCGGACCGTCATCGGCGTTGGTCTCGACGACCTTGCCGTAGAACTCGTGCCCAGGGGTGAGCGGGTACGTCGTGTTGGGCAGCGATCCCTCGACCAGGTGCAGGTCGGTCCCGCAGATGCCACAGCCGCCGACCGCGATCACGACCTCGCCGGGCGCCGGATACGGGTCCGGGACGTCGCGGACCACCACCGAGCCGGGCGCCTCGATCACTGCGGCATGCATAGTGCGCCATCCTGCCCTGGGAACGGGCGGGAAGGTACGTGGATTGCCTACACCGCATGCCCGATCTAGCGTCGTGGACCTCCACTCCGGTGGCCGAGGCAGGAGCAGATGGCCAGAACGCCCGCGACGAAGACCAAACCGGCCGGTACGCCGACCGGCGCCACTGCGTGGCTCGACCTGCTGCTCGGCGGGGCCGACATCGACGCCCTCGAGGATGCCCGAGCAGGGCTGCTTGCCAACGCCGACAACGCGCTCGACCGCGCCGAGATCGAGCGTGCGGCCGGTCTCGCGATCCGGCTGCACGCCCAGCTCCGCGAGCACCGCAAGCGAGTCGCCGAGCTCGGCGCGCTGCACGACCTGACCGTGCGGTTGTCGGGGGTGCGCAACGTCGACGCCTTGCTGGAGGACATCGTCACCGAGGCGCGTCGCCTGCTCGACGTCGACGTCGCCTACCTCGCGATGAGGGAGCCCGACGACTCGTTGCACATCCGCGTCGCGAACGGCTCGCTCAGCCCCCACCTGCGCGGCGTGGTCATCCCGGCGCACGCCGGTCTGGCTGGTCGCGTCGTCGACACCGGCTCGCCGGTGAGCAGCACCGACTACCTGTCCGACCCCGACCTGCATCACGTCGAGGACGTCGACAAGATCGCACGGCTCGAGGAGCTGCGAACGATCGCCGGCGTCCCGATGCGGCTGCGCGCCGACATCATCGGCGTGCTCATGGTCGGCGAGCGCGACGTTCGGCCGCCGACTGCCAACGAGCTGTCGTTGCTCGGCTCCCTCGCGTCGTTCGCTGCACTCGCGATCGAGTCCGCGCACCAGATCGACGAGCAGCGCCGCGCGCACGAGGCACTGCGAGTGCAGGCCGAACGAACCTCGCGGGCGGCGACGCTGCATGAGCGGCTGATGGATGTCGCGGTGTCAGGGGGCGGTGTCGAGAAGATCATCGAGGCCCTGTCCGAGGTTGTCGACGGCGTGGTGGCGTTCGCGGACGAGGCCGACGACGTCGTTGCGGCCGCTGAGGGCGGGACGGCCGTCGAAGGCGTTGCGATCCAACCGGTTCAAGGCGCGCTGCCGTCGACGACGTTCCGGCCGTTGTCCCAGCGCCATCCATTCGTCGACGCCGGGCTCACCACCGTCCCGGTCGCTTCGGTCGACTCCTACTTCGGCGCACTGCAGGTCGCCGCCGCCGGCGGTCTCGACGACATCACGCGCCGGCTGCTCGAGCGCTCTGCGCTCACGATCGCGCTGGTGGTGGCGTCGGAGCGCGCGGTCAGCGATGCCGAGCGGCGGACCAGCTCGGAGGTCCTCGAGCAGCTGCTGACTCGCCGGATCGACGACCTGCCGGGTTTCACTCGCCGTGCCCGCAGCCTTGGTCTCGACGTGTCGTCGAGTCACGCCGTCGCAGTCGTCGATCCCGGGGCGCGCGGCGTGCAGGTGCTGGCTGATCTCGAGCGTTATGTTCACGCGAACGGCGGTCTCGTTGCGCGACTCGGCGGGCGGGTCGTCGCCGTCGTACCCGCAGAGGACCTCGACGCGGCGCGCACGACGTTCCCGTCGATCGCTCCGAAGGCAACAGTCGGAATCGCCGGACCGGCAACCGGCCCGGCGGCGCTCAAGCAGTCCTACGACGACGCCGCGGCGTGCGTCTCCGTTCTTGCCGCGCTCGGCCGCGACGGCGAGTGTGCCGGTCCGGACGACCTCGGCCCGTACCGATTCCTGCTGGCGCGGTCAGGCCGCCGGGACGTCGGACGCTTCGTCGACCGCACGATCGGACCGCTGATCCGTCATGACGAGGCGCGCGGCACGCACCTCGTCGAGACCGCCGACGTGTTCCTCGCGGCCGGACGCCAGCACGCCGCGGCGGCCAGTGAGCTCTGCATCCACCCGAACACGCTCTACCAGCGGCTGCAGCGGATCAGCCGGCTGCTGAGCGAAGGCTGGCGGTCAGGCGACCGCGCGCTCGACGTCCAGCTCGCGCTTCGGCTGCACCGGCTTCTTGTCGAGGCTGGTGACTGACCCGCGGTTGGGAAGCGACAGCCGGAAGACCTTCTTCCACGCCGACGCGACCTGCCGCGGCAGCGACCCGGTCACGTAGCTCAGGCCGTACCGCTCGAACACCTCGCGGACCTTCGGTGCGACCTCGGCGTAGCGGTTGCTGGGCAGGTCCGGGTAGAGGTGGTGCTCGATCTGGAACGACAGGTTTCCGGTCATCAGGTGGGTGATCTTGCCGCCGCTGATGTTGCCGGCGCCGAGCATCTGCCGCAGGTACCACTGGCCGCGGGTCTCGCCCTCGATCGAGGCACGTGTGAAGGTCTCGATGCCGGCCGGGAAGTGCCCGCACATGATCACCGAGTGCGTCCACCAGTTGCGCACCAGGTTGGCCGTCGCGTTGGCGCCGAGCGTGGACAGTGCGGACGGACCGGACAGCAGCGGATGCAGGAGGTAGTCGCGGGTCGCCTGCTTCTTGATCTTGGCCATCACGACCTTGAGCTCCTCGCGGAACACGGCTTTGTCCTTACGTCCCTTGAGGACCTTGCCGATCTCGAGGTCGTACGCCGCAATCCCGTACTCGAACAGGCAGGCGTTGAGGAAGTTGTAGAGCGGCTGGGCGAGGTAGAACTTCGACCAGCGCTGGTCCTCGTCGACGCGCATGATGCCGTACCCGAGGTCGTTGTCGCGGCCGAGCACGTTCGTGTACTTGTGGTGCACCTGGTTGTGCGAGTGCTTCCACATCGCCGATGGCGTCGCGTTGTCCCACTCCCAGGTTGTCGAGTGGATCTTCGGGTCACGCATCCAGTCCCACTGGCCGTGCATGACGTTGTGCCCGATCTCCATGTTCTCGAGGATCTTGGACACCGACAGGCCGATCGTGCCGGCGAGCCACGCCGGCGGGAACAGCGAGCCGAGCAGGACCGCGCGGCTGGCGAGCTCGATCTTGCGTTGCGCATCGATCACCTTGCGGATGTACGCCGCGTCGCCCTCTCCTCGGGTCGCGAGCACCGCGTCACGAATCGCGTCGAGCTCTCGCCCGAGCACCTCGATGTCCTCGGCGCTGAGGTGCGCGGTCGGGTCGACCGCCTTGCGCTGAATCGCCGTCACGTCGACTCCTCTCAGATCTCGGTGGAACTCAGATGTCGATGGAGCAGGGTCCGGCGGCTGCGGAGATGCAGGTCTGGATCAGGACATCGTCACCCTCGGCGGCTTCCGTGACCTCGCCGGTGCGAAGGTCGCGCACCGCACCCTCGCGCAACGGACGCACGCATCCGAAGCAGATCCCCATCCGGCACCCCGACGGCATGAGCACGCCGGCGGACTCGCCGACGTCAAGCAGCGGGCTCGCGCCGTCAGCGGCAACTGTCACGTCGCTCGACGTGAAGGTCACGACTCCGCCGTCGCCGATGGCCGCGATCGCCGGCCGGAACCGCTCGGTGTGGAGGGCGTCGGTGCGCCCGGTCGACTCCCAGTGCGCCTCGATCAGGTCGAGCAGGCCGACCGGGCCGCACACGTACGTCTCGTGGTCCGCGAAATCGCCGACCAGCGCCGCGACGCTCTCGGCATCGAGCATGCCGTCGACGTCGGTGTGCTGTTCGATCAGGCGTAGCTGACCGGCGGCCGCCCAGGCACGCAGCTCATCGGCGAAGATCACGTCGGCTGCCGTCGGCGCTGAGTGCACCAGTACGACGTCGTCGAGCGAGTCGATCGCGTTGCGGAGCATTCCCATGACGGGTGTGATGCCGCTGCCGCCGGTGATGAACAGCAGGCGCTTCGGCGGTCGTGGGGGAAGTGTGAACTCGCCGGTCGCCTGGTCGAGCTGGACGAGCAACCCGGGCCTCGCCCGACGCACGAGGAAGCCGCTGACCACACCGTCGGGGATCGCCTTGACGGTGATCGTGATGCAGCCGTCGGCGCGGTCCGTCGGTGAGGTGAGCGAGTACGCGCGCCAGCGCCGTACGCCGTCGATGTCGACCCCGATCCGCACGTACTGTCCGGGCACGTGGCCCCGCCAGGTGCGGCCAGGCTTGATGACCAACGTGGCGGCGTCGGCGGTTTCCGGGCGGATCTCGACAACCCGTCCACGCAGGTCGGTCGGTGAGCGCAACGGGTCGATCAGGTCGACGTAGTCGCCGGCAACGAGCGGCGTGGCGAGGCGCTCGCCGAGCGACACGAGGCGGTGGCGCAGGCCACCGGCGGCGCGTGCGGGTCGTTCGGTGATGCTCACAGGTTCAGCATGGCTAGCCGAGCGAGATAAAGTCCTGACCATGTCAGGTGAAGTCGGCACCAGGATTTGTTCGCGGTGAACAAACCCGCGAAGCCCGACGCCCTCGACCGTGAGATCGTGGAGGCGCTGCGAGGACAGCTGCCGGCCGTTGCCGAGCTCGTCGTCGCCGCCGTGATCGACGAGGTGCCCAGCTACACCGACGCGTGGAACGGCCCAATGGGGACGACGATCGCAGAAGCCGTACGGCTCGCCCTCGGCGGATTCGTCTACCTGATCGGTGCCGGTGGGGCCAGCGACGCCGGCACCCCGCTGCAACCGGCGCTGGACGGCGCCTACGCGCTCGGTCGTGGCGAGGCGCGCTCCGGCCGGACGATGGAGGCGTTGCTGGCCGCCTACCGAGTCGGCGCCCGGGTCGCATGGCGCGAGATGTCCGCGACCGCGGTCACGGCGAAGCTGCCTGCCGACCAGCTCGCGCGCTTCGCGGAGTTCGTGTTCGCCTACATCGACGAGCTCTCTGCAGCGAGCGCGTTCGGCCACGCCGACGAGCTCGCGACCACCGGCCGGGTCCGCGCTCGCTATCTCGAGCGACTCGCCCAGGACCTCCTCAGTGGCGCGCCGGACGACGCGCTCGTCGGTGCCGCAGATCGGGCTGACTGGCAACCCCCCGAGGCGATCGTCGCAGTGCTGTTGCCGTCGAGCCAGGTCCGTGCCGCGTTGTCGGGGCTGGATCCACGAACGCTGGAGGTCACCGACGAGTCGCGCGACGCGGCCGATGCCGACACCTGGTCGGTCCTGCTGGTCCCATCGGAGGGCAGGTCGGCGCGGCAGTTCCTGCTCCGCCATCTCGCGGGTCGCAACGCGGTCGTCGGCCCCGCGCGGCCGTGGCTGCGGGCGGCGGCGTCGTACCAGCGGGCGAAACGAGTGGTCGCACTCGCCTCGGACACCGCCGGCGCCGCGGTCGACAGCGAGGCCCACCTTGCCTGGCTGGTGTGCACGGCCGATCCCGATGCGCTCGCCGACCTGCGCCGTCAGGCGCTTGCACCGCTCTCCGACCTGCGCCCGGCGACTGCGGAGCGCCTGGTCGACACGCTGCGCTCGTGGCTGCTGCACCAGGGGCGACGCGAGGAGGTTGCCGCCGATCTTGTGGTGCATCCGCAGACCGTGCGCTACCGGATGACACAGCTGAGAGAGCTGTACGGCGACGCGCTGAGCGACCCTCGAACGATCGGTGAGCTCACGATCGCGCTGGCCATTAGTTGATGGGCGGACACCCCACTAGTTGGTGAAAGTCGTGTGGGAGATCTCCCTGTTCGGGTGGCGGAGGCGCGCTTACCGTCCCAACGGTGAGCGTGGAAACCCCAGCTGAAGTTCGCACCACCACGTCAGGTGCCCGGACCGTCGCCTGGACGACGTACGGCGCGCCCGCCGGCAAGCCGGTCGTCTACTACCACGGCGCGGGCGGCTCCCGGCTCGAAGCCGGGTTCTTCCACGCCGACGCCGCGGCTCACGGCCTACGGGTGATCTCGATCGACCGGCCCGGCAGCGGCCGGACCGACCCGATCCCGAACCGCACCCTGCTGCGCGGCGTGATCGACCTCGTGCCCGTCCTCGACGCCGAAGGTGTCGAGAAGGCGGTCGTGTGCGGGCTGTCCGCGGGCGCGATGTACGCCTGGGCGTCGGCGCAAGCCCATCGCGAGCGCGTCACCTCGGTCGTCGCGGTCAGCCCCGCGGTGAACCCGCAGCCATGGCCGGATGTGAAGGCGGCGATGCCGGGCCAGATGAGGTTGATGGCGTTCCTCGCGACCCGTGCCCCCGGCGTGCTCGCGGCGATGCAGCGCAAGCAGCAGAACGCGATCGAGCGCCCCGGTGGTCAGGCCAAGTACGTCAAGACGATGCGCAAGGTCTCGCCGGAGGACGCGGTGTTGCTCGAGGACGAGGCGACCTTCGTTCGGGCGCGAACGGTGTCCGCCGAGGGACGTCGTCAGGGGCAGCTGGGGGGCGCCGAGTTCGCGCTGATGGCCGGCACCTGGGGATTCGACCCTGCCGGGCAGAGTGTTCCGTGCACCGTGATCTACGGCGGCGGCGATCCACTCACTCCGATGATCCGCGCCTGGCTCACCCACGCGCCGAACGCCAAGGGTGTCGAGGTCCCTGGTGGCCACCTGCAGACCGCGATGCAGTCCGGCCGAGACGCTGTCATCGCAGCCCTCAAGGGCGTCGCATGAACCTGCGGCTCCTCACGCGCACCGCGGCGCCGGCTGCCCTCGCGGCGGCCGCCGTGCTGCTCGCTGGCTGCGGCTCGACGGTGGCGGTGTCCGAGCGCAGGTACGTCGAGAACGGCGGGAGTGCGAGCGGCTTCAACGACGGTCTCGGTGGCGCGACGAGCCAGGGCGGACAGAGCTATGGGTCCGGCGGCGAGATCGCGACCGCACCCACGTCCGGCGGCGGTGGACTGACCGGCAGCGCCGGCAATGGGGGAAGCCCTTCATCGGTAAGTGGCGGCGGCGGTGGCGCGACGTCGACCGGCTCGACCGGTGTCTCGCCGGGCGGCCACTCCACAGGCCCGGGGACCGGCAAGACGGGCTACAACGCGATCCCGAAGACCGGACGCGGCTGGGACGCCCACAACGTCTACATCGGCGTCACGACCGTCAACGACATCGGCACCGTCGCGACCGCGCTCGGCCTGAAGAACGCCAACCCTGGCAACCAGGTCAAGGACGGCAAGGCGATGGTGGACGAGCTCAACCGCGAAGGCGGGTTGTTCGGGCGCAAGGTCGTCGAGGTCGCCAACAACGTCTCGACCGCGTCAATGCTGGTCAACGCACAGCAGGACGGCGCCGAGGCCTGCACCCACTTCACCCAGGACCGTCCCGTCGTCGCGGTGTGGAACACGCTGACGCCGCTCGACACTCCGACCTTCCGCAGCTGCTTCGAGCAGGCGAAGATCCCGCTGCTCAGCGGGTCGATCGCACCGACCGACACCGCCGCGCTGAACGCGCTGCACGGCTACGCCACCTCGGTGATCTCGCCGAGCTTCACCGACCTCGCGCCGGTGCTCGTCAGCCGGCTGAAGGCAGAGGGCTACTTCTCCGGATGGAACACCACGGCCGGCGCGCCGGGCAACGCACCCGTGAAGATCGGCATCATCGCGAAGAACGACTCGACCGGGACCCGCGCCGCCGCGATCCTGTCGGGCGTCCTCGCTCGCGCCGGCTACCCACCGACGGCGCAGTTCAACTACACGGTCAGTGCAAGCGGTACGTCGAGCAACCTCTCCAGCGCAGTGCTGCAGTTCCGCTCCCGCGGCATCACGCACGTCTTCTCCACGGACAACGGGTACGGCATGTTCCTGCAGCAGGCGGACAGCCAGAAGTACTACCCGCGGTCGGCCATCACGACCTTCGACACACCCGCGTTGCTCACGACCAACGTGTCCAAGAAGGTCCTGATCGGCGCGATGGGTCTGGGCGAGGACCCCAGCGTCGACGTGGACTTCGGGCAGGACCCGGGCTACATCACGCCGGCTGAGAAGAGCTGCCTCGCCGAGCAGGAGAAGCTGCAGTCCTACAAGGGGCTTCGCTTCGCGGAAGCGGTCGCACTGGAGTACTGCGACGCATTTCGGCTGATCAAGGCGGCGGCCCTCGCAGGAGGCGGCCTGACCGGACCGCAGGTGGTGGCGGGCCTGCAGCGCGCCGGCCCGAGCTTCGTGCCCGCGATCACCTTCACGAGCAACCTCCACCGCAACGACTTCGCCCTCCCTGGCGCCGGTCGTGACCTCGCCTTCGAGTCAAAGTGCGGGTGCTTCGCCTACACGTCGACCACCAACTACCGGTTCGGGGGGTAGCGAACGTTGTCTGGTCAGTCGAGATACGCCCGGCGCGGTGTGAAGACGCCCGCCGGACTGCTGATGGTCGGGGAGTGGGTAGGCCAAGGCACGCCGGTCGTTGCGATCCACGGCGTCAGCAGCACGCACCTGCTGTGGCAGTGGGCCGCCGCCGCCGCGCCGAACGTGCACATCGTCGCGCCCGACCTGCGAGGGCGAGGCAGCAGCGTCGACGTACCGGGCCCTTACGGCCTCGCGACCCATCGCGACGACGTGCTCGCGGTGATGGACTCACTCGGCCTCGACAAGGTCGTGCTCGCGGGCATGTCGATGGGGGGCTTCGTGGCCACGGCACTCGCCAACTCCGCGCCTGACCGGTTCAGCCAGATCGTGCTCGTCGACGGTGGCCCGCCGATGTCGCTCCCGCCGTCGCCGGCGAAGACCGAGGAGTCCGCTGACGACTCGCCGCTTGCCGACCGCCTCGAACGCACCCAGCGAACCTTCGCCCGGGTAGAGGACTACCGCCGCAGCTTCATCGGCGGGGTCGGCGCGATGCTCGATCCCGACGACCCTCTGCTGACCGACTACCTCCGCTACGACCTGGCGGGCCAGGCGCCGGAGCTCGAGGTCCGCCTGGAGTCCGAGGCAGTGCGGCAGGACGCCGCTGACGTCTTCGCAAACGCCCCGGTCGAGAAGTGGATGGCGGCTCTGCACCACCCCGTCACGTTGCTCCACGCGCAGTGGTCGATCGGCATCGACTCGGCGCCGGCGTACCCGCAGCCGGTCGTGGACGAGTGGTTGCAGCGGTTGCCGCTGCTCCGTGCGCGACTCGTGCCCGGCGTCGACCACGCCGGCATCGTGATGTCGGCGGGTGGCGCACGCGAGGTCGCGGCCGAGCTCAACCGGGCCGTCGCAGGATGACCACCACCTTCCCTGTCGGCGCCGCGCAGGTGGTCGAGATGCTCGGCCGCGCCGTCTCCAGCGAGCGGATCCTCGTCGACACCGACGTCCTCGACAGCCTCTCGCGTGACCAGGCGGCATGGGCGCCCGTCGGTAGGCCGGTCGCCGCCGTTCGCGCCCGCAACACCTCCGAGGTCGCGGCGGTCGTCGCGACCTGCGCCGAGCTCGACGTGCCGATCGTCGCGCGCGGCGCCGGGACGGGTCTGTCCGGTGGTGCGAACGCCATCGACGGCTGCGTCGTGCTCGATCTGTCGCAGATGGACGCAATCGTTGAGATCGACCGCGACAACCTGGTTGCCGTCGTCGAGCCAGGCGTGGTCAACGACGATCTCAAGGCCGCCGTCAAGGAGGTCGGGCTCTGGTATCCGCCGGACCCCGCGAGCGCGCCGTGGTCGACGATCGGCGGCAACGTCGCCACCAACGCCGGTGGGTTGTGCTGCCTGAAGTACGGCGTGACCCGCGACTACGCGATCGGGCTCGAGGCAATTGTCGGTGGCTCTGCCGGCTACGGCACCGTCGCGCGGCTCGGACGTCGTACGACGAAGGGCGTTGCGGGCTACGACCTCGTCGGGCTGATGTGCGGCTCAGAGGGAACGCTCGGGATCGTCACGCAGGCGACCGTGCGGCTGCGCCCGCAGGTCACCGGTGTGCCACGGACGATCGTCGGCAGCTTCGACCAGCTCGTGCAAGCCGGCGAGGCCGTCGCGCTGATCACGCGACGCGGGCTCGTGCCGGTCGCCCTCGAGCTGCTCGACCGCTACTGCATGGAGGTCGTCGAGGAGTGGAAGCACCTCGGGCTGAGCCTCGATGCCGAAGCGCTGCTGCTCGCGCGAGTCGACACGCCTGGCGAGTCGGGCGCGGCTGAGGCGCAGGCGATCGTCGACGCGTTCACCGAGTGCGGCGCGGTGTGGGCGGAGCAGTCCACCGACGACACCGAAGCCGAGGCGTTGTTCGCCGCTCGCCGGCTCGCCTACCCCGCGCTGGAGCGGCTCGGGCCCGTCCTCACCGAAGACGTGTGTGTTCCCCGGTCCGAGGTCCCGTCGATGCTCGCCGAGATCGAAGCCATCGCGCAGCGCCATGGTGTGAAGATCGCGAGCATCGCGCACGCAGGCGACGGCAACCTGCATCCGCTCATCGTCGGCGAGGTCGGTGACGGGGATCCGCCGCCGGCGGCGTTGGCGGCGTTCGAGGAGATCCTCGACGCGGCGATCGCGCGTCGCGGCACCGTGACCGGAGAGCACGGTGTCGGCATCCTCAAAGCCGGCGGCATGCGGCGCGAGATCGACCCGGCCACGCAGACCCTGATGCACGACGTGAAGAACAGCCTCGACCCTCGGCACCTGTTCAACCCGGGCAAGGTTCTCGCCGACCGATGAGCATCCCGTCGGACAGAAGGATCGGGACGCTCGCGGCACTCGGAGCCTTCGCGGCTGTCGAGAGCCTGCAGGGCTTCGGCGTCTCGATGCTCACTCCGCAGATCGCCGCAACGCTGACGGTCACGGCCGTCTCGTTGCTCAGCGTCCGGGTCCCCGCCATCGCGGTAGATCTGGTGCTGCCGCTCGCCGTGCCCTCCCTCACCGACCGGCGACGCGCGCTCGCGCGGGCCTGGACCACTCGCGTTGGTGCGCTTGCTGCCGCCCTGGCTCTGCTGCTCACCGGACAGGCCCGCGGCTCGTGGGCATTGATCGGCGTGCTCTGTCTCGGCTCGCTGGTGGGCGCACCGGGTCGTGTGCTGCAACGCTCGACCGCGCTCAACGAAACCGGCGAAGGTTGGCGGATTCGCGCGCTCTCGTCGGCACAGCTTGGGGCCTTGTCGGCGCAGATCGTCCTTCCGGTCGTCATCATCGTGACCGCGACGACCTGGCATCGTGGCTTGGCCGGCGTCGCTCTGGCCGGCTTCGCGGTGGTGGTCGTTGCCTCGGTCGCGCCGCGTCCGCGCGAAGCGCATGCGCCCGCGCTGCCCCCTGCGGACGAGGTGCCGAGGTGGAGCGAGCTCGGCCGCTCCTGGCGTGCGACGCCTTCCCTTCTGGGTGCGGGCGTCGCGTTGACCGCAGTCGGCTGCTTACTGCTGCCCTACGACGCGGTGCTGTCCATCTATCTTCGCCAGCACTTCCACCTCGGCCCTCGCGGCATCAGCGGCGTCTTCCTCGCCATCGGCTGCGCCGGTGTGGTGCTCGTGCTCGTCACCTCGACGCACGCGGACCGGTTGCTCAGCGCCCGGCCGGCTCGGCTCGCGACGCTCTCCTCGTTCGCCCTCGCCACGGCGTCGGTGCTCCTGCTTGTCGCGCCGCTGGTGCCGTCGCGTACGGCGATGGTCGTCCTCGTTGCGTTCGGTGCCGCTCTCGCCAACCTGCTCGTCCCCGTGTTGCTCGGCCTGGGCCTGACGGTCACGTTGCCGGCGCAGCGCACCGCAGTCGCGTCCGCGACCGCGAGCAGCCTGGCCCTCGGTGGCTTGCTCGGGCTCGTCGTCGCGGTGTGCGTTGCCGACCGTTACGGCGTCCGGTACGCGCTGGTGTCCCTCGCCGGAGTCGGCGTCCTCGCGAGCGGTTGGTGGGGCAGGGCGACATCACATCTTGAGATCGACCGCCAACGTGCCGATGAACTCCTCGAACGAGCGGTACGAGACGCCGAGGCGCGGCCGGAGGGGGCCGCGCGGTCGGGCGGGCCGCTCCTCGTCTGCCGCGGCATCGATTTCGCCTACGGCTCGTTGCAAGTGCTCTTCGACGTCGACGCACACGTCGACGAAGGCGAGATCGTCGGCCTTCTCGGCACCAACGGCGCCGGCAAGTCCACGCTGTTGCGGGTCATCTGCGGGCTGGGGATCCCGCAGCGCGGCTCGGTGACGTTCGCCGGCCGCGACATCACCTATCTCGACGCCGAGGCGCGGGTCCGCGACGGCATCACGCAGGTGCCGGGTGGCAAGGCCGTCTTCCGCTCGATGAACGTCGTCGAGAACCTGCAGAGCTACGGCTACACCCTCGGCCGGGACCGCCGGGCGGTGGACGAGGCGATCGAGCGGTGCTTCGACGCGTTTCCGCGGTTGCGCGAGCGCCGGTCGTCGACGGCCGCCATGCTCTCCGGGGGAGAGCAGCAGATGGTTGCGCTGTCGAAGGCGCTCATCCTGCGCCCGAGGGTTCTGCTGATCGACGAGCTGTCCCTCGGCCTCGCCCCGGTGATCGTCAACCGCCTGCTCGACATGGTCCGGCGGATCAACGAAGAAGGCACTGCGGTCGTCATCGTCGAGCAGAGCGTCACGACAGCGCTGTCACTCGTCGACCGCGCGTACTTCATGGAGAAGGGTGAGGTCCGTTTCGACGGCCCGGCCACGGATCTCATCGACCGCCACGATCTGCTGCGCGCCGTCTTCCTCGAAGGCGCCGCGAAGGGGGTCCTGACATGAGCGCCGGCGTCAGCCCGGCGCCCCGCCGGTGGGGCGGCGGGCGCATCGCCTTCGACAAGCGCTTCGTACGTCGCGGCGGGATCGCCATCGGGTCGCTCGTGGGCCTGTGGGTCTTGCTCGACTTCGTCTTGCCTCACGTCATCACGACCAGCCAGACGTCGACGGGCCATTGGCAGACGCCGTTCCCGGTGGTCGCACTGGGTCTGATCTCGGGCGCGTCGTACGGGATGCTCGCCGCAGGTCTGGTCCTGATCTACCGCGCCAACCGGATCATCAACTTCGCGCACGGCGAGGTCGGGGCGTTCGGCGCGTCGGTGTTCGCGATCGAGGTGTCGCGTTGGCACATCCCTTACTGGGCGGCGTTCGTGCCGGCGCTCGCCGCGGCTGGACTCGTGGGCGTGCTCATCGAGAACAACGTCATCCGGCCGCTGCGAAACCGCCCGTTCGTGATGAGCGTGGTCGCCACCCTGATCGCCGGTCAGGGCATTGCTGGCTTCGCCCAGCTGATCAACAGCCGGTCCGCCAACGTCGGCACGGTCATCCCGCAACCCGCGGGCATCCCGAGCTTCAACATCGGAGCGCTGCTCGTGACGCCGTCGTACACGGCGATCCTGATCATCGCGCCGGTCGCGGTCGGCGCGATCGGTCTGTTCCTCAAGCTCACCCGCATCGGGCGGGGCATCCGATCTGCGGCGGACAACGCAGATGCCGCCCGCATGGCAGGCATCCCGGTGAACGCGATGAGCGCGATCGCCTGGGCGATCGCCGGTGGCCTCGCCGCGCTCACGGCGATCCTGACGGCGCCGGCCGGCGGGCTGTCCAGCGGTGACAACTTCGGACCGAGCCTGCTGCTGATCGCGCTCACCGGTGCGGTCCTCGCGCGGATGCGCAGCCTCCCCCAGGCGATGATCGGCGGCCTCGCGCTGGGCGTGCTCGAGCAGCTCCTCACCTGGAACTCGGCGAACCCGGGGCTGGTCGAGATGGCGCGGTTCGTCGTCATCGTCGTCGCGCTGCTGATCCAGCGACAGCCTGTCGGGCGCAGCGAGGACAAGGGATCCTGGGCCGTCATCCAGTCGGTGCAGCCGCTGCCGGCGGCGGTCCGCAGGCTGCCGTCGGTGCAGGTGCTCGAGAAGGCGCCTTGGGTGGTGCTCGTCACCGTGCTTGCGGTGATGCCCGTGCTGATCGACAACGGGCACAGCATCGAGCTGTCGATCACCTTCGCGGTCGCCATCACCGCGCTCGCGCTCGGCGTCGTCACCGGACTCGGTGGGCAGCTGTCGTTGGGGCAGTTCGCGATCTCCGCGATCGGCGCGTACGCGTCGTTCGAGATCTCCCGCCGCACCGGCAACTTCATCGAGTCTTTTGCGTACGCCGGCGCGGCCGGTGCCGCGCTGTCCGTGTTGCTCGGCCTGCCCGCCCTCAAGGCGCGCGGCCTGATGTTTGCGGTGTCGACGCTCGCGTTCGCGCTCGTGGTGCCCGACTACCTGCTCGGCCAGTCGTGGCTCCTGGGCCAGGGCCGGATTCCGGGCCGCCCGATCATCGACGGTCACCGGCTGAGCTCCGGGCACTCGTACTACTACGTCGCCCTCGCGACGCTGCTGATCGCATTGCTGTTCGCGCGCAACGTCCGCCGAGGCGGGCTGGGTCGCCGACTCGTTGCGGTGCGTGACAACGAGGACGCGGCTCGTGCGTTCTCGGTCAGCGGGCGCTGGACCAAGGTGCAGTGCTACGCGATCGCGGGCGCACTGACCGGTCTTGCCGGCGCGATGTACGGCCACGCTCTGTCGTTGATCGGCTCGGACGGGTTCCCCGTGACGCAGAGCATCAGCGCAGTGGAGATCGCGATCGTCGGAGGGCTCGGCGCGCTGTCCGGCCCGCTGTTCGGCGCGCTCGTGGTGCAGGGGCCGACCTACTTCACGGTGGGTCTGCTCGGCAACCTGCTGCTGACGAACTTCTACCTGGCGGTCGTTCTCTGGCTGCCTGCCGGGCTGGTGCAGCTGCCGCTGAGCCTGCGCAACCGAGTCGCTGCCTGGCTGGCCGGTCGCGCGGGGGTCGACTTCGCCGCCGCGGTTGCCGCGGAGCGCGGCATCGTCGAGGCGACCGGCTCGCGCGGGGATCTTCCCGATTTCGCCCGCCCAGCCCATCGCCGGATCACCGGAGCGGGAGTGCTGCTCGAAGTCACGAACCTGAGCAAGTCCTTCGGTGGGATCCACGCCGTCCGCGGCCTTTCGTTCGACGTACGCGCCGGCGAGACGCTCGGCCTGATCGGTCCGAACGGAGCCGGCAAGACGACGACGTTCGAGCTGGTCGCGGGCTTCGTGAGAGCCGATGCCGGATCGGTGCGATTCCGTGGTGAGGACATCACCCGCCGTACGCCGGAGGCGCGGGCTCGGCTCGGCCTGATCCGTTCCTTCCAGGATGCGGCGCTGTTCCCGACGCTCACGGTCGCCGAGTGCGTCGCGCTGTCGCTCGAGCGCTCGGCGCCGACGTCCGTCGCTCTCAACGCGCTCGGCGTCACGCGAGGGGAGCGGCGCAAGCGGGCGCAAGCCGACGAGCTGCTCGAGTGGATGGGGCTGTCGCGATTCCGCGCGAGCACGATCGGCGAGCTCTCGACGGGCACCCGCCGCATCACCGAGATCGCGTGCCTGGTCGCGCTGCAGCCCGAGCTGCTGTTGCTCGATGAGCCGTCTTCCGGGGTCGCACAGCGTGAGACCGAGGCACTCGGTGAGCTGCTCGCCCGGCTCCGGTCGGAGCTTTCGCTGACGATGGTGATCATCGAGCACGACATGCCGCTGGTCATGGGACTTTCGGACCGCGTGCTGTGCATGGCGGACGGTGAGCAGATCGCGCTCGGTACGCCGGAGCGGGTGCAAAGTGACCCGGCGGTGGTCACGGCCTACCTCGGTGGCGACGTCGCTGCCGCTTCGGCGACGGCAGGGGAGGCTGTGGCATGAAGCGTCCGTTCGACCCGCGTGTGATCACGGTGCTGGGCATCGTGCTGATCGCGGCGGGCTGCGTCCTGCTCGGCGTCGCCTGGGGCCTCGCGGCCGGACAGGTCCTTGTCTCCGAGCAGGTGCCCTACGTGCTGTCTGCCGGCCTTCCAGGGATCGGGCTCGTCGTCGTCGGAGTCGGGCTCGTCGTCGTCGGCGCCCGTGAGTCGGATGCGAGAGCGCGCCGCCGCCAGAATGCGGAGCTGCTCACTCTGCTCGGCTTGTTGCGCGACGAGGTCGCTGCACTGCGTGAGACGCCGCCGAGCAAGCCGCGCCGAGCCCGCAAGGTCGCCGAATGAAGCGCACGCCGAATCCCGCGCTGCCGAGCCTGCTGGTGTTCGGCGGACTCGTGGTCGCCGGCTTCGTCGTGATGGCGGTTGCCTGGCGAATCGCGGCGCGCACCCTCGACGTCAGCATCCAGGTGCCGGCAGTGATCAGCGGCGGAGTGGGCGGTCTGGTGCTGATCGTCGTCGGCACCGGTCTGTTCGTGTCCCAGCTGGGCCGGTTGCGGGCGGCTGACGAGCGTGCGGACATGGACGAGATGCTCGACCGGACGTCGCAGATCGTCGGCGAGCTTCGGTCGGCCAGGGAGGCCCGATGAGACGCGGCGCCCGCCTGGCCGTAGCGGTCATCGCAGCCGGGATCTCGGTCGGGCCGGCGACAGCAGCACTCGGCGTACCGCTGGCCAAGCCGCACGTAGCGGTCGTGCGCACTGCCTCTGACGCGCCCAAAACCTTGACCGGGCGCATCACGAACGCCGCGTGGTTCCAGCCGGACCCGCTCTGCTCGACGCCGCTCGGCTGCGGCGCAATCCCGCTCCCCGCTCTCAGCCCGTATCCGAAGGGGACGTTCCACATCGGGACGGCACTCGGCCGGCAGACTGCGCGCGCGTACGTGGGAGTGAGCCTCAGCAAGCGGGAGCAGGCCGCGCGGGGTGGCACGCTGTCGATCCCGCTCGACACCGATCCTGCCGACGGCAGCGTGGCGCCCGCCACGGCGACGATCAACGTCTGCACCGTGTATCAGTCGCCGGCGGACGTCGAGGGCGGCTTCGACGGCGCGCCGTCGCCCAACTGCCTGCCGGCCGCGCGCGCGAAGTACGTCGCGAAGCCGGCGCCGCATCTGGTGGCAGACCTGAAACCACTGGGCGGAAAGCTCGCCGCGGTGAAGGCATTCGCGTTGCTGCCGGCGCAAGCGAAGCCGACCAGCGCCTGGCAGGTCGTGTTCAGGCTGCCGAGTGCGAACGCGCCGGCCTCAGCGCGACCAAGGCTCACCTTGCTGGTCGGGAGCCAGAAGCAGACCCAGACGTCCCAGGTCACCCACCACCATGCTGCGCACCGCGGCACGTCGGCGGGTGCCAACGGTCCGACCGGTCAGCTCGGCGACGGGGCAGTGCCGTCCGTGCCGCCGGCTGTCACCAGTGTCGAGCCGCCGACCCCGACGCCAGTCATCGCGCCGGCCCGTCGCGCCGGTCATTGGGTCACGGTGGGCTATCAGTACCCGGAGGTGTGGCTGCTGCCGATCGTCCTGGTCCTGCTGGTGCCCTTCACGGTCCGCGCGCTGACGCGTGACCTGACCCGACCGCGTCCGCATGTCACATGAATGTCGTGAACTGCAACCTCTGTGTGACATGCGGGTCGCAAATCGCGACACCTATGTGACATGCGATCAGCTAGCCGGCGGCGATGGACAGCTTGAAGCGCTTGGTCACCTGCTGAGCGGGGCTGTGCTGCACCAGCTTCAGCTTGGTGTCGCCGCGACCCACGACCTTCATGGTCCAGGTCACCGTGTTGATCCCGCCGACCGCGGGCGGCTTGGCCGAGGAGACGTCGCGCTTCTTGACGACCTTGACGACCTTGGCGTCGGGCCGGTGCTTCCAGGACCAGCTGTAGCCGCAGTCCTCGCAGACCTTGAGCCGGACCTTGAAGACGGTGCCCTTGCTGAGGCTCACGGTCTTGCCGGAGTCGGACTGCTTGTAGACGTGCGTGGCGGCCGCCGCCGACGCGCTGTCGGCGATCGGTGCTGCGGCAACGAGGAGGGCAGATGAGATGAGCGCGACGCGCGCGATGGTCTGGGTCACGCACTCAGACTAGAGCCATTGCTTCACACCGTGAGCGAGCTGAACGGCTCGAACCACACCGTCTTGCCGCTTCCGGAGCTCGTCGTCGCGGCGAGGCCCCAGAGCCCGCACGCGTCGAGCAACGTGAGCCCGCGACCGCCGACGGCGTAATCGTCCGCGTCGCGTCGTACCGGTGGCGTCGGCGACAGATCCGTCACCTCGATCCGCACTCGCTCCGCCTCCGCCAGGGAGACCTCGACGACGAGTGGCGTCCGCGCGTGCCGACAGACGTTGGCGACCAGCTCGTCGACGCCGAGGACGGCGCACTCGACGAGGTCCTGTCGCCCCAGCGCACTCAGGCAGTCGCGGACGTAATGCCTGGCTTCGCCGGCCGAGGCCGCCTCCGGCGGAAGCTGTAAAGACCGGTAGGACGTTGCGCCGACCACTGGTGCGTCGCTACTTCTGGACTGACTCAGATCGCGCGTCAGAGCGGGCCTCCGCAGCCGTGAGGTCGACGGTCTTCGGTCGCTCACCCGGGAGGGTGCGCGCGCCTTCGATTCGCTTGATCGCTTCGAGCTGCTCGGGGGAGGTTGCCGGAATCTCGCGCGGTCCGGACATCGTGACGCGTCCGATCGTGAGCGCCGCGAGGTAGGTCGTAACCATTCCGACGCCGGTGAACATCCCGATGTGCTCCCACACGCCGTGGCTCGCGTCACCCACCGGCGTCCCGATGTGGCCGGCGCTCCACCAGGGGCTGACGATCGTGCCGAGCACGAACCAGCTGCCTGCGGCAGCTGCGAGCACCCCGCCGAGCATCGCCGATGCACGATGGGCGCTCAGAGTGATGATTGCCCCGCCCAGGAAGGCAGCTGCTCCGGGCAGGACCTCGAGCCAGCCTCGAACTGCCGTCCAGGTCCAAGTGTTCGACGGTGTATAGCCGAAGCCGAACGAGTGCCCGAAGAACGGGATCAGCGCGCCCCAAGCGCCGAGCAACATGATGAGTGGCCCCGCCACCGCTCCTCGCCGCCTGGGGATCGCGAACCGGCTCTGACGATCTGCGTGGATTCCTCTGGTCATGGCCGCGGCTCCTCTCCGATCGCTGTGCCGCGCGCAGTGCTCGAAGCGAGTCATGCCCACTCGGCTGGCAATTACTCGGGGAGATTGCCAAACACGCGCCTCAGGACCAGCGGACGCGCACCCGCTTCCAGCGCTCCGCGACGGAGGGATCTCCGGTGATCTCGACGGTCGCCGGACGGTTCCACAGCCACAGGTAGACGTCGGTCGGGGCGCCGGAGACCGTGACGTCGCAGCCGTCCTTGGTGGCGTCGAGGGATGAGGTCGCGCCCTGCTCATGCAGGTCGATTCGCCAAGCGGGCCCGGCGCCCGGCTGCAGCCGGATCGAGCCGGGTTCGAAGGTGCGCGGCCGGCTCCCGAACCCTCGAAGCGTCTCGTCGATGCCGTCGTGGGCGAGCTCGTCGGCGAAGCTGACCGGCCGGCCCGCAGCAGCTGACGCGTCGGCGCGATGGACCGCGGTCTCGAGCGCCTGGCGGCGGGCCCAGAAGGCCAGCGGCGACGGCGCCGGCAGGAAGGTGAAGCAGTCGAGGTCGGCCGGGGCGGCGCGAAGCGCCGCCACGAGCTCGCGGTGCCCGGCGGCGTACCAGTCGTGCAGCCCCTCGTCGCCCGGCAGCGGACCGACGGCTTCGTCTGCGTCGCCGTCGGCACCGTCGAGACGCCCCGAGACGATCGCGGCGGCCCAGCGGTGCACGTAGCCGATGTGGCGGACAAGGTCGCGAAGCGTCCAGTCCGGGCAGCCCGGAACCGGGTCGCCGAGCGACGCCGATGCGGCCGTCGTGCCGAGCTCGACGCCCTCGTGTTCCAGCGCGTCGATGTGGGCTGCGATGTCCATCGCCTCAGTATCTACACGATGAGTTCGCCGCTCGCGAACCGTCACGAGGGTTGTCACACCGACATGCCAGAGTTCGTCGTAGTTGTGTCGCGCTCTGCGTGCACGCCCACCGACCGTCGATCAAGAAGGACGCTGCGAATGACCGCGCCGGCTCTCAGTCCAGATCCCCGTCGCTGGAAGGCCCTCGCGCTGCTCGGCGCGATCCAGTTCATGCTCGTGCTCGACGTGACGGTCGTGAACGTCGCGCTGCCGAAGATCCAGGGCAGTCTGGGATTCTCGAAGCCGGGCCTCGCCTGGGTGGTGGACGGCTACGTCCTGATGGCGGGCGGTCTGCTGCTGCTCGGCGGCCGGCTGGCGGACATGGTCGGCCGACGCCGGCTGTTCCTTCTCGGCGTCGGCTTGTTTGCCGCGGCGTCGGCAACGTGTGGTGCGGCGCAGGACCCGGCGATGCTCGTCATCTCGCGGTTCGTGCAGGGGGCCGGCGAGGCGTTCGCGGCACCGGCGTCGCTGGGGCTGATCGCGGTGATGTTCCCCGACCCGGCCGAGCGGGTGAAGGCGTTCGGAATCTGGGGCGGCATCGCCGGACTTGGTGGTACGTCGGGCACCGTCATCTCGGGGGTCCTGGTCAGCTACGCGAACTGGCGCTGGATCTTCTTCGTCAACGTGCCGGTCGCGCTGATCGCGATCCTTCTGACGCCGCGGCTCGTCTCTGAAAGCAAGATGGTGCGAGACAGCGACTCGCGGCCGGACTACTACGGCGCCGCGACCGCGACGGGCGGCCTGATCGCCGTTGTCGACGGCCTGCTCAACGCCGCCAAGCACCCTTGGGGAAGCTGGGAGGTCCTGCTGCCGTTGCTCGGCGGGGTGGCGCTGCTGGTCTCGACGGTCTTCATCGAGGCCAACTCCGAGTCACCGCTGATCCCGCTGGAGTTCTTCCGCAACCGGACCCGGGTCGCGACCAACGTGGTGACCCTGTTCTTCACCTCGGCGTTCTTCTCGTACTTCTTCATGCTCACCTTGTTCGAGCAGCAGGTCCTGCACTGGTCGCCGGTGCGCGGAGGTCTGTCCTATCTGCCTTTCGGCATCACCATCGGCATGGGAATCGGGATCGGGACGGCGCTGATGCCGAAGCTCGGCGTGAAAGCGCTGCTGACGCTCGGGTTCGCGCTGTGCGCGGTCGGAATCGGGCTCACCTCCGGCATCGACGTCCACTCGCACTACTGGTCGGGGATCGTGCCGGGCATGGTGATCCTCGGCCTCGGATCCGGCTGCTGCTTCCCGACGATGGCGAACGCCGCGCTCCATGAGGTCACCGGGCAGGACTCCTCCCTGGCTTCCGGGGTGCAGAACGCCATGCAGCAGGTGGGCGGAGCGATCGGGCTGTCATGCCTCGTGACATTTGGTCTGCGACATGCGCAGACCCAGCTGCATCACGGTGTGATCCCGCCGGTTGCCTACACGCACGGGTTCGTGCTCGCCTACCAGGTGTCGATCGGGCTGTTCGTCGCCGGTGCGCTGTTCGTGCTGGCGTTCTTCGAGCATGTCGTTGCCACACCGAGAAGCCCGGAGGCTGAGATCGCTGCGGCCGTCGCGCCCGCCTAGATCGCCCCGGACATCTACCGGCCGATCGGCTGGAGGCCGGGCGGCGCACCGAAGATGCCGGCCTGCGGCCCGGTTCGCGCCAGCGAGCGGTAGTGCCGCTCGGCGAACCACCACGTGCCACCGACTTTGCGGTAGCGGTCGGAGTACAGCCCGTACGCCGTGCTCCACCCGTCCCCGGTCGGGCGCTGCTGGCCGGCCACGTCGGCGTGGTGGCGGATCTCGCACATGAAGATCCGACCTGTGGCGTCCTCGCCGCGGACTTCGACGACCGAGTTCAGGACGACGAACTGGAAGTGGTCGAAGCGTTCGCAGGCGACGCTGACGAAGGCGATGAACTCGGTTGGTCCTGTGAAGGTCTTCGCCGGCGAGCCCGAGACGGTGTCGACCTCGACCGTGATGTCAGGAAGGAAGAGCCGATCGAGCTCGGCCCAGGAGCGGCGGCTGACCACGTCGGCGTACGCCGACTGCAGTCGCTGGAGCTCGAGTACGTCCGTACTCATCGCGACGACCTTAGGACACAGATGCCGAATCGACTGCGGAGCTAGCGCGGCTGGGCCGTCTTCGGCCCTTCATCGGGTATGTCGATCGGGATCTCCTCGCCCAGCCGGAAACCCTGACTGAGCTCGAGCGTGTCGCCGCTCCAGAACTTCCCTGGGTCGTACCAGCTGGCGTGCCGTTCCTTCGGCAGGACTCCCATGTCCTGGTAGGTGATCGCGACGACCTCGGCGCAGTACGCCGTCTCTCGCTTGTCATCCCCCGGCGTCGCCTTGCGTGGCAGCCGGCCGCCGAACCAGCCGGCCGCCAGCGCGCGTGTGGTCGGGAACGGTGTGCCATCCAGCCGGGCGATCGCCTTGAGCAGCGCCTCCTCCGCCGCGCGGGACACCTCGCCGTCGAGCTGGCGCAGCCAGCCCTGCTGCCCGTAGCGGTTGGCCCACACCAGTGCTGAGTCGCGCAGGTCGTGCAGCTGGACGCCGCGCTGGTAGCTCCCGGTCCACATGTCGATGAGCGACTTGCCGAGCTCGGCGTGCCACATCAACGGCGGGAGGTCGTCGAGCACCACCGCCATGCCGACGTGGTTCACGGGCGCGTTCGTCAGCGTCCGGATCGCGCGGTCGGCGCCGCTGTGGCCGCGGAACAGCCAAAGGTCTCCGGTGCGGGTCAGCTCGACCGCGGCATCGAGCGGCATCGACGGAGCCGACATGCGCACAGTCTCCACGTCACTAGGGTGAGTCGCATGAAGTGGTGGAAGGTTGTCGGGCTCGCCGGTCTTGCCGGTGTTGCCGCGACGGGCGTGGTGATCGCGCGTCGTGAGCGCCAGCGCCGCGCCTTCACCCCCGAGCAGGTACGTGACCGGCTCCACGCCCGCTACGCCGAGATCGCGTCCCGGTAGGGCGCGAGGTCGCCTGGATACGCTGCCGCGATGGCGCTGTTCTCGTTCGAAGGACTAACTCCGAAGATTCATCCCGACGCCTTCATCGCGGCCACCGCGAGCATCGTCGGTGACGTGACGATCGAGGCGGGAGCATCAGTCTGGTACGGCGCGGTGTTGCGCGCCGACTTCGGTCCGATCGTCGTGAGGGCCGGCGCGAACATCCAGGATGGCGCCGTCGTACACGGTGCCGGACTCGTCGAGATCGGTGAGGGTGTGACGGTCGCCCATCAGTGCGTCGTGCACGGTGCGATCGTCGGCAAAGAGGCATTGATCGGCAACGGCGCGATCATCCAGGACGGCGCCCGGATCGGCGAGCGTGCGCTGGTCGCCGCCGGCGCGCTGGTCCCGCCCAACGCGGTCATCGAGCCCGGCACGTTGTTCCGAGGCGCGGCCGGATCTGCGGCCGGTCCGCTGTCGCCGGGCGCCGCGCACTGGGTCGAGACCAACCCCGAGGAGTACCGAAAGCTGGCTCGCCGTCACGCTGCCGGCGTTGCTCTCGTCGAGTCCTGATCAGGCCTGTCGGCCCTACCTGACAAGCAGCAGGCGCCCGTCTAGTGTCGTGAGTCGTTAATTCGCCTACAGCCTAGTAGGCTTGGTGAGTGCCGGATCCGTTTGCCGCTGTTGTGGTGTTGACCGATGAGGAACGCGTTCAGTTGGAGGCGTGGGCTCGTCGTCCGAAGAGCGCGCAGGCGCTGGCCATGAGGTCCCGCATCGTGCTTGCCTCGGCCGATGGCGGGACCAACGTTGAGGTCGCGGAGCGGCTGGGTCTGAGCCGTGGGACGGTCTCGAAGTGGCGCAGCCGGTTCGCGTTGTTCCGTCTCGATGGGGTGCTCGACGAGCCGCGCCCGGGCCGGCCGCGCACGATCACCGACGAGATGGTCGAGCGGGTGATCACCACGACGTTGGAGTCGACACCGAGCGACGCGACGCACTGGTCGACCCGGTCGATGGCTGCCGAGGTCGGGCTGAACCAGACCGCGATCTCGAGGATCTGGCGGGCGTTCGGTCTGCAGCCACACCGTCAGGACTCGTGGAAGCTGAGCAAAGACCCCCAGTTCGTCGACAAGGTCAAAGATGTCGTCGGGCTCTACCTCAACCCGCCCGAGCGGGCCGTAGTGCTGTGCGTGGATGAGAAGACCCAGATCCAGGCGCTGGATCGCACCGCGCCGATCTTCCCGATGATGCCGGGAGTTCCCGAACGTGCCAGTCACGACTACAAGCGAAACGGCACGTCGAGCCTCTACGCCGCGTTGGACATCACGACCGGGAAGGTGATCGGACGACTGCACTCGCGCCACCGCGCGGTCGAGTTCAAGAAGTTCTTGATCACCCTGGACCGTGAGGTGCCGGCGGACCTCGACGTGCACGTCGTACTGGACAACTCCTCGACCCACAAAACCCCCGCCGTCCAACGTTGGCTTATCGCGCACCCGCGATTCGTGCTGCACTTCACCCCGACCTCGAGCAGCTGGCTCAACCTCGTCGAACGATGGTTCGGCGAACTGACGTCAAAGAAGCTCAGGCGCGGCACTCACCACAACGTTCGCGATCTCAACGCCGACATCCGCGGCTGGATCAAAACCTGGAACGACGACCCAAAGCCCTACGTCTGGACCAAGACTGCCGACCAGATCCTCGACAGCATCAGCAAATACTGCACGCGGATTAACGCCTCAGGACACTAG
>DASZVL010000044.1:0-6190 GCA_035547035.1 Mycobacteriales bacterium | reverse complement strand
AGCCCGGATCTTTCGTCGGACCGGTGTTCATGATCGTTTCGGCGTTGGTGTGCCGGCTGGTCTCTGATTCTGCATCAGGGGTGCGACGGTGGGCCCGAGGTCGCTCGGGTTTCGCCGGTTCCACTGGCCGGGGTTCTGGGTCGTCGGGACGGATGGTGCGGTGGTCAATCGGGTGCGGGCAGCTCGCGCAGGGTGGTGATCATCCGGGCGAGCAGGCTGGCCCAGGGTGCGTGGCCGGCGAGGTGCAGGCCTCGGGTGCGGCCGTGATCGGCCAGGCGGCCGGCGACGCTGAACAGCCGCAGCCGTAGGCGTTTGGGTTCCCAGCGGCGGGCCTCGTGTCCGGCGAGGGCGAGCATCTGCATCCAGGCGGTCAGCTCGCTGGCCAGCAGCACGACGGCGCACCAGATCTGGTTCTGCGTGAAGTCGTGCAGCGGCAGGTTGACCAGACCGGTGTCTTTCGCACAGCGGATCCGATCTTCGCAGCGGGCCCGGCGCCGGTGCCGCAGTTCCAGATCAGCCAGCTGTCCACGGCTGGTGTTGGTGGCGAACGCGGTGACACGCATGCCGTCGACGTCGGTTAGGCGCAACTGGGCGCCGGGGTGAGGTCGTTCCTTGCGGATGATCACCCGCATCCCGTCCGGCCACTTGCTCAGGTCCAGCAGGCCGGTGACGTCGGCGACCCACGCGCCTTCGCGTACTTGCCCGTTGCTGTCGTAGGCCGGGGTCCAGCCGTTCTTCGGCATCGTCGCCAGGGTCTGGCCGAAGCTGTCGGGCAAGGTGAACCCGAGCGAGTACGACAGTCGTTGCGACACGAGCCAGTTCACGAACTCGTGGGTGGCGCCGGCACCGTCGGTGCGGATGAGGATCTTGCGGCTGGCCCGGGTTCCGGGCTTGTGACCGGGCAGCTGGGTCAGCGCCGCCTTCACCACAGCGATGTGGTCGGCGGCGGTGTTGCTGCCGGCGTTGCCCTTGCGCAGCAGGCAGGTCAACGGTTCGCCACTGCCATCGGGACCGTGGTCGACGAAGGCCATCAGCGGGTGGAACCCGAACCCGCGCTTGAACGTCGGCGCGGCCTGCTCCTTGTCGCTGTGTGCGGTGATCAGCGTGGCATCCAGATCGATGATCAACGGTGAGGTGCACGTGGCGCCGTGATCGGGCGCGCGCTTTCCCGCCGCAGACCACGCCGCCTTCCGCGCCGCCGCGCGGGCCGCGTCGATCGCCTTCAACGCCCGGGGTGCGTCGCCGGCCAGTGTGTCGATCGTGCGTGACACCGTCGGATCCGAAGCGACCCGGCCGAACACACCCTGCTCGGCACGCAGCATCGCGATGTCGGCCAGGCAGTCACCGCCGAGGGCGAGCGTGACCGCGAGATCGGTGATCACCTTGCCCGGATCATGAACCGCCAGCGGCTTGCGCCACGGCGCCAGCGCCGTCGACAACGCCCGGTCCAGCCCCGTCGCGCGCGCCGCCTCGACGAGCGCGACACCGCCAGCTTGAGACACCACCCCGGCACCGGCCGTGTCGACCTGGACCCGCGGATACAGCCCGTTACGCTTCACCCTGAAGGTGCTCCTTGCTCAACGATGGTCAGGTCTTCGCAACCCCGATTCTCGTTGGCCTGGAGCACTTTTCAGTTGAACACCGCGCCGTCAGCGTGAAAGCCCTGGGCTAGTTCGGCGTCGTCCCAGCCGGCATCGCGCAGGTGTTTGATTTCGTCGGCCAGCCGGCGTGGTAGCCGCATGGTGGCGCTGGCGGCGACGATTGCGTCGGGCTCCAGCTCGAGCAGTAGGTCGGTCTGCTGGTCGGTGAGGTTGTGGCCCTCGTCGTAGACGATCAGCAGGGGCCGGCGCGTGTTCTCGCCGTCGGTGCGGTGTTTGAGCGCTTCCCACGTGCTGGTGTCCTGGGTGTCGAGTTCGCTGCGGTAGACCAGCAGGTCGCTGGTCTCGCGGTCGCGCTGGTTGAACGTGCCGACGGTCGCTACGTAGATCAACGGGTGGACGGCGTCGCGGATGGCGTCAACGTCGTACGCGGCCAGCCAGTCGACCGTTGCCTGCCCGATGAGGTGGTGGTACTTCCCGCCGGGGGCGAGGTTGGCGCAGGTCTGTTGGACGACGACCTTGCCCTTGCTCAGCCACAGCACGATCGGTGCGGTGGCGAGCTCAGCCGCCATGGCCTGCACGGCGTCGGCGAGGATGACGGTCTTCCCGGATGCGGTGATGCTGCTTAGCGCCTGGAAGAACGGCACCCGGCGTTGACTGGAGCGGGTGCCCCGTAGCGGTGGGTCGGCGATGTAGCGGCGGAACCGTTCGGCGATGAGGTCCGAGGCTTGCTGCTGAAATTCGCGCAGCTGCAGCACGGCGACGCCTCCCTCGGTCTCGGCGGGCGAGGTTCAGTCGTCGCTGAACGGCTCGCCACGTAGGTCGAGGCCGAAGTCTCTCAGAATGCGATCAGGGATCTGGTAGAAGACCACGTTCTGGCTCTGGAACAGGTACAGGCGGGCGTACACGTGATAGGTCGGTTTCAGGCCTGCACGCTCAGCCTCCTCGGCGACCGCCTCGTACACGTCCTCGGTGAAGTCGGTATTGGCATCGGGCCCTCCCCAGACGAGGAAGAATCCTTCTTCATCGGTGTTCTTGGCCACCAGGTACTGGTTGGCTTCGACCGGCAGGCGGCACAAGCCGACCCCGCGGCGGCGGGTCGCGTCGAAATGTGAGGCGATGACCGTGTCGGTCATTTCTTCGCGCTCCATGCTCAACAGCGCGGGCGCATCGACCTTGCGGTCGAGTCGTTTGAACGCGAATCCGCCACCAAGCGCCGGCCTGGCGCCCGCGGCCCACTTGCCGGTCACGGCCCGCCGGAGCCGCTCGGCGGTGAGGCTACGGGCGTAGCTGTCGCCGCGCTCCGGACGGCCCTGCTCAAGGAGGACGAATCGGCGCCGACTTCCGCTCTCGGCGTTGAGGGCGAGCACGGCGTGACCGGTGGTGCCCGAGCCGGCAAACGGGTCGAGTACGAGGCCATCGATAGGGCACCAGAGGCTGATCAACCGGGTGAACAGTGCGAGCGGCTTGACGGTGTCGAACCGGTGACCGCGCCCGACGATGGCGTTGAGTTCCTTTTGTCCGGCGTCGCTCGTACCGGACTCGGTGTGCGGCCAGGACGCCGACCCCAGCTCCAGGGTGTCGAAGTCGTCTTCGGCCCAGAAGGTGGTTGGCACGACGCCAGCCTTGACCTCTGCGAGGTAGGTCTTGTACCGAAGCTCACCGTGCCCGGGCCGCCGGGCTCGGTCGTCGCGCCAGAAGAACTTGGGCCAGGCGCCGCAGGCGCGGCGCTTGGTGACGATCTTCTGCGCGGCGACGACCGCCGGGTCGCTAGCTGGATCGATGCCCCGCGGGTCCCGAGCGCCCTTGATCAGCAACGCTGGGTGGCAGCCGTCGTCGAGCTGAACGTCGGTGTAGCTCACGCCCCATTCCTCGACGGCGGCGCGCATCTTGGCCCGCTCGTTGCGCCAACAGCGGCCCTCTTGTGGATAGTGCAGCCGGCCGGTGAACGGGTTTTGGATGCCGTAGACCTGGCCGGGGTGGGTCGGGCCACCCATCAGCGTCGAGTCCGACGGAGTCCATGCACCGAGCGGGTCGTCGTCCGGGTTGCGGTAGCCCTCGGCGGTCTCGGCCGCGCGTTCGAGCAGGCCGGTCGTCACCCGCTCGGCATCTTTGGCGTAGACGAGCACGTATTCGGTGGCGGTGGAAACGTGAGTCTCTTGATTCTTGGGGGAGTAGGCCTTCTGCCAGTTGATGATCGCCAGCCGGTTGCTCTCGCGGAACACCTCGTCGAGCAACTGCCCGAGCCGGAACAGTTCCCGGTGATCGATGCAGATCGCCAGCACGCCGCCGGGTCGCAGCATGGACTTCATCATCTGCAACCGCGGGTACATGAAGCGCATCCACTTGGTGTGCCGAGCCCCATCGTCGGCCGAGACGAAGTCGCCGATGCCCGGGTCGTTCGGGTCTTCCTCCCACCGGTCGTTGTAGCGCCAGTCGTTACCGGTGTTGTACGGCGGATCGGTCAAGATCAAATCGACTTGCCCGCGCAGCTTGTACAGGGTCGCCATGGCCTGAAGGTTGTCGCCCTCAAGGAGCAGGTTCTCCGCGCGCGCCGCCTCGTCACCGGCACCGTACTTCTTGACCTCCCGAGTGACTCGCGGCCGCACGCGCCGCGCGAGGCCGCGCGCGTTGTCCTTGCCCGAGAAGCTGATCCGGATGCCGTGCTCACGCTGGGACTCGATGAGTGCGATGAGCTCCTCGCGGGTGAGCTCGGCCAGCGGTAGGTCGTCATCGAGCGGCGTGACGGGGTCGTTCACCACAACAGCTTCCTTCGAGGGTCTGACAGTGCCATGTCTGGGAGCGTGCGGCCCCGGCCGTGGATCGGGGCTCGATCCTTTCACTCGCCTAAGTGATCGTCGGACGCGGGAGAGCGGGCGCCGGTGCGCTCGAGGGCGCTGATCGCGGTGTTGAGCGCGGCTCGTGCAGAGCGCAGCTCGGCCAGGACGTCGACGGGCCTGGGCGCCGGGTCAGAACGCAGCACGAACACGCCTACGCCTTGTCGGGTCTCCAGCATCCCGGCGTCGACGAGCAGCTGCTGGGCCTGTCGAATGGTGTTGAGGCCCGGAACCCGGTAGTGAGCCTGCAGCTCGGCGATCGGCGGTAGCTGGTCGCCAGGGGCGAACTCGCCGGCGGCGATGCGGGTCTTGATGTCTTGCGCGATGTCGCGGTACCGTGCCACGGTGCGCACTGTATCATCCTAACTGTTGTGGGCCTAGGCTCTCTAGCGCACTAGTTGACATAAGACGCATTATCGGCGATCGCCGCTCAGTCAGGGGCCGCCTGACGCCCTTATCCTGATGCCTATTGGCTATCACGTAGGTAGAATCAGGGCATGACGACGATGGGGCCGACACGCGCGCGCTACAGCGAGCAGTGGGCGGGCAACCTCCTGCGGATGGTGCGGGCCAAGCGCGGCTGGAGCCAGCGACAGCTGGCCACAGCCGCCGGTGTCCCGCAATCGACCATCGCGCGGATCGAGTCCGCGACGAGGCAGCCCACCCTGCCCCTACTGGATCGCATCATCGTCGCCGCCGGCCTCGAGCTGCGCACCAGGCTCGAACCCTACGATCGCCACGACGACGTCCTCGACGCGCTGGCCGCGGCCACACCCGAGGAACGGGCCGCCGAACGGACCAGGCACGGCGACGAACTCGTCCGCGCCTTGCGCGAGACCGCGCCGCCCGCGCCATGACCAGTCCACCCCTGGATGTTCGCCGCATCGTCGAGGTCCTCGACCACCACCAGGTCGCCTACGTGCTGATCGGCGGCTACGCCGCCAACGTCCACGGAGCACAGCGCGCAACCGAAGACATCGACATCACCCCGTCCACCGAACGGGAGAACCTCGCTCGACTCGCGCTCGCCCTCGCTGACCTGTCAGCACGCATCCGCGTCGACAACATCGCCGAAGGGCTATCCTTCGACACCTCCGCCGACGCGCTGCTCGGCATGCGCACGCTGAATCTGCGCACCCCCCACGGCGACCTCGACCTGAGCTTCGAGCCAGACGGCACCCGCGGCTACGAGGACCTCGCTGCCCACGCAACGGCGCGGACCGTCGCCGGCATCACCGTCCACGTCGCCTCGCTCAACGACATCATCCGCTCCAAAGAGGCCGCTGGCCGGCGCAAAGACGAGGCAGCACTGCCCGAGCTCTACGCCCTCGCCGCTGGCCACGACGACGACCCGATCCCCGGCGAATCAGCCCACCTGATCGACCGCCAGGCCCACAGCCAGCCTCGCTCGCCCCGGCCAGCGCCCATGCCGGGAACCGGCCCACAGCCACGCCCGCCGGGCCCCCGACCCTGATGGCGCAGGTCCAGCCGCGTCCGGTGTCCGGCGCAAGGGACGTCGTCGCTGTCGCGTTCCAGCGGGCCATGAGTAACGGACCCATCAGCTGCCGGCTGGGTTGGCTCGCCGGCGTGCTCCTACCACCGCCGCTTCCGATGCAGATCCCGGCCGTCATCGCCGGCGGCGACCAGGTGTTGCGCGCCCGAGGTGCTTCCCTGATGCGCGGTCGCGTTGTCAAACTCCGGCCGTCGGCGGTGGCCGCGGCACTGCTGGGGCCGGTCCTTATCATCGCGGTCGTC
>DASZVL010000043.1:0-26532 GCA_035547035.1 Mycobacteriales bacterium | reverse complement strand
ATACTTGGCGCAGCGGCCATCGCGTGCTTCTCCTCGCTCGAGTTCTTTCGACGGATCTCGTTGAGGATCACGCGGTGGCCGTCTCACATCACGACGCCACGCACGAGCGAGGAATCAAACACCACTTCGCTGGACGCAACTGATCCATGAGGCCGCGTTGCGTTGACATTCGCGTTGACAAGTAAGCGGCCCCGACCGCCGTTGGAGCGACGATCGGGGCCTGATCGAACCCCAACCAAGATTGGAGAACGACCTAATGACGAACGGTACTAACCCCCTCCGACTCGTCGACGTGACCGACTCGGCCGCGGTCGCTGAGATGCAGTACCCGCGGTACACGATCGACGGCAAGGCGTTCGACTGCGGCCTTGACCGCGCGAAGCCGGACCCGTTCATCGGACCCTGTCCGGCATGGTGCGAAGGTCACCCGACGACGGAGACCTCGCAAGATGACCGAACGCACTACGGGTCTCAGTACGACGTGTTGGTGCGCAGTCTGCCCTTCGACTACATGCCGTCGCGCGGCGGTGGAGATCCTGACATCGTCCTGGCTCAGGTGATCCGGTCGTACCTGCGGCAGGACGTCCTTCACAGGGATCCGGTGATCCACGTGGCGGTGAGCGAGAAGCGAGGCATCGAGTTCACGCCCGCTGAGGCGCGCGAGCTCGGCAAGGTCCTGGCAGCTCTCGCTGACGAGGCCGAGCGTGGCTAGCGCGGTCGACTACCACTGCCCGCCCTGGTGCAACCGCAGGAGCAAGCATGCTGCGGACCGCCGCGATCCGATCATGGAAGGCATCGACTGGCACACATCGAGGCATGTCCAGTCCTTCGGGCAGTGGCTCAACCTCTCCCTGTGCACCGATCCCGCGACGGGGAAGGCGATCGATGGCGGCGTGAAGATCTTTCTCGGCGACGGGACGGACCTCACACCCGCGCAGCTCCGCAAGCACGCCGCGTTCCTTCTCGAGCTCGCGAACAAGGCTCGGCCGTGACTGCGCTGGACATCGACGAGGTGGTGGTGGATCGGCTGGTCGCCGGGGAGCCGGTCGATGGTGCGAACGATGCTGAGCGGGCACGAGCGGCGCACCGGCTCATGCGCGGGAGCTTGTCGGAGACCGCGATCGCGCGTCGTCTCGGTGTGAAACCGTGGCGCGTTCAGTGGCTGCTTAACGCCGATGATCGTGCGCTCGCCACGGGCTCGGCCTGCGCGGGCCCGGACTGTCCGTACTGCCAGCGACGGAGGCGCCTGACGAGCGCTCGGCCGTAGGATCCCCGCTGTCTCGCTGCTGCGATCCCAGCGCGAGTAGACCGCCCCGCCGGACCCCCATCTGGCGGGGCGGTTCGACTCGGCGCTATCTGAGTAACCCGAGCAGACCTCCAGCTGCACCCGATGTGGTTGAGACGGCGAGCAGCAGAAACTGCAGTGCCTGCCCGCGAAAGAGGCGGCGAGTTGACTGGCGCATCGGCTCAAGGTCCGCCTTACCGCCGTCAACGATGATCGTGCCGTCTCCCGATGCGATCTGCCGCGCGAGCGCACGGAGCCCTCGCGCGGTAAGTCCCAGCGACCCCAGGCCGGCGAGCGAGGCGAGGGCAAAGCAGGCGACCTCCGCGTCGTACATGCGTTCAACTATCCCGTGACGGGTGGCTGGCTGCGGGAACCCTTAAGCGCAGCCACCATCATGTCCGTCGATGCAAGAGCCGGGCAGTGAGCGGGCTAGATTCACGCTCCCGACACCGTTGCCCGGTGGGTGAGCGCGCGGTGACCTTGACCGAGACTTCCGCGATCGTCGTACCCAGCGGCCCCCCCCTGCTAGTAGGTGGCGGGGGCCCAGTTCGAGCTGAGCGAGTAGACGGTGGCGTTCGCGAACTTGGCAACGACCGTGTCGCCGTTCACTTGCGAGCTCAGACGGAAGCCCAGCCGCCCGGTTGTGAGGGTGGTGTCGTTCCACCTGGCTTGCGATCGCTCGTCGAGAAAGATCTCGATGTATGAGCCGACGAAGCGCACGAGCATCCGCTCGTTGTGCGTGCCGTTCACGAAGGTGAGCGGCCGCTCAATATTCGAGCCGCTCAACGGCACGGGCCCACCGAGGCTCGTGATGGTTCCCGACACGATCTTGTACAGCTCGACAGTGAATGCACTGCCTGCCGAATAGCTGGTCGTCCTCTTCAGGTGCCGTACGGCGATCACATAGCAGTTGTTGGCGTCGGTAGCTCGAAAGGCGACGCCTGTATCCAGCCAGCCGCCTGTGGTGCTCGTATCGGTGACGCCGGATCCCGACACCAGGTCGATGTAGAACTCGCCGTCTGCAACGTTCGCCGCGCCTGCGGGTTCTAGCGCGACGCAGTGCGCGAACTGTGTTGACGTCGTGAGGGTGATGCCGTTGCTCGTCGATGCGAGCGTCCCCGAGCTTGTCGTCCAGCTCGCTGTGCTTCCGGCGAAGGTGTACTGGCGCAACTGCGTGCCCTGCGGCACGGAAAGTTTCGGGGTGACTCCGCCGCCGCCACCGCCACCGCCAGTTCCGCTGCTCGCTGCGGTGACGCGGCCTTTGGCATCTACCGTGACCGTGGCGTTGGTGTAGGTGCCGGCCGTCGCGCCTGACGCGGTGAGCGTGGGGTCCGGGTAGTTCCCCGTCAGATCACCGCCAGCCGCCGCCGTCGCGCCGAGAGCCCCAACATCAGATGCGGCCAGCGTCTTGGGTATCCAAAGGCCGCTGACGTCGTCATAAACGACTGCCTGCCCGTCCGTCGCGCCCGACTGCTCGAGGAGCCCGACACGGAGTCTCGTCACGACGCATCAACCCCCACCGAAGACGCCGCCCAACCAGAATCAGCCAGGCAGCGCGCGACCTGCGCGGAAAGATCCGCGGTGATCAACGCGCCGAGGTTCACATCCTCGAACCCCGGATCAAACACGTTCGTCGGCGGTGTGCCGTCCCACGCGGCGCCGCTTACCGTCATCCACCCGCGGATCGTGATGTTCGCTGCGCCTCCTGTGCACGCCGGAGCCGCCAGACTCGTCCCCGACGGCGCGGCGTCCATGTGCGCCTCGGTGACGGCCGCGCCGTGACCACCGTGATGCACCGCGACAATCCATTGGATGCCCTTTTGGGATACGTCCGCGCTGAAGGTCGGGACGTCCGTTGAGGACGTGATGACCTTTGACAGGGTGTACAGGTCGTAGGTGAGGCCGCCTGGGTAGTTCGTCGATGTGTGACTCGTCGCGGTGTTCCCTTGGACCGTCCATCCGTGGGTGGTTATGGTGCGGTCGGTCGGGATCGCGACGAACAGGATCGCGAGGTCACCGGCGGTGCTCCCGGCGGGCAGCCCGGCATCCTCGGTGCCCATTCCGACGAGCCAGTGCGGCGGTGGGTACGGCGAGTCGATCTCCGGTGGGGTCATCCCGGTCGTGTAGGCGTACAGCACGTCGATCCGGTCGCCTGCAACAGCGCCCATCGTTGAGAGCACGGACACGACGTTTCCCGCGACGGTCCAGTCGGTGTTGAGACGCTGCTCGAGCCCGTCGAGGTAGACGTGGATCGACGGGACGATCGGCGTGTAGGTGAGTGTCAGGGTCTGCGCGCCGGTCGTGGCGGTGAACGCGTCGTTCTGGAACGCGCTCGGACCCGTGCTTCCTTCAGGGTTGTTGACTTTCATCGCCGCGATGATCTGCGCCGAGGCCGTGCTGCGCTTGGTGGCGCTCACGATGCCATCACTGTGATCGTCCCCAACGTGCCAGGTTCCAGCGGCGGATCATCTCGTCCGTGCTCATCCCTTCGGGCTTGTTCGCGATGATGTCCGGCGGTGGCATCTGGTCCATCGGCAACTCGAGCCGCCACGAACCGACAGCCATGTGCATCGCGATCTCACCGTCACCGTGTTTGGCCATCTCCGCGTCGTAGATCGCCTTGTCGTACGGGGCTTGCCCTTGCCGCGGCGGCAGTTTGATGTCGAGCTTCTTCTGACCGTCGATCGCGTGCTGCCACGCGTTCTCCGCCACCGGATCCCGGTGGAACTTCGGCTTCGTCGCCGCTGCCGGCAGCGAGCCGTACTGGCACTCCCACGCAGCGAACGTGGACTTGAGCTGCTGGGTTTCACGCTGACCGGCGCCGAGAATCTTGTCGAAGAGCGCGAGGAGCGCGAGATCCTCCTGCCGATCTAGGTCGGCGAGCGCGTCATCGGTCAGACCCGCCGCGCGCATCTCCTCGCGATCCATCAAGATCGCGTCGCGCTCGAACCCGTAGCAGCGGACACCCACGACGCCGGCACCAGGAATGGAGCCGATCGAGACCGGCGAAATCTCGGGCATCCGACAGTGAGTGAACCGCAACGCGCCACGCTCACCGTTCGGGTGCGGCACCGCAGTGGCACGGTCGAAGTAGAACGAGAAGTCGGTCAGGTGACCGTCGCGGATCTGGGTGAACGCCTGGCGGGCGCGAGGCACCGCATCGAAATCTGAGAACTCCGCAACGAACCGGTTGGCCTTCTGGGTCTTCTCCCAGTGCGTCGCGCGGCCGATCGGTTCCTTGCGGTCATGTTGCCACAGCATGATCGGGAGCTGTCGGCGAAGATATTCGTCGAACGCATCGGGGGCAAACGACGTCTTGAACGTGTCGAGGACGTCCCACGGGAAGTCCGCGATCACCGACCGGCGACGGTCGTCGACGTCAGCGACGGATCCGGAGATCCCGCGATAACCCCACTCGCCCATCGGTTAGATCCCGGTCGCGAACGTAAAGCGCCACGGCATCACGATCTCGAACGTCGCGCGTTCCTCACCGAGGATCAGTGACTGGTTGTACAGCCGGTAGTCCGAGTGCTGCGGGTACACCGTCACCGACGCCTGCTCCCGGTCGAGCAGCACCATTCCGTGACCGAAGTCGCCGGCGATCGCCGTACCAGCGGGCACCGACAGCACCGGGTACGTCGGCGGCAGCAAGTCGAAGATCGTCGGGGGGTAGCCGCTGCCCTTCATCGCGGCGAGCGCCGTCCAGAAGTCGCCCTCATTGACGAATACCGCGTCGGGTGAAGCTCCTTGGCCGGCGAGGGTCCCGCACATCGCGAGGATCGTCGCGATCAGGTCCGTGCCAACAGCGGGGGTCGAGTTCACGTCCGCGTCGTGCAACACACCCGTCACACCGCCGTTGACCGTCTCGCCGTTGCCGGTGAACGCCGCGATCTCCTCACGGACCCGAAGCAGGTAGGGCAGCCACTGATTGATGTAGACCTGGAACGCCGGCGCGTCCTTCCACAACTGGTCCGACACCGTCAGCGACGCCGTCAACGTGCCCGAAGTCGCGAGGATCGGCTGGAACGTGATCGACCCGCTGACGTCAGCACTCACCGCTCCTTCCGCAACCCCGCTCGCCGCCGTCTCCACCGACACCGGCGACAGCGTCCGAGCGAACGGCACAGCCATCGTCGACATCGGAATAACCGCGCCCTTCGCCGCGAGAATGTCCCGCAGGAACAACCGGTCCGGTGGCGTCGCAACGATCGGCTGCGCCGCAGCGAGCAGATCACCCGCCGAGCTCGACGACGTGACGATCGCGCGCAACCCGTCGACATAGAGCGACCCGTCGTTGCTGCGCTTCCCGGCGCGGGAAGCCTCAAGCAGACGATCCGCGATCGACGGCTCAGCCCCCGGACGCTCCCCTGCCTCCTCCTGCGCCAGAAACATCGCCGCGTCGCTGATGTCCCACAACGCGTCAGCCCTACTGCCCACGACTACCGACTCCCTCGCGCTCCCACCGCTCGACCACCTCGAGCGGAATCCTGAACTCGCCGGCGTGCGGACCTTGAGCAATCGGCTTCGAAAGGTCCGCACGCCGAGCGAGCCGACGGATGTACGACACGTCGACCTGCAGTTGCTCGGCTGCCTCCGACGCGGTGCACCACGCCTCAGAGGATGCGCGAAGTCCTGGGTTGTCCTGCCCCCTTGTCCTGCCTAGTCCTGCCGCACCGCGATGAGCACTCCGCGCCTTCTGCTCAGCCAGCAGACCTCGCGCAATCCGCTGCAACGACTCAACGATCCCCGCCGTACGGCCGGCAGCAAGATCGTCAAGCTCCTCCTCGAAGAGCAAAATCACCCGCCCATCCACATGCCGCGGCACTACCGTGACCCCATGCCACCCGAGGGCGCCAAACCCGCGTTCTTCCTCAAGCTCCCCGACAACTTCGGGAACATGACCGAAGACGAAATCGATGCTTGGGCGGACCAGGCCGTCGACGACATGTACGCCCCCGGCGGGCAGCTCGCCGACCGCGTCAAGAACGACACAACCGACTGACTCACCGCAACGACCCCCGCGGCGGCAACGGCAAACCCGCCGGCCGATACAAGCCGCGGTCGTGTACCTCCTGACGGCCCGCGAACGTCATACGTGGTCCACGGCCCCGCAGCACAGCCTCAGCGGCTAGCGAGATCGCCGTCGATCGGTCACGGTGACCGCCCGTCTTCTCCACCGACGCCAGCCGGTACGAGCCGGGCGTCGTCTCCCGCAACGTCAGCGACGCGAGCTCCTCGACGAGCTCCGCATCATTCGGGATGTCCAGCCGCCGGTCACGCAGCAGGTCATGCAGCAGCAGCGCGCGGCGCGTGTTCGATGCGACCGTGAAGTCTTCACCCCGCGCCGAGATCCCCGCCGCTTGCAACCGCTGCACCAAACCGACCGCCTGGTACTTGTCCGCCACCACCTGAGCGCCGTACGCCCGAGCCGCGGCGACGATGTGTGCCTCCACCGCGGCCATATCCAGCGGGTGCCGTCGCGACGGCTTCCACACCCGCAACGAATCCACCACCAGCAGCCGCGACCCCGGCTCAAGCTGCTCCGAATGGCAGACCGCGACCGCCGTGAAGTCACTCGACACCGACAAGTCCACCCCGACCGCGTACCGATGCCCCGCCGGCTCCCGCACGATCGGTGACGACCGCACACACGCCCGCACGTCCTCCAACGACGTCAGCACGTCATCCGGAGCCATCCACTCCGCCTCGAACAGCCGCCGGTACATCGACTCCGGCAGCCGCCGACGCTCCGCCGCCAACTCGGCAGACGACTGCCACGGCGCCGGGCCCCGCAGATGCGACACCCGCCACGCCTCATCAGCCACCGCCGCCTCGAACAGCTTGAACGACGGATGCGTCGGCGACGACGGCGTCGAGAACAGCAACGCCCGCGAATCCGGCACCTTCGGCAACGACGACAACAGCGCGTCGAGGAACTCCTGCGCCCCACCAGACCGCGGCCACATGCAGAACTCATCGATCAACAGCAGCGCCGGCGACAAACCCCATGACGACGCCGCGTCCGCCGGCAGCACGTCCAACTCCACACCAGTCGGCAGCACCCGGATCTTCCGCTTGTCGACCGTGACCTGCCGGTCAAGCCCCGACCGCGCGACCAGCCCCCGGATCTTCCGCGCCACCAACGCCGCCTGATCCGCGTCAGCCGCAGCCGCGTAACACTCCGCACCCGTCGGCAGCTCCCCGGACAGCATCAGCGCCAGCGCGCAGCCCGCCGCGTCCAACGTCTTCGACCGGCCACGAGCCCGCAGCCACAGATGCCGGCGCGGACCATCCGGCGAGATGAACGCCGCCGCATCCTCGAGCTGCGCGGGCTCCGCCGCCTCACCCCAACGGCGGCCGTCCTCGAGGATGAGCCCCGACAGGATGTCCAGCGCGCTCACGGCCGCTCCTCCCGCGCTTCACGACCCGCCTCACGCACCCGATCGACAGCCGCGGCCGCCGACTCCGCCGTCGCCACATCACGCCCCAGCCGGGCACGTGCCAACGGCGTCAGGCCGAGCTGCGCCGCGAGGTTCGCCGCCGACGTCGCCAACGCCCGCCAAATCTCGATCGGTGCCCGGTTATTGCGGCTGCCCTTCGGCGCGCGGACCTGCTCCTCGAACGGCAGCTTGGCCAGCCACTCGGCGTACAACTCGGCACGAGCCTGCGCGAACGCCCACAACCGCAACGTCCCAGCGAACGCCGGCTGTCCCAGATAAGCCGTCGACGGATCCGACGCCACCTCCTCCAAGAGCTCGAGCGCCAGCGGGTCCACATGCTTCGGCGACCACGCGCCCGACTTCAACGACAGCTCATGACCAGGCTGAAACGGCGGCCACGAATAGCCCCGCGCAGGCTGACCACTTGCCTGCCGGACAACCGACTCCGCGCTCGGCTCAGCCACGGGCCACGCTCGGCGACGCGGGAATGTCAACGCCAATGTCAACACGGGTCGCGCGCATCATTTCCGTATCCACGAGCTGCGAGGCGCCTGCGTGAGGGTCGTGGTGTCTGGCTGTGTCCGTGTCCGGGGGTAAGACCCCCCCGGCGGACGGACATGGACAGCGGGTGCTGGACATGACATGGACACGCGGACATTTGGTGGTCATGAGGTTTGGCCGTTCTGTTTGTAGAAGGGCTGCTTGTCGGTGCCGGTGTTGAGGAGCGCGCCGCTTGCGACGAGCGTGTTGAGCGCTCGGGTGAAGGTCCCACTGCTGCTGATGCCGTTCTCTTGCGCGACGTCGCGGAGGTCCTTCTTGCTGCAGCCGGTGTCCGCGAAGTGCTGGACATAGATGGACATGAGGTCGGCTGTGCGGCCTCCCATGTCCACGGCGGTCGCGGACACGACGACGACGCTGTCGGCGGTGGGGTCGAGCTTGAGATGGAGTTCGTCGTACTCGGGTCCGTCCTTGCGCTTGGTGCGGTCGAGGATGAAGTGCTGCGGGTCGCCTTTGAGGCGGTAGACGATGTCGACGTTGTCCTCGAGAGCGGTGGCCCCGCGGGTCTTCGTGTCGTCGCTGTCGGTGTGGGCGATGACGACGCTGGTGGCGCCGCCGGCGCGTAGGGCTTCGAGGCGGCTGGTTGCGGTCGTCGCGTCGCTGTTGTCGTTCTCCTTGCCGCCGATGGTGCAGCGTGCCCAGGTGTCGAAGACGATGAAGCCGGCGCGGCGAGCCCGGGCGATCTCGACGAACTCGTCGAAGTGCGCTCCGGTGTAGAGGTTGACGGGTTGTGGGAGGACGGCGAGCTGGCTGTCGGGGATCTCGCGGCCCCACGCTGATTCCCAAGCGGCGACGCGTCGGTGGAGGCCGTAGGCGCCTTCGGCGGCGACCCACAGCACCGGTGTTTGCAGCACGGCCCGCGATTGCCACGGCTTGCCGGTGGCGATGCAACACGCCCAGTCGAGCGCCACGAGGCTCTTGCCTTTACCTCGCCGGCCGGACAGTACGACGACGCTGCGCAGGTCGATCGTGGAGTGGATGAGTGGCGCGGGCTGCGGGAGGTCCGCGAGCTGGCGTCTCACGAGGAGGGTCTCGGAGAGGGTCACGACGGGATCGCCGCGTCTTGTTCGATCTGTTCGGCGAACGTGAGCATGAGCTGCCGCAGTTGGTTCTCGTGCCTCTTGCCGCGGATCTCTACCGGGTGACCCTCGACGACGTACCAGGCGAGCACCGAGGCCGCCCCGGTCTCGAAGTCACGCCAGCCGAGCTCGACGACGATGTGCTGCCCATCGCTGAGCCGAGCGTTCGCCTGTTGGCACAGTTCGGCGGTGAGGACGCGCTCGCCTCTATGTGGCTGGATTGTGCGAACGCAGCGGATGTACCTGTCGCGTGGCATCATGGCCTCGTCGAGCTCCTGACTCGATGTCGATTTCGACCCGGCCGGGCGAACACACGCCCGGCCGGTCTGTTTCAAGGGACACGACTGAGGTCATGCGCCTTCGAGCAGCCGGTCGATTTCCGCGGGCGGGACGCGCAGGCAGCGACCGAGCTTGATCACGCGGATGTCGCCGGCCTTGATCGCCTTGTAGACCGTCCACTTCGACACGCGCAATCGCTCCGCCGTCTCCTCCGGAGTGAGTGGCTGTCGGATGATCTCGGTTTGTTCCATGCGGCCATGATGGTTGACACCTGCTGGAATAGCGCTATTTTCGACCCGTGGATAATCGCAAGTCAGACCCCCGACAAGTGCAGAGGGCATTTGGCGCCCGCGTCCGCGAGGTGCGAAAGCTTCGCAAGATGACGCAGGACCACCTTGCGAAGGCGATTGGCGTCGGGGTCACCTCTCTCGCGAAGCTCGAGGCGGGCGGCCGTCGCATCGATCTCGACGAGGCCATTCTGATTGCTGCGGTGCTCGATGTGCCGATCGGCGACCTCATCGACGATCCGAGCCTGTCGAAGCTTGTTCGCAAACTCCGTGACGATCTCAAAGCCGCGATTGCCGACGAAATGCGCTGGCAAGCGGAGTTCGAGATGGCGACCGAGCAGGCCGTGATCGTTGACGAGATGCGAGCGGCCGCTGCAGAGCATCTGATCGAGGCGCAGCGGCGAGTCAAAGACGCTCGGCAGGCGCTTGAAGCGCAGGAACACAAGGAGGGGCTGCGATGAGCAGCGTTCGTCAGCGCGGCGAGACCTTCACCGCGTACTGGTTCGTCACGGTCAACGGCAAGCGTGTGCAGCGCACCAAGGGCGGCTTCAAAAAGGAGACGGCCGCGAAGCGTCACGGCCAAGAGCAGGAGGTCGCGGCGCGTGCGCCCGGCTACCGCGAGCCGACCGACAAGAAGCTGACGGTCGCGCAGCTTCTCGACGAGCATTGGCTCCCGCACTTCCGTACAACAGCGACGCGCAGCGGCGAGCCACCGCGGGCGAACACGATCGCGCAGGTTGAGATCGCGGTGAAGTCGTGGGTTAAGCCGTACGTCGGCGAGGAGCGCGTGCTCGCTCTGACGCCCGTTCACGTCGAGCAGATGATCGCGACGCTCCGCGCGCGTGGCGGTCGGAAGGGCAAGCCTCTCGGTGAGCGCGGGATTCAGGCGGCGTACATCGTCCTGCGCCGCGCCCTCGATTTCGCGGTGCTCCGCGGTTTCGCACCGACTAATGTCGCGGCCGTTGTCGGGCGCCCCGGGGTGAAGCAGCGAGAGATGAGCTGCTGGACCGCTGAAGAGGCGCAGGCCTTCCTGCACGCGTCGGCCGAGGACCGGTTGTACGCGGCCTGGGTGCTGCTCCTCGCGCGAGGTCTACGCCGCGGTGAGCTCGCCGGGCTCCGCTGGGATGCGATCGATCTCGAGGCCGGCCACCTCCGAATCACCCGCACGCGCGTCTCGATCGGCGGCAAGGTCATCGACTCGACGCCAAAGACGCGCGCCGGCCGGCGCCGGATCCCGCTCGACGCCGGCCTGATTGCGGTGCTGAAAGCCCATCGCGATCGCCAGCGGTTCGAGGCCCGCGGCTGGGGCGAGTCCTGGGCCGAGTCGGGCTACGTGTTCGTCCGCGAGGACGGCGCGCCGCTCCACCCCGAGTCGATCTCACAGAGGTTCGACCGGCTGATCGCGAAGCACAAGCTGAGCCGGATCCGCCTTCACGATTGCCGCCATACTGCAGCGTCGCTCATGCTCGAGGACGGAACGCCGGTGAAGGTCGCGGCCGAGATGCTGGGCCACTCGAACCCGAACGTCACGCAAGCGACCTACCAGCACGTGCTGCCCGGCATGGCCGAGTCGGCCGGCGAGCGGCTTTCCGGACGACTGCTCGGTGGGCTCAGGTGAGCCGCTTAACTCTTGAGGGCGAGCGATCCGCCGTGGCTCTGGCTCGGGCTGACCGCCCAGGCATAAGCCTCAGCGAGATTCCTGATCGCCTCGGCGCGATGGCCGTAACTCGACGTGTCCCCCGCGATCGCGTTGGCCAGATTCGCGATCGAGTCGATCAAAGCCTGGTGAGTCTCGTCCACCGTCGCCATGAGTCCTCCGTTGACAAAGTGTTGACATCGGGAGTCCTGCTGGGCGCTGGGAAACCAGATTCAAGCGTGGAGCTGAGGGGATTCGAACCCCTGACCCCTTGCATGCCATGCAAGTGCGCTACCAACTGCGCCACAGCCCCGGATGAAGCGCCAGCGAGTCTAGCCGAGCGCAGCCGGACAGCTAGCGCGCGTCGTCGCCGGTCTCCTCTTCCGGCGGGCTGCCGGCGTTGTGCTCCTCGATCCGCCAGCCGCGGCCGATGTTGGCGAGCAGCGACCAGCGGCAGTTCGACAGCGGCGCCAGCCGCCACCAGGTGTCCGGATGCATCCCGACCATGGTCCCGATCGTCGCGCGCGCGGCACTGCCGTGCGTCACGGCCACCAGCAGCGACCCCGGCCCGAGCCGCTCGACCCATTCCTCGATGCACGCCAGGCATCGCGCGCCCACCTCGGCATACGTCTCGCCCCCGCCGCGCCGGGCATCCTCGCCCTCCTGCCACCGCCGGTACTCATCGGCGTACCGCGATCGAGCCTCGGCGCGAGTCAGGCCCTCCCACGCCCCCAGGTTGATCTCACGAAGCCGCGGGTCGACCGACGCGATCTCCAGCCCGCACTCGGCGGCGACCACCTTGGCGGTGTCGTGCGCCCGAGACAGGTCGGAGGTGAGAATCGCGTCGGGCTTCATCGGTGCAATGCCGATCGCAACCGCCTCCGCCTGCGCGCGCCCGATCACGTCGAGCTGCGACTCGGTCTGTCCCTGGAAGCGCCCGGTTGCGTTCCACTCGGTCCGGCCGTGGCGCAGCAGGAGGACCTGTTGCATCTGGGTCATGACGCCGGCGACTGCTTGGAGTCCGCCGGTGCCCGCATCGCGTCAGCCGGCGGAAGTGCGTCGGCCGGCAACGGCAACGTCGGGCAGTCCTTCCACAGCCGCTCGAGCGCGTAGTAGGTCCGCTCCTCCGCGTGCTGCACGTGCACGACGATGTCGAGGAAGTCGAGCAGCACCCAGCGGCCTTCTTCCTGACCCTCGCGCCGAGCCGGCTTCGCCTTCATCGGCAACAGCCGTTCCTCTATCGCGTCGACGACCGAGCGCACCTGCCGCTCGTTCGGCGCCGCCGCCAGCACGAAGCAGTCGGTGATCACCAGCTGCTCGCTGACGTCAATGATCGCGAGGTCCGTGGCGAGCTTGTCGGCCGCGGCGCTCACCGCGGCCTCGGCCAGCTTGATGCTGCGCGCACTTGCACTCATGGCTTGTAGTCCGATCCTAGGATCACGACATACCGCGCCACCGACTGGTTGACGACGCTTCGCCGGACATCGGACGCAGGCAGCCCGAGCGCCTTCGCCAGCTCTCGTCCCTGGCCGGCGTCACTGTCGCGGAAGATGTCGACCTGCGAACGGTTGTTCGAGAACGTCGGCGCGTTGCCGCTCCCGGCGTAGGTGAACCCGTTGTCGGTCAGCTTGGCGCAAGCCGTCTGCGCCAGCCCGGGGACACCGATGCCGTTGAGGACATACACCGAGGCATGCTGGGTGTTCGCACTGGACGGCAACGACCCCTGGAGCCGGGTGTCGACGAGCTGCTTGATGCCGCTCGGTGAGTTGTCAGCCCGGTACGACGGAAGTAGACCGCCGGCATCGATCGTGGTCACCGGCAGGTCGGTGGGGAAGACGCCTGCCTCGGTCTGGTCGTAGGTCGCTATATCCACGAGCAGTTGAGCCAGGTCCTGGACGCTGACGGTCGGTTGTGCGGTCCTCGGCAGCTGACGGATCAGCGCCGCAACGCCCACCGTCGTACGAGGCAGCTTCTGGATCGTCGCGTCGAGGACTCCCTGAAGCCGCGCGAGGACACCGGCCGCGCCCTCTCGCGCGGGTTGGTACGTCGCGTACTCCAGCGCCTGCTGTCCGTTGAGGTGCTGTCCCGGACCCGCTGCGATCAGGATCCGGCCGCCGCCGCCAGCCGTGTGCTGGATCACGTTCGTGTCGATGTCGATATCGATCCCGCCGACCGTGTTGATCAACGTTGCGAGAACCGGCTCGCTGATGACCCAGGATCCGTCGACGGTCACGCCGCCGAGCACCGTGGACAACGCGCTGCGCGAGGCGGCCACTCCGTTCGGAAGCGCGAGCACGGAGCCGAAGTTCTGTGAGCCGTATCCGCAGACGTCCGTGATCAGGCGGTCCGGGATCAGCACCTCCAACCCCTGTTTGGCGGAGGGATCGGCAGCGAGCAGGACCGAGCCGGCCGCCGTACGGTTCGAGGCCTGGAGCTGGAACAGCAGCGTCATCTGCGTCCGCTTCTTGCCGCCCGAGTGGGTCACGACGTGGTTGACGCCGAGGACGAGGGTGGTGATCCCGGCGATGGCGAGCAGCGCCACGCCGATCCCGCCGGCCACGCCGAGCTTCCGCCGCTGCTGGCGCTTGCGCTGCCGGCGCTCCTCCCGGCGGCTGAGCTCCGGGGTGATGACGACCTCGGTGGAGGGCGGCGGCACGAGCGAGGGCGGGCGAAGTCTCGGGTCGCGACCGCCGGACGAGCGCTCCGACTCACCGTCGGCGCGCCGCTTGCCCGTCACGTCGCGACTCCGGCGTACAGCCCGCGCTTGGAGATGTACTGCACCACGCCGTCAGGCACGAGGTACCAGACCGGCTCACCGGCGGCGACCCGGTCGCGGCAGTCGGTCGAGCTGATCGCGAGCGCCGGCACCTCGACCAGCGTCACCGCGCCGTCAGGAAAGCCGGCGTCGGAGAGGTGATGGCCGGGCCGCGTCACCCCGACGAAGTGCGCCATGTCGAACAGCTCGTCGGAGCGGTGCCAGCCGAGGATCGCCTCCAGCGCATCGGCTCCGGTGATGAAGAAGAGCTCGACGTCCTCGCCGTACCGGCTCCGGAGGTCATGCAGCGTGTCGATCGTGTACGTCGGCCCCGGCCGGTCGATGTCCACGCGGCTGACCGAGAACCTCGGGTTCGAGGCCGTCGCGATGACCGTCATCAGATAGCGGTCCTCGGCCGGGCTGACGGGCGCATGCGACTTCTGCCACGGCTGGCCGGTCGGGACGAAGACGACCTCGTCGAGGCTGAACCGGCTCGCCACCTCGCTGGCGGCGACCAGGTGGCCGTGGTGGACCGGGTCGAAGGTTCCACCCATCACACCCAGTCGATTGGCCCCAGGCCGGCGCGACACGGGGTTCGGCGACAGAGTCGAGGTGCCGCCCACGCTGCGAGGTTACCGGCGCAAACGACGGTGGGGGCGTACCGAAGCCGGTACGCCCCCACCGTTTTTGTGGGTCTTGTCTACTAGCCGATCGAACGACGCCGCAGGGCGAAGAGCGTCAGGCCAGTCGCGGCGAGGACGCCACCACCGATCGGCAGCCACGGTGAGGAGCCCGTGTTCGGCAGCGTGACCGAGTGCGGGGTGATGCCGCGGACCGCCGGTCCGTGCAGGGTGACCGCGCCGTTGAGGTTCACGTTCGCCGTGCCCGGGCCGTTGCCGGTGGCGCAGGTGCCCTTCACGGTCGCGTTGTCCTCCAACTTGCCGCTAGGCGAGTCGGCGGGCACGTTGATCGTGATCTGCACGTCCTGGTGACCACCCGGTTTGATGTCCGGAAGGCCGGTCCAGGTCACGTCGCTGTTCGTGGAGCTCGAGTCGGCGTTCGGCGTGGTGTTGCCGACCGTCCACTTCACGTTTCCGGTCTCGGAATCGATCTTGTCCTCGAAGCTGACGTTCGTGAGCGTGCAGTTGTACGGGTTGTCCGCGCTCACCGTGACGGTGAACGGGTGACCCGCGTCCACGGTCTGGCTGCTCGGGGTCTTGCTGACCGGGATGTGGCACTGGATACCGCCGGCCGGCACCTGAGCGTTCGACTCGAAGTGGCCGATTCGGATGTCCGCACCAGCCTTGATGCCCAGTGAGGTCAGCACACCATCGAGCTGCTTGGTGACCGAGTCGAGAGCACTCAGGACCGGGGTCAGGATCGGGTTCAGCAGCGGGGCCAGCGGGCCACCGACGTTGGACGCCGTCGTGTTGTTCAGGCTGATGACCTGGATGCTGATCAGGTCAGCAGTCGCGGACACCTGGGTGTTGCTGTTGGCGCTGATCGTCGGCTTGCCACCGATCTGCACTCGCAGCAGGCCGTCCACGTCGATCGTCAGGCCCTGCGAGCCGAGCAGCTGCTCAGACGTCAGCGCGGTGGTCTGGCCACCTGCCGTGATCGACAGGACGTCCTTCTGCTTGTCGCCGCTGCCGTAGGTGACGAACGAGGAGTTGTCACCGCCGGCGAAGGCCTGCAGCGCGAGCGGGTTGATGACCTTGATGTCGATCTCCGCGCCCGGGATGCCCTTGAACAGCTGGATGTTCGCGGTGTGCAGCAACGTCGTCGAGCTCAGGCCGAAGTTGCCCGAGTTGTTCGGGACGATCTCCTCGAGGGAGTTGTTCTGCACCGTGCCGTCAACCGCGACGACCGCCTGGCCGGTCGCGACCGGGAGCACCTCGGCGTTGGCGATGGTCGCCTGTCCGGCCGAGAGCGGGGTGTTCGGGCCCAGTACGCAGAAGTCGCCGGTGCTCGGCGTGTTCGCGGTCGCGATGTCCGGCTGGACGTCGACGTTCGCGATCGGCGCGAGCGGCAGGTTGAGGACGCGAGCCGTCTTCACCTGGTTCGGCGGCGGCGAGACCGCCTCGGCCTGGGTCAGCTGGATCTGCGGGATGCTCGCGTCGCCCCCACCGAGGTTGACGCTGACACCAGCGGCGCGACCGAAGGCGTTGTGCCCGGTCGCGCTCTTCGTGGTGAGCAGCTTCTCGCTGAGAGTGTTCACAGTCTGCATGGTCTTGTTTGACACGCCGGAGGCGCTCTGCGCGAGACTGAGCTGAGCGACGCTGAGTCCTGAGACCTTCAGCGCGTCGACATACGCAAAGTCACCATTGGAGAAACCCTGGATCGTCCCGTTGACCGGCGGGTTCGGATCGTTGGAGACCGTCAGGGAGCTGGCCGCCGCTGAACCGCCCAGCGCTAGGGGCACAACCGTGCCCGCTGTTGCGAGGAGCACCGTAAGGCGCGCCCGCGTCGCCGTCATACGCATGTGTGACCGACCCCAAGTCTAGGTAGGCATCTGATAGGAACTATTTGTACCGCACAACGTACGAATGAGCATACCCGCCACGCGGTAACGCATGCTCGCCGGGGGCGCCGTTTTGAGCGTGTCAAACGGGTGGTTTGACGTTGCTCTATACGGGTAAAAGGCCTTCCACGAATTCTTGCAGCTGCGCAACATTGCGGCATTCCACCATCGGCATCACTTCCGAATAAGTGGCCGCTGCGGAGTCCCCGGACGACCAGTACTGCCGCGGCTCCGGGTTGAGCCAGAAGGCATGCCGTGCCTGCCGGACCATGCTGCGCAGCGCGGGCAGCGCCGGCGCCCGGTAGTTGGTCCTCGCGTCGCCGAGAACTAACAGCGAGGTCTTCGGCGTCACCGCATCCGGCCACTTCTGCGCGAACACCTCGAAGGCATGACCGTAGTCGCTGTGCCCGTCGTACCAGACGACGTCTGCCTCGCTCGACATCCGCGCGAGCGCGTCGACGACGTCACCGCCACGATCGAAGAAGTCGGTCACCTCGTCGGTGGTGTCCACGAATGCAAAGACGCGCACCTTCGCGAATTGCTCGCGCAGCGCAAAAGCCAGAAGCACCGTGAAATGAGCGAATGCCGCGACCGATCCGCTCACATCGCACAACACGACCAGCTCTGGCTTATGCGGTTTGTGGGGCTTGAAAATCGTCGTCAGCGGGACCCCTCCGCTCGACAGCGACGCACGAACCGTACGGCGTACGTCGAGCCGGCCCCGACGCCCCAGGCGCCGCTTCGCGGTCAGGCGCGTCGCAAGGCGTCGAGCGATCGGGTGCACCTGCCGGCGCAGCTGCGCCAGGTCGTCCCGCGATGCGCGCAGGAACTCGACCTGCTCGATGAGCGGCTTCACCGCGGTCTTCGCGATCGCATCTGCGCCACGGTCCTCGGCGAGCCGGCGTCGTACCTCAGCCTCGACCATCTCCTCGAACTGCTTGATCCGCTCGGTCAGCATCTGGCGGGCGACGCGCTCGGCGAGACCGCCGCGCTCCTGGCCTTGCAGAACTGCCTCGAGCAGGGACGCCATCAGCGTGTCGGGGTTCAGCGCGCGCAGCACCCGATAGGTGAACCACGACTGGCGACCCGGCTGTCCGTCGGCACGGCCTAGCCCGTTGACCGCCTCACGAGCCAGCCGGCGCAGCACCTCGTCGTCGCCGGAGAGCAGCACGTCACGAAGCTGGTCCCGAAGCGCGTTGCGCATCGCGTCAAGATCGGCGGGATCGATCTCGTCAAGATCGTCACCCGCGCCCTCGGCGCCACCGTCGTATTGGTGTCCGTCACCAATTGCCGGCGGCCACCAAAGGTCGAACAGCCGGTCGAACGCCGGGCGGTGCGCCGCGCGCTTCACGACGCATGCCGCGTACGCCGCTCGCAGCTGCTCGCGCTGGAGCAGGTCGATCGTGTTGACGGCGCGGCCCGCGTCGAGGGATTCCGCCATCGACACCGGCAGGCCCGCGGCGCGCAGGGCGCCGACAAACGACACGTGCCGATCGAGCAGACCGGTGCCGGTGACCCCTGGGTCGTCGGCCACTAGTTGAGCCCCAGCTCCTTGACGGCCCGGGCCTGGTCGGTCGCGTGCTTCAGCACCACACCGAGGGTCTTGGAGACCGTGTCCTCGTCCAAGGTGTCCAAGCCGAGCGCGACGAGCGTGCGCGCCCAGTCGATGCTCTCCGCGATGCTCGGCGCCTTCTTGAGCTCGAGCGCACGCAGCGTGCGGACGGTGCGGACGAGCTGCTCTGCGAGACCTTCGACGACCTCCGGCACCCGGGTCAGCACGATCTGCTTCTCGCGATCGGCGTCCGGATAATCGACGTGCAGGAACAGGCAGCGCCGCTTGAGCGCCTCCGACAGCTCGCGGGTCGCGTTGGAGGTGAGGACGACGAAGGGCTTGCGAACCGCCTCGATCGTGCCGAGCTCGGGCACCGTGACCTGGAAGTCGCTCAGCACCTCGAGCAGCAGGCCCTCGACCTCGACGTCGGCCTTGTCGGTCTCGTCGACGAGCAGCACGGTCGGCTCCTCGCGGCGGATCGCCGTCAGCAGCGGCCGCGACAGCAGGAACTCGTCGGAGAAGATGTCGTCGTGGGTCTCTTCCCACGCCTGGTCGCCGGCCGCCTGGATCCGCAGCAGCTGCTTGCGGTAGTTCCACTCGTACAGCGCGCGGGCCTCGTCGAGACCCTCGTAGCACTGCAGCCGGACCAATCCGGCCTCAGCCGCGGCCGCGACTGCCTTGGCGAGCTCGGTCTTGCCGGTTCCCGCTGGGCCCTCGACGAGCAGCGGCTTGCCCAGCACGTCGGCGAGGAACACGGTCGTGGCGATGGCGTCGTCGGCGAGATAGCCGGTCTCGGCAAGCCGGGCGCGGACGTCGTCGGGCGAGGTGAAGAACGGCATCCGCAGGCTCCCCTGTCCGTTGCCCATGGCGCGCCTTCGCTGCGCCTGGTGTGGAGAACTTCGGGTCTCCAGAATCCGATTCTACGAGGCCAACCGGTCCTTGCGCTGCCCCCGTCCGGACCCGGTCTTCCCGGCCGCCGCCTGAAGCTGCTCAGCCTGTCGCGAGGATCGCTCGACCAGCCACTGCGTGACGGCGTCGCTGACGAGCTGCGCATGGCGAGCGATCCAGATCGACAGCGCGGCCAGCGGCAGCTCCAGCACTACGGCACTGACGATCGCCTGCACCAGGTCCCAGCCGCTTGCGGTCGTGATGTCGAACCACGCATCGACGACGAGCAACGCGGCGGTCATGGATGCGCTCAGCTCCACCCACGTCGAGCGGCGGTAGGCGAGCCAAGCGGTCGAGACGAGCGCGAAGAACTCGAACAGGTCGAAGCCGACCCACGCGACGTCCCAGTGCCGGCTCGTCGTGTGGTCCGGCAGCACGACACCGAGGTAGACGATCCACGGCACGAGGAGAACCGCCAACGCGAGGTACACGGGAGCGGCCCACCGCGGCGCGGGCGCCGCGACCTCCGGCCGGCGATGCGGATGCGGCGACGGCTCGAGTGGCACCTCGAGCGGAATATCGGGGAGGTTCGTCATCCCACGTGATCCTCTCCGCCACGCCCGACAGCGTCAGGTGCGGATCTGCCCGTTTCCGGTAACGACCCACGTCGTACTCGTCAGCTCCGGCAGGGCCATCGGGCCGCGCGCATGCAGCTTCTGGTTGGAGATCCCGATCTCCGCGCCGAATCCGAACTGCTCACCGTCGGTGAACCGGGTCGAGGCGTTGATCATCACCGCGGCGGAGTCCAGTCCGGACACGAATGACTGCGAGGCCTCTAGTGACCGCGTCACGATCGCCTCGGTGTGCCCGCTCCCCCAGCGCCGGATGTGCGCGACCGCCTCCGGAAGCGACTTCACGACACCGACTGCGAGGTCGAGCGACAGGTACTCCGCCGCCCAGTCCTCGTCAGTCACCGGTACGACGCCCGCGGCGTACGACGCCGTCGTCTCATCGCCGTGAATCGTCACGCCCGCGTCCCGCAGTGCCTTCAACGCGCTCGGCAGGAAGTCCGCGGCGATCGATTCGTGCACGAGCATCGTCTCCGCGGCGTTGCAGACGCTCGGGCGCTGCGTCTTCGCGTTGAGGATGATCTCGATGCCCATCTCGATGTCGGCGTCGGCGTCGATGTAGACGTGGCAGTTGCCGACGCCGGTCTCGATCACCGGCACCGTCGACTCCTCGACGACGCTGCGGATCAGCCCGGCGCCGCCGCGCGGGATCAGCACGTCGACCAGGCCCCGCGCCCGCATCAAGTGCTTCGCCGACTCGTGGTCGTGACCGGGAACGAGCTGCACGCAGCCGTCAGGCAGCCCCGCCTTGCTTGCCGCCTCCGCAAGGATCTTGACGAGCGCCCCGTTGCTCTCCCGTGCGCTGGAGGAGCCGCGAAGCAGCACCGCGTTGCCGCTCTTGAGACAGAGCCCGGCGGCGTCGACCGTCACGTTCGGCCGCGCCTCGTAGATGATCCCGACGACGCCCATCGGGACCCGGATCTGGCGCAACGTCAGGCCGTTGGGAAGCGTCGACCCGCGGATGACCTCGCCCACGGGGTCAGGAAGCGTCGCGACCTGGCGGAGGCCGTCGGCCATGCCGGCGATGCGTGACTCGTCGAGCTTCAGCCGGTCCACCAGCGGGTTGTCCGGGTCGCGTGCCACGTCCGCAGCGTTGGCCGCGAGCACATCGGCCGTCGCGGCCTCGAGCGCATCGGCCATCGCCAGGAGCGCGGCATCCTTCACCGCGCGCGGCAGTGGGGCGAGCAAGGCAGCGGCTTCACGCGCCGTACGCGCGACGGCCAGAACCTCGTCAGCAGAAGCCATGCCCAAATCGTAGGCCCCCAATTTCGCGGTGATCTTGACGTAGTGCGCCCAACAAGCGAGCTGATCGGCGCACTACGTCAAGATCACCGCGGGTTAGGCGCGCTACGTCAAGATCACCGCGGGTTAGAGGAGGGCGAGGTCGTCTCTGTGCACTACTTCGCGGCTGTACGTCGCGCCGAGCTCGGCAGCCAGATCCCTCGTCGAGCGGCCCAGCAACGGCGGGAGCTCGGCCGCGTCGTAGGCGACAAGACCGCGCGCGACGACGCGCCCGCCCGCGTCGACGATGTCGACCGGGTCGCCCGCCGAGAAGTCACCCTCCACCGCAGTGATGCCTGCCGGCAGCAACGAGCTGCGACGGCCGACCACTGCCGCGACTGCACCGTCGTCGAGGCGAACGCTGCCCCGCGCCGTCGTCGCGTGTGCAAGCCAGAGGAGCCGGGCCGGCGCTCGCTTGCCAGTGGGATGAAAGCAGGTCCCGACGTCAGCGCCGGAAAGCGCCGACGCGACCTCGTCCGCGTGCGCGAGCAGCGTCGGCACCCCCGCTCCCGCAGCGATCCGCGCCGCCGCGACCTTCGTCGCCATGCCGCCGAGCCCGACGCCTGCCTTGCCGACCGCGCCGAGCCGCACGTGCGCGAGGTCGGCCTCGCCGCGTACATCCGAGACACGCGTCGCCGGGCCGTGACTCGGATCCGTGTCGTACACGCCGTCGACGTCCGACAGCAGCACGAGTGCGTCTGCACCCACAAGATGGGTCGCCAGCGCAGCGAGCCGGTCGTTGTCGCCGAACCGGATCTCCTCGGTGGCGACAGTGTCGTTCTCGTTCACGACCGGTACGACGCCCAGGCCGAGCAGTCGCTCGAAGGTGCGCGCGGCGTTGCGGTAGTGCGCCCGGCGTACGACGTCGTCCGCGGTGAGCAGGACCTGCCCGACCGTCAGGCCGTGCCGCCCGAACGCCTCGCTGTAGCGGGCGACGAGCATGCCCTGCCCGACACTCGCGGCGGCCTGCGCGGTCGCGAGGTCCTTGGGACGCTTCGTCAGCCCGAGCGGACGGAGGCCGGCGGCGATCGCCCCCGAGGACACGAGAACGACCTGCGACCCCGCCGCGACGCGCGCCGCGATTGCGTCTGCTACCCGGTCAACCCGCGCGACATCCAGGCCACCCGCCGAGCTGGCGAGCGAAGACGACCCCACCTTCACGACAAGCCGCTTCGCCGAAGCAACGACATCGCGGCTCACTCGTCCCCCTCCGACCAGTCGTAGGAACCCTCGTCGTCATCATCGGGGGCGTTCTCCGCGAACGGGTCCTCCGGCAGGCCTTCGACGTCCGTGTCGTACGCCGTACGCCGGGCCTTGCGCGACGCCTTGCGGTCATCGGCGCTCGGCCGCGAGTGGTCCTCGAGCCGCTCATCGGTGCCGCGTAGGCCGTGCGGGCTGGACTCCGCGAACGCCAGGGTCGGCACCCAGTCGAAGGTGACCTCGCCGATGGTGACCTCGGCCCCCGCCTTGGCGCCGAGCCCGGCAAGAGCGTCCTCGACCCCGAGCCGTGCCAGCCGGTCGGCGAGATAGCCGACCGCCTCGTCGTTGCTGAAGTCGGTCTGGTCGACCCAACGGCGCGGCCGGTCACCCGTCACGAGATAGGACTGCTCGCCGACCGCCTCGACCCTGAAGCCGTCGTCACGCACTCCCGCCGGTCGCAGCACGATGCGGGTCGGCTCGGCGGTGGGCAGCGAGGCTCGCCACTCGGAGACCCGCTCGGCCATCGCGAAGCCGAGCTCGCGAAGCCCGGTCCGACTCGCCGCCGAGATCTCGAAGACGGGGGCGCCGAGCCGCTCGCCGACCTCGCTGCGCACCATCTCGGCAAGCTCGCGCGCATCCGGGACGTCGATCTTGTTGAGCGCGATGATCCGGGGCCGGCCGGCAAGCCCACCGGCAACCAGGTCGTCGTACGCCTCGAGCTCCGCTTCGATCGTCTCCAGGTCGGTGAGCGGATCGCGACCCGGCTCGATGGTCGCGCAGTCGACGACGTGCACCAGCACGGAGCACCGCTCGACGTGGCGAAGGAACTCCAGTCCCAGCCCGCGCCCGCTGCTCGCGCCCGGCACGAGGCCCGGCACGTCGGCGACCGTGAAGGTCACGTCACCTGCCTCGACCACGCCGAGGTTCGGCACGAGCGTGGTGAACGGGTAGTCGGCGATCTTCGGCTTGGCGGCGGACATCGCCGCGATCAGCGAGGACTTGCCGGCATTCGGGAAGCCGATCAGCGCGACGTCAGCGACGGTCTTCAGCTCGAGCAGAGCGTCGATCGACTCGCCGGGCTCACCGAGCAGCGCGAAGCCGGGGGCCTTGCGCCGCGCGGAGGCGAGCGAGGCGTTGCCGAGCCCACCGCGCCCGCCCGTCGCGACGACGAACCTCGTGCCGGACCCGACCAGGTCGGCGAGGAACTCACCGGTCGCGCTGTCACGCACGACGGTGCCGTCGGGCACGGCGACGACCAGGTCAGCGCCCTCAGCGCCGGAGCGGTTCGAGCCTTGGCCCGGCTTGCCGCTCGTGGCGCGCTGATGCGGATGCCGGTGCACGTCGAGCAGCGTGGTCACGCTAGGGTCGACGACGAGTACGACGTCGCCGCCGCGTCCCCCGTCGCCGCCGTCAGGACCGCCGAGCGGCTTGAACTTCTCGCGATGGATCGAGGCGCAGCCGTTGCCGCCGTTGCCGCCGGCCGCGTGAAGAACCGCGCGGTCGACAAAAGTCGCGGCCACCAGGCCGCCTTACGCAGCTACTCGGCGGCGGTGGTGACGCTCACGACGCGGCGGCCGCGCTTGTGGCCGAACTCGACGGCGCCCGCCGCGAGCGCGAACAGCGTGTCGTCGCCACCGCGACCGACGTTGTCACCGGGGTGGAAGTGCGTGCCACGCTGCCGGACGAGGATCTCGCCGGCGTTGACCACCTGGCCGCCGAAGCGCTTCACACCGAGCCGCTGAGCGTTGGAGTCCCGGCCGTTGCGGCTGGAGGACGCACCCTTCTTGTGTGCCATCTCGTCAGCCCTGCTTTCCGGTCTCGATGCCGGTGACCCGAAGCGTCGTGAGCTGGGCGCGGTGACCCTGACGCCGGTGGTAGCCGGACTTGTTCTTGAAGAGGTGGATCGTGATCTTGGGACCCTTGGTCGCCTCGACGACCTCAGCGGTCACGGACGCCTGGGCGAGCGCGGCGGCGTCAGCCGTCACGGCGCCGGCGTCGTCGACGAGGAGGACGGCGGGCAGCGTCACGGACTCGCCGGGCGCGCTCGCGATCCGGTCCACCGTGAGCGTGTCGCCGACGGCAACCTTGTGCTGGTGGCCGCCGCTGCGGACGATCGCGTACACCGTCATGCTCCTCAGGATTTGAGTCAGAGAGGCGCGTCGCTACCACGCCGACCGGCAAGTCTACGGACGAACCACCCGCCGGATCAAACCTCGACCGGCTCCACGCCCGCCTCGGCGACCTCGGCAGACACGGACTCGGACTCCGTCACCTCGGCCTTGGGCCGCCTGGGTGGCTTGGCCGGCTTCGGCGGCCGCTTCTGCGCGACCGGGTCCTGAGTCAGGATCACCCCGCTTCCGCCGCACTCCTTGCAGGTCTCGCTGAAGGACTCGAGCAGACCCTCGCCGACCCGCTTGCGGGTCATCTGCACCAGGCCCAGCGAGGTCACCTCGGCCACCTGGTGACGGGTCCGGTCACGGCCGAGGCACTCGACGAGCCGGCGGAGCACCAGGTCGCGATTGCTCTCGAGCACCATGTCGATGAAGTCGATGACGATGATGCCGCCGAGGTCGCGCAGCCGAAGCTGTCGGACGATCTCCTCGGCCGCCTCGATGTTGTTCTTGGTGACGGTCTCCTCGAGGTTGCCGCCCTTGCCGGTGAACTTTCCGGTGTTGACGTCGACGACGACCATCGCCTCGGTGCGGTCGATCACCAGGTAGCCACCACTGGGCAGCCACACCTTGCGGTCGAGCGCCTTCGCGAGCTGCTCGTCCACCCGGTACGCCGCGAACACGTCTTCGTCCTCGGTCCACCGGCGAGTGCGCTCGGCGAGATCCGGCGCGACCCATCGCACGTAGTTGTCGATCGTGTCCCACTCGTCGGCGCCCTGGACGACGAGACCGTTGAAGTCCTCGTTGAAGATGTCGCGCACGACCCGGATGACGAGGTCCGGCTCGGAGTAGATCAGGCTCGGCGCGCTCGCGGTCTCGGACTTCTTGTCGATGTCCTCCCACTGCGCCTTCAGCCGGTTGAGGTCGCGCTCGAGCGCTTCCTCGGACGCACCCTCGGCCGCGGTGCGGATGATGACGCCCGCGTCCTCGGGGGTGAGGCGCTTGAGGATCGACTTGAGCCGGTTGCGCTCGGTGTCGGGCAGCTTGCGGCTGATCCCGGACAGCTTGCCGTCGGGCACGTAGACCATGAACCGGCCCGGCAGGCTGACCTGGCTCGTGAGCCTCGCGCCCTTGTGCCCGATCGGGTCCTTGGTCACCTGCACCAGGACGGACTGACCGCTCTTGAGCGCCTGCTCGATCCGCGGCGCGCCACCTTCGAGTGCACTCGCGTCGTAGTTGACCTCACCGGCGTACAGCACGGCGTTGCGGCCGCGACCGATGTCGACGAACGCCGCCTCCATGCTCGGCAGGACGTTCTGCACCTTGCCGAGGTAGACGTTGCCGACCATCGACGCGGCGTGCTTGCGCGTGACGTAGTGCTCGACGAGTACGCCGTCCTCGAGCACCGCGATCTGCGTCCGGTCGTCGCCCTGCTTGACCACCATGACGCGGTCGACGGCCTCACGCCGGGCGAGGAACTCGGCCTCGGTGATGATCGACGGGCGTCGGCGCTGGGTCTCGCGACCGTCGCGGCGGCGCTGGCGCTTGGCCTCGATCCGGGTTGAACCCTTGACGCCGCGGACCGCGTCTGAGCGGGAGCTGTCGTCGGAGCCGGACCGCGGCGGACGAACGTGGACAACCGTGTTCGGCGGGTCGTCGGGCGACGTACCGTCCTCGCCGCCCTCGCCGCCGCTACTACGCCGTCGGCGACGCCGACGGCGCGTGCCCGCGCCGGTGCCGTCCTCGTCGGACCCCGACTCCTCGTCCGCGCCATCCGCCTCCGCGGCGGTCGCCTCGGCGTCGTCCGCATCGGCCGACTCCTCACCGGCGGCTCCGCCGCCGGTGCCACGACCGCCGCGGCCACGTCGGCCCCGGCGACGGCGGCTGGACGAGCGCGGTGCGCCATCCGCGCCGTCCACGCCATCGGCGTCGTCGTCGGCGTCGGCCGCGTCCGCTTCTCGCGAGGTGTCCTGTGGGTCGGCCTCGGGCGCGGGCTCCGCGGTCGCCTTCGGCCGGCGTGCCGGCGCGAGC
>DASZVL010000042.1:0-8233 GCA_035547035.1 Mycobacteriales bacterium | reverse complement strand
ACACGTACTCGTCCCAGACGTCGTCGAGCACCGCCTGCGGATCACGCAGCAGCGGATCACCCCAGCCACCGCCACCGCCGAACTTGTAGTCGAGCCGGTCACCGGTGTCGAGCAGTACGCCGGACACCGCGGTCTCGACCTTGGTGTCACCGACGAAGCAGATGTCCGGTGACCCGTCGTGACCACCGGCGATCCCCGGGTGCGTGTGACGTTGGTTCACCACGTACTGGTTGATCTGGGTGGGCGTGCGGACCTCTTTGATGAAGTGGCTTCCGCAGCCACCCCGCCACTGCCCCGGGCCACCGGAGTCTGTGATGAAGTTGCGACCGCGCAGGATGTGCGGGAACAGCTGTTCGTTGATCTCCGCGCTCGCCTTGATCAGGTTGCCCATGGACGCCGCGAGCGCGCCCCAGCCGTCGGTGCCCTTCACCGCGCTCACCCAGCCGGCGCTGACCTCGCCACCGTGGTCGAAGAACGATCGTCCGTGACGCGGGTCCACATCGCCCCACATCTGGCGCGGGCTGCCGAACTTGTAGCTCTGGGGGCAGCAGCGGTCGGGCAGGATCTGGCTCATCGCGATCGCTATCGCGTCGCCGACCTCGACGCCCGGGTGGTGAGTGCCGCTCGAGACCGGCTTGCCCTCAGCGGGATTCAGGCAGCAGCCGTCCGGCACCCGCAGGTCGATGCAGTTGAAGAAGCCCTCGTTCTTCGGGATCGATGGGTCGACCAGGCTGGCGAGCTGCGCGATGACGTTGCCGCGCGTGTTCCCGAACGTCGACCACGCCTGGATGTGCGGCCGCGTGTCCGACCCGTCGAAGTCGATGATCAGCCGGTCGCCGGTGACCGTGATCTCGCAGTGCACATGGATGTCGGTGTTGCCGGCCGGGTCGTGGTCGCAGAACACGTCCGCGACGTACGTGCCGTCCGGCCAGGTCGCGATCTCCTCGGAGAAACGCCGCGTCGCATCCGCGATCGTCCAGTCGACCGTCCCTTGAAGTGCCGCCGCGCCGTACTCCTCGATGATCTCGGTGAGCCGGCGAGCGCCGAGCTGGGCTGCGCCCACCTGCGAGCGAAGGTCGCCGATGAAGCCGGGGAGGCGGCTGTTCGACCGCATCATCAGGACGACGTCGCGGCGCTCGACGCCGCGCTCGACCAGCTTCACCGCCGGGTAGCGGACGCCCTCGCTCCAGATGTCCTTGGCGAAGACGTTGTAGCCGCCCGCCATCGCACCACCGGTGTCGCCGTGGTGGCACTGGATCGACGCGAACAGCATCAGGTTGCCGTCCGGGTCGAAGACGGGCGCGAAGACGTTGACGTCCGGGAGGTGGCCGCCGCCGTGGTACGGGTCGTTCGCGATCAGCACGTCGCCGGGGTACAGCTCGCCGGCGAAGAACTCACTCGCGAACCGCACCGGCAGCGTCGAGGACAGCATGAACTGCGGGATGCCCACCGACAGCGCGGCAAGCCGGCCGTGGGCGTCGAGGATCGTCGCGTTGCGCTCGTTCGACTGGTTGAGGATCGGGGTCGTGGCGGTCCGGGAGACGTAGGTCGCCATCTCGAAGCAGATGGTCTCCATGGCCGACCGGATGACGGTCGCGGTGACCGCGTCGACCGCTGGCGTTGCCTCGATCGTCAAAACGAGCCTCCTCGAGCACCCGGCGGCAGACCGGGGTGGAGAACCTTCACGGCGCTATCGGAGAATCGTGCTCTCCGACGTGTGGAAGTCTTTCACAGCGAGGCAGTCTCAGAAAGGGTGGCGGCGTGCGGTCCCAGCTAGGCGGTGAGCGTCGCGGTGACCGCGCCAGCTAGTGCCGCCGGGCCGCCGTTCGATCCGGCCGCCTACATCGCCGCGGGGCGGCCGCTCACGATGGGCGGGTTCCTGCTCGAGGTGTGCCGCCGTTACGCGGGCAACGAGGCGCTGGTCTTCGATGACCCGCTGGTCCAGAACAAGACCCGGCGCTGGACGTACGGCGACCTCGAGCTCCACGCCCGCCGGGTGGCGAGAGCTCTGATCGCCGTAGGGGTCGAGCGTGGCGAGCACGTGGCCACGATCATGGCGAACCGACCTGAGGCGGTCGCGGCGTACTTCGGTGCCGCGCTCGCCGGCGCGGTGGTCGTCCCGCTGTCGACGTTCGCGACCAAGCACGAGCTGTCGGCGCTGCTGGACGCCGCCGACCCGGTGGTCGTGCTGCTCCAGTCCTCGATGGGCTCGCGCGACTTCGCCGCCGACTTCAGCGCACTCCACGAGGAGTCCTCCGAGGCGACCACCCGCCTGCGTGAGGTTGCTGTCGTGGGCGCGGAACACGAGCACGCGACCCGCGACCCCGACATCGACTCGTGGGAGGCCTTTCTCGCCCGTGGCGACGAGGTGGCCGACTCGGCGATCGACGAGATCGTCGCGGCTACGCTCCCCATCGACACCGCGCTGGTCATGTTCAGCTCGGGCACCACGGCCGCCCCCAAGGGCGTGGTCCACCACCATCAAGCACCGACGCTGCAGTTCTGGGTGCAGTCGGAGCTGTTCGGCCGCGACGAGCAGACTCGCATGTGGACCGCGCTGCCGATGTTCTGGACCGCCGGCATGAACACCGCCATGGGCGCCACGTTCGCCGCCGGTGGGTGCTGGGTGATGCAAGAGGGGTTCGAGCCCGGTACGGCGCTCGCCCTCATGGAGCGCGAGCGGGTGACCGAGCCGTACACGCTGCCGCACCAGGCCCGCGCACTCGCCGAGCACCCGTCGTGGGAGACGACGGACCTTTCGAGTCTGCGCTGCGTGTTCGGCAAGTCGGTGTTCGCGAAGCACCCGACCGTGACCGGTGACCCGGGCTGGCAGATGCCCGTCGGCTGGGGGATGTCGGAGACCTGCGCCTTCATCTCGGCGTACCCGTCGTCGAGCTCGCGCGAAGAGATGAAAGCGAGCCTCGGCAGGCTGCTGCCGGGCAACCAGCTGAAGGTGGTCGACCCCGGCACCGGCGAAGCAGTGGCGGCGGGCGAGGAGGGCGAGCTCCTCATCAAGGGCCCGACCCTGATGCAGCACTACCTCGGCAAGGCGATCGAGGACTGCTTCGACGACCAGGGCTGGTTCCACACCGGCGACGTCGGCCACGTAGACGCGGATGGCGGCGTGCACTGGAGCGGGCGGCGCGACGAGGTCATCAAGACCGCAGGCGCGCTGGTATCACCGGCGGAGATCGAGGTGGCGCTGCGGGCCTACCCGCCGGTGCGGCTCGCCCGGGTGCTCGGCGTGCCTGACGAGCGGCTTGGCCACATCGCGGTGCTGTGCGTCGAGCTGCGCGATGGCGCCACCGAGACCGCGGCCGACGTGCAAGGCTTCCTGCGCGAGCGTCTCGCGGCGTACAAGGTGCCGAAGCGGGTGGAGTTCTTTGCGGCGGGCGAGATCCCGCTGACTTCCAGCCGGACGAAGGTCCGCGACGACGAGCTGCGCGCGTTGCTGGATGCGCGCGACAAGGTGGGGACGGAGCAGGGATGACCGAGGAAGCAACCTCCGAGCTCGACGTATCGGACCTCGCCCGGCACATGGGCGTCCCGATGATGCCCGGCGAGCTCCGGGAGCCGATCGTCACCAACGACATCCGTCGCTGGGTGCAGGCGATGCACTACCCGAACCCGCTGCACTACGACGAGCAGTACGCCGCCGAAAGCCGCTTCGGCCGGATCATCGCCCCGCAGTCGTTCACCGTCGCAACCGACACCAGCCACGGTTGCGCGCCGGCGCAGGTCGGGCGCATCCCCGACTCGCACCTCGTCTTCGGCGGCGACGAGTGGTGGTTCTTCGAAGCGCGGCTCGAGCCGGGCGACAAGGTGCTCTGCCATCGAATGCCCTACGACTACAAGGTGTCCGAGACGTCCTTCGCCGGTGCGACGTGCTTCCAGCGTGGCGACACCGTCTACATCACGGACAAGGGTGGCCGCGTCGCACTGCAACGGTCGACCGCGATCCGCTACAAGGTGCGAAAAGCAAAGGAGAAGGACCTCTACGGCTCCGAGTCCGAATCGGCCGACGCAGAACCCGAGTGGACGGACGAGCGGCTGGAGGCGCTGGACGTCATCAAGGCGGAGTTCATCGACGCGGTTCAGAAGCTCGGCCACGGCAAGCGCCTGCTCGGCAGCGTCAACGCCGGCGACGTGCTGCCGCGCAACGTGCTCGGCCCGCACAGCCTCGCGAGCTTCACCACCGAGTGGCGCGCTTACCCGATGACGACGTGGGGCAACATGCGCAAGGGCCCGACGTCGGTGAAGGGCGTCGACCTCGGCTACACCAAGGACTTTGCCGGCAACGAAGGCGACCGCAACCTCGAGCGCACCGATCCCGAACGCACCGACGGTGCCTATTACGGGCCGTCGCGTGGACACCTACAGCCACATTGGGCCAAGAAGATCGGCATGTCCCGCGGCTACGGGTACGGCGCCTCGATGGGCGCGTGGGTGCTCGACTACGTCGCCGCGTGGGCCGGGGAGTGGGGCCACATCACGCATGCCGACGTGAAGTACCGCTCCCCCGCGCTGACCGGCGACGCGAGCTTCATCACCGGCACCGTCACCGGCGTGCGCGAGGAGCGCCGCCGGGTTCACGTCGCGGACGTCGACGTACGCATCGTCAACCAGGACGACGACGTCCAGGCCAAGGGCAGCGTCTCCGTGCAGCTTCCGGTCGAGTAGGAGAGACAACAGTGGCGATTCACTACGAGGTCGGTGCGCGCGAGGGCGCGGACAACGTCGTGCTGATCACGATCGACCGGCCCGAGGCGAAGAACGCCTGCGACCTCGAGCATTTCCATGCACTGTCGCAAGCCTGGAAGCGGTTCGGCGAGGACGAGAAGGCATGGGTCGCGATCATCACCGGCGTCGGGCGCAACTTCATGTCCGGCGCGGACCTCAAGACCTACATCCCCGAGATCACCAAGCTCGCCAAGCAGATCCAGGCAGGTGAGACCGACAAGGTCGGCGAGTACTCGTTGTCCGACGGCACCGACGCGGTGCTGCGCGGCAGCAAGATCTACAAGCCGATCATCGCGGCGATCAACGGGCCGTGCGTCGCGGGGGGCATGGAGATGCTGCTCGGCGTCGACATCCGGATCGCGACGAGCAACGCGACCTTCGGCGTGCTCGAACCTGCCCGCGGCCTGTTCGCCGGGGGCGGCTCGACGGTCCGGTTGCCGCGCCAGCTGCCGTTCGCGCTCGCGCAGGAGTTCCTGCTGTGCGCCGACCGGATCGACGCGAAGCGCGCGCACGAGATGGGTCTGATCAACGAGATCGTCGACGAGGACGACCTGCTCGACGCCGCGTTCCGGATGGCAGCCCGGATCACCAAGAACGCGCCGCTCGCCGTACAGGCCACGAAGCGAAGCGTCATCGAGGGGCTCAAGACCGACATGCGCGCTGCCTACAAGCTCGAGTCGCAGATCTCGCAGGAGGTGTTCGCGACCGAGGACGCCAAGGAAGGCCCGAAGGCGTTCGCCGAGAAGCGCGCTCCGGTATGGCAAGGGCGCTGAGCCGGTGAGCGGCCAGTTCCACCCGTCCGCTCACGCGGCTACCGCGCCGGAGCGGCTCGCGGTCGTCACTCCGGCGACTGGGGAGTCGCGGACGTACGCCGAGCTCGAGGCCAGTTCCAACCGGATCGCCGCGATGCTGCGCGATCGCGGACTGCAGCGCGGCGACGTCGTCGCGGTGGTGATGCAGAACGACGTCGAGTGGTACGAGATCGTCTGGGGGGTACAGCGCTGCGGCCTCTACCTCGTGCCGGTGAACTGGCACCTCAGCGCAAAGGAAGCCGCCTACATCGTCGCGGACTGCGAGGCGAAGGCGCTGATCGTCTCCGCGGCGCTCGCCGACACCGTCGCGTCGCTCGGTGAGGCCGCCGACAACATCGGGCTGCGGTTCTCGGTGCGGGGCGAGCTGCCCGGGTTCGAGTCTCTGGAGAAGGCAACGGCCGGAATGCCGTCGGCCGCGTCGCCCGACGACGTCGAAGGCAGCTGGATGTTCTACTCCTCCGGCACGACCGGGCAGCCGAAGGGCATCAAGCCTGCCCTTCCGCAGATCGAGCTCGGCCAGATGAACCCCCTGGTCGGGCTGATCAGCGGGCTGTACGGCTTCACGCCGGAGTCGACGTACCTCTCGCCGGCCCCGCTGTACCACGCCGCTCCCGCCGGCTGGAGCACGACGGTGCAGCGGATCGGCGGCACCGTCATCGTGATGGATCGCTTCGACCCGCTCGAGTGGCTGCGGCTGATCGAGGAGTACAGGGTCACCCACACCCAGGTGGTGCCGACCTATCTCGTCCGCCTGCTCAAGCTCGCCGAAGCGACGCGCAACCGGTATGACCTGTCGAGCCTGCAGATGGTCGTGCACGCTGCCGCGCCGTGCCCGCCCGAGGTGAAGCGCGCTGCGATCGACTGGCTCGGACTGGTCGTCTACGAGTACTACGCGGCGAGCGAGGGCACAGGCTTCTGCGCCATCGGCCCCCAGGAGTGGCTCGACCACCCCGGCTCGGTGGGGAAGTCGCTGCTCGGCGCCGTACACATCGTCGACGAGGACGGCAACGAGCTCGGCGTCGGCGAGGAGGGCGAGATCTGGTTCGAGGCGATCCATCGCTTCGACTACCACGGCGACCCCGAGAAGACCGCGCGCGCGTTCAACGACAAGGGCTGGAACTCGATCGGCGACATCGGGCGACTCGATGACGAGGGTTACCTCTACCTGACCGATCGCGTCTCCAACATGATCATCTCCGGTGGCGTCAACATCTATCCGCGTGAAGCCGAGGACGTGCTGGTCGTGCACTACGCCGTGGAGGATGTTGCTGTCATCGGGACGCCCGACGAGGTGATGGGCGAGCAGGTCACCGCCTTCGTGCAGCTTCGCGACGGCGAGGTCGGCACCCCGCAGCTCGCCGAGGAGCTGATCGAGTACTGCCGCGACCGGCTGTCGCACTTCAAGTGCCCGCGTGAGGTCCGCTTCGTCGAGTCGCTCCCCCGCCTGCCCAACGGCAAGCTGCTCAAGCGAATGCTGACAGCCTGACGGGGCCTGACAGCCCGGCGAGCGGGCACATCGTCCTACCGATCAACGGGAAGACTTCGCACGTGGACTTCCGTCGCAACTACGAACGATCGCGATACGAACTCGTCGATGACAGCGAGGTCGTTGCGTTCGCCGATTACGTCGAAAGCGCGGATCACGTGCTGTTTCCGCACACCGTGGTCACGCCGAAGCTTCGCGGGCGCGGTCTCGGCGCGGAGCTGGTGCGGCAGTCGCTGGACGACGTACGCGCCTCGGGACGACGCGTCGTTGCGACCTGTTGGTACGTCGCCGACTTCATCGACGCCAACCCGGCCTACCACGACTTGAAGGCGGGCTAAACGATCACTGTCGCGCGTTGATCCGCACCTCTTGAGGGAGTCAGCCGCAGTTGTGACCGCTGTCGACCTGCCACGTCCCGTCCGAACCCTCCCGCAGGTGCACCGCGCTACGACCTGATGCGGCGACAGCCGACGGCCCGGATACGCGGACGATGTGCCAGCCATTGCGAGGTAGAGGCGCGACGTGGCCGTGCACGGCAAACCACTGAGCGGCCGACAGCGGAGTCGGTTGCCCCCCGCCGCCAACTGCAAGTGACAACTCAAACAACTTCGAGCACGGGGTCGGAAGCGCCAAGGCAGCCCCGGGATACGTGCCTGGTTGGGTCGTACTCCCTCCACGGCACCCAGCGATCGCGAGCACGGTAACGGCCGCGATCGTGCTCCTGGTCACGGCATCAATGATGAGCAGGCAGAGGTGCCGTCGCAACGGATCGACGGCGTTGAACTCGAGCGATCGCCGGTTGCGTTGGGGGCTAGCCCCAGGTTCTTCGGGCTTCTACTGTCCCGTGTCTGGTTCTGGTGAAGTGCCAGTTGGTGTGGTGGGTGAGCCAGTGGTGGTAGGTGCAGAGGTAGATGCCGTTGTCGAGGTTGGTGGGTCCGCCGGTTGTCCAGGGGTGTTCGTGGTGGAGGTCGCAGCGTTGGATGCGGGTTTGGCATAGGGGTGCTTCGCAGTGGCCGTGGGCGCGGATTTTCGCGGCGCGGCGTTGCGCGCGGTTTGAACCGCCCCGGTGATTCTGGAGGCTTCGTTTCGTGAGTCAGCCGGTCTCGGCGAGCCGGTTTCGCGCAGCGTAGTGGGCTTGTTCGGCTTGTAGCGGGGTCAGATCGTCGATGGCCTCGTGGGGGCGCTGGGTGTTGAA
>DASZVL010000041.1:0-11524 GCA_035547035.1 Mycobacteriales bacterium | reverse complement strand
CAGGTAGAGCGTTCCGCGCTCGGCGAGGAAGTCAGCGAGGTCGAGAGCTTCACCTTCGGGAGGGGAGCAGGCGTCAAGGACGCGCGGGTCGGCGAGGGAGTCGACCGCTCGGCGGACACCTGCCCATACCGAGTCGCGTTGTCGCGGATCGGCGGCTGCCTGAGCGACGAGCTCCTCCACCCAGCCCGGCGCAGCAGACGGATGCGTGCGCAGGATCCTGACCGGTGTCGGGTCGGCCGGTCGCGCGGTCCAGGTGAGGACGTCGCGCATGCTGCGGCCGTCGAGTGCTGCGGCGTGCAGGTAGCAGCGCAGCACGGCCTCGGTCATGCCCTGCCAGAACGCCGCGTCGGTGACGCTCGCTGGGGACAGTTGAGCGCCGGCGGCGAGCGCACGCGCTCGCGCGATCGCTACCAGTGGATCGACGCAGCCGGCGTGTGGTGCCCACCGCAGGCGTGGAACAGGTCCGGCGAGGTGCTGCGGGTCGAACACGGCGACCGGGCCATGACTCTGCCGCAGGTGCAGGGTGTGCCTCAGGGTGTCGGGGCGGGTGGCGGTGACGAGCGCGGCACCGGGTGCGTCGATGGTCTGCGGGATGATCAGGTGGACGCCTTTCCCGGAGCGCGGTGGGCCGAGGTAGAGGTAGGAGTCCTCGGCGGCGCCGAAGAGCCGTTGTCGACTGTGAACGTCGGTGCCGAGCGCGACGGTGGCGCGTCCTTCGTGTCCGCGGGAGGTTGCGTACCCTCGGCTTCGTGCGGCGCGGGGAGACAGGGCGCGTTTGATCTCTCCAGCGGTGGCGTAGCCGCCACGTCGACCGCGAGCTGTCCGATCGATCAGCCGTGCGGCGAGAGCAGCGACAACGCCGAATGCCGTGACGACGAGGCCAACCGCGACGTACATGACCATCGGGCCGGGCAGTTGCTTTCGCGCCGGTGACGGGAACGCGCGTCGCGGGTCGTGGACATACCGATGCCATCTGCTCACGGCGTGGATCGCGTCTGCGAGTGTCAGGTCGAGGTGGTGTCCGGAGATGATCGCCGCGGTTTCGGCGACCAGCCATCCGGCGCCGGCGACAATGGCGGCGACGGTGAGACCGGCGACGATCACAACCTCGACGGGATGGGCGTCGGCAAGCAGTGATTCTCGGCTGTTGCTGTTCATCCGGTGGGCCGGGTGGCGCCGAGGTAGGTCAGTTCGCCGTAGGCGGCGCCGACCGTGACGGGGATCTCGTCCAGACGCACGTCGGCGCCGGTGTGTGGTGCGTCGACCATTCGCCCGTCGCCTAGCGCGATGCCGACGTGGTCGACCGCTTTCGGGCCGGCACCGAAGAAGACCAGGTCGCCGGCTTGAGGCTCGGCACCGGCCGGCAGGTGCGGGGTCGCGTCGAACTGCTGTTGAGCGGTGCGGGGCAGGGTGACGCCGGCTTTGGCGTAGGAGAACTGGACCAGTCCGGAGCAGTCGAAGCCCGCCCTCGACTCCCCTCCCCATACATACGGTGTGCCGAGCTGGGCGAGGGCGACCTGGACGGCCTGTTGAGCGACGGGTGACGTGCCGGTGGTGCTGCCGTAGGTGGCGGCGATGGCGAGCACGGTGGCTGCGTAGCCGGCGGAGGCGGTCTGGCAGGCGGCGCTGAGGTTGCCGCAGTTGTAGGCGACGAGCGCGTCGTGGGGGTTCTTCGCCACCCCGAGCGAGCACAGGTAGTCGGCCGCAGCGGGTATCGCATCGGCGGGGTCGCGAGGGTTCTTCTTGCCGTCGCCGTCTCCGTCGACTCCCCAGCGTGCCCAGGTGGCGGGTTCGAACTGCATGGGACCGATCGCGCCGGTGGTCGAGGGACCGGGGTCGCGTCCTTGGTCGGATTCGACTTGGCCGACCGCGGCGAGGATGGTCCAGGGCATCGGGCATCGCAGCGCCGCCGCCTGGTAGAGGGTGAGGTAGTCGGCGGGGATCTGGTTTGTCGCCGTTCCGGTCGGCGTGATGGTCGGGGCGGCGATGGCTTGCAGACCGGCCACGACGATTCCGGCGGCACCGAAGGTGCCGGCTGCCAGGACGCCAGCGGCCTTGGCGAGGATGCTGGTCATGACGCGACCTCGATGACCTGCCAGGTCGAGTCGGTGCGGGCGACGGTGACGGTCAACGCGACGGGGACCTTGAGGCCCCTCGTCTCGACGTTGCCGATCAGGTCGACGCTGCATCTGCTGCTCGTCGTGCAGCGGGTCTGGTGACGGGTGATGCGCAGCGCTCCGCAGGCTCGTGGTGGGAGTTGGGTCGATCGAGTGGGTGCGCATCGCAGGTCGGTGCGTGCCGCCGTGATCGCGATCGTGTTGACGGCGGCCGGCTCGTACGCTTCGGAGGTCGGCGCGGCCACGGCGCTGTGATGCGTGGTGGCGGTCAGCGGACGCGCGGCGATGCCGATGACCGCGACGGTCAGGGCGCCGAGGGCGGTGATGGCGAGCGTCTTGCCGCTCATGCCCGCATCCGGGCGTCGGTGTCGACGAGGGGCCGCTCGTCGGTGGTGAGGAGGTGGTCGACGAGGGCGGTCTGTTCACCGACCTTCCACAGGCCGCGGTAGGGCGCCAGGGAGCAGACCATCTCGGTTTCGGTGGCGGTGAGGCCGAGCAGGTTGCCGGTCAGGCGTTGTTCGGCGGGTGCCTGCGCGTAGATGACACGGGTCTCGGCATCGGCGAGGAGGCCTTCGGCTTGGGCGCGTGCTGCGGTTCCGGCGTCGGTCTGCGCAGCGAGGTCCGAGAGACGATGGACGACGGTGATCAGCTGCACACCGCGTGCTCGGGCGAGTTTGCTGGTCTGCTGCAGCCAGGTCGTTGTAGCGGCGCGTGCCAGCAGGGCCCACGCTTCATCGACGAGGAGCAGCCGCCGGCGGTCGGTGTCGGCGTTGATCGTCGCGGCGAGCCAGGCTCCGGCACAGACCATGACCGGTGCCTGCGCGGCGGTGTTGGCCACCCTCGATAGGTCGATGACGACACCCGCTGCTTGCGGGTCGAGGTGGGCGGTCGTCGGCCCGTTGATCATGCCGGCGAGGTCGCCGGAGAGCAGACGGTGAAGCTCGAGCGCGACAGGACGCAGTGCCGCCGTCAGCGCGGGAACGGTGGTCGACAGCTCTCTGGCGATCTGCTCGTCCGGGTTCAGCAGTGCGCCGGTGAGGTCACCGAGCGTGGCGTCGTGGTCGCGGAGCTGGCGGAGTGTGGCGGTGATGGCGACGTGCTCTTCGCCGGTGAGCTCGCGGCCGAGTCCGCTTCCGGCGAGCGCCGCGACCACCGACGCCCGGGAGGTCACGATCTGCTCGCGGCTGATCGCGGCGGCCGGTGGATCGAGAGGGTTCAGACGTTCGTGTCCCCCGGGACGCAGGGCGATGCGAGCGAGACCGTTGGCGGCTGCGAGGGGTGCGTATTCCCCTTTCGGATCAAGCACGAACGCCTGCCGGCCGCGTTGGAGTTGGCGGTGCAGGTAGGTCTTGACTAGCGCACTCTTTCCGCGGCCGAGCTGACCGATGACGATCATGTTTGGGCTCGTGACGACGTTCGCGGCGTAGCAGACCCAGGGGTCGTAACGCAGGAGCTGCCCCCCGGCAAGGGTGTTCACCCCGATCGGGGCCCCGCGGCGGGGCAGTGTCTGACAGTGCTGCCAGGGGTAGGCGACGGATGAATGTCGGGTGGTGACCGTGACGGCGGGCAGCCGCAGGATTCCGCTCATAGTCCGACCGCCCGGGTCGGGGTGGCCGGCTCGGGTGCCGTTCGGTCGACCTCGATGGCACGCGCGCGCTCCGCGCCCAAGGGGTTGCTGGTCGCGGCCAGCGTTGATGGTGGGGCGCTGCGCAGGATCGTGCGGGCGCAGGACAGCACGCGCGTCGCGGTCTGCGCGAGCAGCTCGGTGTTTCCGCCTGCCCATCCGGCGACGTACGGGACGCTGTAGTCCTCCGAGTCCAGTCCGTGTGCGGCGGTCACGATGTAGGCGACGGACTCCGCCTCGACCTCAGCCCGATCGCGGGTCAGGCCCTCCGGCCGGACGTCCGGCGCGTGGAGGTCGATGTGGGCGAGTTCGTGCGCGAGGGTTTTCGTGAGCTGCGCACCGGATCGCGCCGTGTGTAGCTCGACCGCTTTCGCGGTGAAGTCGGTTCGGCCGTTCGCCTCGCCCAGATCGGCATAGTCGATCGTGTATCCGGCGGCTTCTACCTGGTCGTAGAGGTCGGACCACAGACCGAGCGGCGACGCGCCGGACAGTAGCTCCGGTCGGATGTCCGGCAGGTCCGGGCCGTCGGTCTGGCTGACGTCGAAGACATGGGTGACGCGAAACCCCCGGAGCACGCGTGGAGCCGGTGAATCCGGGTTGGGCTCGGGTCGCGCCGGCTCAGTGTCCGGACGGGTGGACTCGCTTCGGCGGAGCATCGGAGCAAGGATGGCGATGCCCTGTTCGCCCTTGCGGACCTGCCGGCCGAGTTGGCTCCACGCCCGGTAGCCGGCGACTCGGGTGGCGTCGGGTCGTTGCGCCGCGATCAGCAGGACGTTGTTGGGGCTGTAGGTGTGGAACCGGGACGCGACCGTCAGCATCTCGCGCCACTGCTGCGTGGATGCCAGCCTCGCGACGTGATCGAGAAGCTGCGTATGGATGGCGGCGAACCGGTCCTCCCGGGTCGCGCCGGTCACGCTTGCCCCCGAGGACGAAGCCGGCACAGCGGGGCGGTGGCGGCCAGCGCCGACGCGTGTTGCCCGTGCAGCGGGCGTAACTCGATTCGGCATACCGCGGCGGCTTGCCGCAGGACCCGCCCGGCGCCGTCAAGGTCTGCGATCGTCTCTCCGCTGAGGGTGACGATCCCCGCGAGACGGTGAGTGCGATAGCCGGCGGCAAGTTCCGCGTCCATCGCAATCCCACTGGCTTGGGCGTTGTCGAGGGCGGCCGAGCTGGTCATCCCGAATCTGGCTCGGTCGGCCTGGTCGAGAGTGGCCTTCGCGCGACGGCTGCGGGCGACGCGGGCGGCCGCAGCGGGAACGACGCGTTCAAGGTGCAGCGACACGGTGCGGGCGACAGCGTCAGGAGCGGCGAGGAGAAGCGGCGACATCCAAGCGGCACCGACGGGCGCCGATGGCCAGCCGCTGATCGCGAACGAGCGGTGAACGCGATCGTCGAGGACCACGTGAGTCCATTCGCTGCGCCGGCTGAGCGGACCAGGCTTCTCCGCGAAACTCGCTCCTGCCGGTTGACCGGTCAGCATGCTCGACACTTCGGTGATGACCTCGCTGGTCGACAGCGGGCGGGCGACGAGCCGGGCCGACACCAACGTCCGGCAGACCAGCTGGCAGCGTGCCGCGATCAGCGACAGGGCAGCGGAATCGACCTTGCCGAAGGCCCATTGCGCGGCGAGCCGTGTCTCGTGAGCGGTCGCAAAGGCGACGACGTCGAACTGCCAGTCAAGGGCGTCGTCGAGGTCCGGCTCGGGTGGGTAGGGATCTGCGGCGAGCGGGAGGGTGCGTTCGATCAGTTGGAGGCGGCTCAGCGACTCGTCGGTGTCTGCGAGGACGGACAGCGCGTCACCCCAGCCGGCGATCAGGGCATCACGTTCGGCGAAGTCCAGAAGCGGGAAACGATCGACCCCGCACACCTCGAAGCTCACGGTCACCGTCTTGGTGGTGGCGTCGATGATCATTCCGATCGACGGGTCGTCAGGGCAGGTCATGACTCGGGGGCGACCGAACTCCGCGGGCAGCGAAAGGCGGACGCTCTCCGCCGATCCGGGAGGTGGCATCGCGGGCAGCACGGCGCGCCATCTGGTCGCTCCTGAAAGTGCGTCGCGCCGGTGGCCGATCAGTGGTGCAACCCAGTCCAGAGCCGGGCGGCCGCCGACTCGCGCTGCCGCGATCAATAACGCCATGAGGATCGGTATGAGCGCCAGCCACGGTGGGCTGCCGGCCGTCATCATGAGGATCGCGGCCAACAGACCGATGCCGAGCAGCGCGACTCGGGCCATTCCGAGACCGAGCCAGACCCCACCCGTCCCGCCGCTGTTGACGCTGTAGGTGCCCGGTTGAGGCGCGGCTTCGGTGTCGACGGTCATCGGGGCGCACCTGCCGGACTAGGAGTGGTTTGGCGCCGCTCCGCCGATTGCGGAGGTGGGGACGGCGGCGGCGGCGATGCCGATGACCCGCTCGGTCGAGCCGATCCACTCGGGACAGGCAGGCGCCCGGTCATCGCTGCACCCGCAGCCTGGGTGGCGGGATGCGGGATGGCAGACAGCGCCTGCCCGCCGGTGTGGCGGACCCGATTCGCCACCGCCGCGCCGGTGCCAGCAGCGACGCTCGCCTCGACCACATGCGGGATGAGGCGGAAGGTCATCGGCAAGCCGAGAGTGCCGAGAAAGAGGAGAGCGAGCCCCACGGCGGTGCGATCGATGCCGGCGGCGAGACCATCACCCGGACCGGCAAGGGAAGCGGCCGCGAGAACCATCACCACCGTGATCACAAGCTGGGCGAGGATCACCGCGCCGAGAACCTCCAGCAGACGACGGGTCCACCGCGCAGTCTGCGACCAGAACAGACCGGCAAGCGCCAGCGGCACGAAAGCGGCGAGCAAGTAGATCATCGCCGCGCGTAGGGCGAGCTCGACCCAGATCACGAAACACAGGAATGCCGTGACGAGCAGGACAAGCACCGTCACCGCAGCGTTCGCGCCTGGCAACACGGCGTTCGGGACACCGCTGATTCCCAGCGACCGACTCATGTGAGTAAGCGCGGTGGCATAGCCGGACGGACCACCGATACCAAGCTTGACGACCAGCGCGCAGCAGCCGTTCACCAGAGCGAGAACCAGCGCGATCGCGGCGCGTGACGCCAGCAGGACTGGGCCAATGAGCAACGGCAACAACACGCCGCGGCGCACCGCGACGCCGGGTCGACCGGCGAGGGACTCCGTCGCTACCCCTGCGAGAAGGATGGGAATCGCGAGAACCCCCGCAACGGTGATCATCGCCCGCCACGGCGCGCTGAACCAGCCCGTCAAGTCCACCTGGGTCGTCGCGACCAGCGCTTGCGTCATTTCGGTGAACGCCCACGAGGCAACCGACTGGGCGCCGGAGGTGAACACGTGCCCGATCGCCGACAGGATGCCCGGGATCGGGTTGAGGTGGCTGAACGGGTTCGGGATGTGGATCCGCGGTGCCATCACGTAGCTCGGCGGCGTCACGAGACGGTCCCACCGATGTGGAACCCGAAGTTGACCAGCGCGACGGCGGCGCCCGCGACAAGGGCGCCGACCGCTCCGCCGAGCACCATCATCCGGCCCGACTGCTGGCTCGAGTAGTGGCCGAATCGGGCGCCAAATCCCCAGGCAGCGGCGCCGGCGAGGACCGCAACCACACAGGCGAGCAGGACCCAAGTCATCATCCCGCCGATGAGCGAGGTGAGCTGGCTGGTGCCCGGCAGATTGCTGTTGGGCTTCACGCTGACGGCTGGCACTCTCATCGTTATCTCCTCACCAAGCGGGATATGGGTGAGAGGAGACTTCGGGCCGTGCGTACCCGCCGCCGTACTCGCTCGCGTACCCGGCGACGTACCCACGGCCGCATCCCGTCGAGAATGAGCTCGACGAATCAGCGTCATGTCGTGGGACACCGGTCCGCGAAGGAAAAGGTCGCTCTGGCTGACGAACGGTGGGAGGCACCGTTGAGCAGCGAAGCAGCAATGCCTCGTCCCGCCTCGCCGAGCCGCCGCTGTGCGTCGCATTCATCACGTTGGGCGAGTTGATCCGGTGGGCGACGGTGCGCGCGTGGGGTTGCGTTGCGCCGCGAATCGTTCGGCCGATGAATGGCTGAGCAGCCGGTGTTGCCGGGCAGTGAGGATGTCGACCGGCGATGAGGCGAGATTTCAGCGCGCGGTCTCAACGAGGCCGGCCGCGGCCTGCGAACGACACATGGATCGCTGCCCGCTGCCTGGCTACGACCTTCCGCTGGCAACGTTCAAGCTGCTGATTTCGGTGACTTTGTTGAGCACGAGGGTCTGCGTCTCGTCCTGGGCCCAGAGAACTCGGCGAGCCGTTAAGAACCCGGTGTGTCGCTCGCGACCGGCCGCCGATCCCGGAGCTCCCGTACGAGTGAGAGCGTCTCCGGCTGGATCTGGTCCTCGGGCTCGATGTCGATGTCGAGGACCCTGCGCATTTCCTGTTGCATCGTCTTCGCCAACCCGTACTTGCCTTGCGCGGCGGCCGCGCGGATCCCGGCGCGGTGGAGCCGCTCCTCGTAGCGGCTGGCCTGGAGGCCTGCGCGGGCTGCAGTCAGCGCACCGGAGTAGTTCTCGGTCGCCAGGTCGTGCTCGGTGACGGTGAGTGCGACGTCGACGATGGCGGCTTCGACCTCGCTACGGAAACCGCCCAGGTCGATCCAGTCGGCGTCGTCGAGACCCTCGAATGGTCTTCCTCGGATGAGGTCGAGAGCGCGTCGCTGGTGATCGATGTCACCCGCTGCCAGTGCTTTGAACTGGTCCCAGTCGGTCGTGACGGTCTCGTCGAGACGCCAGATCGGGCCATCCGTGATGCCGCCGTCGACCAGGCGACGTGTTTCCCGGATTCGGTTGCGCATTGTCTGCAGGTTTACCGATTGGTCCGGCCAGAGCGCCGCGAGCAGCTGGTGACGATCGACGCCGCGGGGATGCAGTGCGAGCAGGGTGAGCAGGTTGAGGACCTGGCTGCGCGGTAGCCGTCCGGTTCCGTCGAGCTCTACCGGACCGAGCAGTCGGAGTCGTGGCTGGACAAGTTGGTCCAGTGACTCGGTGCGTTCGCTGATCACTGCGGGTAGTGTTTCGTCGCTCTCACCGGCATCGGCCAATCTGGGATCACCAACAGGGAGGTCGGGGGCGGTCTCGGTGTGCCGCAGCAGTGCCTCGACGTCGGTGGCGGGGACCTGCGGGCTCCGGGTCACGGTGATCGGCTCGGGGAGGTCGGGCACCACGAGTTGATCGCCGTCGAGCGTCCAGGTGGTCGTGTCGGGGTGTGCCCCGACAGCGAGGAGGTGGACGTTGCGCGTGGGTTCATCGGCTGCGTGCAGGATCGCGGAGAGGTCGGCGTCGGCGGTCCAGCCGCAGAAGAGGTGCACGGGACGAGTGCGCCATCCAGGCTCCTCATCCTTGCCGTCCTCCCCGTCCAGCGTGGTCGGTGCGCCAATCGGAGGTTGTGGCGCCGAGCCATCATCGAACGTGATCCGCTCGAGCCGGCCCAGCCGCTTCCCGAACTCGGGTGGAACGTGCACCTGCACGCGGTCAGCCCACGGAGCCGCATGAAGGGCCATCACGGTGTGGCACAGAAAGTCCTCGACCTCGCTGTGGTCGCCCGCGATGCTGACCGGACCCGCGCCGGAGAGGTTGAGCAGGAGCTGTCCATCGCCGTTTGATCCGAGTGGAACAAGGAGCGGGTATGGGTCGTCGAGGGTGTCGGGATCAGTTGATGCGAGCGCGAAAGCGATGGCGTCGGAGGGCAGCCGCCATCCCGTCGGGATCTCGACGAAGGGAGGCGGCGCGACCGGGATCGGATGTTCGAGGTGCAGGTCGGTGGTGCCATCGTCGTGGACGACCACAGCAAGGACTGTTGTCGGATGCGCTCCGGCGAGCGATGCCGCGAGGTTGATCGCGGCGATCGTGGGATGCGCTTTCCGGGCGTCGCGACGGATCCGCGCCTCTACCTCTCGAAGCGCCTCCGGCGGGGGTAGTGGCCGGTGCCCGATGCGACGGCGTCGTTGCGCGATGCGCCGTGCCCGGTCTAGGGCGGCGACGGAGGCGAGGGCGGCGAGCCCGATTCCAAGTGGTACGACGGGGAATCGGTGCTCGCCGTGGTCGAGATCGTGCGCGTCTCGCGACGCAGCTGCAGTAGGGGAAGCTGCGCGACTCGTCGGTGCTGAAGGCGGCTCGGTCGGCTCGTGTGTCGGTGGCCCCATGGGTGGCTGGCCGGCGGGACGGCCGTCGTGGGGGCTCACTTCTGTCGGTGGCCGGTGGCGTTGGGGTGCCGTCGGCGACTTGGGACCGGCCTGAGGTAGGCCGTTCGGGGCTGCGGCCGGTGTCCCCCGGTGGCCATCGGCGTCCGGCAGGGTGATCGTCCAGCCGGGTCGGATCAGGTTGGGGTCGGTGAACTTTGTCTGACCGGGTTCGGCCCGATCGGCGTTGAGCCTCCACAACTCCTGCCAGTTGCGGGCTCCCTCAGTTGCGGCGATTCCGGACAGTGTGTCGCCGGGCTTGACCGTCACCAGGCTTGGCGTGGTTGGTGAGGGTGGGCCGTGATGTTCGTTCTCGGTGGGGATGAGGATGGTCCAGCCGGCGTGGAGCTGTCGCGGGCTGTCCATGACGGTGCCGTCGGCGTGGACGCGTCCCTCGTTGATGCGCCAGATCTCCCGCCAACGAGCGCCGTCGCCGAGGAAGTGGGCGGCCAACGCCCAGTAGCTGCGCATCCCGCCGGTGACGGGGATGACATATCTGTTCGTCGCCGGTGCGTTGTCGACGACGGTGGTGGTTGTCCGGTGGTGATGGGTTTCGGCTGCCAACGAGGTGGAGGTCAGGTGCACCGGTCGATGCGACGCTGGTGCCGCCGAGGCGATGGCGGTTGAGGCGGCCGGCAGTAACAGGAGCACAGCGCTAATCAGATTTCGTGCGAGATCTTGTTGCGCGCCGAGCAAGGGCACGCGGATCTGACGTTGTGGGTGCCGAGTGGCACGAGCCACAACGGCCAAGACGATCTCAAGACCGGCAGGGATGGTGAAGGACAGCCAGGCGAGCCAGAAGACTGTGGCGAGGATGGCGATGATGCCGGTGTCGGTGAGTTGGCCGCTGGACAGGGACGGCCACTGGTGGATCGGATCACCGATGGTTTCCGCGAGCGCGATAGGCAGGCCGACGATCGCGGCCGCGAGAAGGATGGCGGCGGTGATCCCCCTGGTTCGAGTGGCAGCCAACAGGTTCAGCCTCCTTCCGGTCCAGTGGCGGTGCCGATGACGGCGGTGGCGCTGGCGGTGGCGGTCTGGGAGATGTTGGTTAGGCCGACGGCGGACAGGATCACGGTGTGGCGCGGAAGGTGCGCGGTGACGGTCACGGTGTCGCCGGACACTGTGACTTGGCCGGTGGCGCCCGCGTCGTTGAGGATCGCTTGCGCAGCCTGCGTGGCGGCGGTCGGGTCTGCCTGCAGATCGGTGGGCGTGCCACGTAGTGAGGTCGGGGTGAGTGCGGTGGCGCCGGCGCGCGCGGCCTGGGTGGCGAGGTCCGCGGCGCGCTCGCGGGTGGCGAGCGCGGCGCCGCCGTCGACGACGAACCCGGCCATGACGAGCGCGGCGAGCGCTGTGATCGCGAAGTACAGCGAGATCGACCCGCGGTCGGTGTCGTCGGTGCTGAGGCGTCGTCGTAGGCGTGAGGTCATGGTGTGCTCGATGTGTCGAGTTGCCGGTAGGGCTCGAGGGGGGAGGTCGCGCTCGAGCTCAGGTGGACGTGACCCGGTACGCCGGAGAGTGTCAGGCCCGCGAGGTCGGTGCTGCACGAGAGGTGCGCGGTGACGT
>DASZVL010000040.1:0-37267 GCA_035547035.1 Mycobacteriales bacterium | reverse complement strand
CCCCCCCCCCCCACGCCCGATGCCACTTGCAGCCCCGGTGACAACGACATGCTTGCCGTCGAACCTCGGATGCGGATTCACTCCGACCCCTCCATGTGAAATGTGAACATCTTGTCGGCGACGATGCGTGCGCCCGCCGCCTCGGAGCTGTCGAGCCACTCCTCGAACGAAGGCCCTTGCAGCGGCAGGTAGTGGTCGAGCATCGCCTTCGCGAGCGCCTGACCGTGGACCGGGTCGGACAGCTCGAACAGCTCGGCCTCGCCGTGGACGCTGACCTGCAGCGCCTCGTCCGGCAAGTGCGTCGCGCTGATGGCCGGTCGTGCTTGCAGGTGCCGCATCCGCAGCGCCTGATGTCCGGTGCTGAAGTACCAGTGGCCGTGCAGGAAGTAGCCGTCGACCGCGCCGGTGAGCGGCCGGCCGTCTGCCGTGACGGTTGCGACCGTCAGCAGTCGCATGCCGGTCAACCGCTCGCACAGCTGCTCGGCGGTGAGGCGTCGTTGCGCGGTGATGATGTCGCTCAGGTGGGGACCGCCCGCGGCGGCGCTGTCGTCGAGCAACCGTTGCAGCGCAACGAGCTCCTCCGGCGTCTCCAGCATGCGCCGGACGCTAGCGGACCACCTCAGCTCGTCGCGGCAAGCAGCCCATCGACGCGGTGGGCGTACTCCACGTCGAGCTTCGTCACTCCGCCTGCGGAGTGCGTCGACATCATGATCGTGACCTTGTCGCCGGCAATGTCGAGGTCGGGGTCGTGGTTGAGCTCTCGCGCGACCCGCTCCATCTCCTCGAGCAGCGCCGGCTGCTCGCCGGCCGGGACAGTCACCGTCCTCGAGATCGCGGCCCGGTCGCCGTGCCAGCCGTCGAGCCCGTCCAGAGCTGTCCGCAGCGCCTCGTCGTCAAGCAGCTCAGCCATGGGTCCTCCTCGCGTCAGGAGCCGTCTCCTCCGGCATAGCCTGCCACCGTGCCAAACACACCCGAGCAGGCTCAATTTGCACGCGCTTCCGCGCGACGCATGTTGCTCGTCCATGCGCACCCCGACGACGAGACCATCGCGACCGGCGCGACGATGGCGATGTACGCCGCCTCCGGCGCACGCGTCACGCTCGTCACCTGCACGCTCGGCGAGGAGGGCGAGATCCTCGTCCCCGAGCTCGCCCATCTGGCCAGTGACAAGGAGGGCGGGCTCGGCGAGCACCGGATCGGTGAGCTGACGGCGGCGATGTCCGCACTCGGCGTGACCGACCACCGGTGGCTCGGCGGCGCCGGCCGTTGGCGTGACTCCGGGATGATCGGCACTGCCGGCAACGACAACCCCGCCAGCTTCTGGCAGGCGGATCTCGACGACGCGATCGGCGAGCTGGTGAAGATCATCCGTGAGGTCCGGCCGCAGGTCGTCATCGGGTACGACGACAACGGCGGCTACGGGCACCCCGATCACATCCAGGCGCACCGTGTGACCGTCGGCGCATTCGAGGCCGCGGGGGATCCCGACCGCTACCCCGAGGCGGGCGAGGCGTGGACGCCCACCAAGCTCTACGAGACTGCGGTGCCGCGCTCGCTGCTCGAACAGGCCTACCAGGCGCTCAAGGCGATGGGCGAGCAGGCGCCATTCGGGGTTGCCTCCCCGGACGAGCTGACCTTCGGCGTTCCCGACGAGCGCATCACCACCGTGATCGACGCTCGCGACCACCTCCCCGCCAAGGTGGAGGCGATGCGCGCCTACCCGACCCAGATCGAGGTCGACGGTCACTTCTTCGCGTTGTCCAACGACGTCGGTCAGGGCCTGTTCGGGCTCGAGCACTACCGGCTCGTCGCCGGGCCCGCGCCTGCCGTCGGGGTCCACGAGGCGGACCTGTTCGCGGGACTTTGAGCCCGATCAGCCGATATCGACTGGGCTGAACGGGCTAAGCAGCGCTACGCCGGTTTGGCCAACCTCGCACAGGGCGACATTGTTGCCATGGAAACCTCTGCGGTCGCTCCGGGCGGTCTGCTGGCGTCCGGAGGAGACGCCGTGCTCGCCGTGGGGCGAGCCGACGTCGGCTACGACCGCGAGCGGATGCGCCGACGGCGCCTCTGGCGCCTGGCGGCGTGGGGCATCCTGCCTGCTGGTCTGCTCTGGTGGCGCATCGGCGACGGACGGGCGATCGATTTCTTCCACGCGCCGCACGTGGACTGGCTGGTCGTCGTACCGATCCTGTTCTTCGTGCTGCTCATCGGCGGGTACGCCGCAATGTTGTTGTTGGCGCGCCGGTCCCCGCACGTGACGTTCCGCCCGGAGCAGATCGATGTTCGGCTGTCCGACGTGGTCGGCATCCAGCCGGTCAAGGAAGAGGTGGTCCGGTCGATCAACCTCTTCCTGGCCTCGCGCACCTTCTCGGTCGAGATGGGCGGGCGCGCCCGCCGCGGTCTGTTGTTCGAAGGCGCTCCCGGGACCGGCAAGACTCACATCGCCAAGGCGATGGCCGCAGAAGCGGGCGTGCCGTTCCTGTATGTCTCCGGCACGTCCTTCCAGTCGATGTTCTACGGCGCGACGGCGGGCAAGATCCGGTCGTACTTCAAGGCGTTGCGCAAGGCGGCACTCGCCACCGGAGGCGCCATCGGCTTCATCGAGGAGATCGACGCCATCGGCGGCGTTCGCCATGGCATGGGCATGACGTCACGGTCGATGGTCGAGTCCGGCATCACCTGCTGCGGCGGGGTCACCATGCTGCCCTCGACGTACCTTCGCGCGGCGCCGGCCGTCCCCGTCACGAACGGCTACATCAGCGAGGGCGTCGGCGGCGTCGTGAACGAGCTGCTCGTGCAGATGCAGTCCTTCGACGAACCGCTGGGCGCGGCGAAGGTCTGGAACGCCGTCACCAACCTCCTCAACCTGTTCCTGCCGGCGAACCGGCAGATCCACCGCGCCCCGCCGCGTCGCGCGAACATCCTGCTGATCGCCGCGACCAACCGCGCCGACGCGCTGGACCCAGCCCTCATTCGTCCCGGCAGGTTCGACCGCGTCCTCCACTTCGACCTGCCGGACCAGGCGGGCCGCCGGCGCCTGATGGACCACTTCCTCGACCGCAAGGCGCATCACGAAGAGCTCGATGACCCCGCGAGCCGTGATGCGCTCGCGAGCGTGACGCACGGCTACACCCCGGTGCGGATCGAGCAGCTCTTCGACGAGGCGCTCGTCGGAGCCGTACGCCGCGGCGACCGCAAGATGTGCTGGCAGGACATCGCCGAGGCCCGGCTGTCCCTTGAAGTGGGACTCGGGCAGCCGGTCGGCTACACCGAGCACGAGAAGCGGTTGATCGCGACGCATGAGGCCGGGCACGCAACGGCGGCGCATCTGGTGGCGCCGCAACGACGTCTGGACATCTTGTCGATCGTGAAGCGCAGCGACGCTCTCGGGATGCTGGCGCACAGCGACAGCGAGGAGGTCTACACCCGGTCGCGTGCCGACATGATCGCGCTGATCCGGATCGCGCTGGCGGGGCAGTGCGCCGAAGAGATCTTCTTCGACGACGTGTCGACCGGGCCGAGTGGCGACCTGCTCTACGCCACCAACGTCGCCGCGCAGATGGTGGGAGCGGCCGGGATGACCGGGTCGCTGATCTCGTTTGCTGCGGTGCAGGGCAGCGCGCTGTCCGACACCAACATCGTCGGACGGGTCCTCGGCGACACCGAGGGCAGGGCGAAGGTCGAGGCGATCCTGCAGGAGCAGAAGGCGGAGATCAAGGCTCGGCTGGTCGCCAACCGGCATCTCGTCGAAGCACTGCGTGACGCCCTTATCGACCGAGATGAGCTGGTTGGTTCCGAGATCCTCGACGTCCTCCACGCGGCCTGACGGCAGGACCTAGCCTCATGACGTGCCGGAAGGGGTCCGCGCCCGCGCGCTGCTGATCGCGACCTACGTCGTGCTGTTCGCGGTCGGGGTGCTGTCCGCCACGATCGCGGCCTTTCTCGTCCCGCAGCGGCTGGCCGGCGGCATCGAGGGGCTCTCGATCCTGATCGCGCTCATCGGCAACCTGTCCGTCGGCCTGCTCGGTGGGTTGGGGACCCGTACGGTCGCCGGCGCCGCGGTGCCGGCGGTGGGCTGGTTCGCCGCGCTGGCGGCGGCCACGTTCGTGGCTCGAGGGGGCGACGTGGTCATCCCCGGCCGGCTGCCGGTGGACCCGGGCGTGGTGAAGGTGGGGGGTGCGGTGTGGCTGGTGGGACTTCTGGCCTCGATCGTCCCGATTCCGCTGACGAACCGCTACACCGCAAGGGTGAATCCGCCGAAGGGACTCTCGTGAACGACTCCCCCTTGCGGTCGGTCGCCGATGACCAGGCGCCGGACGACGAGGTCGCCGCGGCGACCGACGCGATCGTGGCACGCCTGGGCGGCGGCCGATTCGCGGTCGAGCTGTCGAGCGTTGCCGAGGTCGGCCGGGCTCCCGGCATCACTCGCGTGCCCGGCTTGCCCAAGTGGCTGGCGGGCGTCGCGAACTGGCGAGGACGGATCCTGCCGGTGCTCGACATCCGCGGGCTGCTCGGTGCTGACACCGACGCGCTCGACGAGCGCGCACGGCTCCTGGTTCTCGCGGAGGGGACGATCGTCGTCGGGTTGCTCGTCGACGCGGTCGAGGGCACGACCATGCTCGGTGACGATGTCGCGGCGTTCCCGCCGGTCAGCGCCCCCAACGGCAGTGGGCTGCTGTCCGGGCAGGTGCCGCGCGACGACGGCCCGATCGCCGTACTCGATGTCGCCGCGGTCCTGCGGCTGCGCGAGAGCCTGCCGCGCGGCCGCCGTACGGCGTAGCCGCGACGCGGCTGGTCTGCAGAAAGGAAGATCGTGAGTACCGAAGTCCGGTCCGTCCCCGCGGCGAGACCAGCAGCCACAGCGGTCGACTACAGCCGACGGCTCACGACGGTCGCGGCCGGCTCGACGTGGGTAGGGATCGCCCTCGCGCTGATCGGCGCGGTGGTGCTCGATCGCCACCCCGCGAACGGCATCCACGTCCACCTGCGCGCGGTCTACATCTGGGAGGGGGTCGGCGCGTTCAACGCGCTGTTCATGACGGTGCTGCCGAGCCTCGCCCGGAACAGCGAGCATCTGCGCAGCCGGATCAGCGTCTATCGCGCGATGTTGCTGATCTCCACCATCGTGTCCGTCAGCGGCGCGGTGTCGATCACCGGCGGCCTGCGCGGTCCGTTCTGGATTCTTTACCTGCCGGCGCTGCTCTTCGCCGCGACCACGTTGCAGCAGTGGCAGAGCGTGCTGCTCGGCATCGTCACAGCGGGCGCGCTGGTCGCCGCCTCGGCGATCGCGCACAGCCTTGACTCGTCGACCGTCGCGTGGATGGTGTTGGTGCTTCCGGTCTTTCCGGCGATCACCTGGTTCAACGGCGCGCTCTCGCAGTCGATCTGGGCGATGCGGGCGATGGCGCGCGCCGAGCGCGACGAGCTGCAGGCTCGCGTGGGCGACCTGTCAAAGGTCCTGTCCAAGGCGGCTGAGGGCGACCTCACCGTGCAGCTCGCTGCGGCGGACGCAGACCACGAGGCACTCGAGCTGCTGTCCAGCGCCTTCGCGTACACGTTGACGAACCTGCGCAATCTCGTGACCCAGATCCGCAGTGGCGGTGAGCAGATCGGCGCTGCGGCAGGCGAGCTGCTGGCCACCGCGGAAGACCACGCGGTGTCGGCAAGCCAGCAGTCCTCGGCGGTGACCGAGACCACCTCCACCATCGAGGAGCTGGCTGCGACTGCGGCGCAGATCGCGGAGACCTCCGAGGCGGTTGCGCGCTACGCCGCTGAGACGCTTCGGCACGCTGACGACGGCCGTACGGCGGTGCAGTCGAGCGTCGACGCGATGGACCAGATCGCGACCCGGGTCGACTCGATCGCGGCGCGGGCGTTGTCGCTCGGCGGCAAGAGCCAGGAGATCGGCCGGATCCTCGAGGTCATCAACGACCTGGCCGACCAGACCAACCTCCTGGCGCTCAACGCGGCCATCGAGGCTGCGCGGGCCGGTGAGCACGGTCGCGGGTTCGCCGTCGTCGCTGCCGAGGTTCGCAAGCTCGCGGAGCGGGCCCAGGAGTCGACCGGTCAGATCGCCTCGATCGTTGCGGAGATCCAGGCCGAGACCAACGCGACGATCATCGCCAGCGAAGAAGGGTCCAAGGAGGTCCGAACCGGCTCCGACCTCGCGCGCGGCGTCGTCGAGGCACTCGAGCGGATCAGCGGCATGGTCGACGAGACCACCACGGCCGCCAAGGAGATCTCGATCGCCACCCAGCAGCAGCGCTCGGCATCCGACCAGGTCGTGTCCGCCATGACGCAGGTGTCCGACGTGTCCCGTCAGTACGCGGTGGGATCGAAGCAGGCGGCAGCCTCCGCCGCGGAGCTGAACAACCTCGCCGCGGAGCTGCGCGCTTCGATCGCGGCGTTCAAGGTGGGGGCGTAGGTCGGGGCCGTGCTCGACAGCACGCTCGACGCCCCTCCACCGGACAGGCGCGCGCTGGCGCAGTCCGGCGTCGCCATGACGCCGGACGTCGAGCACCGTCTTGCGCAGCTCGTGGGTGCCGAAGCACTTGACGCCGACCCAGAAGATCCGCCGGTTCCCGGCCTCTACACCCTCAGGAGCGAGCTGCAGTTCCGGCGCCGGGTGCTGCTGGTCGCGCAGCAGGTCACGCTGGGCGGCCTGCTCCTGCTCGTCGGCTGCGCCGTGGTGGCGGCGCGGGTCGACTCGAAGTCCCTGGTCGTGCACTCCATCCCGGTCATGGTGTGGGGCGTGGTCGCCGCCGTCGCGGCCGTGTCCCTCGCCGGGATGGTCACCGACCCGACGGTCGCGCCGGGCTTCAGCGTCGCGAAGCGACGGGCGATCGGCACGATCTTGATGGCCACGCTCATCACGGCGCTCACCGGTGTCGTGGCCAACGCCGACGGGGTCGCGGGCCCGGCATGGGTGCTGTTCTTGCCGTTGGTGGTCGTCGCCGGTGCTGTGCTCGGACCCGTCCTCGGCTTGTCGGTGGGCGCGCTCGCTGCCGGCGGGGTCTACGCGGCGGCCGGCTTCTCCCACACGCTGAACGTCGCCGGCGTCGGTGAGCTGATCGTGATCCTTCCCGCTTGCCCGCTGTTCGGCTGGGCCGCCGGTGGCCTGGCGGGACTCGCCCACGACGCTGTCGACACCGCGCTGCGCCAGCGCGCCGGACTCGTCGGCGACGTGTCTCGGCTGTCGGATCTCCTCAACACCGTCGCCGAGGGCGACCTCTCTCGGGTACCGGCGCTCGACAGCCCGGCCGACCAGGGGACGGCGGCGCTCGCCGTGGTCTTCGCCGACACCGTCCTGTCACTGCGACGGCTGGTCCGGCAGCTCGCCGACGTGGCCGACCAGCTGTCGGGGAGCGCCACGGACCTTGCGCGGACCGCCGAGCAGCATGTCGGGACCGTGGAGCAGCAGGCCACCGCAGTAGCGCAGACCACCAACACGATCGAGGAGCTGGCCACCACCGCGACGACCATCGCGAGCACGGCGCTCCTGGTCGCCCGGTACGCCGGCAACGCTCGCCGCGACGTCGACCTCGGACTCGGCTCTGTCGGCAAGGTGAGCGACGCGATGGGCGTCATCAGGCGTCGGGTTGCCGAGCTCGGCTTGCGCACCAGCCGCCTCGACGAGCGGGTCAGCCGGATCGCGGCGACCACGCGGCTGATCGACGAGCTGGCTCGTCGTACGACGATGCTGGCGGTCAACGCCTCGATCGAGGCCGCCAGGGTCGGCGGCTACGGCGACGGCTTCGCAAGCGTCGCCTTCGAGATCGCCGCGCTCGCGGCGAAGGCACGGTCGGCCACCGCGGACATCGCCAGCATCGTCGCCGAGCTCGAAGCGGAGGTCGAGGCAACGGCGATCGTCAGCCGCGAGGGGATCGACGCCGTCGAGATCGGTCTCGAGCGGCAGGTCGAGGTGGACGAGGCGCTGAGCCTGATCAGCGACCGGGTCAACGACACCGCGGACGCGGCCGACCGGATCACCGACGCGACCCGGCAGCAGCGGGTCGCGAGCGACGCGGTCGTCGAGGCGATGCGCAAGGTGGCCGGGACCAGCGAGGGCGCCACGTCGGCCACCCGGAGCCACGCGGCCTCGGCCGCGCGGCTGCGGGACCTGATGGCGACGCTTCGACAAACGGTCGGAAGGTTCAGGCTGGAGTGATCCGCGCCGATGAGATCAAGGTGTACTGCGCGCCGAGGGGGGATTGATGCCTGGTTGGGCGGATGATCCCGAATTGCTCGCGACGTTCCGGGGTGAGGTGGAGGAACGGGTCGCGTCGCTGCAGGCTGGGCTGCTCGCGCTCGAGGCCCACCCGTCGCCGCGTCAGGTGGTCGCCAGCCTGTTCCGGGATGCCCACACGGTGAAGGGCTCGGCCCGGATGATGGGCCTGTCCGAGGTCCTCGCCGTCGCGCACAACGCGGAAGACCTCCTGGGGGCGCTTCGCGACGGCCGGCTGACGGTTCGTCGCGATCTTGTCGATCTTCTGCTCGCCTCCTGCGACGGCATCGCGGGCGCGCTGCCCGGCGTCGAGGATCCGGTCCCCGAGGATCACCTGACCGCCCTTGCGGGCGCGATGCAGCGTGCGCTCGCCGGCGAAGAGCCCGTCGTCGTACCTCGCTGGGACCCGCGCACTGTCGAGGACGACGAGGGCACCGACGAGGGCAAGCGGCGCGGCGTCGACTCCGTCCGGGTCACGACCGCGAAGGTCTACGAGCTGATCGACGTCATCGGTGAGGCCGAGCTCGACGCGCGCCGCCTCGAGCGAGCGAGCGACGGCATCAACGCGATCGCGACCGACAACTCCCGCTGGCTGCGCTCACTGCGTGAGTCGCTGCACGCCGCCGAGCTGGGTGACGAAGCCTCGATGGCGCTCACCCGGCTGACCGCGGTCGACGACCAGCTGCTCGCGGCCTCGCGCGACCTGCGCGAGCTGGCCGAGGACTCGCACAGCCGGCTCGCCGAGGTTCGCGACGGCGCGATGGGCCTCGCGATGGTCCCGGTACGCCGCGTCGTCGCCGGGCTGCCCCGCGTCGTACGTGACCTTGCGGCCGCCACCGGCAAGGACGTGCGGCTGATCCTCGAAGGCCAGGACGTCGAGCTCGACAAGCAGGTCCTCGACGGCGTCTCGGATGCGCTCAAGCACCTCGTCGTCAACGCCGTCGACCACGGCTGCGAGCCCCCGGCCGAGCGGGTTGCCGCCGGCAAGCACGCGCAGGCCACGGTCACCGTCACGGCCAGGGCCTCCGGAGGCACCGTCGTCATCGAGGTCACCGACGACGGCGTCGGCATCGACGAGGACATGTTGCGCGCCGCGGCGATCGAGCGCGGTGCCCTGCTGCCGGACTCGCTGCTGTCGGGACAGGCGCTGATGAACGTGCTCTTCCAGCCGTCGTTCTCGACGGCGAAGGAAGTCACCGAGACGTCCGGCCGCGGGGTCGGCCTCGACGTCGTGCGCAGCGCGGTCGAGGCCCTCGGCGGTCTGGTCGAGCTCCACACGAAGCCCGGATCCGGGACGACGTTCTCGCTGACGTTGCCGGTCACCCTCGGTGTCCTGCGCTGCCTCATGGCGCGCGTCGGCGTCGAGCGCTTCGCGCTTCCGGTCCCCGGTGTCGTGGAGTCGCTGTCGTTGAAGAACGCCGTCGTGCACGAGCTCGCCGGCAAGCCTGTCGTGGTCCGCCACGGCGAGACGCTGCCGCTGCTTGACCTCGGTGCTGCGCTCGGCGTGCCGGGCGAGCGAGCCGCGACGGCGGCGGTCGTCGTGCGTCACGGCGAGCGTCAGGTCGCGTGGGCCGTCGACGGTCTGGAGGGCGAGCTCGAGCTCGTCGTGAAGGACCTCGGGGCGTTCCTCGGCCGGCTGCCGGTGATCAGCGGCGCCACGATCGACGGCGACGGCAGCGTGGTCTGCCTCGTCGACCTTCGCGAGCTCAGCGACGACAGCGACACCGGTACGCCGGTCTACGCGGGGATGATGAGCGGCGCCGACCAGGCGGCTGGTGAGGCGGTGATCCGGCCGCGCGTGCTCGTCGTCGAGGACTCGGTCGGCGTTCGGGAGCTGGAGCGCGCGATCCTCGAAGGCGCCGGCTACGAGGTCATCACGGCGATCGACGGCGCCGAGGGCGCCGCCTATCTGCGCGAGAAGCCCACCGATCTTGTGCTCTCCGACGTGGAGATGCCGGGCATGGACGGGTACCAGCTCACCCGCACGATTCGTCGTACTCGTGGCTGGGAGCACGTCCCGGTTGTGATCATGACCAGTCGCGTTGCAGAAGAGGACCAACGCGCCGGCATGGAAGCCGGCGCGAGCGCCTACCTGCTGAAGACGCAGTTCGACCAGGAACAGCTCGTCGAGACGGTGCGCCGTCTCATCGGGCGTTAGGAGAGGTTTCGACATGCCGACTGTGGTCATCGCTGACGACAGCCCGACCCTGCGCCGAATCCTGACGTCCGTGCTCACCAAGGAGGGCTTTGAGGTCGTCGTCGCCGACGACGGCGTCTCGGCTGTCCAGCAGGTGTTCGCGACGATGCCGGATGCGGTCGTTCTCGACGTGCAGATGCCTCGGGTGTCGGGCTACGTGGCGGCGCGGCTGCTCAAGGACGACTGGCAGACCGCGGACATCCCCGTCATCCTGCTGACGTCGCTCGACGCGGCGAGTGACCGCTACTGGGGTGCGCAGACCGGCGCGGACCGTTACTTCACGAAGGACTTCGAGGCGCCGCAGCTGGTCGTCGCGGTGCGCGAGGTGATCGAGGCCGCGAGCGCGAGCGCGGACGGCCGTCGCGGTCTGCGGCCCGATCCGGTCGAGCTCGGCGATGACGATGTGATGTCACGGGTGTGCGACCTGCTCGACCGCAAGCTCTTCGAGACGTCGGTCGCGGCTGAGGTGACGGCGCTGGCGGCGACGCTGACCGGCTTCGAGCAGACCGTTGCGGGTGTGCTCGACGTGCTCCGCCGCTTCGTCGACTATGACCTCGCGTCGGTCCTGCTGCTCGAGGAGCGCACGGCGTACGTCGCGGTCGCACAGGAGACGTCGCAAGCGCAGTACGCGGATCTGCTGGGCAGTGCGACCGACGCGCTCGCCGCCGTCTCGGGCGTGCAGCTCGGGGTGAGCGATCTCGAGCTGCGCCTCGCCGATCCGGAGAGCTTCCTCGGGGAGGAGGACGAGCGCGGGATGTCGACCTTCCTGTCGATGCCCCTCAAGGGTCACGGCGGCCACATCATCGGCTTGCTCGCGTTGTCGAGCGGTCAGAAGAACGCGTTCGGCGAGACTGCCCTCGCGACTTTGCGCCTCGTCGACGGACCGGCGGCCATCGTCATCGACAACGCCCGGCTGGCGCAGGTTCGCTCCACGGCGTAACCGGGCGCCGCAAGAGGTCGAGCCCATCCATACCGTAGGGCTCGGCGGCGATGGGGCACGCGTCAGTGCGCGACTGCCACGCCTTCGTACATCGCGCCGAAGGCCTTCGGCTCCGCTGCGGCGTAGTAGCGGTTGAGCTTGCTCATCGACATCCCGCCATCGGTGACGATCGCGGTGATGTCGCGGTTGAGGTTGCAGCCGCCGGCGATCCGTCGTTGCACGGGATTGAGGCGGTCCTGCCACTTCCGTACGCCGGCCTCGTCCGCCTTGCCATGCTCGACGAAGTGGAGCGTCCCGCCCGGCCGCAGCACGCGCCGTACCTCGCGGATGGCGGCGACAGCATCGGGGATCGTGCACAACGTCCACGTACTGAGGACGGCGTCGACGCTGTCGTCCGGCAGCGGCAGCTTCTGGCCGTCGAGCCCGACGACCTCGATCGGGACGCGGGCGGCCGCGATCCGCGACGCTGCCAGCTTCGCTGCCTCACCCGACGGGTCGACCGCCTTCCAGCTGGTCACCCCGTCCGGGAGGTAGGGCAGGTTCAGCCCGCTGCCGAAGCCGATCTCGAGGACCTCACCCGACAGCGCCGAGACCACCCGTTCACGCGTCTCCCGGGTCTGCTTGGTGTCGAGGACCTTGTTGATGATGCGCGGAAGCACGCGCCGCTCGTACCAGCCCACCGCTGACTCCCTCTTCGTTCCGCTTCGCACTCGCGGGCGACTCCCGGCCGTCGCCGCGTGGCGTTCGTCACATCACACCAAACGGGGTTGACAGCGCCTAACATAACGCCGATAAGTTATCGCCGTTAGCCAACTGAGGGGGTCTCATGCTGACGGCACTTGCCAATCGTGGAATCGCCGCACCGAAGCGGGTGCTGGGAGTCGCCGGGATCTTGCTCGTCATCGGCGTCGTCTTCGGTGCGCCGGTTGCTTCGAAGCTCGGCGCCGGCGGGTACGACGACCCGAACTCAGCTTCCGCTCACGCGCGTGACCTGCTCTCCAACACCTTCCACACCGGCACCGCCAACCTCGTCCTCGAGCTCAGCTCGCCTGCGGGCGCTGATGCTGCGGCGACGCGCGCGATCGGGATCGCCGACGTCAGGGCGCTCGCGGCGCACCGCGGCATCGACCACGTCACGTCGTACTGGACGGCCTCGAGGCACGTCGCCGCCGCGCTGGTCAGTCCTGACCATCGAGCTGCGCTGGTCGTCGCCCACGTCGCGGGCAACGACTCGGTGGCGCCGGATCGCGCGGCGCAGGCGGCGGATCCGCTGACCGGCCTTCACGACGGCGTGACGGTCAAGGCCGGCGGCATTGCCGTCGCCTACCACCAGGTCAACCAGACCGTGAAGTCCGATCTCACCAAGTCGGAGATGGTCGCGATCCCGCTCACTGTGGTGGCGCTGACCTGGGTGTTCGGCAGCTTCGTCGCCTCGATCTTGCCGGTGGCGGTCGGCCTCGCCTCGATCATCGGCACGATGGCGGTGCTGCGGTTCCTGGCGATCTTCACGAGCGTTTCGGTCTATGCGCTCAACATGACGACGGCGATGGGCCTCGCGCTGGCGATCGACTACAGCCTGTTCATCGTCAGCCGCTACCGCGAGGAGCTCGGCAACGGATTGGCGCACGACGACGCCGTACGGCGCGCCATGCAGACAGCGGGCCGTACCGTGCTGTTCTCTGCGCTAACCGTCGGCCTTTCGCTGGCTGCGATGCTCGTGTTCCCGCTCTATTTCCTGCGCTCCTTCGCCTATGCCGGCATTGCGGTCGTCGGCCTCGCCGCGATTGCTGCGCTTGCGATCCTTCCGGCCGTCCTCACGTTGCTCGGTGACCGCGTCAACGCACTCGACCTCCGCGCGTGGCTCAGGCGCGTGATGCATCGGCCCGAACCCGTCGCCGGACCGGTCGAGGCGTCGTTCTGGTACCGCTTCGCCCACGGCGTCATGCGCCGCGCCGCACCCGTCGCAGTGGTGGTGACGGCGCTCCTGATCTTCGTGGGCTATCCGTTCCTGCACGTGAGGTTCGGTTACCCCGATCAGCGCGTCCTGCCACCGAGCGCGTCGGCGTACCAGGTCGGACACGACGCGCTGACGGAGTTCGGCGCCGGAACCGGTGCAACGATCGACATCGCCGTGCCGTCGGTTGAGGGACGCGCGAGCGAGATCGGCGGATACGCCGCGAAGCTCTCGCAGATCCGTGGTGTCCAAGGCGTCGAGTCCGCGGCGGGCGAGTACGCCGGCGGGCTGAAGGTCGGCCCCGCGAACCCCTCCATGCGATCGGGAGCAGCGACGTATCTGACGCTTGCCGCGTCGGGCGACCCGCAGTCGCAGATGTTGAAGAACACCCTCACCGCGGTCGATGCGGTCCCGGCGCCGTGGCCGGTCGACGTCGGCGGCCAGACCGCGGAGGACCGCGACAGTCTCCACGCGCTCGGCGCCGCGATGCCGTGGGCCATCCTCATCATCGCGCTGGCAACGTTCATCCTGCTCTTCCTGTTCACGGGCAGCGTGGTCATGCCGCTGAAGGCGTTGCTGCTCAACACCTTGTCGCTGTCTGCGACGTTCGGCGCGATGGTCTGGATCTTCCAGGAGGGCCATCTCGGCTCGTTGTATCCCGATCTCACGGTCACGCACTTCCTCACTCCGACGATGCCGCCGTTGATGTTCTGCGTCGCGTTCGGGCTGTCGATGGACTACGAGGTGTTCCTGCTCTCTCGGATCCGGGAGGAGTGGCTGGCATCGGGCAGGACCGCGAGTGACAACACGCGTGCGGTTGCGCTGGGTCTCGGGCGTACCGGCCGGATCGTCACCGCCGCCGCGATCCTGATGGCGATCGTCTTCGCAGCCATTTCTCGCGGGCAGGTCGCCTTCATGATGCTGTTCGGAACCGGCCTTACGCTGGCCGTACTCATGGACGCGACGATCGTGCGAGGAACCCTGGTCCCGGCATTCATGCGACTTGCCGGCAGGTGGAACTGGTGGGCCCCCAAGCCCCTCGCTCGCCTGCACGAGCGCTTCGGCTTGGCGGATGAGGTCCCGCTCGTGCTGCAACCGCGCGAGCCGGTGGCGGTCGGATGACCTCGTCAGCCGTGACGCGGCGGCCGCGCTCGCAGCGTGGGAGCGGAGAGCAGCTTCGCGCGGAGATCGTTGCCGCCGCCAAGGCGTTGCTCGCAGCGTCGGCATCAGTGGACGACGTGTCGATTCGCGCGGTCGCCGACGCGGTAGGCGTCACGCCACCGTCGATCTATCTGCACTTTGCCGACAAGAACGAGCTGATCGCGGCAGTCGTCGCGGACGTCTTCGCCGAGCTCGACGCAGCGATGCTCGGGGCAGGCGCGAGGGCTGACGGCCCGATGGAGAAGCTGCGGGACTACGGCCTGGCGTACGTGCGCTTCGCGGTTGACCACCCCGAGCACTACCGGATCGCGGTGATGGATCCCTGCCCACGCCCGGACGTCGACGAGGTTCTCGCCAGTGGCGCGTTCGTTCACTTCACCGCCACCGTGGTCGAGTGCATCGAGGCGGGCATCTTTCCGGCAGGCGATCCGCTGCCGATCACGCTGGATCTGTGGGCGGCGGCGCACGGGATCGCCTCGTTGCTGATCACGAAGCCCTTCATGCCGTGGGGGGACCGCGACGAGGTCGCCGAGCGTGCGCTGTGCGTAGCGGCGCTAGGTCACGCCGCGGTGGGTCTTGTCGGGGAGCCCGCGACGCCGGCCCGGATCACTGACTGGCTCAAGCGGCGTCGACCAGGTCGGCGTACTCCGCGTGCTTCTCGATGAACGCCCGGACGAACGGACACTCCGGCTCGACGCGCATGCCGTCAGCTCGGGTCTGATCGAGCGCAGCCCGAATCAGCCGGCCGCCGATCCCGCGTCCCTCGAAGCTCGGGTCGACCTCGGTGTGGACGAAGGTGCGGACCTGCTCATGGTCGCGGTAGGTCGTGAAGCCGGCAGCCTCACCCTCGACCGAGATCTCGAAGCGGTGGCGGTGGATGCTGTTGCTGACGTTGGTCTCGTCGCTCATGTCTCCATGATTCGCTCCGTCGCGACTCCAGCGGGGTTGCGGACCGCGATCGCGCCGACTGCCCCGGCGGTGAGGAGGCAGAGCGTGCAGGCGACGACGGCTTGGTGGAAGGCGTGCACCGACGCCGGCGTGCGGCGGAAGGTGTCCCCGACGAGCGTGTGCGCCACGATCACCCCGACCGAGCCGATGCCGACAAGCCCCGCCACGCGTGCGATCGCGTTGTTGATCGCGGAGGCGATCCCGGCGTCGCGCTCGTCAGCCTCGGCGAGGACCGTGGTCGTGAGGGGAGCGACCGTGATCGACAGGCCCAGGCCGAAGACGACGAGTGCCGGAAACACGACGCCGAGGTACGACGTGCGGAGGCCCGCGCGCAGCAGCCACAGCACGCCGGCGGCCGAGACGAGTGGGCCGACGCCCATGAACAGCCGTGGACCGACGCGGCTGGCCAGCGCGCCGAACCGGCTGGAGAGAACGAACATCACGATCGTCACCGGCAACGTCGTGAGCCCGCTGCGCAGCGCGGAGTAGCCCGCGACCTGCTGCAGGAAGATCACCAGAAAGAACATCAGGATCGACAGGCCGCCGTACATCACCAGGGTCTCGAGGTTTGCCGCGGTGAAGTTGCGGACCCTGAACAGCTCGAGCTTCACCATCGGCTGGGCTGCCTGCCGCTCGTACCAGACGAAGCCGCCGAAGAGGACGACACCCGCGCCCAGCAGGCCGGAGATCAGTGGGCTGCTCCAGCCGTGATGCGGTTGCTCGATCAGGGCCGCCATGACGCCTCCGAGACCGAGGGCACACGTCATCGCGCCGACCAGGTCCAGCTTCCGGTCTGCGATCGGCGGCACATGCGGAACCGCCAGGACCACCAGCACGATGGTCGCGGCAACCAGCGGGACGTTGATCGCGAACACCCATCGCCATGACGAGGCATCGACGATCCAGCCGCCGAGCAGCGGACCGGCCACCACGCTGATCCCCGTCCACGCGGTCCACGCGCCGATCGCGCCGCCGCGGCGATCTGCCGGGAACGCGGCAACGATGACGGCGAGCGAGCTCGGCGTGACCATGGCGCCCGCGACCCCTTGCAGTGCTCGTGCCCCGATGAGCACTCCGATGTCCGGCGCCGTCGCGCAGGCGAGCGAGCACACGCCGAAGGCCGCGACCCCGATGCCGAAGACCTTCCGCTCGCCGTGGATGTCGCCGAGCGAGCCGCCGATGAGGATGAACGAGCCGAGCAACAGCAGATACGCGTTCACCACCCACTGCTGTGCCGCCAGCCCGCCTCCAAGGTCGCGTTCGATGGCAGGAAGCGCGACGTTGACGATCGAGCCGTCCAGCATGACGACACTCGTGCCGACGATGGCGGCGAGCAGCGTGAGTCGCTGAGTGCGCGTCATTTGGGAGAGTGTCTGCCATGAGCGGCCCGGTCGACGACGTGACGGCACCGCCGACGCCCGACTGCGGCCGTGCCGCACCCCCGATCGTGGAGGTTTCCGATGCTCGCGCGGCGGAGGTGGGTAGCACGCCCGTACGGCGCGCGCTGCCGCAGCGCAGTCGCCGGACGGTCGGCCCCTGGTGCTTCGCGGACCACTTCGGTCCACTGGCCGTGACGGATGAGATCGCCTTCGACATCGGCCCTCATCCGCACATGGGACTGGCCACGGCGACGTGGTTGCACTCCGGTGAGCTGGTGCATCACGACAGCTTGGGTAGCGAGCAGCCGCTTCGCCCTGGTGAGCTGAACCTGATGACCTCCGGTTTCGGAATCAGCCACAGCGAAGAGCGCAGCAGTCCCTACCGAGGCGAGATCGAGGGCATCCAGCTGTGGCTCGCCCTGCCGGACATGACCCGTAACGGCGAGGCGTGGTTCGCTCATCACGGCGACCTGCCGCAGACGAATCTCGGGAGTGCGGACGCAACGGTCGTGGTAGGTGCGTTCAACGCAGTCGTGAGCCCGGCCATCGTCGACTGGCCGACAGCCGGAGCGGACATCGCGTTGCGAGGCGGCGACGTCGAGGTTCCGCTCGAACCCGCCTGGGAGTACGCCCTCGTCGTCATGGCGGGCCGGGTCGCGATCGGCGAGACGACGCTCGTGCCGGGCAGGCTCGGTTACGTCGGCGCTGGACGCGACGAGCTCCGGATCGCCGCGGCCGAGCCGGCCCGGCTGATGCTGCTCGGCGGGCAGCCGTTCGAGAGCCCGATTGTGATGTGGTGGAACTTCGTCGCGCGATCCACTGACGAGCTCGACGCGGCGTACCGGTCGTGGTTCGCCGACGACGAAAGGTTCGGGGTGGTCGCCTCGGACCTGGCCCGGATCGCGGCTCCCGCGCCGTACTGGCGCAGGAGCTGACCGCAGCCGCTAGATCGACCGGCGGCCCGACGCGACGTATGCCGCGGTTCGTCGCGCGAATGCGTCGCCGCGCTGGGCTCGGGCCGTGCCGTCGTCAACGGTGAAGAGCCGCCTCCACCGAAAGTGCGGTGGTCAGCAGCAGCTCCTCACCGCCCGGTGGGCCGACCAGCTGCAAGCTCGCGGGCAGCGGCGAGCCTTCGACCGAAACAGGTTGCGCGGTCGCCGGAGTCCCTGCCGCGTTGAACGGCGTCACATGACTCGTCATCTCGATGATGATCGGGAGCAGCGTGTCGGGTGTGATCGCGTCGAGCCGAGGGGGAAGCATCGGCATGGTCGGTAGCGCGAGCACCTCGACCTGGTCGAAGAGCTGCAGGATCGACTCGCGCCATGACGTCATCCGTGATCGCGCGGTCTCGACATCGGCCGAGAAGGCCGGGGCCATGCTCAACATGCCGGCAACGTCGTCGCCGACTCCGTCCGGATGCTCTTCGAGTAGCCGGCTGTCGCTGGCGAGGATCTCCGCGAAGTAGACCGCGGTCCAGGACTCGGAGCCTGCCGCGATGGGAAAGAAGTCGAGCTCGACAACCTCGAGCTCGGCCTCGCGCAGCGCATGGTCGATCGCGGCTTCAATCCGCGGGTCACCGCTTGTTCGGACCCGGCCGATGACGGTGGCGGGGCTTGGCGCGACGGCGAACCCCGGCTCGAGAAGCTCCATGCCGCGGACCAGGCCGGTGATCGTCGTAGCCATCGGCCCGACCGTGTCGAAGCTGGGCGCGAGCGGCCAGACGCCGTCGAGCGACACCCGGCCGTGCGTCGTCTTCAGGCCCGTCGTGCCGCAGCAGGCCGACGGGATCCGGACCGAGCCTCCCGTGTCCGATCCGAGTGCGATGTCGGCATCATCGGTCGCGACTGCGACGGCCGAGCCGCTGCTCGATCCTCCGGGGATCAGGTCAGGGTCGAGCGGGTTGACCGGCGTACCGAACCAGGGGTTCGTGCCGATGGGCAGAGCGGCCAGCTCGTGCAGGTTGGCCTTGCCGACGATCCTCGCTCCTGCGCCGCGCGCGCCTGCCAGGCACGGTGCATCCGCGGCAGCGGGCTCCGCGGCACGCTCCACCGCGCGGCATCCGGCGGTGGTCGGGACGCCCACGACGTCGATGAGGTCCTTAACGGCGAGCCGAGGCCCGTCGCCGGCCGAATCCAGCTTGGTGATGAAGGTCGCCATAGCGCAGAGCCTGCCGCACCAGACCCGACCTGTGGTGCCTACGGCGAGAAAATCGATGACTTCCTGTCGGCCTCGGCGTCTACCGTTTCGAGGGCGAAGGGAGTCGGCAGGTGCTGGCGGAGCGCAAGCGTTGGATCGCGTTTTGGATTCTCTGCTGCGGTGAGCTGATGGTGGTGCTGGACAGCACCATCGTCAACGTCGCGCTGCCGTCGATTCGCAGGGACCTCGGCTTCAGCGAGGAGTCGCTCGCCTGGGTCGTCAACGGTTACATGCTCACGTACGGCGGGTGCCTGCTTCTCGGCGGACGGCTCGGCGACCTGTACGGCCAACGGCGTGTGTTCCTCGCCGGCATCACGGGGTTCACCCTCGCTTCCATCGGCTGCGGGCTGTCGACGAGCCAGACCATGCTCGTGGCGTTCCGCGCCGTGCAGGGCGTGGGCGGTGCACTTGCCACAGCTGTCGGCTTCGCCCTTGTCGTCACCCTCTTCAGTGAGCCCGGGCATCGGGCGAAGGCGATGGGCATCACCGGCTTCGTGGCATCGGGTGGCGGAGCACTCGGAGTCGTGCTCGGCGGCGTCATCACCGACGCCCTCAGCTGGCACTGGGTGTTCCTGGTCAACGTGCCGATCGGAATCGGCGTCTGCGTGCTGGTGCTTCGACTCGTCGACGAGACGTCGGCGCCGGCGGCACGTCGACGTCTGGATGTGGCGGGTGCGCTCGTCATCACGAGCGCGCTCATGCTCGCCGTACACACAGTGGTCAAGGCCAACTCGGCGGGATGGGGATCCTTCGACACGCTCGGTCAGCTCGCGCTCTCCGCGGTCCTGCTGACGGTCTTCATCGTCATCGAGTCGCGCGTTTCGACGCCGCTCGTGCGTCTCGGGCTGTTCCGATCACGGAACCTGGCCGTGTCGAACGTCGTCGGTGTTCTCTGGGCGGGAAGCATGTTCGCCTGGTTCTTCATGTCGGCGCTCTATCTGCAGCAGGTGCTGCACTTCAGCCCACTCAAGGTCGGCCTTGCGTTCCTGCCGGGCAATCTCGTGATGATGGCCTGCTCGGTGTCGCTGTCCGCGAAGCTCGTCGTGCGATACGGGTACCGGCTGCCGCTGGGTGCTGGGCTCGGCATCGCCGCCGCCGGGCTCGCCTGGTTCGCTCGCGCGCCGCTGCATGGCTCGCTCGCGGTCGACGTGCTGCCGCCGATGGTGCTGCTCGGGCTTGGCGGCGGGATCGCCTTCAACCCGATGCTGCTCGCGGCGATGGATGACGCCGGTCCCGAGGAGTCTGGACTCGCCTCGGGTGCGGTCAACACCGCGTTCATGATGGGTGGCGCACTCGGGCTCGCAGTGCTTGCCAGCATTGCCGCGTCCGCTTCGCACGGAGACTCGTCTCCCGCCGGGCTGCTCACCGGGTATCACCTTGCGTTCGTCGTCGGAGCCGCGCTGTCGGTGCTGGCGGCGGTGATCGGTGCGTTGGGGCTTCGCGAGCGCGCGGATGACTTAGGCCAAGGTGAAGCCGACGCGACGTCGAGCGACGTCGATCTCCTGCAGCTTGACCGCGACCTCCTCGCCCAGCGGTAGGTCCTCGCCGGCAAGTCGGCCTCGTACGGCGGGCTCGCGCAGCTGGACCTCGCCCTTCGGGCCGGGCTCGACGACGACGCCGTGGAGCACCTCACCGCGCTTGTCCTGCAGGACGAGTGCTTCCGCGAGGTCGATCACCGCTCGATCGATCGCGTGTCCGCGGTGGTCGGCGCTCGACATCGCCGCAGGCAGCCCCGGCAGCCCTTGGCGAACCCATGCCGGCACGTCGGTGCCGGCATGGATCGCCAAGCAGCACTCATTGACGTACCGATCAGCAAGGCGCCGTAGCGGCGCCGTTGCATGCGCGTAAGGCGCGGCCACGGCGGAGTGCGCGACCGAGGCCGGCGGCGTCCCGTCGAACGCCACGTAGGAGGCGCCTCGGAACAGTACGGCTGCCAGCCGCACGAGCGCGGCATCTGCAGGCTTGGCGGGGTCAAGCCCGCGGATCACGTCCGCGTACGCTGCACCTTCGGGCCACGAGATGCCGAGTGCGAGGGCCGATCGACGCAGCGAGGCGACGGTCGACGGTTCGGGTGGCGGCATGGTTCGGAGCAGGCCGACGCCGGCGTCGAGCATCACGCGCGCCGCCGACATACCGGTGAGCAGAGACATCTGCGCGTTCCAGTCTTCGACCGGCAGGGGGGCGCGGTAGCTCAGCGTCCAGGTCGATCCGTCGCCGTTGACCTCCTGCTCGGGCTCGGGCAGAGACACCGCACCGCGCTCCCGCTCGCGCTCCTGTCGCAGGCTGCCGAACCGCTCCAGATCTTCGAACAGCTCGCCGCCGTCGCGTTGCAGCGAGTCGTAGTCCAGCTGCGCTCGGCTCCGCACGATCGCTCGCCGCACGTCGACCTGCGTCGGCTCGCCGCTGCGATCGAGGTCGATGCGCCAGAGGACGGCCGGGCGATCCTGACCGGGCAACAGGCTCGCGGCGTTCTCCGAGAGCACCGGCGGGTGCAACGGAACGCGACCGTCCGGCAGGTAGATCGTCTCGCCGCGGACGTGGGCCTCGGCGTCGATCGGACCGCCGGCGACCACGAAGGCAGCGACGTCGGCGATCGCGTAGTGCAGCCGCATCCCACCGCTGGTCGACTCGAGCAGGAAGGCCTGGTCGAGGTCGGTTGATCCGGTCGGATCAAGCGTCACGAGCTGCAGGTCGGTCGCGTCCTCGCGGCCGTCGTGCGTCCATGAGGTCGCGGCGCCGGTTGCGGCAGCTTCGACATCGGGCGGGAAGCCGTCCGGGACGTGGAACTCGGTGCGCAGCGCCGCCAGATATGGGTCGATGTCGACGCCGGTGACGACGGTACGACGCATCATCAATTACTAGCGGGTGCGCAGCAGTCACGCCTGATCTTCGCCGGGGCCCGGGCTGGGCGGCCAGTGGAGTGCGCTGGACTCTGCCTCACAAGGTGTCAGCTTGCGCCAACCGCTCGACAACGAAGCACTTCCCGTGCGCCGCTCGAATACTCTCGGCATCTTCTTGTGCCGCTTCTCTTCGATCGAAGCACTGATGGCGTGTCCGACAACGGGGACATCCGTGCCGACGCGGAATCCATCATCGGGGCTGATCGGCCTAGCGAGCGCGTGCCCGTAGAACCGCCTCCGAACCCGGCGATCGGGCCAATCGGACTGTTGCTCTCGCCGTACCGCAAATGGGTTGTGAAACTGGGGCTTCCGCTGTGCGCTGCGGCGATCATCTACAGCATCGTGTCTGGCGGCGGGTCTCGCGACTCCGCCAGAGCGGCGAAGATGTGCGACGCCGCCATGAACTCGGTTTCATCGAACCTCGCCGGCTCGCTCATGTCGGTTGACTCCACCACCGCCGTCCGGCTTCGCCGCAATCTGGCCTCGACTGGCAATGCCGGCGCCGCGTCGCTGGCTACTGCGCCGGCGGACGACTTCGTCGCCCTCTGCACGATCAAAGACTCGAATGCCGGTGGAGGCACGGTGACAGTCGCCGTGTTGCCTAACGGATCCGTGATTCGCGTGTTGCCATAACCCCGAGAGATCGGGCGCAACCATCGCTGCTCCCCAGCGCCCGTTATAGGCGCCAAGGGTGCAGCCCCGACGCCAACGTAGATGGCCCTAGTTCCGAGGCTTGGCCCGAAGCGTTGGCCTCGACGGTCTCGTAGGTGGTGCTTTCACGATCCGCTCGAGCAGAACGGTTCGCTCATGCGCCCCGACCTGCAACTTCTTTAGTAGCGGGGACAGTCCGGGAACTGGTTGACCGTTATTCACTCTTGAACTTATATTCACTCCTGCTGTGAAGAACGATCGAGTAGTGAATATCGGCGGGGCGGTCGAGCAGGACGCCGCCCGCCTGCTCCGCGACGTCCCCGGGGTCGTGGTCGAGCCAGGTAGCCCGGATCATCGCGGTGATGTCGTCGTCCGAGCCGGCCAAGTCACAGTCGCCATCGAGCTGAAAGCACAGCGGGTCACCAACGCGGCGGCTGCCCGGCAGGCGGTCGCATACGCGCGCGCGCTTCCGCCCGACACCCACCTCGTGGTCGTCGCGCAGTCGATCACCGAGGACGCGCGTGACCAGCTCACCCGCGCGGGGATCGGCTTCATCGACGGCACCGGCACCATCCGGCTTGACCTGCCCGGCCTCTACATCTGGCGGGACGGCCAACGCCCCGACGCCCCCACCCGGAAGCAGTCGCAACCGGTTGCCCTTTCGGGCAAGGCCGGGGTCGCCGCTCAGACGCTTCTCCATGAGCCCGGACGACCGTGGACCGTGCATGACCTCGCCGAAGCGGCCAACGTGTCGGTCGGTCTCGTGCATCGTCTCTTCGTCAGGCTCGAGAATGACGGGCTAGTGGCGGCCGAGGGCACCGGGCCGCGTAAGACCCGACGCGTGACCAACCCGACCGCGTTGCTCGACTTGTGGGCCGAAGAGATGCGCGACCGCGACGTCCGTCAGCTCCGCGGCTACCGGCTCGCCCGCGACGCCCGAACCCTGGTCGGAACAATCAGCAAGGCCTTGACCGAGGCCGGCATCGACCATGCGGTAACCGGCGCTGCCGCCGCGGCGCGCCTCGCGCCGTTCGTGACCGCCATCCCGGTGACCGAGGTGTGGGTGCCGGAGCTGACCGATCTGCAGGTCGTGTCGACGGCCGCCCGTGCGCCGGAGGTCACCGAGGGACACAACATTGTCTTCCGCGCCGCGCGCGACGATCTGCCCCTCGCCTTCCGCCACCGCGACAAGAATGTGTGGCTCGCAGATGTGTTCCGGATCTACCTCGACCTACGGGCCGACCCGAGGCGTGGGCGTGAGCAGGCGGACCGCTTGCGTGAGGAGGTCATCAGGCTGTGAGCAAGCGGCATCACAGCGACTACGACGACATCACCACTGCCCGCTGCGAGCGGGCGCTCGTCACGTTGCTCGGTGACATCGGACCGTGGAGCCAACGCGTCTACCTCGCCGGCGGCCTCGCTCCGCGCTACATCGTCGGAACCCTGCCCGAAGGCGCCCGCCCGCACGTCGGCACGACCGACGTCGACCTCGTGATCGCGCTAGCGCTCAGTGACGAGAGCCCCGAGGCGTACCGAACGCTCGAGAACAACCTGCGCAAAGCCGAGTTCACCGACGAGACGTCGTTCCGGTGGCACCGCACCGTCGACGGCGTGAGTGTCACGGTGGAGTTCCTGTGCGAGACCGACAAGGTCGAGCCGGGCAGGATCTTCAAGCCCAAGCAGGGCGCCGGATCCGGCCTGGGCGCGTTCAACGTGCCCGGCGCGCAGCTCGTCGCGCGTGACTTCACCGAGGTCGCGATCGAAGCCGAAAGGCTCGACGGCGGCGGTCTATCCCAGATCACTGTGCGCGTCGCCGGCATCCTCTCCTACACCGTTCTCAAGACACTGGTGTTCCAGGACCGCCACGAGAACAAGGACGCCTACGACCTGGTGTACTGCCTGCTCAACTACGGCGACGGACCCGACGATGCGGGAGGGCGCGCGAAACTGAGCCCGATCGCCGCGGATGAACAGACCGTCGCGGCGCTGGAACTCCTCGCCGGACGGTTCGCCTCCTCAGAGCATGACGGTCCCGTTGCCTACAGCGCGTTCCTCGACGACGGTGACCCTGACGCCGCCGCCCAGCGCAGGCAGGAAGCGATGGCAGTTGTGCGCGAGTTCCTCGCCGCGTTCCACGACTGACGACCGGGCACGTCGACCGTCGTCATGAGCATGAGCATGAGCATGAGCACGAGCACGAGCATGAGCACGAGCAGCACGATCAGCACGCCTTCGTCGAGATCTACAACCATCACCGGCCGCGCAAGTCCCTCCCGCACCAGGCAACCCCCGTGACCGTCTACACCTCAATGGCGAAGGCCACCCCGAGCACCGACCGCAGCGCCGACACCCACGACCGGGTCCGCCGCGACGGCATCGACAAACGCGGCAGCGTCACCCTGCGCGTCGCTGCTCCGCGAGCTGATCATCGACCCCCGCAAGGACTACCAACCCACCGGACGACCACCCAGCCCACCACCAGCAAAGAAATAAGCCCGAACCTGCAAAACGCAGGTCCGGGCTATTCCGATGTCCCGAGACATCACACTAGTAGCGGGGACAGGATTTGAACCTGTGACCTCTGGGTTATGAGCCCAATTGCCGGCCTGTGGAACACCTCTTGTCTGACGCCTCCAGTTGCGCGAAACTCGTTGCGTACCAATGGTTTTTTCGTCCCTCTGCGTACCAGCGAGTATCCGCCTGTTACCACCAGTTCACGGACGGATGACGGACGAGCCACGGACGGATGATCATGGAGGTGACGGAGCATGGCCTACGCCAAGAAGCGTATCGGCGCCAGCGGCCACGTCACCTACACCGCGGTCTACCTCGATCCGCACGGCCGGGAGCGCTCCGCCGGTACCTTCGCGAGCAAGCGCGAGGCTCAGCGAACGGCTCGTCGTGCCGAGGGCAAGGTCGAAGCGGACGAGTGGATCGACCCGACCGACGGCAAGATCACCTTCGAAAGGTACGTCGAGGACTACTGGTGGCCGAGCCGGCAGTTGGAGGTCAGCACTCGCGCTGCCTACCGCTCGTATCTCGACAAGCACTTCATCCCGTACTTCGGGTCGCGACCGATGGCCACGATCACCACGACCGCGGTCGAGGCGTGGATCGCCAGGGCGAGTGCCGACGGCTTGTCCCCGGCGTCGGTGCGTAAGTACCACTCGATGCTCAAGACCATCTTCAAGCGGGCCGTTCGCGACAGGGTCGTCGGCCACAACCCATGCGCAGAAGCGGAACTGCCGAAAGCCGTCGCACAGGCACGTGCGATTCCCAGCCCCGAGGACTTCGACCGGCTGCTGAACGAAATACCCGCTCGCTGGCGACTGCTCGTCCTACTCGATGTCGAGACCGGTCTCCGCTGGGGTGAGCTCGTCGCGCTGCGACCACGACACGTCGACTTCCTTCGCCGACTAATTCATGTGCAGGATGTCGTCGTCGAAGTCTCCAAGAAGATGAGCCCGACCGGACAGCGGATGATCTTCAAGGGCTACCCCAAGGACGACGAGCACCGTGTCGTCAAGGTTGGTCAGCCCCTGATCGACCTGATCAGCGCGCACATCACCGAAGTCGGCCTCTCCCGTGACGACCTCCTATTCAGCTCGACGCGCCGTCCAGGGCCGCTCCCTGTGTCCCGCAACACCTTCCGCACCCGGGTATGGCTGCCGGCACTCCAGCGGGCCGAACTCGGCTACCACGTGCGCGTACACGACCTGCGCCATGCGCATGCCTCGTGGCTGCTGGCGGGCGGCGCCGACCTCCGGACCGTCATGGCCCGGATGGGGCACTCTCAGGTGACGACAACTCAGCGGTACCTTCACGCGTTGCCCGATGCGGACGACCAGGCACTCGCCGCCTTCGAGCGGATCCGGAGCCTTGCTCGAACACCGGCCAAGATCGCCAAGGATTAAGGCAAGCGATTGGATCAAGCGCTAATCGACGGCTTGTCGGCCGCCCACAAACTGACCGTCAGCGCAAGGGACCCATCGCCTTTGCGTAGTTCTGCTGCGGTTTCCCCGTCTCCCCCCGATCCTTGACGCATGCACACGCGCATGGACGGACCAGGGCGGCCCAGGTGGTGGGTAGCACCAGGTAACGGGCGTCGTGCGGCTCTGCCAGGCGAGTCTCTGCGACCAGCCAGGTCGAGACGATGACGACCTCACGGACAACCCGCGAGTCCAGCACGACGAATGCCGAGAACGACTGGATCGTCGAGCACACCGCCAATGTGATCGACGCGTATCTCCTGACTCGAGACAAGGTCGACTTCGCCCGCAGCGTGAAGAGCATGACCGACCACACGATCCACGAGTACGGCGGACGGTTCCTACTCGAGCTGCTGCAGAACGGTTACGACGCGCACGCGCCGGCTCGATCCGACGGCCGTATCGCTGTCGTGGTCCGTCACGAGGAAGGCGAGCATGGCACCGTCTACGTGGCGAATACCGGCGCGGGGTTCACGCGCAGCAACGTCCATGCCATCAGCAACCTGGGTCTCAGCGATAAGCCCGTCGGCGAGGGCATAGGCAATAAGGGTGTCGGATTCAAGAGCGTCCTGCAGGTCACCAACACTCCGGAGGTCTACAGCCGAGAGGCGCCCGACGAACCCGGAAGCCGCGGCTACCGGTTCCGATTCGCCACCGCCGACGACATCCGCCAGTTCGCCACGGATCCGGCCACCGCGCAGGACGTGCTCGACAACGTGTCGTTGCTCAACCTCATCGTGCCGATGCGCGGCGTGCCGGAGCAGGTGTCGCAGTTGTGGGAGGACGGCTACGTCACCGTCATCCGGCTGCCGCTACGCAACGAGGCGGCTCATAACGAAGCGCGACTCCGGTTGAACGAGCTTCGCGAGTCGCAAGCGCCGGTGATGTTGTTCCTGCGCCGCTTGGCGTCCGTTTCCCTGCTGGAGGTGGGACCAGGCAGCTCGCCGCCCGTCGAACTGACCCGCCACGGACGGGACCTGCCGGGCGCTCCGACCGGCGTAACCGCGCAGCTCGTGGAGCTCAACGGTACGACCGAACACTTCGTCTTCACCCGGGACATCCCCACCGACCGTCTCCGCGTGGCCCTCGAACGCGCAGTGGCGCAAGAACGCCTCGATCGACGCTGGCTGGAGTGGCGCTCACCGGCGAGTGTCTCGGTGGCGGCGCCCATCGGGACCACTGCCAGTGGCGGGCGGTGCTACACCTACCTGCCGCTGGGCGAGAAAGCGCCATCCCCGTTCGCCGGCCACCTCAACGCCCCTTTCTTCACCAACCTTGCGCGGCTCGATCTCGACGAGAGCAACCCGCTCAACGGCATGTTGTTGGACGCCGCTGGCGAACTTTGCCTGGATGCGGCCACGGTTCTCGCAGACATCGGCGGCCTCGACGCGAAGCGCGCGATCGTCGACCTGCTCAGCTGGAGCCCAGGTCTGCTGCCGCACTTGGTGACGGCCAGCGAGCAGGGCGATCACCTGCTCGACCGCCGACTGATACCCACCGCGGACGGCGGGTGGACCACGATGGGAGCGGCACGCCGATGGCCGGCCTTCGGCGCCGACATCCTCACCGCTCAACTCGCACACGACGCCTGCGGACTCGACCTGCTCAGCGACGAGCTGGGTTCCGATCGTGAGAGCCGGCTGCTCGAGACCTCGAACGCACTGGACGTGCACCTCGACCCGACGCCGGTCGAACTCGCCGACGCAGTCGAAACGATGATGTCCCACTGTTTGAAGAGAGGACTGACCTTCACGCAGTGGGAACTCGCCTACGACGACGTCGCGGTGATCTTCGCCCAGACTCCTGAGGTGCTCGGCGGCCGGCGCCTGCTCCTCGCCGAGGACATGACCCTTCGTGCATGCGCAGTTCGGGGCAGCGAGTCCGACCGCACCAGCCCGATTCCCTTCTTCCCCCCCGTCCGCCAACGGGTCGAAGATGAAGAAGAGCTGGACGCCACGGTCGATGTGACGCTACCCAGGGCGTTGACAGGCCGCCGGGTCTTCTACCTCCACCCCGACCTACGTTGGTACGACGACAATCGTCAGCAGAATCGAGCCCGTAGGTTCCTGCAGGACAGCAGGTTGGTGCGGCGGTTCGACACCCGCACCATCCTCGAACACCTCGCCAGCGTGCTTGCCACGTCACGCTCACGCACAGTCCACGCCGAAGCGTTGCGCTTCACCTACAACGCCGCAACAGCGGACCGCGCCACTCACGTCGCTTTAAACGAGTTGGGTCTGCGGGTTCCGAACATCGACGGTGCCCTCGTTCCGGCGGCTGAGGCGCTGTTCACCGAAGATTGGAAGGACACCGCCGGGGCGGACCTGACGACCCTCGCGGCCACTCCCAGCGAGACATCTACCGAACTGGCCGGACTGCGTCGGCGCCTGATCGCAGCGCCTGATCGGCTGTTACGGGCCAGCGACGACCGCGGCAGCTGGCTCGATTTCCTCCGCAAACTGGGGGTGAGTGACCAGCTCCCGGTCAACAACGTCCCAGAGCCAACTCTTCGACACGGCGGGCAGCTGACCCGCCGGTACCTGGACGACGTCGCTGGACTACCCGAACAAGTGCGAGCGCAGTGGAAGCCGCTTCTGCGTGAGCGATCCGCCGCGCAGTACCCGGAGACTCCATACCGCGCGCGCAGTGCGATCCACTGGCTTCCGGGTCAAGCCGAATACGCGCTCCTGCCGACCCGGGCCCGGCTCGCCTACGCGCGGCTGGTCCTGGCAGGGCTCACGAGCTGGCCGGAGGAATTCTTCACCACGACGTGGGAACGGGACCGACCTGGTGACAAGGATCCCGCGCGGATCCCCACACCGCTCCAGGCGTTCATCGCGACCGCCGACTGGCTCCGCGTGCACGCGCCCGGTGGCGGCGAATCGTTCCGGACGCCCGAGCTCTGTTGGTATTACCCGATCCGAGGCAATGATCTGCCGCCGCGGTTCAGCCCCTTGATCAGCAAGGACCTGCGTGACCTCATCGACGATGACGCGCGCGCGCTGAACCGCTTGTCCTCTGTCGGACTACGGCAATGGACGGCACCAGCTGATGCTGCCGATCTGGTCTTCCACCTCGGGGACCTGCTCGCCGCCGGCGACGTCGCCGACGTGCATCTCGCACAGTTCGACCGGTCCAACCGGCAGGCGTGGGCGACGCTCGCGACACGCGACGAACGGCAGATCCCTGTCGACCGCGGACAGCGACGCCATCTCGTCATCGACGTCGGCGGCAAGCTGCAGCCGCTGGACATCGGCGAGGTCCAAGATTGGCCGGTCGAACAACGGTTGCTCGTCACGGACTCGACCGACGACACGACGATCGTGCGAGTGCTGTCCGAGTTCGGTCAGCCGCTGCTCCGCGTCGACCGTGACGCCGACGCTGTCACCGACCTCATCGGTCGCTGGTTCGGGAATCGGGTCGGCCGGGTGCAGGCCAGCGAGCTGACCGTCGTAGCCGACGGGCATCCCTTCCACCCGACCAGCGAGGTGCCCAGACTGCTCGCTGATGTGCCGTGGCTACGGCTCGTCGTCGCAACAGTGGTCGCGCATCCTCGCGGTGCGTTCGCTCATCTCGGCGAACGGGCCTTTCAGGACACGGTCGACTCACTGGACCGTGTTCGCCTCCTTCGCTGTGACCGCCTATCGATAGAGGCGTCGGACCAGACACGTGAACTGCCCCGCCAGCTCAACGGGGTGCTGCCCATCGCCGACGAGGAGTACCCGACGTTGGCCGTGCGCGGCCACGCCGTTCTGACATGGACGATCCTGGAAGCGATCGCCGAACCGTTGATGACGTTGATCAACCGCCAGCAACTGGCGGCCGAACTGGCACTCGTCCTGCTGAAGTTGCAGACCGCGGGCGTGGACATCGCCGACGGACCCACCCACCAAGATGTCGCCGCTGCCTGCAGCGTCAACGAACCAGACGTCCTACGAACCTCCCGCAGGTTGGACGCGGCGTTCGCTCCGCTCCTGGAAAGACTGCAGCCCATCGTCGCCCATTTCTGCGGCGTGGATGCGGCGCGACGATTCGATCCAGATGCTGATGACATTCGAAGCGACGAGGAACTGCTCACTGCTCTCACCAAGCTGTCCGCGTCACTACCCGAGCCGGCGCCGACGCTGTTGGACCGCGCCCGTAACACTGCCAACCACGATGAGCTACGCCGGGCCCTGGGCATCCCGCTGAAGGATCACAACACCACGTTGCTGGCGTTGGGAACCCGCTACCGGCCGGTCGATTACAGCGCTCAGCACGCCGAGGAATTCGCGCTCCACGTCAGCGCAAGGTGGCAGGAGTTGTCGACGCGGATCCGCTGGTCGCGCCTGCCCGGCTTCCTGGCGTGCGACGTCGGTGCGGATTGGGCGTCGCTACGCCGGCGCAGCTGCCTCACCCACGATTCGACTTGGGGCACCTCACTCGATTCGCTGGACGAACCGACCATGGCGCGTCGAGTCGATGTCGAGCTGCGGCGGCTCCTCGGCGAGGAACCGCCCCTGACAGGACCTGCCCTCGACCCGCTGGACGACGTGCGACGTGCCAACGCAGAGTTGTTGGACAAGTCAACGGAGTCGCTGACCGTCGCGGTTCGCGCGTGGTTACTCCGCAACGACCAGACGATCCGCGCGCCCTGGAACGAACCGGCCGACGCCGCCGCTCAATTGCGAACGCGCCTCGACGAGGCCGGCGCGCTCGACTTCGTCCTACTCGACGTCGCGTCTGTCATCGGGTGGCTGAAAGCCCTCGACGTCTGGCCAGCCGACATGCCCGCATCGGTGACCCTCGCGGACCTCGATCTCACCGAGGCCGACATCGACGCGCAACGGTCCGAAGCCGAGCGGGAACGGTTGGCCAGGCAACGCGCACGCCGCATCGTCGAGGTCGATGGACAGCCCTTCGACACCGCGGACGGGCTGAGCAGCCTGCGTGACGCGGTGAGGAACTCCCTCAGTGCGGGGTCGCAGTTCCTCAGCGGCGGCGGACGGTTCGCGAAACTCGCCGAGGTGCCGACGTCCACCGGCTCGGGCCGAAGCGGCGGTGGAGGCGGCGGAGGCCCACACCGGGAGCAGCTATCCGACGCGCAGCAGCGAGCAGTTGGTTTCGCCGGCGAGTGGCTCGCCTACGCGTGGTTGAGGGCAGCCTACGGCGAGTTGGTCACCGAAGAGTGCTGGAAGTCGTCGTACCGCGCGGTCGAATTCCCAGGAGACCCCGGCGACGACGCTTTGGGATACGACTTCCTCGTTCCGGCGCGAGGCGGTGATCTCATGTTCGAAGTGAAGGCGACCCGCGGACCGGCCGGCGAGATCCAGTTGGGCGAGTCCGAAGTACGCACCGCTCAGGCGAACTCACGCAACCGGCGGTGGCGTCTGCTGGTGATCGAGAACGCTCTGACGACCCAACGCCGGCGCCTCCTCCTGCCCAACCCGTTCAGTCCCGCGAGCCGGGGTCGCTACACGTTCGCAGGTCAAGGCCTGCGCCTTCGCTTCATCACGGCTTGAGATGACCCAGTTGAACTCAAGTCTCGAGTGGACGCACTTCAACTCAGTGGCCCGAGGAGGTTGCCGGCCATCCCTAGTAGTGCGCCGAGAAGGACGAGCACGACGGTCGTGAGCAGGTCTCGGCGGTGCCGTGGCAGGTCGGTCAGCTTCTCGAGACGCTGATCGGACGCCTCGCGTACCTCGGCTTCGGCGCGAAGCGCGCTGATCAGCTCGTTGAAGCCTCGACGCACCGACGCGTCCACCATCGCCGCGTTCCGGGCCGCGAGAACTTGCTGGACGACCGTCAACGACTCGTTATAGGCCATCGGCGTTGGTGGTGGCGGTGGCAGCGGCTGAGCCAGCGCCTTGAGACGGGTTGGCAGTGAACGCAGCAGCACCAGCAAACCGATCAGATCGACGGCGCCCGCGGCGCAGTACATCGCGAGGGAGAGGGTCTTCACGACGGGCTGCCGGTAGGCACGGGCAGGTTGACTGTCATTCGGAACAGATCACCTCGAACTCTCCTTTGGTAACGGCGTGGACGTAGGACGATGCGCCAGCGATGAGACGCAGCTGTTCGTCCGTTGCGGCTGAAGCCGACAATCCTGGCTGGACGAGAATGGTGCGGAACCGGGGACGTAGTTGCAACGCCAGTTCGCGGATCCGGAACAGCGCGTGGATATCGCCGACCTCGTAGGGCGAGACGCCGGTTCTCGCGAAACTCGTCTGAGCCCGGCGGTCCAGGTGAGCAAGCAGCGGCACGGTCCCCTGCTGCCGCCACTTCGCCCCACGCATCGCCTGGCCGCACAGTTCGTACAGGTCAGCTACTCGCGCGCCGGGCGTGGTCGACGACGAGTACTTGCAGTGCACGAGCGTCACGCGCAGGTCACCGTCGTGGACGGAGAGACCCACCAAGTCCGCAGCCTCACCGGCGCGGTCGTCGTCGAGCAACACGTCGAAGTCGTTGTCAGCGCGCAGCAACGTCGACATGCGGGCTTGGATCGAATCGGTCCGCCGTGTCGGACCTTGCGACTCGACGCGAATGTCGACCCCCGTCCAGTCCAGCGGCTGTAACCGACTCCGGTCGAATGGCGCCAGGTCGTGTCGCGGGGCGAGGAGCCGATCCTCCGCAGTGATCATCCGGTCACCGTCGAGGAACAGCGTGGGCTTGTTGCGGTTGATCCACTGCTGCAACGGGATGGCGCCGGGCCGGCTGGCGACCTCGGCGTCGTCACCCACTGGGGAGTAGGTCAACCCCGCTGGTTCGAACTCTGCGCGGTAACGCAGTCGCCAGGCCGGTGTGACGAGTGAAAACTGGAAAGGTCCCGACGTGCCGAAGTCGTCGACCTCGAAGCCGATGTCGAGCAGCTGGAACGTGGCCTCCTGGTAGCTGACGGACACGCCAGCGGTGAGCCCGCCCACGATCGTCCATGGCCACTCGAGCGCGAGCAGCACGTTCGGCGGCCGGGTGGTGAGGTCGACCGGGATGATGAACCCGTCGAGGACCTGTTTGAGGTCGATGCCGTTATCGAGCAGTTTGCCGCCCTGCTGATCACACCAGTCGGCCCAGGCCTTGAGGTTGGGGGCGCTGCGCACCGACCAGAATCGGCCGGACAGGGCAGCGCTGATCGTGACCCGCTCACCATCGTCGAAACCCGAGGTGACGATGTGAGTCTGGGTCTTGCCGTGCCGGTCCGCTTCATCGAGGGCCTCGACGACATCGCTGCCCACGTGCATCGAGAACCGGTTGAAGTGATCGCGGGCATCCAACAAGCCGACGTTGGTGGGCACCAGCCTGTCGAGGTGCGCCAGGACCCGGAACGCGGGCAGCCCCTTGATCGGGTGGCTGCCGTCTCCCAGTACCGCCTCGGCGAGATCGGCGTATGTTCCGGTCTTGTTCGACCCGTGCACGTAGAGCAGTCGTCGGCGCGCGTCGAAGTAGAGGATGACCAGCTCGTAGGTGGTCTGCTGGAGGTCCCCGACATCGGCCCAGGGCACGGCGTCGCGGTGTTCGACCACGAACCAGGCGATCGAACCGTCGGCGCCGGTGGCGAGCCGGCCGCCGACGAGGGTGTCGGCGGGATAGAGGTCCAGCGCCCGCTCTGGGTGCCAGGTCGCGGTCGGAGCGAGGTGCGCGACGGCGCTCATCTTCGGTGCCAGCAAGGTGACCGGCACCTCGTCCGGCGCGTCGGCGAAGGATCGTTCGAACACGCCGAGCGTCTCGACCACCTCGGTCGCACGGTCGGTGATGTCGCGCAACAGCAGGTTCCAGTCGGCGTCCTCGCGGAGCAGGTCGCGCAGTGGGGACAGCGCCAATGCCGGGTCCCGCGCGACGAACACCGACGCCGTGCCAATGTCGGTGTCGGCGCGGGTACGGGAGAAACGGCCGATGAACTGGATCATCGGCCCGAGGCTCTTCTTCACATCGTGAATGGCCGCGATCTTCAGCTGGGGCAGGTCGAAGCCCTCGCCGAGCATGTCGACGCAGATGACGATCCGGCAGCTGCGGTCCGCGAGAGCCGCGAAAACCTCTTTGCGCTTGCGCGCGCTCAGTGCGTCGTGCAGCACTCGCGGACCAAACTCCGGCGCGACCTCGGCGTACAGCGTGCCGAGCTCGGTCGCGCGGGTGACACTTCGCGCTCGCGCCAACAGGATGTGGTCGTGGCCGGCGGCGAGGTCGCTTCTGAGCCTGGACACCGCCAGTTCGGCGACGGCAGTGTCGGCGCCCTCGAGACTGAGTACGGCGCGGTAGTCGATCTTGGTGAAGTAGCCATCGGCCTGCGCGGCGCGCAGCGGGAATCGGTAGATGATCCTGCCGGGTAGCGCACGCCGATCCTCGCGATACGGGGTGGCGGTGAACAGCAGCACGGGCCGAGTGTCGAACTCGCCGATGATTCGCGCCCAGGTCGCGGCAGGTGCATGGTGGGCTTCGTCGACCACGAGATGGCTGAACTCCCGATAGAACCGCTCCAGCGCCGCCGGCGAGGAAGCTTCCAATGCGTTGGGCGTGGCGACCACGACGTTGCATGCGTCGGCGAACCGCGCCGCCTCGTCGGGGTCGGTGAGGCCGTGTTCGAGTCGACCGACGATCGGTCGTCGCGCCGCGTTCGTGACGATGTCTTCGGCGGGCAGGACACCGAGTGTTTCGAACTTGGCGGCGATCTGGAGTCGAAGTGCCGCACTGGGAACGATGACCAGCAGCCGGCGAATCTGTGCGGCGACCATGACCGCGATCATCGTCTCGGTCTTACCGGTGCCGGTGGGCATGACCACGACCGCAGGCTCACCGAGGTCGGAGGTCCAGTATCCGAGGATCGAGTGCAACGCGCCGAACTGTGGGCGGCGCAGGCTGCCCGGCTCACCCGGTGCGGCGAAGCCGATCGCGCCAGCGTAGGACTCGGTGACCTCCTCGGGGCGGGTTAGCGCGCGTGACCCCGACCAGGTGACCCGTGCGTTCGCGGAGACGAGGGTCGGTATGACGGCGGTCAACGGACCGTCATCGGGGCCGCGGCTGCCCTTCGAGGCGGGCCAACGTCCGCCGGCTCCAGTCACGGACAGGTGTCCCTCGCTGTCGTCGACGAGCAGCGGTCCGGCGGGAACGAGGAGTTGCCGGATCGGGTTGCCAGCGACGCTGGTCTCGCGCGCCCATACGTTGGCGGCCTGAAGAGTCTGTCCGGTCGAGGTCATCGATCGATACCTTCACGAATGTAGGCGGTTGGGCGACGGGGCTCGCCACAGGCAACGGCTGGACCGTCGCCGTGGTCGGCCGGGCGATCGCCGTGGGATGACGAGCGCAGTTGCGGGTCGTGCGCCAGCGTGCGCTGCACGATGCGCCAGGTGGCCGCGCCGCGGCCGCCGGCTCGTCGCACTGTGCCGTGTCGGACGATCGCGGGGATCGCCCGACACGGTGCAGGCCCTACGCCGACGCGGCGTGCGGCGGTGCGGTGCGGATCCGTGTGTAACCGGCGTTGGTGGGATCGGTCAGCACGTTGAAGACCGCGTACGCGACCTCCTTGGTGCCCTTCACCGAGAACACTCCGCTGGCGGTGAAGTTGCCCGCGATCCCCACCCAGTGCTCGCCCTTGGACCAGTTCACGTTGCGCAACGTGTCCAGCAGGCGGACCTCAAGCGCACCACGATCGCTGGCAGGCGTCTTGAGCAGCGCGTTGCCCATCGCGCCGACCGCCGCGAGCACCGGGCCCGAACCGGCGAGGGTGTTCTCCCGGTCGGCAACTTCGTGCCCGAAGTTATTGAGGAACAGTCCGATCCAGGACTCGGCGACAGCCTTCAACTCGCGCAGATCGATGTCGTCGACCGGGGCAGGCTTGGCGCCGTACTGCACGCCGGAGATGCCGCGGGCGATGTTGATCACCATCTGACGCAGCGCCTGCAGGGTGATCACCTTGGCGCTGCGCCGAGGCAGCTGCCGAGCCTGCTTGTCGACGCGGCCGCGCAAGAACTCGATCGCGGCTTCCACGTCCCCTACCACTCGCATCAGCGGATCGTTGGTGTCCATGGACAGGCCCAGGCTGGTGTTGGGTCGCACGGCGAGCACGTTGAGGTCGTGGAAATACTGTCGGGCTACCTGCACCGAGATCCCGTGGTGGATGATGGCGCCGAGCGGGTAATCGCGATGGCGCTGTTTCACCTCGGGAGCCGCACTGCTCTGCTGCAACGCCCAGTGCGCAGTCAGCTGGGTCTCGCCGTCGATCGCGAGCACGTGGTCGCCGTTCGGGATGAGCGCGTACTGCGTCGAGCCGTGCCGCGTCACCATCAACGGTTCCTCCGACCACATGTGCATCGGGGGCAGCACGCCGGGCCGTTCCGCCGCGACCATCTGCTCGATGTAGGCCCGGTAGGACGGCACATTGCTCTTCTTGTTGCCGGCGAGCGCCCGCTGGATCAGCTCGTGAATGCCGGCTTCCTCCTCCAGCTCGTCGGCGTCGCTGCCGGACCGGCGAGCCGTGGGTTGCAGCAGCGCAGGGTCACGGGTAACCACCTTCAACTGCTTGAAGTTGGTGGTCGCCATGAAGATCGTTTCGGACAAGGGGATTCCCTTGACGTACTGGCCTGCGGACAGGTCGAGGTCCTCGTCACCGTTCATGTTCTGCTCCTTGGACTGTGATCGCCCGCGACGTAGACTTGCGGTGCTACGCGCCGGTCCGTTCGCCTCGAGCGATGGGCTGGGTGGTGGGGCCGCCGGGTAACCGGCGGCCCCACCGCGGTTCTTGACGTAGATGTGCTC
>DASZVL010000039.1:0-185890 GCA_035547035.1 Mycobacteriales bacterium | reverse complement strand
CGGGAGGCCGAGGGAGGCGTACGACGGCTCGCGCTGGGCATGTTCGAGGGCGATCTCGAGCGCGGCTCGGCGGGAGGGGGGCTCGGTGCGCAGCAGGTCCTCGACGCTGACCTCGAGCGCGCCGGCGATGGCTTGCAGCAGCGACAGCCGAGGCTCCCGGCGGCCGTTCTCGATCGTCGACAGGGCCGAGCTCGCCGCCCCGACGCGCGCGGCGAGGCCGGCGAGGGTCATTCCGCGGGCTCGGCGCAGGTGACGGATGCGCTGACCGAGCGTGACGGCGTCGACGCCCTGCGAACCCCCCTGAGCCGGCACCGCCACTGCGGTGAGATCGGCCACGTTCTTCACGCTAGCAGAATATTCGCGATTCTTCTACTACGACACGCTGTTACTACCCGGTATCGATCCGGCATAGTCTGAACACCTGAGGAAGTTCACTCATCTGTCAATGAGGACAAGAGGAGCCATCCGTGAGCACCGCCATCACCGAGCAGGCCGCCGCCCTTGCCAAGGACTGGGAGACCAACCCCCGCTGGAAGGGCGTCTCGCGCAACTACAGCGCTGAGGACGTGGTCCGGCTCCGCGGTTCGGTCCAGGAGGAGCACACGCTGGCCCGCCGCGGCGCGGAGAAGCTGTGGAACCTCGTCAACTCCGAGGACTACATCAATGCGCTCGGGGCCCTGACCGGCAACCAGGCGGTGCAGCAGGTTCGCGCCGGCCTGAAGGCCATCTACCTGTCCGGCTGGCAGGTCGCGGGTGACGCGAACCTCGCGGCGCAGACCTACCCGGACCAGAGCCTCTACCCGGCCAACTCGGTGCCCGCCGTCGTACGCCGGATCAACAACGCGCTGCAGCGCGCCGACCAGATCACCTGGTCCGAGGGCAAGACCGACATCGACTGGTTCGCGCCCATCGTGGCCGATGCCGAAGCCGGCTTCGGCGGCGTGCTCAACGCCTTCGAGCTGATGAAGGCGATGATCTACGCGGGCGCCTCCGGCGTGCACTGGGAGGACCAGCTGTCCTCGGCCAAGAAGTGCGGCCACCTGGGCGGCAAGGTCCTCATCCCGACCAACCAGCATGTCAAGACCCTCAACGCCGCGCGGCTCGCCGCCGACGTCGAAGGGGTTCCGACTCTGGTCGTCGCCCGGACCGACGCGCAGGCAGCGACGCTGATCACGAGCGACGTCGACGAGCGGGACCGGCAGTACGTCACGGGTGACCGCACCGCTGAGGGCTTCTACCGGGTCACGAGCGGAATCGACCCTTGCATCACCCGCGGCCTGGCCTACGCGCCATACGCCGACCTGCTCTGGATGGAGACCTCCACGCCGGACCTCGAGCTCGCGCGGCAGTACGCCGAGGCGATCAAGAAGGAGTTCCCGGACCAGCTGCTCGCCTACAACTGCTCGCCGTCGTTCAACTGGAAGCAGCACCTCGACGACGACACCATCGCGAAGTTCCAGCGCGAGCTCGGCGCCATGGGCTACAAGTTCCAGTTCATCACCCTCGCGGGCTTCCACGCGCTCAACTACTCGATGTACGAGCTGGCCAAGGGCTACTCGAGCCGTGACATGTCGGCGTACGTCGAGCTGCAGGAGAAGGAGTTCGCGGCGGAGGCTGACGGCTACACCGCCACGAAGCACCAGCGCGAGGTAGGCGCGGGCTACTTCGACCTCGTGGCCACCGCGATCGACCCCGAGGCCGAGACGCTTGCGCTCAAGGGCTCCACCGAGGAAGAGCAGTTCCACTAAGTCGCAACGAAGAGCAACGACCCGATGGTGCAGTTTCCTAATGATCCGAGGGGGATCTGATGCAGAAGTGCAACGGACGGCTCTTCGACGGAAGCGCCTGCAACAACCTGCTGCTCGAGTGCTCGGGCTGCGGCACGACCGGCTGTCACGGTGAGGGCTGCGACTCGCAGCAGTTCGCCGGCTCGACCTGCGACTGCGGCGCGACCCTGGCGACGCCCGCCCTGCAGACTGGCGCGCAGAGCGCGACGGCGCTCGCCGGGGCCTCGGCCGCCTGACACCCGCCTGACGACCGCCTGACGACCGTCGAGCCCAACGTCCAGGGCGTCTCAACCACGCTCGAGACGCCATCTTCGTTGGGCTCGGCGGTTCGGACCCGGCTGCGCGGCCACGCTGTTGCGCTTGCTAGAGTTTGCGCTGTTGCACGGACACTGCCGCAATCAATCTGGTGCCGTGACGCTGCTCCTTAACGAGGACCTACCGCAGGAGGTCGGCCGCCGGCCATGAACATCGTCGTGTGCGTCAAGCAGGTGCCCGACACCTACGAGGAAAAGAAGCTCAGCGACGCTGACAAGACCCTCGACCGCGAGGGCGTCGAAGGCGTCATGAACGAGCTCGACGAGTACGCCGTCGAGGAGGCGCTCCGCCTCAAGGAGGCGCACGGCGGCGAGGTCATCATCCTCACCGTCGGACCCGAGAAGGCCGTCGAGACGATCCGCAAGGCACTGTCGATGGGCGCCGACTCGGCCGTCCACGTCGTCGACCCCGCGCTGCACGGCTCGGACGCGCTGGCCACCTCGCTGGCACTCGCCAAGGCGCTCGGCACCATCGAGCACGACCTGGTCATCCTCGGCGTCGAGTCGACGGACGCACGGATGAGCGTCATCCCGGCGATGCTCGCCGAGCGCACCGGTGCGGCTCAGCTGTCCTTCGCCCGCAAGGTCGAGGTCGACGGCTCGACGGTGAAGATCGAGCGGCAGACCGACACCGGCTACGACGTCGTCGAGGCGCAGACCCCGGCCATCGTGTCGGTCGTCGAGAAGATCAACGAGCCGCGCTACCCGTCGTTCAAGGGGATCATGGCGGCGAAGAAGAAGCCGCTGACCACATTGACGATCGCCGACGCAGGCATCGATGCCGGCAACGTCGGTCTTGGCGGCTCGGGCACGTCCGTTGCCGAGTTCGCTGCGCGGCCGCCGAAGCAGGCCGGAACGATCGTCAAGGACGAGGGCGATGGCGGCAACAAGCTCGCCGAGTTCCTCGCGTCGCAGAAGATCATCTGAGCCAGGACTGAGGAGAGGTAACAGACATGGCTGAGGTCCTGGTTCTCGTCGAGCACTTCGAGGGCACGCCCAAGAAGGTCACGCTCGAGCTGCTCACGCTCGCCCGCTCGCTCGGCGAGCCGTCGGCGGTCTACGTCGGCGCCGGCTACGACAACGCGAAGGCGGTGCTCGCCGAGTACGGCGCGCAGAAGGTGTACATCGCGGGTGACGCCGAGCTCGACAACTACATCATCGCGCCGAAGGCCGAGGTGCTCGCCCAGATCGTCGGCAGCGCGTCGCCGGCCGCCGTCCTGATCCCGTCCTCGCCCGAGGGCAAGGAGATCGCCGCACGGCTCGCGGTGAAGCTCGACTCCGGCATCATCACCGACGCCGTCGGCGTCAGCGACGGCTTCGTGTGCGACCAGTCGATCTTCGGCGGCGGATACACCGTCAAGTCACAGGTCAGCAAGGGCACCCCGGTCATCACGGTCCGCCCCAACTCGACGCCGCCGGAGCCGGCTCCGGCGACGCCGACCGAGGAGCAGGTGTCCGTCTCGCTGTCCGACGCCGCGAAGAAGGCAAAGGTCCTCGAGCGGGTCAGCGAGAAGAAGGGTGGCCGCCCCGAGCTCACCGAAGCCGAGATCGTCGTCTCCGGTGGTCGTGGCCTCGGCTCGGGAGAGCACTTCGCGCTCATCGAGAAGTTCGCCGACTCGCTCGGCGCGGCCGTCGGCGCCTCGCGCGCGGCGACGGACGCCGGCTGGTACCCACACCAGAACCAGGTCGGCCAGACCGGCAAGACGGTGTCGCCGCAGCTGTACATCGCGGTGGGCATCTCCGGCGCGATCCAGCACCGTGCCGGCATGCAGACCTCGAAGACGATCGTCGCGATCAACAAGGACCCCGAGGCGCCGATCTTCGAGCTCGTCGACTTCGGTGTCGTGGGCGACCTGTTCGACGTCGTCCCGCAGGTGACGGAGCAGATCGAGGCGCGCAAGGGCTGATCCCACCGCGCCGGCACTGTAACTTCGCTGCGTGGCAACGGCGTGGGACCAGCACACCCCTAGCTCGCTCGCGAGCCTGCAGGACCAGCTCGTCGCGGCGCAGGTGCGCGACTCGGTGGCACCATTCTCTCCGTTGTGGCGCCGCCGCTTCGGCGAGCTGAACCGACGCGCCGCGACGATCCGCAGCGTTGCCGACCTCGAGTCCATCCCGGCAATGGGCGAGCGTGACGTCAGCCCCACCGGCGACCCGTCGGGCATGGCGGCCCTCGTGCTGCAGGCGAGTGAGGCCGGCTTCGCGCTGCACGCGTCCGGACCGTCGCTTCGTCATGCGATGCGACTTCGCGTGATGCGCAGCAACGCCTATCAGCGCGTCGTCGACGCCGACACCCGCGCGACGTCGTACGTCTTCGCCGGTCACGGCATGCGCTACCCGATCGCGTCCACCCGAGCGGACCTCGACACCGTCGCGCGCGCCGGCGCGCGGCTGTGGGCCGTCCTCGGCTTGACCCGAGACGACGTGCTGCTGTCGGGCGTCGAGCCGGCGGCCACGACCGAGCACGTCGCTCTCGAGTACGCCGCCCTCGGTGCCGGCGCTCCGGCGCTGTTCCCGGGAGGTCGTCCCGAGGACATCACCGCAGCCGCTCGGCTCGCGCCGCCGACGGTCCTCGCGCTGCCGAGCGACCGTGCGGTCGAGCTGCTGGACCGGATCCGAGGCCTGACCTCGCTGCGCACCGTGCTTCTCGTCGGGGCGCCGACCGACGCTGAGCGGCTGGCCGTCGCTCACGCCGCCCACCGGGCCGGCGGCGCCGGCGACCTGGCGGTGCTCGCCGTGCACGCTCCGGTCGGTGCGCGGGTGCTGTGGGGGGAATGCCGGCCGTCCGGGGGCAAGACCGGCCTGCACGCCTATCCGGACCTCGACGTGCTGCAGGTCGTCGACCCCGAGACGGGTGAGCACACGAGCGGCGGCGGTGAGCTCGTGCTGACGCAGGTCGGGATGCGCGGAAGCGCGCTGCTCCGCTGGCGGACCGCCGACGTCGTCACCGCGGTCAGCGTGGCGCCATGCCCGTCGTGCCGCCGGGTCGTGCCGCGCGCCGAGGGGCTGCACCGTGCCGCGCTGGTCAGCCGGCTGGGACAAGACGGCGAGGTCATCGATCTACGGGCGGTCGCCTCGGCACTCGCCGGTCGCAAGGACATCCGGGACTGGCGGATCGTGACCGGTCGCCGCAGCCGTGACGGCGGCTCCCGCGTCGTCGTACGCCTCGTCCCGTCTGCCGATGACGCGGCGGGGACGGTCATCGGCGCCGCTGCCGACATCCGCGCGCTGGCGGGCACGCTGCCCACCCAGATCGTGCTCTCGGACGAGTCCGGCGTGCAGAGCCTCCGTGGCGAGGCACACTCGGCCCGCATCCTCGCGGAATAGAACGCCCTGCGCCCTAGGCTTTAACGGCGATGGCCTACCTGGATCACGCGGCGACCACGCCGATGCTGCCTGAGGCGGTCGACCGCATGGCCGAGCTGCTCGGCCAGGTCGGCAACGCCTCATCGCTGCACGCTGCGGGAAGGCGCGCCCGCCGGGTCGTCGAGGAGTCGCGTGAGGCCGTCGCGGCTGCGTTAGGGGCGCGACCGAGCGAAGTGATCTTCACCAGCGGCGGCACCGAGAGCGACAACCTCGCGGTGAAGGGCATCTACTGGGCGCGCCACGACGCAGACGCCCGGCGGCGGCGCGTGCTGGTGAGCGCCGTCGAGCATCACGCAGTGCTCGACCCGGCGGTGTGGATCGCCGAGCACGGTGGTGGCGAGCTCGTCGTCGTCCCGGTCGACTCCCTCGGACGTCTGTCGCCGGAGGCTCTCCGCACAGCGATCGAGACGGCGCCGGAAGAGGTCGCCGTCGTCAGCGCGATGTGGGCGAACAACGAGGTTGGGACCGTCGCGCCGATCGACGAGCTCGCCGAGGTCGCGTCGTCGTACGGCGTCCCGCTGCACACCGACGCGGTGCAGGCGGTTGCGTCGCTGCCGGTCGACTTCGCCGCCTCAGGCGTCGCGGCCCTCACCGTCACCGGACACAAGCTCGGCGGCCCGGTGGGTGTCGGCGCGCTCGTGCTGGGCCGTGACGTCGAGTGCGCGCCGTTGCTTCACGGCGGCGGGCAGGAGCGTGACGTCCGGTCAGGCACGCTCGATGTTCCGGCGATTGCAGCGTTCGCGGTGGCGGTCGAGGTGGCGGTCAAGGAGCAGGCGCAGCGGGTCGAGTCGCTTGCTGCGTTGCGTGACGATCTGATCCGCCGCGTCCTCGATGTGGTTCCGGACGCGCAGCTCAACGGCGATCCGGCGCATCGGCTGCCGGGCAACGCCCACTTCTCCTTCCCCGGTTGCGAAGGAGACGCGTTGCTGATGCTGCTCGACGCGCAGGGCATCGAGTGCTCGACGGGCTCGGCCTGCTCTGCCGGTGTCGCCCGGCCGAGCCACGTGCTGCTTGCGATGGGCCAGGACGAGGACCGTGCCAAGTCCTCGCTGCGATTCTCGCTCGGCCACAGCTCGACCCCCGATGACGTCGATGCGCTGGTCGCGGCGATCGGTCCGGCGGTCGAGCGGGCGCGCACCGCCGCGGCGCGTTGACATGAAGGTGCTTGCCGCGATGTCGGGCGGCGTCGACTCGGCAGTTGCTGCGGCACGTGTCCTCGACGCCGGTCATGACGTCACCGGCGTGCACCTCGCGCTCTCGCCGAAGCCGGCGTCGTTCCGGGAAGGTGCGCGCGGTTGCTGCTCGCTCGAGGACTCGCGCGACGCTCGGCGGGCGGCCGACGTGCTCGGCATCCCGTTCTACGTCTGGGACGTCGCCGAGCGGTTCGGCCGTGACGTCGTCGAGGACTTCGTCGCTGAGTACGCCGCCGGACGCACACCGAACCCGTGCGTGCGCTGCAACGAGAAGATCAAGTTCGCCGCAGTCCTCGACCGCGCACTCGGCCTGGGCTTTGACGCGGTTGCGACCGGCCACTATGCCCGCGTCGTCGACGGACGGCTCCACCGCGCAGTCGACAGCGAGAAGGACCAGTCATACGTCCTGGCGGTTCTGCGGCCCGACCAGATCGCTGCCGCGATGTTTCCGCTGGGGGAGTCGCGCAAGAGCGAGGTGCGCGACGAGGCGTCACACCGAGGTCTGGGTGTGGCGGACAAGCCCGACAGCCACGACATCTGCTTCATCCCGTCGGGTGACACGGCGGGCTGGCTGCGCTCACGGTTGGGCGAGGCGCCGGGAGACATCCTCGACGAGTCCGGCGTTGTCCTCGGCCGGCATGACGGCACCTACGGCTTCACGGTCGGTCAGCGAAAGGGACTCAACATCGGTCGGCCGGCTGCCGACGGCCGACCGCGGTACGTGCTGTCGGTGTCGCCGGTTGCCCGGACGGTCACCGTCGGTTCGGCGGACCGACTCGAGGTGTCGCGGATCGAGTGCGGCAGCCCGACCTGGTGTGCCGCGGAGCCCCCGACGGAGCGGGTCGCGGCGCTTGCGCAGATGCGTGCCCACGGGGAGCCGGTGGGCTGCGTGGCGCAGGTGAGGGGCGGCCGTCTGCTGGTCGACCTCGACACCGCGATCTGCGGTGTCGCGCCTGGCCAGACGTTGGCGTTGTACGACGCCGATCGGGTGCTGGGCTCGGCAACCATCGAAAGCGCTGCGTGAGCACGAGGTACGTCGCGTGGCTGCACGCGGTGAATCTCGGCAGCCACAACAAGGTGCCGATGGCGTGGCTGCGAGAGGCCGCCGAGGCCGAAGGCTTCACCGGCGTCGCGACGCACCTCCAGAGCGGGAACCTCGTGCTGGGCGCCGACACCAAGGACGCCACTGAGGTCTCGACGCGGGTCGCCGCCTTGATCAAGGCAGGCCGAGGGCTGGACGTCGTCGTCACGACCCGCAGTCGCGCCGACATCGCGCGGGTGGTCGAGCGCAACCCGATGCCCGAACACGTCGACGAGCCCGCCAAGCTGCACGTGAGCTTCCTGACCGCGCGGCCTGATCCGCAGGCTGTCGCGGCGCTCGATCCCGATACGTTCGCTCCCGAACGCTTCGTGGTCGATGGACGCGAGCTCTACCTGTGGTTCCCCAACGGGGCGGGCCGATCGAAGCTGGCAACGTTCCCGTGGCGCAAGCGGATCGGCGTGGCCGGTACGGCGCGCAACTGGCGGACAGTGCTGGCCGTTCTTGATCTGCTCGACGGATAGGGTCGAAATCATGGCCGACCCCGTCCAGCTGACCGACCTCGACGTCATCGCGCGCTACAGCATCGCGGTGCGTTCAGCCACGGCTGACCGTGACGAGCTGCTCGAGACGTTGCGGGCGGACGTCGCCTGGCTCGAGCGCGGCCGTTCCCGCACGAGCACGAGTGCCTTCCGGCAGCAGGCGGCATCCGATGACGCCGACGACGACGCGGCGGATGAGGCGCCGGCCCGGCCGGTCCGCAAGGCGGCGACGGCCAAGCGCGCCGCCCCGCGCCGTACCGCGCGCTAGCGCTTATGGGCGCTTCCGCGGAAGCGCCCGAGATCCCGCGCTGTCGATCGGTCGCGAGTGTGAGGTGCGTTGGCCTCGGCGCATTCGGTCGGCGGGTGTTCGCCCCTCCAGCTAGCAGTGGGAGAACAGGTCCCGGCCGAAGGGTCTCAGGCCGGCTGCAGCCGCATAGCCGAGATGGCCGTGACCATCCGTTCCGCCGGTCTTGATCCCGAAGATGTCCTCGAGGCTGCGCAGCAGCGAGTAGTGGTTGTACGGCGTCCGGTCGCGGCGCCCCTCGGCCACGCAATGGCCGATCACGAGCGTGCCGATCTTTCCGCCTCCCGGGCCGGACAGGCCGGGTAGTGGATCTGTCGGTCCGGGCTGCTCGTTGCAGCAGCTGGTCGAGTCCGAGGTGTCCGACTCGTCCGACGTGATGATCAGCAGCCCGCCCTTCTTCCAGGCGGGTGAGTGCTCGATCCGCGGCACCCATACCGACAGGAAGTTGTCGACCGAGGCCAGGCCGCCCTTGCGCTGGCCTTTGGCGTCCGGACCCGCGCAGTTGGTGTCGTGCCCGTCGTCGCAGAGGTCCGGGGTGATGAAGGAGAAGTGCGGTGTCGTCGACACCCGCTTGAGGTTGCCCTTGAGACGAGTCAGCGGTACGACGTGCTTGCGGCACAGGCCTGAGTCGATCAGCGAGTGGAAGTACACGAACGGGTTGTGCCGCGCGGCGTACTGGTCCTTCGCCGTCGCGGTCTGGGTGTCGTCACGCCCGATCGCATCCGTGTGCGGGACTCCGCACCGGGACTGCTCACGGCTCGGGTCATTGCCCATGTTGTCCATGTATCCGCGCCAGCTGATGTGCTGCGCGGAGAGCTGGTCGGCCAGCGTCTTGACGTTCGACGGGTAGACGCACCCGACGCCGACAGCCTGACCCGAGCCGTCGATCGTCGCCGGTGCAGTGGTGCCGTTGAAGTTGACGTAGAGCTGGCAGTCGGAGCTGGTGAGGGCGTTCGGCGCCTGCCCCGAGATCATCGAGATGTAGTTGTCGAGCGAGACGTGACCGGTGGCGTAGTAGTTCGTCAGCAGCGTGCCCTGCCGCTGCAGGACTCTGCCCAGATACGGGTGCGGGTTGTGCAGGTACGTCGACTCCGACGACTCGTTCTCGAGCACGATCACGAAGATGTGGCGGATGCCCAGCCTCGAACCGGCCGCCCCGCTACTGGCGTGCGCGGCGCTCGACGCGCCTGAGCTGATGCCGGCACCAGCGGCGGTAAGGGCGACGACGGAGGCGAGCAAAGCGAGAATGCGGCGCACGGCGGCGATTGTGCCAGTCCCGGGTGTCCCTCGGATTTCCTAGGCTCAACCCTCATGGATGCGGCGCCGGCGGGGATCGCCACGGGGATCGGCTCTCTCCCCGGTGAGGACATCGATGCCGCGATGGCGGGGACGTTCGACTTGTTGCCGGACCTGCCGCATCTCCCGGAGCTTCCGGCACGCGGGCCGGGCGCCGACATGATCGGCCGCACGGCAGCGCAGCTCGCCGGCCTCGGCGTGGATCGCACGCCGTCGGGATGGCGTCTGGTCGACCGCGCCGGACTCGACCAACGGGCGGCACGGGAGCTGCTCGACGGCGACCTCGACGCCCTGCTGCCCGTCGCCGGACCCGGCTACGACGGCGCGCTGAAGCTGCAGCTCGCCGGTCCGTGGACGCTCGCCAGCGCGCTCGACCTGCCTCGGGGCGGTGCCGCGCTCGGTGACCCAGGTGCGGTCCGGGACCTTGTCGCCTCGCTGGCCGAGACCGCCAGGGAACACCTCGCCGACATCCTCCGCCGGCTGCCGGGGGCCGGCTTGGTGCTGCAGCTCGACGAGCCGAGCCTGCCGGCGGTGCGCGCCGGCCGGGTTCGTACCCAGAGTGGTCTCGGCACGCTGCGGGTACCGGAGGACAGCGATGTCGTCGCGGCGCTCGCCGAGGTCATCAGTGCGGTCGACGTCCCCGTCGTCGTCCACTGCTGTGCGGCGCGGCCGCCGCTCGGCCTGTTCCGGTCAGCCGGTGCGGCTGCGGTGGGCCTCGACCTGACGCTCGGCGACGTCGACCACGACGGCCTCGGTGAGGTCATCGACGGCGGCGGCATCGTCTGGCTCGGCGTGGTGCCCTCGCTCGGCCCCGGCATCCCGCCCACCCCGCGCGATGTCGCCGAGCCGGTGCGCCGGCTGTGGCGCGAGCTCGGCTTCGCACCAGAAGCCCTCCCGTCGTCGGTCGCCGTCACCCCGGCCTGCGGGCTTGCGGGAGCATCACCGGGCTGGGCCAACACGGCGTACCGGGTGTTGGGACAGGTCGCGCGGGCGCTGTCCGAAGCGCCAGAAGGGGTGAGTTGATTGGCCGCGAAGAAGGGCGAGCCGCCGCTCGAGGTCGTGCACCGTCACCAAGAGCTCGCGGCCGAGCTCGAAGATCTCGCCTACCGCTACTACATCCTCGCCCAGCCGACCGTCTCCGATGCCGAGTACGACGTGAGGATGCGTGAGCTCGAGGCGATCGAGGCGCAGTACTCGTCGCTTCGCACTCCGGACTCACCGACGCAGAAGGTAATGGAGACCGCGTCGACAGACTTCGCCGAGGTGCGTCATCTGGAGCGGCTGATGTCGCTCGACAACGTCTTCTCCGACGAGGAGTTCGACGCGTGGGTGCAGCGAGCCACCCGTGAGACGCCGGTGCGGGGCTGGCTCTGTGAGCTGAAGATCGACGGACTGGCGATCGACCTGGTCTACGAGTCCGGGCGGCTCGTTCGCGCCGCGACCCGCGGTGACGGAGTCACCGGCGAGGACGTGACGTTGAACGTCCGCACGATCTCCAACGTCCCGTCGCGGCTGACCGGCAAGGCCATCCCTGAGCTGCTCGAGGTGCGCGGCGAGGTGTTCTTCCCGACCGCCGCGTTCGCGCAGGTCAACGAGGGCCTGGTCGCCAACGGCAAGGCACCGTTCGCGAACCCGCGCAACGCGGCGGCCGGGTCGCTGCGCCAGAAGGATCCCCGCGTCACCGCCACCCGGCCGCTGGCGCTGACCGTCCACGGCATCGGGGTCAGGCAGGGGTTCGAGGTCGCGTCGCAGTCGCAGGCCTACGCGGCGCTGCAGGCGCTGGGTCTCCCGGTCAGCGCTCGCTACGAGGTGGTCGAAGGACTCGAGGGTGTCCGCCGGTACGTCGCGCACTGGGGCGAGCACCGCCACGACATCGAGCACGACATCGACGGCGTCGTCATCAAGGTCGACTCGTTCGCCCTGCAAGGCAGGCTGGGCGCGACCTCCAAGGCGCCGCGGTGGGCGGTCGCCTGGAAGTACCCGCCGGAGGAGGCGACCACCAAGCTCAACGGCATCTTCGTCAACGTCGGCCGGACCGGGCGGGTCACGCCGTTCGCGGCGTTGGAGCCGGTGCACGTCGGCGGCGTCACGGTGAGCACCGCGACGTTGCACAACGAGGACGAGGTGCGGCGCAAGGGCGTCCTCGTCGGCGACACCGTCGTCGTACGACGCGCGGGCGATGTGATCCCCGAGGTCGTCGGACCGGTGGTCGACCTGCGCACCGGCAATGAGACGGCGTTCGTGATGCCGACCCGGTGTCCCGAGTGCGACACCGAGCTCTCGCGTGGTGACGGCGAGGTCGACTGGCGCTGTCCCAACACGGTGACGTGTCCCGCGCAGCGACGTGAAGCCGTCTTTCACATCGCGGGCCGGGGGGCGCTCGACATCGACGGTCTCGGATACGAGACGGCGATCGCGCTGCTCGACGCCGGCCGGATCAACGACATCGGTGACGTCTTCCACCTCACGCCCGAGTCGTTCGAGGGGCTGCGTGGCTTCGGCGAGAAGAAGATCGCGCAGGTCCTGGCGGGCCTCGAGGCCGCCCGGCATCGTCCGGTCTGGCGGTTGCTGGTCGGGCTATCGATCCGACACGTCGGGCCGACGGCCGCGCAGGCACTCGCCCGCGAGTTCCGGTCGCTCGACGCGATCGCCGCGGCCTCGCCCGAGGAGCTCGCGGCCGTTGACGGGGTAGGCCCGACGATCGCCGCCGCAGCCGCCGACTGGTTCGCTGACGATCGGCACCGCGACATCGTCGAGCGGTTGCGAGCCGGTGGCGTCTCCATGGTCGACGAGAACGCGCCGGAACGCGGCTCGGGCCCGCTCGACGGGCTCACCATCGTCGTCACCGGCACGCTGTCCGGGTACTCGCGGGACGGGGCGGCGGAGGCGATTCAGTCGCGCGGCGGCAAGGTGACGGGGTCGGTCAGCAAGAAGACGTCGTACGTCGTCGCCGGTGACGCTCCGGGTGCTGCGAAGTACGACAAGGCGGTCGACCTCGAAGTGCCGATCCTCGACGAGGCGGGGTTCGAGGCATTACTCGCTGGCGGTCCCGAGGCAGTTTCCTAGACTCATCAGCGTGTCGGCGAATGCCGGCTCCCCTTTTGGGTGGCGGGTGGGGTGGAGGACGTGTGGCCGCCATCAGCCGCGCTGACGTGGCGCATCTCGCATCGCTGGCCCGGATCTCGATGACGGACGACGAGCTCGACGTCCTCGCCGGGCAGCTCGACGTCATCCTCGGCGCGGTGAGCCGGGTCCAGGAGGTCGCGGCCGAGGACATCCCGCCGACCTCGCACCCGCTTCCGCTCACGAACGTGTTCCGCGACGACACCCCGGCTCCCTCGCTGCCCCCCGAGGCCGCGCTTGCCGCTGCCCCGATCGCCGAGGAGCAGCGGTTCCGCGTCCCGCGAATCCTGGACCAGGAATGATGGGGTCGACGCGAGGAGGCACCGTCGAGCGGTGGGCGGGGTGCACGACGTGAGCGAGGAGCTGTGCCGCCTCGACGCAACCGCCGTCGCCGAGAAGGTTGCCTCGCGTGAGGTCTCGGCGGTTGAGGTCGCGCAGGCGCACCTCGACCGGATAGCGGCGCGCGACGGCGACTATCACGCGTTCCTTCACGTCGACGCCGACGGCGCCCTGGCCCAAGCGAAGCGGGTCGATGCCGGCGAAATGACCGGCCCCCTGGCGGGCGTGCCGCTCGCGCTGAAGGACGTGATCGTCACCCGAGGCGTGCCGACGACAGCCGGCTCGCGCATCCTCCAAGGCTGGATCCCGCCCTACGACGCGACCATCGTCGAGCGGATGCGCGACGCCGGAATCGTCGTGCTCGGCAAGACGAACATGGACGAGTTCGCGATGGGCAGCTCGACCGAGCATTCGGGATACGGCGCCACCCACAATCCGTGGGACCTCGATCGCACCCCAGGTGGCTCCGGCGGCGGGTCGTCCGCCGCCGTCGCGGGATTCCTCGCGCCACTTGCGATCGGCACGGACACCGGCGGCTCGATCCGCCAGCCGGCGGCTGTCACCGGCACGGTTGGCGTCAAACCGACGTACGGCGGAGTCTCGCGCTACGGGCTGGTGGCCTTCAGCTCTTCGCTTGACCAGGCCGGTCCGTGTGCGCGGACCGTTCTCGATGCGGCACTGCTGCACCAGGTGATCGCTGGGCACGACCAGCGTGACTCGACATCGATCGACGCTCCGGTGCCGTCGGTGGTCGAGGCGGCACGCAGCGCCGACGTGAGCGGCATGCGCGTCGGGGTCGTCAAGGAGTTCGCGGGTGACGGCTACCAGGCCGGCGTCAGCGCGCGCTTCGACGAGGCGGTCGCGAAGCTCGCCGGCCTCGGGGCCGAGGTCGTCGAGGTGTCTTGTCCGCACTTCGACTACGCGCTCGCCGCGTACTACCTGATCGCGCCGAGCGAGGCGTCGAGCAACCTCGCGCGCTACGACGCGATGCGTTATGGCCTGCGAGTCGGCGACGACGGCGACGCCTCGGCAGAAGCCGTCATGGCAGCGACCCGAGAGGCCGGCTTCGGCGTCGAGGTGAAGCGTCGAATCATTCTCGGCACCTACGCGCTCTCGGCGGGCTACTACGACGCCTACTACGGTCAGGCGCAGAAGGTGCGCACCCTCATCAAGCGCGACTTCGAGGCCGCGTTCGAGCAGGTTGACGTACTCGTCTCGCCGACCACTCCCACCACCGCGTTCAAGCTCGGCGAACGCGTCGATGATCCCTTGGCGATGTACCTCGTCGATCTGTGCACGATCCCTTCCAACCTCTACGGTGGTCCCGCGATGTCGGTGCCGTGCGGGCTGTCCGACGACGGGCTGCCCGTCGGCTTCCAGGTCATGGCGCCGGTGCTCGCAGATGATCGTCTGTACCGGGTGGGTGGCGCGCTCGAAGCTGCGCTGAGCACCCCGGCGCTGCTCGATGAGGTGTGGAGGCAGAGCGGTGGAGCGGCGTCGTAGCGCTACAGGGTCGCGCATTGCGTGGCGGTCGGTCGCGCCGAGCCGTCCTGATCACTCGTTGAGTTGAGCCAATGCCTGGCGGCGGAGGGCACGGTCGAGTCGGTCGACGTACAGCTTGCCGTCGAGATGGTCGCACTCGTGCTGCAGGCAGCGCGCCATGAGTCCGGTGCCGTCGACCCGAACCGGCTTGCCCGAGGCGTCGACGCCCTCGACGGCGGCGTAGCCGGCTCGCTGCAGCGGGAACCAGAGGCCGGGTAGCGAGAGGCAACCTTCGTCGCCTTCCTGCGCACCGTCAGTCGCCACGAGACGAGGATTGACCACGACGCCTGCCGCGCCGTCGACGAACCAGCTGAACGCCCGCAGGTTGACCCCGATCTGGCTGGCCGCGAGCCCGGCACGACCTTCGCGCGCCGTCACGGTGTCGAGCAGGTCGCGGCACAACGCCGCGACGGAGTCGTCGAACACCGAGACCTCGTCGCACGGTGTGCGGAGGACCGGATCGCCCCAGCGCCGGATTTCTCGCTCGACCACGTAAGTGACCCCTTCGGAGTGCACTGACAAACTATGTGGGTGAGCTATGACGACGTGCTGGAACGCTACGAGCCCGTGCTGGGTCTGGAGACCCACGTCGAGCTCGGGACCGAGACGAAGCTGTTCTGCGGTTGCTCGACCGCGTTCGGCGGCGAGCCCAACAGCCAGGTCTGTCCGGTGTGCCTGGGCCTGCCCGGCTCGTTGCCGGTGGCGAACCGCGCCGCCATCGAGTTCACGATCAAGATCGGCCTGGCGCTGCACTGCGAGATCGCCGAGTGGTGCCGCTTCGCCCGCAAGAACTACTTCTATCCGGACATGCCGAAGGACTACCAGGTCAGCCAGTACGACGAGCCGCTGTGCGTTGACGGGTACCTCGACGTAGTGGTCGACGGCGAGACCTACCGGGTTGAGATCGAGCGGGTGCATCTCGAGGAGGACACCGGCAAGTCGCTGCATGTCGGCGGCGCGACCGGCCGCATCCACGGCGCGACACACTCGCTCGTCGACTACAACCGCGCGGGCATCCCGCTGGTCGAGATCGTCACTCGACCGGTGCGAGGCGCCGGCAAGAAGGCCGCCGCTGTCGCTCGTGCCTACGTCACGGAGCTGCGCGACGTCCTGCGGGACCTTGGCGTCTCCGACGTGCGCATGGAGCAAGGCTCGTTGCGTGCCGACGTGAACGTCTCGCTGATGCTGCCCGGCGCTGACAAGCTCGGGACGCGGACTGAGACGAAGAACGTCAACTCGCTGCGGTCCGTCGAACGAGCGGTACGGCACGAGGTCGAGCGCCAAGCGGGGGTGCTCGACTCCGGTGACGAGGTCGTGCAGGAGACCAGGCACTTTCACGAGGACAGCGGCACCACCAGCTCGGGCCGGGTGAAGTCCGACGCCGAGGACTACCGCTACTTCCCGGAGCCGGATCTCGTGCCGTTGGCGCCGCCGCGCGAGATGGTCGAGGAGCTGCGCGCCGCGCTACCCGAGCCGCCGAGCCTCCGCCGGGCGCGGTTCGCGGAGACGCACGGCTACACAACTGTCGACATGGACCAGATGACGAACGCAGGCGTGGTCGACCTCGTCGCGGCGACGATCGACGCGGGTGCATCAGCAGCGAAGGCCAAGGGCTGGTGGCTGGGCTACTTGGTCGGCCGGGCCAACGAGCTCGGCGCGGAGCCATCAGAGCTAGCCACGACTCCCGCTGCCGTCGCTCGGATCAGCGAGCTGGAGGACGACGGGTCGCTGACCAACAAGCTCGCTCGACAGGTCGCCGACGCGGTCGTGGCCGGAGAGGGTGAGGTCGACGCCGTCATCGACGCGCACGGGTGGCGGGTTGCCGGTGACGACGAGCTGGTCGCCGCTGTCGACCAGGCGATCGCCGACGCGCCGGACATCGCTGCGAAGATCCGCGACGGTAACCAGGGCGCCGTGGGACCGCTGGTGGGCGCCGTGATGAAGGCGACGGGCGGCTCCGCTGATGCGAAGCGCGCCCGCGAGCTGATCCTCGAGCGTCTTGGCTCCTGACGTCGGAGACATCCGTTCTTGCAAGCGACAATCGGCAGCGGCACTTCCACGTCGGCGGCGCACCGGGCATCCTGAGGAGGTGGCGCGGGACTGGCGGGACGAGGCCGATCCGGTTGACCTTTTCGACACGCCAGAGGAGGCGGCTCAGGCCGGGTGGAATGAGATTCCGCAGGCCGAAGTGAAGGTCATACGAAGCGATACACAGGACGACCGCACGGTGGTCGTCAGGCTTCTCACCAGTGCACCAGCGCCGTACAACCGAGAATCCTGCAGTTGCGTGCGCACATCGAGCGGGAAGTGGTGGGTCAGCGATTCAGGGGGTGGCCACGGATAGCGGCACATCTCGTGCGTTCGTCGAAAGAGACATCGCGGGTCACAAATTGATCGTCCGCAGCGTCTTCCGCGGCTGGCTCGGGCCTAGCGAATCTTCGCTCGACTCGACGGGTCGTCAGCCGCCGCTCGGACCTGCTGTAGGTGGGCGCTTCGCGACCGTTGAACTAGCAGCGAAAACACAACCAAGAATGCGTACGGCACGAGGCGTGGGGCGAGGACACCTAACCACACGAGAAAGACCGCGGCGATGGTGGTCAGCTTCCGCACGGGCGGACGAACGAGTCCTAACACGATGACCTTTGGTGAGACCAAAGGAGAGCCAGGCAGCCCCATCGAACGCGCGCTCCTTACGTTGCTTCTCCATGCGGCCTTTTCTAAGACACCGTGTAGCGCCCTCCGCGTCGATGGCTATTTCTGCCCATTTCGGGCGCCGAACTGTTCGGTAGCGCCCTGATGGCTGAGCGCGAGCGGCACCTCGGGTGCAGACTTGTCAGGCTCTCAAGGCGCTATAGCGCGCTCACGCCCTGACAGGTCGACCGTCGAATAGTGCCGGTTCTGCGCGCGGGGATGTTCTACGGACGGGTGGTCTTGGACGGAACCTCGGAGCGCACCAACGGGTATGGCACGACGACCGGAGTGCGGTAGAGCGTGGTGTCGCCGAACGACACCCAGGTCCGGCTGTGGCGGACCCACCCGACCGAGTGCTTGTGGTACGCGCAGACACCCGTCGGGAAGATCCGCTTCAGCGCCTTGAACTGCGAGGCGGTCAGCGACGCCGGGTAGTCGCTTCGGTGCAGCGGACGCAGCCGGCACTTCACGTCGTCCTCGGTCATCGGCCCGCCCGCCATCTGTCGCGGACCGGAGTGCATCAGGACCGAGCACTCGACGGGAGCTCCGGTGCCTCCGACGCGGCACTGGTCCTGCGCCGCAGTGGGCCGGGCGTGCGCGACCAGCCAGGCGCGTGACTTGTACGGGTAGTGCGCCTGCAGCTTGTCGATGTCATTGAGCCACTGCTCCGCCACGAGGATCGCGCTGGACGGAAGCGGTGCGCCGCTCCAGATCGCCTGGCTGGCGTACGAGCCGTAGTTCTGCTCCAGTCGCGCGCGGATCTCGTACGGCCGGATCTGGTCGTGGATGTCGACCGTCGGGATGTCGTCGGTGAGCGGGATGGTCTGGTCGATGATCGGCGCCTCGTTGATGGCGCCGTACTCGCCGACGAGCGAGTCGGAGAAGATCCGACGTGCTTCGTACGCGGACATCGACTCGCGCTGCTTCATGAAGTTGCCGTCGAGGTCGACGCCGCCGACGCCACGGTTCAGCGAGACGAACTCCGACGGCGTGATGCGATCGCTGCGCAGCGCCTCGAGGCCGTACTGCACGCCGACGTTGTCGAGCGGCCGCAGCGCCGCCCCGGTCTTGGGGTCCGTGCCGAGGATGTTCTTGAGGTCGTCCTGCAGATCGCAGCGCACGCCGTGCGGGTTGGTCTGCGGGTTGTAGCGCTCGGCGTCAGGGATCGCGCCCGGACAGGACGTCGGCTTCAGGTTTCCGCCGAACAGGTCGTTCCAGTCGTCGCAGGACGACTTGCTGGCAAGACCGGTGACCGCGATCTGCTTCCCGCCGCCCCAGCCCTTGTGGGAGTTGAAGTAGTGGCGCAGCACGACGCAGTCGCCCACTGTCATCGCGGTGGTGACGACGTCGGGGAAGCTGAGGATCGGCGTACCGGCGTCGAGGACGCCGGGGTAGCCGTTCGCGATCGTGTACTGCTGAATGGCGCCACCCGAACCGCCGCCGCCGGTGATGCTGTGCACGAGGCCGTAGTGGTTCGTGACGAACTCGCGCACCATCATCAGCGTCTCGGCGGACAGCACCTGGTTGCAGTGCACGCCGAAGATCGTGAGGGATGACTCGCCGACCATGTAGCCGCGACTGAGCAGGCCGGGTAGGTCGAGCAGCGGACCGGCAAGGTTCTCGCCACCGATCGAGGAGATCGGGCTGAACGCGGTGATCTCGCCGCCGTCCGAGCCCTGGTCGTAGCCGGTGCCACACGACTCGCCGAAGTGCCACACCATCTTTCGGTTCCAGTCTCGGGGATGGAACGCGCTGTGCCGGCCGCGCGCGTGTGGGTCGTCGAGGACCGCGAGCCGCGTGACCGAGCGGTTGATGACGACGTTCTGCACCCGGACCACGAACGGCACCTTGTGGCCGTGCAGGTTCGTCGTCGTGACCGCGCTCGGGTAGGGCGCGTATGGGTTCTTCAGTCGATGGAAGTTGCCTTCGACGTCCTTGTACCACCAGTGGATGCGCTGCTTCGCCGTGCAGTTCTTGCCATGGGACGGACCCAGGCCGCCGGCCTGCGTCTCGCAGATGAACGGTTCTTGGTGGGGTCCGGTGATGATCGGTCCTTGCAACGAGTGCACCAGCAGTGCGAGCGACATGCGGCGGGTGCCGTAGCGCTTGCCGGTGACGGTGGCGTGGACTTCGTCGGTCCCCAGCGGGAGGTGATGCAGCACGCCCAGCACCTGCCCGAAGGCCTGGCCGGGAAGGCTCGCGTGGCGGTGGAAGGCACGAGCGGGCACGGTGCGTCCGTTGACGGTGACGTGGAGGCGGTCGCCCCGTGTGAGGCCGCGGATCGCCAGCGTGGCGTCGTGCCCCGTGATCAGCGTCGGGCGGGCCGAAACGGTCGTCATCTCCACCTGGCCCGGCCGCAGGCCCGCTGCGTCGTACGTGAAGTCGTTTGCCCGTACGACGTGCGGACCGTCGCCCGCGAGGGACGCCTCCGGCTGCACGCCGGCCTGATGCACGCGGGCGTGATGCGCGCGGGCTGCCGGGGCAACGCGGCTGGTCTGCGTGCCGACTGCGGCACCCATCGCGATGACAGTGCCGAGCACCGGTACGACGACCGCAAAGATCCGATTGGTCACTGCGGAGTCTTAGACGCCATGCGGGTGGAGTCCTTTACGGCGCGGCCGAGAGCCCCGTGCGTTTGGCCAGGGACTCCACCTCGTCGGCGAGCTCGATCGGGTACTCGACCGGCAGGAAGTGCGAGCCGGGAAGCACACGGAGCTCGGCGTGCGGGATCCGGGCGGCCGCATCGACCATGTCCCGGCTCGAGGTGATGACGTCGTGCTGGCCGGCGACGAGCGTCACCGGAACGGTCACGAACTCGAGGTCCATCGGACGGTGCTTTGCCCCCGCGAGCGCGAGGTTGAAGTACCACCGGAAGTCGTGCTCGCGGAACTCCTCGAGCATCGGCATCAGCCACTCCGGCCTCGCCGCCGGCAGCACGATTCCGGAATGACTGATCACCGTGGCCGTCGCGCGGTTCACCGGGATGTGGCGTGCGGTCCACGACATCTGCTTGCCGAACCGGCGCAGGACGCGGGCGCCCGAGACACCGAGGCCCTGGCGCAACGGCCTGGGCACGTTCAGCCGGCCGCCGAGTGACTGGAACGTGCCACCCGGCAGCCCCGCGACGGCGAGCACGCCGGCGACGCGGTCGGGATGCTGTCGGGCCAGCTCGAAGCCGATGTTGACCCCGAGCGACCAGCAGGCGAGAACCGCTCTTTCGATCCCCTCCCCGTCCATCACGGCGAGGGCGTCTTGCATGTGGTCGTCGACCGTGATGCGTTCCGGGTCGGACGGGCGCTCGCCACCGCCGGTTCCGCGGTAGTACCAGGACACGACGCGCAGGCCTCGCTCCGGCGAGATCAGCACGGGCCAGGCCGTCGGGGGAGTGCCAAGGCCGTTGCAGATGAGGACCGGTGGTCCCGCGCCGTTGTTGCGCCAGCCGGCGATCGCGGTGCCGTCAGCGCTCGTCACGGTGAACCGGGTCACCGGCGGATCATGCCATCAGGGGTTTCGTTGCCCCGATTAGGCTTCGGCCTCGTGGACCTGAAGCCCCGAAGCAAGGACGTCACTGAAGGTGCGGAGCGCGCGGGTGCGCGCGGGATGCTGCGCGCGGTCGGGCTGACCGACGCCGACTGGGACAAGCCCCAGATCGGTATCGCCTCGTCGTGGAACGAGATCACGCCCTGCAACCTCTCCCTCGCGCGGCTCGCGCAGCGCGCGAAGGACGGCGTCCGGCAGTCCGGCGGCGTACCTCTCGAGTTCGGCACCATCTCCGTCTCCGACGGGATCTCGATGGGCCACGAAGGAATGCACGCCTCGCTCGTGTCGCGGGAGGTGATCGCCGACTCCGTCGAGACGGTGATGTTCGCGGAGCGGCTCGACGGCTCCGTCCTGCTCGCCGGCTGTGACAAGTCGCTGCCCGGGATGCTGATGGCGGCGGCGCGGCTCGACCTTGCGGCCGTGTTCCTCTATGCGGGGACGTCGCTCCCGGGGAGGCTCGACGACCGCGATCTCACCATCATCGATGCGTTCGAGGGTGTCGGCGCGTGTGCGCTCGGTCGCATCACCCGCGATGAGCTCGACGCGATCGAACGCAACGTGTGCCCGGGTGAAGGTGCCTGTGCCGGCATGTACACGGCGAACACGATGGCGAGTGCCTTCGAGGCGATCGGCATGTCGGTGCCAGGCAGCGCGGCGCCACCAGCCGTCGACCGCCGGCGCGATGAGGCCGCGGTGCGGTCCGGTGAGGCCGTGGTCGAGATGCTCCGGGAGGGCATCACCGCACGCACGATCCTCTCCAAGCGTGCGTTCGAGAATGCGATCACCGTCGTCATGGCTCTCGGTGGGTCGACCAACGCGGTGCTGCACCTGCTCGCGATCGCGCACGAGGCGAAGGTCGATCTCACCCTCGACGACTTCAACCGGATCGGTGACAAGACCCCGCTGCTCGCCGACGTGAAGCCCTTCGGCCGGCACGTGATGACTGATGTCGATCGCGTCGGCGGCATCCCTGTCGTGATGAAGGCGCTGCTCGATGCCGGACTGCTGCACGGCGACTGCCTGACGGTCACCGGCAAGACCGTTGCCGAGAACCTTGCCGAGCTGGCGCCGAAGGACCTCGACGGCGATGTGATTCGCGCGTTGTCGAACCCCCTGCATCCGACGGGCGGCATGAGCATCGTGCGTGGGTCGCTTGCGCCCGACGGCGCTGTGGTCAAGACGTCGGGCTTCGACTCAACGGTCATCGAGGGGACGGCGCGGGTCTTCGACACCGAGCAGCCCGCAATGGATGCCGTGACCAACGGCGAGCTCAAAGCCGGCGACGTCGTCGTCATCCGCTACGAGGGGCCGCGTGGTGGGCCGGGCATGCGGGAGATGCTTGCCGTCACCGGCGCGATCAAGGGCGCGGGGCTGGGCAAGGACGTCCTGCTGCTGACCGACGGCCGGTTCTCCGGCGGTACGACGGGGCTCTGCATCGGGCATGTCGCACCGGAGGCCACCGACGGCGGCCCGATCGCTTTCGTCAGGGACGGGGACCGGATCCGCCTCGATGTCGCCGCGCGCACGCTGGACCTGCTCGTCGAGCCTGCGGAGCTGGCGGCGCGCAAGGAGGGCTGGGCGCCACCGCCGCCGCGGTATCCGACCGGCGTACTCGGCAAGTACTCGCGCCTCGTCGGCTCAGCGGCTCAGGGAGCCGTCACCAACTAGACCTCCGTGATCTTGACGACAAAGGCGCTTTGAGGTCCTTATTACGCCTCTGTCGTCAAGATCACGGAGGTTTTGGCGGCTTGACTTGTCGGGGCTCGTAGTCCAACGTTGATGCGTGCGCCGAATTCTCGTAGTTAGTGAGCACGTGCTCTGAGATAGCTCAGATCACGTGCCGCCCCTTCGCGCTTGAAGCGCAAGGGGCTTTTTTGTGACACGGCGCTGTCGGGTGACGGGACCAGATCGAGTGGGAGTGGTGACGGTGACGGAGCGGGTGACCGGAGCGCAGGCCATGGTGCGCGCACTGGAGGAGCTCGACGCGCAGGTCGTATTCGGGATTCCCGGCGGCGCGATCCTTCCGGCGTACGACCCGATCTTCGACTCCAAGCGACTTCGCCACATCCTGGTCCGCCACGAGCAGGGCGCGGGGCACGCGGCGACCGGGTACGCCCAGGCGACCGGGCGGGTCGGCGTGTGCATGGCGACGAGCGGTCCGGGTGCGACCAACCTCGTGACGCCCATCGCCGACGCCTACATGGACTCGGTCCCGCTGGTCGCGATCACCGGTCAGGTGCCGTCGGCGGCGATCGGGACGGATGCCTTCCAGGAGGCGGACATCTGCGGCATCACGATGCCGATCACCAAGCACAACTTCCTCGTCCAGAACGCTGGGGACATCCCGCGCACCCTGGCCGAGGCGTTCCACATCGCGTCCACCGGCCGGCCGGGACCGGTTCTCGTCGACATCGCGAAGGACGCGCTGCAGGCCGACACGGACTTCAGCTGGCCGGTCGAGATGCAGCTGCCGGGCTACCGCCCTGCGGCGAAGCCCCACGGCAAGCAGGTGCGCGAAGCCGCGCGACTGATGGTCGACGCGAAGCGGCCGGTGCTCTATGTCGGCGGCGGTGTGCTCAAGGCGCGCGCAGCCGAGGAGCTGCGCAAGCTCGCCGAGCTCTCCGGCATCCCGGTCGTGACGACCTTGATGGCACGCGGTGCGTTCCCGGACTCTCATCCCCAGCACATGGGCATGCCGGGCATGCACGGCACGGTGTCCGCTGTCGCGGCGTTGCAGCGCTCCGATCTGCTGATCGCACTCGGCGCCCGCTTCGACGACCGGGTGACCGGCAAGCTGTCGACGTTCGCGCCGGGAGCGACCGTGGTGCACGCCGACATCGACCCCGCGGAGATCTCGAAGAACCGCACCGCCGACGTACCGATCGTCGGCGACGTCCGCGAGGTGATCGCGGACCTCATCGTCGCCGTGGAGGCTGAGCACGAGGCGGGTCGCAAGGGCGACTACGAAGCCTGGTGGCGGCAGTGCAACACCTGGCGCAAGACCTACCCGCTCGGGTACGACGAGCACGAGGACGGCACGCTCGTGCCGCAATACGTGATCGAGCGGCTCGGCAAGATCTGCGGTCCCGACACCGTCGTGGTGGCAGGGGTCGGCCAGCACCAGATGTGGGCGTCGCAGTTCGTCTCGTATGAGAAGCCGTACACGTGGATCAACTCCGGGGGCTTGGGCACGATGGGCTTCGCGGTGCCGGCCGCCATGGGCGCGAAGGTAGGGCGCCCCGACGCACTCGTGTGGGCGATCGACGGTGACGGCTGCTTCCAGATGACCAACCAGGAGCTCACGACCTGTGCGATCGAGGGGATCCCGATCAAGGTCGCCGTCATCAACAACGGCTCACTCGGCATGGTGCGGCAGTGGCAGACGCTGTTCTACGGCGGCCGCTACTCCAACACGGATCTGAAGGCCGGGCGGTCGCAGTACCTGCCTGACTTCGTGATGCTCGCCGAGGCGATGGGCTGTGTCGGTCTGCGTTGCGATACCGCCGACGACGTCGACGCAACGATCGAGAAGGCGATGGCGGTCAACGACGCGCCGGTGGTCGTGGACTTCGTCGTCGGCAAGGACGCGATGGTGTGGCCGATGGTGGCGGCCGGCACGTCGAACGACGACATCAAGATCGCTCGCGAGACGGCGCCCGACTTCGACTACGAGATGGGTGAGGTCGTGGACGAGGGGGTGGGAGCGTGAGCAGGCACACGCTCTCGGTGCTGGTCGAGAACAAGCCGGGTGTGCTCGCACGCGTCTCGGCCTTGTTCTCGCGACGCGGCTTCAACATCGACTCCCTCGCCGTGGGTCCGACCGAGCACTCGGACGTGTCCCGCATGACGATCGTCGTCAACGTCGAGGACCTGCCGCTCGAGCAGGTGACCAAGCAGCTCAACAAGCTGGTCAACGTGCTCAAGGTCGTCGAGCTCGAGTCCGACTCGGCCATCCAGCGCGAGCTCCTCCTGGTCAAGGTCAAGGCCGATCAGGCATCTCGCACCCAGGTGCTCGAGATCGTGCAGGTGTTCCGGGCGAAGGTCGTCGATGTCGCCACCGACGCGGTGACGATCGAGGTGACCGGCACGGCCGACAAGCTCGACGCCTTCATTCGGGTGCTCGAGCCCTACGGCATCCGGGAGCTCGTCCAGTCCGGGGTGGTCGCGGTCGGTCGCGGCGCCCGTAGCATCACTGACCGAACCCTCAGATCTGTCGACAGGAGCGCGTAATCCCATGCCCGAGATCTTCTACGACGACGATGCCGACCTGGCGCTCGTCCAGGGCCGCAAGGTCGCCATCCTCGGCTACGGCTCGCAGGGCCACGCCCACGCGCTGAACCTTCGCGACTCCGGCGTCGACGTACGCGTCGGTCTGCCGGAGGGCTCGAAGAGCCGGGCGGCTGCTGAGGCCGAGGGGCTTCGTGTGGTGACGCCGTCGGAGGCGGCCGCGGAGTCCGACCTGATCATGGTGCTCGCGCCGGACACGGTGCAGCGCCACCTGTTCGCCGACGACATCGAGCCGAACCTGAAGGACGGCGACGCGCTGTTCTTCGGTCACGGCTTCAACATCCGCTTCGGCTACATCACGGCGCCTGCCGGTGTCACCGTTGCCATGGTTGCGCCGAAGGGCCCCGGACACCTGGTGCGCCGTCAGTTCCAGGAGGGCCGTGGCGTGCCGTGCCTCGTCGCGGTCGAGCAGGACCCCGACGGCAACGGCCTCGCGCTTGCGCTGTCCTACGCCAAGGGCATCGGGGGCACCCGGCCCGGCACGTTGAAGACGACGTTCACCGAGGAGACCGAGACCGACCTGTTCGGCGAGCAGGCCGTCCTCTGCGGCGGTGTCTCGGCCCTTGTGCAGGCCGGTTTCGAGACGCTCACGGAGGCCGGCTACCAGCCGGAGGCGGCCTACTTCGAGTGCCTCCACGAGCTCAAGCTGATCGTCGACCTGATGTACGAGGGCGGCCTCGCCAAGATGCGCTGGTCGATCTCCGACACCGCTGAGTACGGCGACTACTCGCGCGGGCCGCGCGTCATCACCGACGCCACCAAGGCGGAGATGAAGCGAATCCTCGGCGAGATCCAGGACGGCACGTTCGCCCGCGAGTGGATCGCCGAGGACGACGCGGGTCGCCCGAACTTCGACAAGTACCGCGCCGAGGGCGCGGCGCACCCGATCGAAGAGGTAGGCGGCAAGCTGCGCGGCTTGATGAGCTGGATCAAGCAAGACGCCTGACCAGCCCTACCCTTCCCCGAAGTAGCACAAGCCGACTCCGCGGAACCGACCGATAGCCGACGCTACCGTCACCGCGAACTTGCACTTTCCAACCGTTCCAGCGCGAATTTCGGTTGGAAATCGCAAGTTCGGCGTACTGGAGGTGCCGCTATTCGGTGTCGTGCCGGTTCCAGCGGCGCTTCCGGCCGACCTGGCGAAGAACCTTGAAAGGGACGCGGACCGCGTCACCATTGCCACGGTGCTTATGCGGCTTGCACAGCTGGCAGCCTTTGTACCGCCGATGAGGTGAATGAGCCACGCCAACGCCGATCTAGGACTCCGCAAGAGCGAAGAGATCAGTGTCTGAGGACGGGGCGCCTCTCGCAATCGATGTGCCGTTAGGCGGCGTTCAGATCCTTGGCGAGATTGTCGGCGGAGTCGCCGCCGAGTTGGACCACGAGCTCTTCCCCGTCGCTCAGCGTCAGTACGACGGTGCGCCACAGTCCGCCCACGTCGGGACGGTCGGCATGAAGGATGGCGCTGCGGTCGTATGCGCCGACCGGCTCGCCACGCGGCCGCCGTGCTAGCTCCCACACGATGATGCGCCGGTCGGTGACCGCCCAGATCATTCGCCGCCTCAACGGAAAGCTGTGATTGCTCGATGCACGTTTAGCCGAGGCGTTCTCGAAATACCGGTGCGCCCAGCGGTACAGAGTCCCGAGCGGCATGAGGGTGAGACCCCCGCCGGTATCGCCAGGCTTCGTCCGGGCGCTGGCGATAAAGCGCAGTGACTCGCTCGGCCTTAGCTGCGAGTCCACCGCGGCTCGCCAGGCGGCGCCATCGATGGCCATGGTGTCGACCTCTCGTGCTGCGAGGTGGGGACGCGACCGATTCCCGCAAAAGTGAAACTGTATGTGCCGCTCTCGGCCGGACTAGCGCTTGATTGTCAGTCCCCACGACCGGGCGTCGGTAGGGTTGCGGGGTGGCTAAGCCGGTCGTTTTGATTGCTGAAGAGTTGGCGCCGGCGGCGCTGGAGGTCCTCGCCGAGGACTGCGAGGTCCGTCACGTCGATGGGGCAGACCGGGCTGCCCTGCTGCCCGCTCTCGCCGACGTCGACGCGGTAATCGTTCGTAGTGCGACGCAGATCGATGCGGAGGCGCTGGCAGCGGGCAGCAAGCTGAAGGTCGTTGCCCGTGCGGGCGTCGGGCTCGACAACGTCGATGCCGACGCTGCGACGGCTCGCGGCGTACTCGTCGTGAACGCCCCGACGTCCAACATCACCTCGGCCGCCGAGCATGCGGTCGCCTTGCTGCTGTCTGCAGCCCGCAACATCCCGGCGGCCAACGAGAGCTTGAAGTCGGGTCAGTGGAAGCGCAGCGCGTTCACCGGCGTAGAGGTCGTCGACAAGACTGTCGGCGTCGTTGGTCTCGGCAAGATCGGACAGCTCTTCGCCGAGCGGCTGAAGGCCTTCGGGGTGCGGCTGGTCGCATACGACCCGTACGTGCCGCCGGCGAGGGGCGCCCAGCTGGGTGTCGAGATGATGACCCTCGACGAGGTGCTCGCGGAGAGCGACTTCGTCTCGATCCACCTACCGAAGACGAAGGAGACGGCCGGGCTGATCGGCGAGCGGGAGCTCGCGCTGATGAAGCCGGGCGCGATCCTCGTCAACGCAGCGCGCGGTGGGCTGGTCGACGAGCAGGCGCTGGCCCTCGCGTTGAAGGAGGGCCGCATCGGCGGCGCCGCCTTCGATGTCTATGCCACGGAGCCGTGCACCGACTCCCCGCTGTTCGCCGAGCCGCGTGCGGTCGTCACGCCTCACCTGGGGGCGTCGACGGCTGAGGCGCAGGACAAGGCTGGTCTCGCCGTTGCACGGTCGGTGAAGCTCGCGCTCGCGGGTGAGCTCGTGCCGGACGCGGTCAACGTCAAGGGCGGCGCGGTCGCCGAGGAGCTTCGACCGAGCCTGCCGCTGATCGAGCGGCTCGGTCGCCTGTTCACCGCTCTCGCGGCCGAGGCGCCGGCGAGCCTCACGGTCGACATTCGCGGCGAGATCGCGGCGTACGACGTCTCCGTACTTCAACTCGGCGCGTTGAAGGGCGTATTCACCGACGTCGTCGAGGACCAAGTCACGTACGTGAATGCGCCGCTGCTCGCGGCCGAGCGCGGCGTCGAGGTGACGCTGACCTCCGATGAGGAGTGCCCGGATTATCGCAACCTGGTCACGGTTCGCGGCACGTTGCCGGACGGCACGACGGTGTCGGTCGGCGGCAACCTCACGGGCCCGCGGATGGTGCAGAAGCTGGTCGGCGTCAACGGGTTCGACGTCGAGGTCGCGCTGGCCGAGGACATGGTCTTCGTGACCTACGAGGACCGGCCCGGAATCGTCGGCGCGGTCGGTCAGCTGCTCGGCCAGGCGGGCGTCAACATCGCGGGCATGCAGGTGTCTCGTACGTCGGAGGGCGGCCAGGCGCTGATGGTGCTCACGATCGACTCCGCTATCCCGCCCGCCGTTCTCGACGAGATCGCGAACGCCGTCGGCGCGTCGCAGGTGCGCGCTGCCCACCTCCCGATCGACTAGGCGTGGACGGGAAGCTCGTCCGGGTCGACACCCCGGACGGAGAGACGATCGCCGTCCACGTCATCGGCCAGGGCAAACCGGTGATGTGTGTCCCGGGTGGTCCGGCGCGGGCGTCGGGGTATCTCGAGGAACTCGCCGGCTTGTCCGAGGTGCGCCAGCTGTTGCGCGTCGACCTGCGTGGTACCGGCCTGTCGCCGCTGCCCGCCGATCGCGGCTCGCTCGCCTTTCATCGACTGGCCGACGATCTCGACGTCGTACGGGCGTCGCAGGGGCTGGAGACCGTCGACATCATCGCCCACTCCGCGGGCGGGTTCGTCACCCTTGCCTACGCCGTGAAGTACCCGGAACGGCTCGGCCGCGTCGTGCTCGTCACCCCGTCAGCGAAACCGTTCGGTGCCGTCGACGACGACATCAAGGCGATCCGGGCGAGCCGCGCGAGCGAGCCCTGGTACGCCGAGGCGGCCGCCGCAGAGGCGGAGCTCGAGCTCCTGCCCGAGCGCATGCGCCGGCGTTTCGACCCCACGTTGCGCGTCTTCGGCTATGCGAGATGGGACGAGCGCGCGCGGGCGCACGCGGAGTCCACTGACGGGCAGATGTCGATGCGCGCGATGGCCGCGTTCGTCCCGGCCCCCGACGCGCCGGCTGACCTGAACCTGGTCGAGAGGTTGAAGGCCGTCGAGGCGCCGGTGCTGATCGTGGTCGGATCGCTGGACGGAATGACCGGCGTGAAAGCCGGTCACATCATCGCCGACATGCTGCCCAACGCGAGTGTTGTCGAGCTGGCCGACACCGGTCACTACCCGTGGATCGACAGTCCCGATGCGTTTCGAGCGGCGCTCGTCAGCTTTCTCGAAGCAGGCTGAGCAGCTCCGAGGTGAGGCTCGCGTCGGAGCCCTGCGGCAACGTCAGCGCGACCCGGGTCGCCTCGGCGAAGCGCTCCTTGACCCCGGCCGCGCACTCGGCGGGACTGCCGTGGACCGCGAGGGTCCGCAGCATCGTGTCGTCGATGAGGTCGCCCATCTCGGCCCACTTGCCCTCCTTGGACAGCCGGTTGAGCTCGGGCTGCAAGTCCTCCCAGCCTTCGGCTTCGAGCACCGGCCGGTACGACGGGGTCGAGCCGTAGAACGCGAGGCGGCGCCTGGTGTCCGCCTCGGCCGCGGCCATCTCCTGCTCGTTGCGGCCGCAGCAGATCATCGCCTCGAGGATCAGCTGGAAGCTGTCGTCGGCAGATCCGCGTGCCGGGCGTCCTGCCGCGGCGAGGCCGGCGTCGACCGCGGGCAACGTGCGCTCGACGAGGTGGCGCCGGCTGTTGAACGGATGGGTCAGCAGGCCGTCCGCCACCTCGGCGACCATCTTCGTCATCTTCGGACCGAGGGCGCCGAGCAAGATCGGAGGCGGCCCGAACTCGTTGGGCCCCGGGTCGAAGAACGGCGTCATCAGCGTGTGTGACGTGTAGGTGCCGCGGTAGTCGAGCTTCTCGCGGTTCTGCCACGCGTTGAAGATCGCGTGGATCGCCTCCACCCACTCGCGCATCTGCCCGACGGGTGACTCCCACCGCGCGCCGTACCGCCGCTCGACGTGGGTCTTGATCTGGCTGCCGAGCCCGAGTCGGAAGCTGCCGCCGGACAGCGTCTGCAGGTCCCAGGCCGAGTACGCGAGCGTCAACGGCGAACGAACGAGCGCGATGGCGACGTTCGTCATCAGATGCAGGCCGGTGCCGGCCTTCGCGGCCGCGACCAGCGGGAAGAAGGCGTCGTGGCTCCCCTCGAAGGTGAAGGCGCCGTCGAACCCGACCTCAGCCAGCCGCCGGATCTCGAGGTCCTCCTGACCGAGCGGTGCGACGAGATGTGTGTCAATCGGCAGATGCGGCACGCGCGCACACTACGGCCCGCCCTGCTCGAACCAGCACACAACGCGCCCGCCCGAGCCCGTGAAATCGGACACCAGAGGACCGACGTACCAGTCCCGGCGACCCTGTGTGCTACTTCGGACGCATTCTTGAAGGGTGGCCGATGCAGTAGCTGACCCGACGTGGGTCTGCGTCGGTTGCCGGGCGCGGGTTCCGATGGCCGAGAACGTGTGTACGTCGTGCGGCCGGCCGTTCGGCGAAGGGCTGGCTGACGCGGCAGAGCGTGAGAGGACTCAGCGAGACCTCTCGCGGTGGGGCTGGCTGCTCCGCGAGTTCGTCCTGCTCAACGTCCTCTTCGTCATCTGGCGGATCGTCGGGCACTACTCCCTGTTCCATCAGTCCGGCGCATTCGGGCGGGGCCGCTGGCTGTGGCATGCCGAACGGGTGCTGCATCTGCCGAGCGAGGCGGCGATGCAGCGCGACGTCCTCGGACACGCCACCCTCGACCGGATCGCCAACGGGTACTACGCGTGGGCTCACATCGTCGTGTTCGCCGCCATGCTGCTCTGGCTGATGGTGCGGCATCGCGACGTGTATCCGAAGTGGCGCAACCTGGTGGTCGGGTTCACCGGGATCTCGCTGCTGATCGGCTTCATCCCGATCGCGCCGCCGCGGCTGATCCCGAGCTTCGGGATGGTCGACCTCGCCGCCCGCTACCACCAGTCCGTGTACGACGGGCTCGGCAAGGGCATCACCGACCAGCTGTCGGCGATGCCGTCCGTGCACGTCGGCTGGGCGGTGCTGGTAGCCGCCGCGGTGATCGCCGTGTGCAAGAGCCGGTGGCGATGGCTCGTGCTCATCCACCCGGTCATCACGACGTACTTCATCATCGTGACGGCCAACCATTACTGGCTCGACGGCCTTGCCGCGCTGCTTCTGCTTGCCCTCATCTATTTCGGGATGCGACGCCTTGGTGAGAGTTTGGTACCGTGATCAGCAAGATGAGTGCGCTCCTGCTCCTTACCCGCCCGTAGCGGGGTCGACCACCGGCCCCCCGCTGCGGGAGTCGGTCGTGGTCTCAGACCATCAAGCACAGCGCCGGTTTGCCACCCGAAACCACCAGTAGGAGCAAACCTTCAATGACTGATCAGACGGCACGGATGCCGCAGTTCCACCGCTATACGCCTTTCACGCCGGTCGATCTGGCGGACCGCACCTGGCCCAGCAAGGTCATCTCCGGTCCGCCGCAGTGGTGCAGCGTCGACCTCCGTGACGGCAACCAGGCGCTCATCGACCCGATGGACGCCGAGCGCAAGATGCGCATGTTCAAGCTGCTCGTCGACATCGGCTACAACGAGATCGAGGTCGGCTTCCCGGCGGCGAGTCAGACCGACTTCGACTTCATCCGCGAGCTGGTGGAGCAGGACCTCGTCCCGGACAACGTGACGATCCAGGTCCTGACCCAGGCTCGCGAAGAGCTGATCGAGAGGTCATGCGAGTCGCTGGTCGGATTCAAGGGCACGGCGTTGATCCACCTCTACAACTCGACGTCGACGCTGCAGCGTCGCGTCGTGTTCGGCCTGGACAAGGCGGGCATCAAGGACATCGCCGTTCGCGGCGCGCAGTGGTGCCAGAAGTACGCCGAGTCGCTGCTAGGCGACACCAATGTGCGGTGGCAGTACTCACCCGAGTCCTTCACCGGCACCGAGCTCGACTACGCCGTCGAGGTCTGCGAAGCCGTGATGGACGTCTGGGAGCCGAGCGCGGACCGCAAGGTGGTACTGAACCTGCCGGCCACCGTCGAGATGGCGACGCCGAATGTCTACGCCGACTCGATCGAGTGGTTCGGGCGCAACGTCACGCGACGCGACGCGATCGTGCTGAGCCTGCACCCGCACAACGACCGCGGAACGGCGGTTGCGGCGGCGGAGCTCGGCGTACAGGCCGGTGCCGACCGCGTCGAGGGCTGCCTGTTCGGCAACGGCGAGCGGACCGGCAACGTGTGCCTGGTGACGCTGGGGCTGAACATCTTCAGCCAGGGCATGGACCCGGGGATCGACTTCTCCGACATCGACGAGATCCGTCGCACGGTGGAGTACTGCAACCAGCTGCCGGTGCACCCTCGCCATCCGTACGGCGGCGACCTCGTCTACACCGCCTTCAGCGGCTCGCACCAGGACGCCATCAAGAAGGGCTTCGAGGCGATCGAGCGTGACGCCGCCGCGGCGGGCGTTGCTGTCGACGACTTCACCTGGGGTGTGCCGTACCTGCCGATCGATCCGAAGGACGTCGGGCGCAGCTACGAGGCGGTCATCCGGGTCAACTCGCAGTCCGGCAAGGGTGGCGTCGCCTACGTCATGAAGTACGACCATCACCTCGACGTCCCACGTCGGATGCAGATCGAGTTCTCGCGAATCGTTCAGACGGTGTGCGACAACGAAGGCGGCGAGGTGGCGCCGGACAAGATCTGGCAGATGTACCGCGAGACCTACCTCGAGCGCACTGCGCCGCTTCAGCTGCGCCACTACTCGATCGACTCAGGCGACACTGCCGATGGCGGGGGATCCGACGACCGCATCACCGCAACGGTGTCGGTCGACGGGGTCGAGAAGGAGGTCACCGGGCAGGGCAACGGTCCGATCGCGGCGCTGGTGCACGCGCTCGCCGGCGTCGGGATCGACGCGCGCGTCCTCGACTACCACGAGCACGCCCGCAGCGCGGGCGAGGAAGCGCAGGCTGCGGCGTACCTCGAGGTCGCGGTCGGGGACAAGGTGCTGTGGGGGTGTGGGATCTCGCCGAGCATCACGACCGCGTCGCTCTACGCGTTGGTCAGTGCGATCAACCGCACTTAGCGGGCGGGTTCGTCAGACCCGTCTCCGCGATCGGGTGGCGGGTGACGTGGCGGACGTCTTGCGTGCGGCGAACGTGCGTACTCGCGCGACGAGGTCATCGTTGCTGAACGGCTTCACGACGTAGTCGTCCGCGCCGAGGCGAATGCCTCGGACGCGGTCGGCTTCGCCGCCCTTCGCCGACAGGAAGATGATCGGGACCGCCGTGCGGTCGCGGATCTCGGCCATCAGGCCGTAGCCGCTGATCTCCGGCATCATGATGTCGAGCAACACCACGTCGGGCGGGTTGGCCTCGATCGCGGCCAGTGCATCGGTGGCCACCGCCACGCTTTCGACTTCGAATCCCTCGTCGCCCAGCAGCGTCTCGACCAAGGCTCGCGTTGCCCGGTCGTCGTCGATGATCAGGACTCGTTGCGCTGAGGCATCGCGCATTCGGGCAGGTTACGCCTTGCCCTCCGCCGGGACTGAGCGGTCAGCCAGGACTGACGACTGCGTCCTCGACGACGATCGACTCCGTGCCGGGATGACCGGGTTTGCGGGCGGTTGCGAAGTAGGACCCGATGAGGACGAGCGGGAAGCCGACCGCCATGCCCGCGGTGACGTGCTCGCCGAGCACTGCGACACCCAGGGCGATCGCGACGGCCGGGTTCACATAGGTGATCACCGTCGCCCGGGTCGGCCCGACCTCTGCGATCAGCCAGAAGAACACGACGAATGCGATCGCCGTGCAGATCACGGCCAGCCCGACCACACTCCAGACGATCTCGCCGCTCAGGTGATGCGGCGGTCGCGCGATCGCGAACGGCGCGTAGACCACTGCGGTGACCGCGAGCGACGCCGCGACGACGGCCAGGCCCGGTGCCTGTCCCAGGCGATGGGACAGGATCAACGGCCCGAGCGCGTACCCGATCGCGACGACGCCGATCTCGCCGACGGCGGCCATGTCGACCTTGCCGACCTGCAACCCGACGAGGGAGGCCACGCCGGCGACCCCGACCAGCAGGCCGATCCACCGGCGCGAGGTCATCTCCTCGGCGAGACCGAGGAGCCGAGTGAGGCCGATCCCGACCAGGGGCACGGCCGCGACCAGCAGGCCCGCGAGCGAGCTGGTCAGGCGCTCCTCCGCGCGCGAGAGCAGCAGCCACGGGATCGTCAGCTCGACCGCGGTGTAGGTGAGCACCCACTTCCAGTGGCCGCGCAAGCCGCCGAGGACGCCGCGTCGGGCGGCGATCGGGACCAGCAGCAGCGCGGCGATCCCGGTGCGGGCGAAGACGAGGTCTGCGGGGCTCAGATCCCTAACGGCGATCCGGATCAGCAGGTAGGGGAGTCCCCAGATCAGGCACATGGCCACGAAGAGCACCCATCCGCGCTTGCTCACGCGCTCGACCCTACGAGCGGCCGACGACACCGTCTCGCGGATATCGGACCTGGCGGCGGCTATCGCATGTCACACAGGTGTCGCGAAACACAGCCCCTATGTGACATCCGTGTCGCAAATCGCGACCTCTATGTGACATGCGATCCCAAGGCTCGAGAGGCAGGGTCGCCGCCGTGACGAGGCCCACGGGCCTGATCGACTAGCCTCGCCGCTCGTGGCAAGCATTGCGGTGATCGCCGGTGACGGCATCGGTACCGAGGTCGTTGCCGAGGGTCTGAAGGTCCTTCGTGCAGCGGTCGAGCCGGACGGCGTCAAGGTCGAGACGACCGACTACGACCTCGGCGCGGCGCGCTGGCACCGCACCGGGGAGACGCTGCCCGACAGCGTCCTCGAAGAGCTGCGCCAGCACGATGCGATCCTGCTCGGCGCGGTCGGCGATCCCACCGTGCCGTCGGGGGTGCTGGAGCGCGGGCTGCTGCTGAGGCTTCGGTTCGCCTTCGAGCATGCGGTCAACCTGCGCCCGGTGAAGCTCTACCCCGGCGTCACGACGCCGCTGGCCGGAGTGGCGCCAGGCGCGATCGACATGGTCGTTGTCCGGGAAGGGACCGAAGGTCCGTACGTCGGAGTCGGCGGCTCCATGCGTCAGGGAACCCCCAACGAGGTCGCCAACGAGGAGAGCATCAACACCAGGTACGGCGTCGAGCGCGTCGTGCGTGATGCGTTCAAACGAGCCGCGGCTCGGCCCCGCAAGAAGCTCACGCTGGTGCACAAGACCAACGTTCTCGTGCACGCGGGCGGATTGTGGCAGCGGACCGTCGACGAGCTGTCGCCGGAGTTCCCGGACGTCACCGTCGACTATGCGCACGTCGATGCGGCCTGCCTCTACTTCGTCACACAGCCGGAGCGCTTCGACGTTGTCGTGACGGACAACCTGTTCGGTGACATCGTGACCGATCTCGGTGCCGCGATCGCCGGTGGCATCGGGCTTGCCGCAAGCGGGAACCTCAACGTCGACGGCACCGCGCCGAGCATGTTCGAGCCGGTGCACGGAAGTGCGCCGGACATCGCAGGTCAAGGGCTCGCTGACCCGACGGCGACCGTGCTGTCGGTCGCGATGTTGCTCGACGCGCTGTCGCTGAACGACGCGGCGAAGCGTGTCGAGGCCGCCGCGGCGGCCGATCTCGCCGAGCGCGGCGCCGCGGCGCACCAAAAGGACCGGCGCAGCACAAGCGATATCGGGGATGCGATCACCGCGAGGCTCGCCTAATCTCGAAGCATGGGTCTTGAGTTCGCGGCCGAGCCGACACCAAATCCGACCTCGCCTGAGCGCCTCGCGGAGATTCTTGCGGCGCCTGGGTTCGGCAAGCACTTCACCGATCACATGGTGACGGTCGAGTGGACGCCGGACTCCGGCTGGCACAACCCGCGGGTACGGCCCTACGGCCCGCTGAGCCTCGACCCGGCGACGCACGTCTTCCACTACGGACAGGCGATCTTCGAGGGCTTCAAGGCCTACCGCCAGCCGGACGGCGGCATCGCGACGTTCCGCCCTGCATTCAACGGTGAGCGGTTCAACCGATCTGCGGCACGGCTCGCGCTTCCGGAGCTCCCGGTGGAGGACTTCGTTGCTGCTTCGGATCATCTCGTCAACGCAGACGCGGCGTGGGTCCCGAACAACGCGGACGCGAGCCTCTATCTGCGGCCGTTCATGATGGCGACCGAGGTCGGTCTCGGGGTGAAGCCGTCGGGTCACGTGACGTTCCTCGTGATCGCGTCGCCGGCCGGGCCGTACTTCGGCGGTGGCGCGAAGCAGGTCACGATCTGGCTCTCCGAGGACTACACCAGGGCTGCCCCCGGTGGCACGGGTGCCGCGAAGTGCAGCGGCAACTACGCCGCAAGTCTCGTCGCTCAGCAGGAGGGCATCGCGAACGGCTGCGAGCAGGTGCTGTTCCTCGACTCCACGGAGCGCCGCTGGGTCGAGGAGCTCGGCGGCATGAACCTCTGGTTCGTGCAGGACGACGGGACGCTCGTCACCCCGGAGCTGACCGGCACGATTCTCGAGGGCGGCACCCGCGACGCGTTGAAGACGATCGCCGGCGAGCTCGGACACGAGGTCGAGGAGCGCCGGGTCGACATCGACGAGTGGCGCAAGGGTGTCGACACCGGTCGGATCACTGAGGTGTTCGCGTGCGGGACGGCTGCCGTCATCGTGCCCATCGGCACCCTGAAGTGGCACGGCGGTGAGGTCACCTCGCCCACTGACACTCCAGTCGCGACGAAGCTCCGCTCTGCGCTGGTCGACCTGCAGTACGGCCGGACGCCCGACCCGCACGGTTGGATGCACCGCGTCCTCTAGCGCCCAGCACGACCTCGGTTGGCGCGACATCCTCTAGGTTCGCTGCGTGACGCGACTGCTTCTTCTGGGTTCCGGCGAGCTCGGCAAAGAGGTCGCGATGGAGGCTGCGGCGCTCGGGGTCGAGGTCATCGCGGCGGACCGCTACGACGACGCCCCCGCGATGCAGGTCACTCCGCATCGGCGGGTGCTCGACATGCTCGACCCGGTCGCGGTGCGGGCCCTCGTCGAGGAAGTTCGTCCGGACCTCGTCGTACCTGAGGTCGAAGCGATCGCGACCGATGCCCTCGTCCAGCTCGAGAACGAGGGCTGGACCGTCATCCCGACGGCCCGCGCTGCGCAGCTCACCATGGATCGCGAGGGCATTCGCCGCCTCGCGGCCGAGACGCTGGGCCTGCCGACCTCGCCGTACCGGTTTGCGAACTCGGAGGCGGAATACGTCGCGGCGGTCGAGTCGCTGGGCAGGCCCTGTGTCGTCAAGCCGGTGATGAGCTCCTCCGGCAAAGGCCAGTCAGTGGTCGGGATGGACGACGACCCGCTGGTTGCGTGGCGGTATGCGCGGACCTCGGGTCGCGTCGCTGGGCAGCCTGTCATCGTCGAGGGCTTCGTCGACTTCGCTTACGAAATCACTCTGCTGACGGTCCGGCACGCGGGGGGTACGACGTGCTGCCCGCCGATCGGGCACCTGCAGGAGGACGGCGATTACCGCGAGTCCTGGCAGCCGCAGCCGATGTCTGACCTCGCCTTGAGCCGAGCGACTGACGTCGCGGTCAAGATCACTGACGGGCTAGGCGGTCACGGCGTCTTCGGCGTTGAGCTGTTCGTCACCGCTGATGACGAGGTGCTGTTCAGCGAGGTCAGCCCACGGCCGCACGACACGGGCCTCGTGACGCTTCGCAGCCAAGCCCTCAGCGAGTTCGGCCTGCACGTTCGGGCGATCCTCGGGCTGGCAGTCAGACCCGACGACGTCGCGAATCTCCAGCCGTCCGCCAGTGCTGTCGTCCTTGCGGACAGCGAGATCGACGCCCCGACTGTGACAGGCGTCGCGCAAGCCCTCAGCGGACCGGAGACCAAGGTGCGGGTCTTCGGAAAGCCGTCGGCCCATCCTGGCCGCCGGATGGCGGTCGCGGTCGCCGGCGGGGCCGATGTCGACGAGGCGCGGGCCCGGGCGCGCGCCGCCGCCGAGGCGCTGTCTGTCGACGCGGGATCCGCGAGCAAGGATTCAGCCCAGACCGAGCTTGCGACTTGACCTTTTGCCCCGACGTGCCGAAGACTGGTCACGTGACGTACCTCGCCACGATTATTTGTGAGCGCGTCGGCTAGCGATATCAGCCGACGCGCAACCCCCGCTGCCCTTGGTAGGGCCGGGGGTTTTTTGATGGGCAGAGCTCAGCGAAACGCAGCTTCCTCGAAGGGACCGAACCGGTGGCACTCACCGACTTGCACGTCTACGACACGACGTTGCGCGACGGATCGCAGCGAGAGGGCCTCTCGCTGTCGGTCGACGACAAGCTCGCCGTCGCCGCGCACCTCGACTCGCTGGGCGTCGGATTCATCGAGGGCGGGTGGCCCGGGGCGAACCCGAAGGACGAGGCGTTCTTCCGTCGTGCCGCAGCAAGGGATCTGGAGCTGAAGCACGCGACGCTTGCGGCGTTCGGGGCGACGCGCAAGGCCGGTGTCGTCGCCGCTGACGACCCGCAGGTGCGCGCGCTCGTCGAGGCGATGACGCCGGTCGTGACGCTGGTGGCGAAGTCGCACACCGGGCATGTCGAGCGGGCGCTTCGTACGACGCTGGACGAGAACCTTGCGATGGTGCGCGACACGGTGAGCTTCCTTCGCGGCGAGGGGCGGCGGGTGTTCCTCGACGCAGAGCACTTCTTCGACGGCTACCACCTCAACCGCGACTATGCGCTCGCGGTGGTCGCCGCCGCGGCCGAGGCCGGCGCGGAGGTGGTCGCACTGTGCGACACGAACGGCGGAATGCTGCCGACGCGGTTGGCCGAGGTCGTCGGTGAGGTCGTGGGGTGGCTCGGCCACCCTGGGACCCGGATCGGGATCCACGCGCACGACGACACCGCATGTGCAGTCGCGAACTCGCTGGCCGCCGTACAGGCCGGCGCGACGCACGTGCAGGGCACCGCGAACGGATACGGGGAGCGGGCCGGCAACGCCGACCTGTTCTCGATCGTTGCCGGGCTCCAGCTGAAGCTGGATCTCCCGGTGTTGCCCGAAGGGGCAATCTCAGAGCTGGTCCGGGTCAGCCACGCGATCGCTGAGCTCGCCAACATCGCGCCCGACGATCACCAACCGTGGGTCGGCGCGAGTGCATTTGCCCACAAGGCAGGACTGCACGCGTCGGCGCTCAAGGTTGACCCGGACCTGTATCAACACACCGATCCTGCGCTTGTCGGAAACGACATGCGGGTGCTGGTGTCAGAGCTCGCCGGTCGGGCGAGCGTCGAGCTCAAGGCCCGTGAGCTCGACATCGAGGTCGACCGCGAGGTGGTCGGCCGGGTGATCGAGCGCGTCAAGCGGATGGAGGCGGAGGGCTACTCGTTCGAGGCGGCCGAAGCGTCCTTCGAGCTGATGCTGCGCGAGGAGGTGGAGGGGAAGCGGTGGCGACCGTTCGAGCTGGAGTCCTACCGCGTGATCACCGACAGCCAGGCGACGGCCCTTGGAAGGTCAGAGGCGACGGTGAAGCTGTTCGTGGGCGAGGAGCGAATCGTCGAGACCGGTGAGGGAAACGGGCCGGTCAACGCACTCGACATGGCGCTGCGGAAGGCGTTGGAGCGGTTCTACCCGCAGCTGGGCAAGCTCGAGCTGGTCGACTACAAGGTACGGATCCTCGAGGGTGTGCACGGCACCGGCGCGATCACCCGGGTGTTGGTGCGGACGTCGGACGGCGAGCGCGAGTGGGACACGGTCGGGGTCGACGAGAACGTCATCTCGGCATCGTGGGAAGCGCTCGACGACGCCTACACCTTCGGCCTGCTGCGCGTGAAGACGGACTGATCGTACGGCGTGAAGCAGCCCGCGATGTACTGAAGGGATGGAACATCGCGCGTTAGGGGACTCCGGGCTGCGGGTCTCGGTGGTGGGGCTCGGCTGCAACAACTTCGGTCGGCGGATCGACCTCGACCAGACTCGCGCGGTCGTGCACGCCGCGATCGATGCCGGGATCACGCTGTTCGACACGGCTGACATCTACGGCGAGTCGGAGGACTTCCTCGGCGAGGTGCTCGGGTCGGCGCGCGCAGACATCGTGCTCGCGACGAAGTTCGGCAACGACATGGGTGGCCAGCTCGGTCCGGACTGGGGTGCTCGTGGCTCGCGCCGCTACATCCGCAAGGCGGTCGAGTCGTCGCTGCGCCGGCTACGCACCGACTGGATCGACCTCTACCAGATGCACTCGCCGGATCGGTCGACGCCGATCGAGGAGACGCTCGCCGCCCTCCACGAGCTGGTTGACGAGGGCAAGGTGCGATACGTCGGCTGTTCGAACTTCTCGGCCTGGCAGCTCGCTGACGCCGACTGGACCGCGCGCACCGGCGGGCATCCGCGCTTCGTCAGCGCACAGAACCACTACAGCCTGATCGAGCGTGAGGTCGAGAAGGAGCTCAGCCCGGCTTGCAGCAGGTTCGGCGTCGGGATCCTGCCGTTCTTCCCGCTCGCAAATGGGCTGCTCTCGGGCAAGTACCGACGTGGGGAGGCCGCGCCGGAGGGAACGCGGCTCGGTGCCACGGCGTGGTCGAGCTGGCTGAGCGACGAGCGATTCGACAAGGTGGAGGCGCTAGAAGCCTTCGCGGCTGAGCGCGGCATCTCGTTGCTCGACGTCGCCTTCGGAGGGCTGGCGGCGCAGCGTCAGGTGGCGTCGGTCATCGCGGGGGCGACCAAGCCGGAGCAGGTGAAGGCCAACGTGGCGGCAGGGGAGTGGGTGCCGACCAAGGAGGACCTCTCGGCGCTCAATAAACTTCGCTGAGTGCGAATAGCGAGGTTCTCCCACGACGGTGATGTCTCGTTCGGCGTGGTCGAGGACGACACGATCGCGCAGATCACCGCTCATCCCTTCGCGCCGGTTGAGTTCACCGGCGGCCGGGTGCCGCTGTCGGCGGTGAAGCTGCTGGCTCCCGTGTTGCCGAGCAAGGTCGTGGCGATCGGGAAGAACTACGCCGAGCACGCCGCTGAGATGGGCGGTGACGTCCCGGAGAAGCCGCTGATCTTCCTGAAGCCGTCGACCGCTGTCGTTGCGTCGGGGGATGCCATCGCGTCGCCACCGTCGTCGGAGCGGGTCGACTTCGAGGGCGAGCTTGCCGTCGTGATCGGCCGGCTGTGCCGCGACGTGCCCGAGGAGCGGGCGATGGACGTCGTACTCGGCTACACCTGCGCGAACGACGTCACGGCGCGAGACCAGCAGAAGACCGACGGCCAGTGGTCGCGGGCGAAGGGGTACGACACGTTCTGCCCGCTTGGTCCGTGGATCGAGACTGACGTCGACCCGAGCGACCTGCGGGTCACAACGCGGCTCAACGGCGAGGTGAAGCAGGAGTCGCGGACGTCGATGATCGTGCACAAGATCCCGTCGCTGATCGCGTACATCACGGCGTGCATGACGCTGCTGCCCGGGGATGTGATCCTCACCGGCACACCGGAGGGCGTCGGACCGATGCAGGTGGGGGACTCGGTCGAGGTCGACATCGAGGGCGTCGGTGTCCTGATCAACCCGGTGGCTGCGCGATGAGCGAGTCGCGAAGCGGAGCGGAGCGGGCTCGATCCAGTCACCACACCGTTCGGCTGCGTGTGGCGCCGTCGCCGACAGGTGATCCGCATGTCGGTACGGCGTACATGTCGCTGTTCAACCTCGCGTTCGTACGCCGCGAGGGTGGCGCGTTCGTGCTGCGGATCGAGGACACCGACCGTGCTCGGTTCAACGAGGACAGCGAGCGGCAGATCTACGAAACCTTGCACTGGCTAGGGCTGGACTGGGACGAGGGACCGGACATCGGCGGGCCGTTTGCGCCGTACCGGCAGTCCGAGCGACTGGATACCTATGCGCCCGTCGTCGAGGCGCTGCTCTCCAGCGGGCACGCGTATCACTGCTGGTGCTCGCCGGAGCGGCTGGCGGAGATGCGCGAGGCGCAGCAGAAGGCCAAGCAGCCCACCGGCTACGACCGGCTGTGTGTCGGGAAGACGCGTGACGAGCGGGCGGCGCTGCCCGGCTTCTCGGAGCAGCCGGTCGTGCGGATGCTGATCCCGGACGATGCGCCGCTTTCGTTCTCGGATCTGATCCGCGGCGAGGTGAATGCGCCGCGGCCCGACGACCAGGTCCTGATGAAGACCGACGGGTTCCCGACGTACCACCTGGCGAACGTCGTCGACGACCACGAGATGGGCATCACGCACGTGGTGCGCGGCGAGGAATGGATCGCCTCGACGCCGAAGCACGTCCTGCTCTACGACTGGATGGGGTGGGACCGGCCGCAGTTCGCGCACATGCCGCTGCTGCGTAACACGGACAAGTCGAAGATCTCGAAGCGGAAGAACCCGGCGGCGCGGCTGACCTGGTTCCTCGAGCAAGGCTTCCTGCCGGAGGCGTTGCGCAACTTCCTCGGCTTGATGGGTTACTCGATGCCCGACGGCCAGGAGGTCTTCACGTTCGACGAGATGGTTGCGTCGTTCGACTGGGCGCGGGTGAACCCGGTCGGTCCGGTGTTCGACGTCGAGAAGCTCAAGTGGCTGTCGGGTCACTACATCCGTGAACTGCCGGTCGACGAGCTGGCGTCGCGACTTGTGGCCTTCATGGGCATCGGCGGGGCTGCCGCGGAGGTGGTCTCGCGTGCGACCCCGCTGGTGCAGGAGCGGGTGTCCACGCTGCTCGAGGCGGCCGGCATGGTCGGCTTCCTGCTCGACGACCGGTTCGCGGTCGACCCGGAAGCCGCGGCAAAGCAACTCGGCCACGACGCCCGTCCGACGATCGAGGCAGCGGTCGCAGCGATCACGGATCTGTCGTCGTTCACCGCGGCGGAGGTCGAAGCCGCTCTGCGGTCCGCCCTTGTCGACGTGCTCGGCCTCAAGCCCAAGCATGCGTTCGGTCCGGTGCGGGTCGCGATTACCGGCAGCACCGTCTCGCCGCCCTTGTTCGAGTCCATCGAGCTGCTCGGTCGAGACCGCGCGTTGGTCCGGTTGGAGGCGGCTCTCGACACGACACGCCTGGGCTAGCATGGTCGACGGTCCGCTGCCAGCGGGCCAAAAGTGCCATTGGGGTATGGGGTAATTGGCAGCCCGACTGGTTCTGGCCCAGTTAGTCTAGGTTCGAGTCCTGGTACCCCAGCGATTCATTAGAATCACCACCGAGCGCCGGGCAAGCCGGCGCAAGCTCCCGTCGTCTAGTGGCCTAGGACGCCGCCCTCTCAAGGCGGTAACGGCAGTTCGAACCTGCTCGGGAGTACAGGTACCAGCTTGAGAGACGGCCGGTTTCCGTCGCCGATGCCGTCGGGGCTTGGCGCTTGAATACCGTGATCACATGTCCGTCTTGATTCGCCCTGCGGATAGCAACGACGCGTTGGCCCTCGCGGGCTTGCGTTGGCGATGGCGGGTCGAGGAACGCGGTGAGAACGGGCTGACCCGTCCCGAGTTCGAGGGCGCCTTCGCAGCCTGGATGGCCGATCATCAAAACACCCATCGCGTCTGGCTCGCTCAAGCGGCGGGCAGCGTGATCGGCATGGCGTGGCTTGCTGTGATCGAGCGGATACCAGGCCCACAACGTCGGCAGAGGCTGTCGGGGTTCCTGCAGAGCGTCTACGTAATCCCGGAGCGTAGAGGCGCCGGCGTTGGTCGGAGACTTGTTAATGCCGCGGTCGCTGCAGCCGACGGGTTAGGTCTGGACTACGTATCGGTGCATCCGAGCGAGAAGTCGTTTTCGCTGTACCGGCGCGCTGGTTTCGGCGACTATCCGGGCGTCCTGGAACTCCGGTTCGACAGCATCTAGCCGCTCGCCAGCTCGCGTTCATCAATCCGCCGTTAGGTCTGGGTCGAGCCTGACAGAACGTCGGGTGCGTACCTGCGCAGGAGCTCGACGGCCCACGCGACTTTGTCCTCGGTTCGCTGGCCGCGGGGCTGCCATCGACTCCAGAGCTCCAAGTTGGCTGGTCGATTGTCAAGGCGGTCGCCATTCTTATGGTGGACGCTCTCGTCGGGATACAGCGCACGCCCAAGCATCTGCGCCATCACGTAGCGGTGCTCAAGGCACGACGTCTTACCGTTGGTGAGGTGACGCATCTCGGGCGGCACGCAGACCACGTAGTAGCCGTGGGGATGTGGCGATCGCCAGGAGGTTTGCGAATGGGCTTGTCTGCTTGTACGTCACCGACCTTGCGCAAGCGGCTTGCGTGCGTCTGGCAAAGCTGGCGCTTGACGGCAGGGCGATCGCAGTCTGCTACGGAGCAAATGTGGTTCACGCGACGCCCGATCGGCCGGTGCGACAGTACGTCGCCGAGCCTCAGTAGACGAAGCAAGTGCGCGTGGCAGAGCCCACGCGCCTCGGACTCACGGGTGCATTGCGGTACGCGGCATTGTGCTGACACTGATGACCTCCGCGATCATGGTCGCTGTGAGGTACGACAGAAATTCGTTGCAAACAAAAGGGGCTGTGGACACCGGTCGTTATCCACAGATTGCCCGTGTCAGATCTCTTGCTACGGCGTCTGCTGTCGGCGGGGGGCTTCATGGGCTTCTCGTGAGCCAGTCGATCGGACCCGCTGTCGCCTCGGCTCTGTGGCGAAAGAATCGCCGGTGTATCTAGCCTGCGCGTCGTGAGCCGCCCCGATCCAGCGCGCCGGAACATCGAGTTGAAGGCGGTGGACCCCGACCCGCTGGCATCGCTTGAACGTTGCCGTCGGCTGGGTGCCACGGACGCCGGGGTCATCCGGCAGCGCGACACATACTTCAACGTCACGCGAGGCGGCTTGAAGTTCCGAGAGGAGACCCCAGGACGTCCGCACATCATCCAGTTCGAGCGCGCCGACCAGCTCGAGCAGCGAGAGAGCAGCTACCGCATCATCGCGGTCGAGGACGGAGCCGTCGCGCGTGCCGCCCTCGAAGCTGCATTGGGCCTTCGCGGTGAGGTCGAGAAGATGCGCCACCTCTTCTTGTGGCGGCAGGTGCGGATTCATCTGGACGAGGTCGCCGGTCTCGGGACCTTCATCGAGTTCGAAGCCGTCGCACCGCCGGAGTCCGACCTCGCCGAGGAGCACCAGCTCGTGGCGCGCCTCCGGGAGGTGTTCAGCGTGACGAACGACCGCCTATGCGCGACGGGCTACGCCAGCCAGCTCGGGATTTGAGGGCGCATCGAGCAGCTCGCCTGCTCGCACCGGGACCGGCAGCTACAGTTCGCCGCCGAACCCAACTTCAGCGCCATGCGCGGCGTCGGTTGTACGTGGACGTGCGCACTCGGGCCGGCGGGACCCTCTTGGCCCTCGCAGCCGTGATCACTTCGAGTTGCTCGGCACCCTCGGCGCCGGGTACCGACGTGCAGCGCAGCTCGACAACCTCCACTGGGAGAGCTGAACCTCCGGTCCATCGGTTGCCCCCGATCGGAGCCCGCAGCTACCCACAGGCGATCTACCCGGCAGCAATCACCGGAGGCTCGGCGATCCCCCTATGCCCGAGCACGGCCAACCTCCAACAGCCTGACCCTGTAATGCGCAGTCAGGCGGTCGGCATCGTCCGTCGCTTCGAATCCGGGTCACGAAGCCAGGAGCTACACGCGGCTGATCGCGCTCTCTGGCCGCAGCTGGTCGGGTTGCCGAAGCTGCGCAAGCATCGAACCCGTCACCTCGGCCACCAACCCATCCTGTCCAGCGGCCCACTGCTCGGCCGTTACACCGGCGGCGGCGCCCCGAACCCCGCGGGCTGGATACGCCGCGACTGCCCACGGCTCGTGGCGCGGATGTCCTACGAGGTCGCGGCTGGTCCTCGAAACGGCCCCGCACTCGACGCGGTCTTCGTCTTCATCGAACGCCGTGGTCGAGCGCTCCTCTACTTCGTCTACCCGTAGGACAGGTCGCAGCAACGCAACCCAGCGGTCAGTTGATCAATGTGGTGGATCATCGAATGGTGGCCAGGGGGTACTCGTCGCTGGTGCGCGCGACGGTCGCTGCGATGATTTGCTTGGTAGGCGGCTGCTCGTCTGGGTCAACGGGGCCCGGCAGATCGGCGCTCGCGGGCTCGGGCTGTGACGGCGCGCTCTTCCCGACAGCCGTTCTGAGTCCCACCAGCAGCGCCCTCGTCGTTCCAGCGGACCCCACTGGTGATGACATCGTTGGCGCCTACGAGAAGCTTCACCTCGCGGGCCTTCGGGCGAGATTGTCAGAACCCGCGCACTTGACCAGCCTCGCACCGGTCTTCGTCGCGCTGGACCCGCCTGCCGGAACCGCCGTCACGCACGGAAGCATCGTCACCCTGACACCATGTCCCGCTCCGCTGGGTTCACCTGCAGTGGCAACGCCACAGCGGCACTTCGTCGTACCGGACTTCACCAACATGCGATTGAGCGCCGCGGTCACGTGGACAGACAAGCACTCGCTGTACTGGGCCACCACACTCCCTGCAACGGTCATCCCCGATGCGGACGGGCTGCTCGACGGCTACGAAATCGTTCGCCAGTCGCCACAACCTGGCCAAGAGCTCGGTCAAGGGGTCTTGAAAGGGCGGGCATATCGGGTAACGCCCCTCACGTTGCGAGTGGTGCCGATCTAGAGCATTACCTCTAACTCGTTGCGGTGAGCGAGCAGAACGGTTTGCGTTGTCGACTCAAACGGCAGTACAGCGGCGCGAGTCACCGAGGCATACAGGCTGAACCCCGCAGCGATGAGGGCGGCAGCGGTCGCATCGGCACTGTGGCGGTAATAGGTGAGAGTCACAGGCAGGCCATACGACGCGGTGCGCTCGACCTCCTGACCGTCGCCGCTCTGGAAGGCAACAAGAACCGCAGCGCCTCGCCGCGTGACATGCGCAAACTCGGCGAACATCGACGGTAAGGACGCCGTTGGTGTGTTGATGATCGAGTACCAGGAGACAAGACCTCGCAGGACGGCAGCGCGCACCGGAAGTGCCGCGGCGTCTGCGACAGCGAAGGGGAGTTCCGCGTGCGCGGCTCGGGCAGCGGCGGCCATGCGTGGTGAGAGATCGAAGCCAACGATCTGCAGACCCGCGTCACGCAGATGCCTGGCGACGCGGCCGGTTCCACAGCCGACCTCGGCGACGATCCCCGATGTGTCCTCGGCCAACATCTCGGCATAGGCGGCGAGGACGGCGCGGTCCAACGGCGCCTCAGATGACATGTCTGGCAGCAGAACCCCGTACCGGTCGGCGACGGCGTCCCACGCTGCGCGAGTGGCTGCGTCAGTGGTCGAAGCAGACATCGTCAGCGCACGATAGACCCGACCGCCACGCCAGCGTCGACTCGACCGATCGAGAACGGCAATCGCGGATCGCGTCGGACAGCGGACCGTCGGCTTGGCTTAGCGGCCCGACTCGAGGGAGGCGTCGAGGAACTCGAGGGTGAGACGCCAGGCGTGATGGAGGGCGGCCCGGTTCGCCGCCGGTCGGCCACCGAGATCCAAGCCGACTCCGACGCCTGCGAGCCGCGCCTGGTTGGCGACCGCAGCCGCGGCGCTCAACCACCTGGGCAGGTGTGGTTGCCATGGCATGAAGCTGTGACCGGCGCCTTCGAAGTGCGCGTGGGTCACCCGTTCGGTCATGCCTGCAGCGTCGAGTCGGCGGACCAGCGTCTCGGCCATCAGGCCAGCTGGCCACATCTTGTCGCGCCCGCCGGAGACCAAGAGGATTGCCGCGTTGCTTCGTTCGACTGGTATCGCGGCGCGCTCGATGGACAGCCGCGCTTCGAGTGCCGCTTGGTAGATCGGGAGCAACGAGATACCCCTGATCCCGACGCCGGGTCGCATCGGCCGCGGATACGGCACGTAAGCCAGCGGATGGCCTTCCAAGGTCCAACTCGAGCGCAGCCGAGTGTGACGACCGAAGCCAATGCCTTCGAACACGTACGCGCTCGGCGCATAGGCAACGACCGCGCCGATCAGCCGGGGAGTGAGCGATGCTGCGACCAGCGCGAGCTCCGCACCCTTCGAGACGCCTACAACCGCCACCCGGTCACCGACCACCTCCGGTCGTTCGAGCAGCCACGCGGCAGCCATCGACACCTGGTCCACCGGTACCTCGACGAGTCGTCGAGGCAACCCCGGAGCACCGAAGTAGCTCAAGGCGATCGCGGAGTAGCCCGCAGCCTGCAGCTGACCCGCCCAGTGCATCGGTCGGCCGCCGTCTGACCCACCGAGCACAACGACACCTGGCGACGGTGCCGCAGCACGGAAATACGACCCCGTGAAGGTCTGCCCATGTACCTCGACAGCTCGCACCCGAACACCGTAGAGAGCCCAACATCATCCGTTTCGCCGCAGACGTGAATCACGCGACAGAGCTCAACGTCCCCAACCTTGGCGCGGCGAGCTCTAGACCGTGTGGGCGAGGAGTGACGCGACTTCCGTCACGGACATCCTTGCCAGTCGGCCGCCCGAATAGCGGTCGTCGCGTGTGACCTCGTGACCGATCCACGCCGGCACGTTGAGTGGAGCGGTAAGGTCCGCCACCTCGACCTCCGCAAGCTGCAGACCTGCGAGCACTCCGCTGAAGACATCGACGACGAATCGAGTCCCGTCGACTGGACACAGGTGCCGCGTCTTGCGGAGCACGGCAGCCGGCAAGGTGGCCAGTACGTCGTACTCGTGGGAGGTCAGGTAGAGGTTCGTGATTGATACCGACGTCGGGTCGCTCGGCGTCATGCGCACCTTCTGCGTCAGCTTCCAGACCGTCTCGCCGTCGGCCGTCAGCCGCCGTAGTCGCATGGACGTGCCGTCGATGTACCGGTCCTCGATCAGCCATGGTGCTGCGACATCCGGAAACGACCCCCGGACGACGAACCGACGTTCGCACTCGGGGTGTGCGTACCGTCCGGCTCCAGGCGTCCGCCGCCACTCCTGCACGCCGTGACTGTACGGCGCACCGGGCGCCTCTCGTGCCACCCGCTTAGCGTGCCGAACGTCTTCGCCACCAACGGTTACGGTCGGTTCCGGCAGGCTGGCCACGGCGAACCGTCACCCGCCAGATGTGTACAGCGTGCGCACAGCGCCAGCTCTGACGGCTTCACATCCGTCGTGCCAGTGCCGTCCACCCGTACTCGTTCAGGCGTACGTCGACATCCCTCAGCCCCGCGGCGTTCAGCCGCGCCTCGAGCGTCGACGGATCGATTGGCTGGTACGTGTCGCCCGCATGGAAGGTCCGGACGCCCTCGGACTCGAGCCCGTCGGTGGCGATGAACGGCGCGCCGCGCCGCAGGACGCGCGCGACCTCGGCGAACAGGCGGTCCTGCAACGTCGCCGACGGCACGTGGTGAAGCATCGAGAAGCACAGGGCCGCGCTGAATCGCTCATCGGAGAAGGCCAGTTGCGTGGCATCGCCTTCCACGACATCGACGTGGGTTCCGTCGTATCGGGCACGCAGCCGCGCTGCGAGCTCGCGGTCGATCTCGACGCTGGTCATCTTGGGCAAGAGGCTGGCGAACACGTCGGTCGTGGCTCCGTAGCCCGGTCCGATCTCCAGTACGTCGTCGCCGAGGTCGACCTCACCGACGGCCCAAGGGATGATCTCGTCGCGCACGGCCGCTCGCCACTCAGGGCTGTCGCAGACTCGATGCCCTTCGTTCATGAAACCTCCAGCGGTAGCGACGCGAGTCGGATCCAGGATGCGCGCGCTCCTGGCGGATGTGCCGCTCGATATCCACCACGGTCCGGATTTCCCTCCTCCTGTGAATGTGCTGATGGTTTCGGTCGGCCCAATGGCCCGGGTCTGGTTGTTGCCGGAGTCGGCTACGTAGAGCGTCTTGCTGTATTGGTCGTACGCCATTCCGGCAGGCCCTGACAGCTCGGCGCGATCAGCAGTTCGCGGTCACATGACGCAGGGTCGTCAAGATCAGCGGGGGTTGGTCGCGACTGCCGTAGTGAGCTCCCGGGCGGCGGCGACCACCGATTCCGCGTGGAGCTTGCCCGGGGTTCTGCTCAGCCGGTCGATAGGTCCCGATACCGAGACCGCGGCGACGACCTTGCCATGCGCGTCGAAGACCGGTGCCGACACGGACGCGACGCCGGCTTCGCGTTCGCCGACGCTGGCGGCCCAGCCGCGACGTCGTACCGCGGCCAACCCCGCGGAGGAGAACTTCGCATGCGCCGCGACCGACGCGACGTCACCGGCCGACTCCCATGCCAGCAGGACCTGCGCTGCCGAGCCCGCGGTCATCGGCAGGTCCGCACCGACCGGAACCGTGTCCCGTAGCCCGCTCGCCCGCTCCGCCGCGGCGACGCACCGCCGGAGGTCGCCGATCCTCCGATACAGCTGGGCGCTTTCGTGGGTGCTCGCCGACAACCGCTCCAACACGTCCTCCGCCGCGCGCAGCAGCGGATCGACGCGACCCGCAGCGACGAGGTCGTAGAGATGCGGTCCCAGCCGGAACCGGCCGTCAGCATCCCGCTCGACCAGTCCGTGCACCTCGAGGGCAACCGCGAGCCGGTACGCCGTCGCGCGCGACAGGCCGCTTCGCGTCACCAGGTCCGCGAGCGACGCGGGTCCGGGGCGCAGGCAGTCGAGCACGCCGACCGCCTTGTCAAGGACGCCGACGCTGCTACGCTGTGTCATATTGCAATATTGGCGTATCAAATAGTGAGACGCAAGCACTGACGTCGAGGAGCAGTCGATGGCTAGGACCGAGTCGCCAAAGAGCATGGCCGAGAAGGTCTGGGACAACCACGTCGTACGCCGCACCGAAGGCGAGCCGGACCTCCTCTACATCGACCTGCACCTCGTGCACGAGGTGACCAGCCCGCAGGCGTTCGACGGTCTTCGCGCGTCCGGACGCACCGTGCGTCGCCCCGACCTGACGATCTCCACCGAGGACCACAACGTCCCGACGACACCAGGTCCGATCGTGGATCCGGTCAGCCTCGCCCAGGTCGAGGCGCTGCGTCGCAACTGCGACGAGTTCGGCATCCGGTTGCACCCGATGGGCGACGCGGGCCAGGGCATCGTGCACGTCATCGGGCCGCAGCTCGGCCTCACCCAGCCCGGCATGACGGTCGTCTGCGGTGACAGTCACACCAGCACTCACGGCGCGTTCGGTGCACTCGCGTTCGGCATCGGAACCAGCGAGGTCGAGCACGTGCTGGCCACGCAGACCCTTCCGCTGCAGCGCCCGAAGACGATGGCGATCGAGGTCGAGGGTGCACTGCCCCCCGGTGTGACGGCGAAGGACCTCGTCCTCGGGATCATCACGCAGATCGGCACCGGTGGCGGCCAGGGCCACGTCATCGAGTACCGCGGCGAAGCAGTGCGCGGTTTGTCGATGGAGGGCCGCATGACCGTCTGCAACATGTCGATCGAGGCCGGCGCGCGCGCCGGCATGATCGCGCCGGACGAGACGACCTTCGCCTATCTCAAGGATCGTCCCAACGCCCCCAAGGGCGCCGAGTGGGACGAGGCCGTCGCCGCCTGGCGTGAGCTCGCGACTGACGAGGGTGCGACGTTCGACACGGTCGTGAAGGTCGATGCGAGCAGGCTCTCGCCGTGGGTCACGTGGGGCACGAACCCAGGCCAAGGCGCCGCCTTGTCGTCGTCCGTACCGGAGCCGCGCGACGCCGCCGACGAGCGGGCGCTGGAGTACATGGGCCTGGCGGCCGGCACTCCGCTGCGCGACGTCAAGGTCGACACCGTCTTCATCGGCTCCTGCACGAATGGCCGGCTCGAGGACCTGCGTGCGGTCGCCGAGGTCCTGCAGGGCCGGAAGGTCGCCGACGGCGTTCGCGTTCTGATCGTCCCCGGCTCGGTCGCGGTGAAGGAAGCCGCCGAGGCGGAAGGCCTCGACGCGGTCTTCGAATCGGCCGGCGCGCAGTGGCGCGGCGCCGGCTGCTCGATGTGTCTCGCGATGAACCCGGACAAGCTCGCTCCGGGTGAGCGCAGCGCATCGACGTCGAACCGGAACTTCGAGGGCCGCCAGGGCCCGGGCGGACGTACGCATCTCGTCTCACCTGCAGTCGCAGCAGCGACGGCCGTCACCGGCCGGCTGACCGCCCCCGCAGATCTGTAGAACAGGAGCCAGCGCAATGGAGAAGTTCACGGTCCACACGGGTCGCGCCGTTCCGCTGCGTCGCAGTAATGTCGACACCGACCAGATCATCCCGGCGGAGTACCTCAAGCGCGTGTCCCGCAGCGGCTTCGAGGACGGCTTGTTCAGCGCGTGGCGCAAGGACCCGTCGTTCGTCCTCAACGACAGCCGGTACGACGGCGCGACGATTCTCGTGGCCGGCCCCGACTTCGGCACCGGCTCGTCGCGCGAGCACGCGGTGTGGGCGCTGCAGGACTACGGCTTCCGCGCCGTCATCTCGCCACGGTTCGCCGACATCTTCCGGGGCAACTCCCTCAAGGGCGGTCTGCTCCCGGTCCAGCTCAGCGAGGCCGACGTCGCGGCGCTGCAGGACATCGTGGACCACGACCCGACCACCGAGATCACGGTCGACCTGGAGGCTCGACAGGTGCGCGCGCCTGGGCTGACTGTCGGTTTCGACATCGACGACTACACCCGCTGGCGGCTGATGGAAGGCCTCGACGACATCGGCCTGACACTGCGCCATACGGATGACATTGCGGCTTTCGAGGCAGCCCGACCGGCCTATCTCCCTGTCACCCGGTAGCACGTCGCGGAGAAATTGCTGGCGACACAACAAAAAAGTCACCCGTAATCGTTGTGCCGAGGGCAATAACGCCCTAGCGTCCGCGTGAGTCGAGGGCGGTCCTCGACGCGAACTCGGAGGGTGCACGTGAACAGGGCCGAACTGATCGACGCGATCCGCGACCGACTTGGCGCGTCCAAGGGCGACGCAGAGAACGCCGTCGACGCGGTGCTCGACACCATTCAGCGAGCGGTGGCCGCGGGTGAGCGCGTCGCGATCACCGGCTTCGGCGTCTTCGAGCGGGTCGACCGTGCCGCGCGCACCGGTCGCAACCCGCGCACCGGTCAGACCGTCAAGGTCAAGGCGACCTCGGTGCCGAAGTTCCGTCCCGGCACACAGTTCAAGGGTGTGGTGAGCGGCTCGATCAAGCTCGCCAAGGTGACGGACGCTGCAACCAAGGCGGCCGCGAAGTCCACGGCCTCGACCGCGCGCAGCGCCGCGAAGACTGCGTCGTCGGGTCCGCGAAAGGCTGCAGCGGCGGCGAAGACCGCGGCGAAGAAGGCCGCCAAGGCGCCGGCAAAGAAGGCCCCTGCCAAGAAGAGCGCGGCCAAGAAGAGCGCAGCCAAGAAGGCACCCGCGAAGAAGCGCTAACCGCTCACCGTCAACAGGATTGCTTGTTCTTACGACGCCGGGTGGGGGAAGGTCGCGATAGTGAGCGACCTGACCCGCCCGGTGTCGTCGACAGTCAGGCGCACTCGCTGCCCGAGTCGGAGCAGGCGAAGCCCCGAGACGTCGAACGCCGCCGCGTCGAACGTCAGCACCTCTCCCTGATCGGTGAGCACGTCCCCACTGCGGCTGCTCTCGTCATACGCGCGCACCGTCGCTTGCAGCTCCCGCAACGTCACAGCCCCTCAGCAACCGGCAGGTTCGCGAGCGCGCGCTGCGTCGCGGCTCCCACACCGAGGTCCACCGCGCCGCTGAGCCCATCCACCGTGTCGACGTCACGCCGCAGTGACTCCGGCGCCAGCTCCGTCAGGTCGGTCGCACCGGCAGCGACGTGCGCAGCCAGCGACTCGACCCCGAAGTGCGGAGCGAAGTCCGCCGCGGATCTCGCGCACAGCAACGTCGTACCCGTGCCCGACAGATCCCCGACGACGGCCTGGACGTGCCGCTCGGCTCGGCTCAGGACGACGCCGAGGTCCTCGGACCGCAGCGACGGCAGGTCGGATGCGAGCGCCCCCACATGCCCGCCGGCGACGAGGGCGACGCCGTGCTCGAGCGCCGCGTTGAGGCCGGCATCCGGCTCGTCGGCAACGATCCGTACGTCGAGCTCCGCCAGCGCTCGACGAGCTCGCGAGTCGTCAGTCACGACCACGACCCCAGCAACGAGCGGGCACGCGAGGGCCGCGGCCACCGTGTCCACCGCCATCGCCACAGCGAGCGAGGCGCGAGATTCGGCGTCGAGCCCCAGTCGCGTCTTCGCGTTCTCCACGCGCTTGACCGGGACGACGAGCGACCACCGGTCGGCGTGCTGGGTCATGTCTGGCATCCTCGCAGGGTGCGATACGGGCGGCTCGGGTTCTGGTACCGCCTCGTGGTGGTCGTGGCGAAACCGTTCCTGCGAATGTCGACGATTCGAGCGTGGAGCGGTCAGGACCAGATCCCGAAGACCGGCGGCGTCATCGTCGCCTCCAACCATCTCAGCTACGTCGACCCGCTCACGCTGGGGCTCTACGTGCTCGAGGCCGATCGCGTGCCGTTCTTCCTCGCGAAGTCCTCGCTGTTCGAGGTCCCGCTGTTCAAGCACGTGTTCATCGGTGCGAACCAGATCCCCGTCTACCGCGGAACCGCTGACGCGGCGAACGCGTTGCGTGCGGCGGTGGACGCCGTCAACGAAGGCAAGTCGGTCCTGATCTACCCCGAGGGCAGCGCGACCCGCGACCCTGACTGCTGGCCGATGAAGGCGCGCACCGGCGTTGCGCGGCTCGCGCTCGAGACCGGCGCGCCCGTCATCCCGGTTGCCCAGTGGGGCCCGCAGAAGCTGTGGCGTTACAAGTCGAAGCTGCCGCGTCCGTTCCCGCGCAAGCGGGTCCAGATCGTGGCCGGCGAGCCGATCGATCTGTCGAAGTACGCCGGCCTGCCGATCACCACCGACTTGTTGCGCGAAGTCACCGAAGTCGTGATGGCGCACATCACCGACTTGCTCGTCGGGTTGCGGGGCGGCACTCCGCCCGCCGTCACGTTCGACCCGAGAGCGGCTGCGTGACGCGCGCCGCGGTCATCGGCGCCGGGTCGTGGGGGACCGCGTTCGCTCAGGTTCTCGTCGACTCGGGGACCGACACGATCGTGTGCGCGCGCCGGCATGAGCTTGCCGACGCGATCAACAGCAGCCGCGAGAACCCTGACTACCTGCCCGGCATCCGTCTGGCATCGCGCCTGCGTGCCACCGCCGACCCGAAACAGGCGCTCGACGGCGCGGAGATCGTTGTGCTCGCCGTGCCGTCGCAAACCCTCCGGTCGAATCTCACCGAGCTGGTCGGCCTGCTGCCCTCGGACGCGACGCTTGTCAGTCTGATGAAGGGCGTCGAGCTCGGCACCGACAAGCGCATGACCGAGGTGATCCGAGAGGTCGCGGGGGTGCCCGCAGAACGTGTCGCCGCGGTCTCGGGCCCGAACCTCGCCAAGGAGATCGCCGGACGCGAGCCAGCGGCCGCGGTCGTTGCCTGCGTCGATCTCGAGGTCGCTCGACGGGTGCAGGGTGCCTGCAACTCCGGTTACTTCCGGCCGTACCGCAACCACGACGTCATCGGCGTCGAGCTCGGCGGTGCCGTGAAGAACGTGATCGCGCTTGCGGTCGGCATGGCCGCGGGACTCGGCCTCGGCGACAACGCACGTGCCTCGCTGATCACCCGCGGTCTCGCGGAGACGGCGAGGATCGGCGTTGCGCTGGGTGCTGAGCCACTGACCTTCGCGGGCCTCGCCGGCATGGGCGACCTGGTCGCCACCTGCTCTTCGCCGCTGTCACGCAACCGCACGTTCGGTGAAGACCTCGGGCGTGGCCTGTCGGTCGAGCAGGTCGTCGCCAAGACCAAGCAGACCGCAGAAGGCGTGAAGTCGTGCAAGTCGATCCTCGACCTCGCGCGCAACCACGGAGTGGCCGCGCCGATCACCGAGCACGTCGTCAAAGTCGTTGACGAAGGCATCACTGTCCCTGACATGCTGGCCTCGTTGCTTGCCAGTGCTCCGAAACACGAGCAGGACGCCGATGTCTGACAGCCTCGATGCCTGACCGCCCGTCGAACCTTCCGATCCTCGACCCGCGGGACTCGGGAGCCGGTGAGGCAACGCGTGCGGTTCACACGCCGCGGCCTGACTTCAGCGCCGTGCGTCCGCTGGGCCTGCCGACCTACCGCACCTCCGCGTACGAGTTCGACACGACGCAGCAGTATGCCGACGTCCTCGGCGACCGCGTGTCCGGATACAGCTACAGCCGCATCGACAACCCGACAGTCGATGCGTTCGCTCTCGGCTTCGCGTCGCTCGAGGCACACGGTCTCGACCGTCCGGTTGCGGCGCAGGCGTTTGCATCCGGCATGGCCGCGATCTCCACGGTGCTGCTTGCGCTGTGTCGCACGGGTGCGCACGTCGTCGCCCCGGCGGCCGTGTACGGCGGCACCTATGGCGTCGTCGACCATGTCCTTCGCCGGTTCGGTGTCGACGCCACCTTCGTCGACGTGACCGACGCCGACGCGGTGCGCGCGGCCGTCCGCGACGACACGGCACTGGTGTGGGCGGAGACGATCGCAAACCCGACGACGGCGGTGGCGGACATCGAAGGACTCGCGGCCGTGTGCCGCGACGCTGGCATCCCGTTGTGCGTCGACAGCACGTTCGCGCCGCCGCCGGTCTGTCGCCCCCTGCTGTGGGGCGCCGACCTTGTGGTGCACTCTGCGACGAAATACATCGGCGGTCACTCCGACGTGACCGGCGGCGTCGTCGTCGGTGACATCGACCTCGTGGCGGCGGTTCGCAAGGCGAGAGTCGATCTCGGCGGCAGCCTCGCGCCGGACGAGGCGTTCCTGCTGCACCGGGGGCTGGCCACGCTGCCGCTGCGCGTCGCCCGACACTGCGCGACCGCGGCGCGCGTCGCGGAGGCGCTGGTCGAGCACCCGGCAGTCGAGCGCGTCGACTACCCGGGCCTGCCGACGCACCCGCAGCATGCGCTCGGAGGCAAGCTTTTCGAGTCCGGTCCGGAAGGAGTGCGGTACGGCGGGATCGTCACGATCACGCCGCGCGGCGGCCGCGACGCCGGCTTCGCGCTGGCCGACCGGCTGACGGTCGGCGAGGTGGCGACCAGTCTCGGCGGCGTGCACACCGTCGTCAGCCACGTCGCCTCGACGACGCATCGCCAGCTCGACGACGCCGCGCTCGACGCAGCAGGCATCGGGCCCGGTGCGGTGCGGTTCTCCATCGGGCTGGAAGACCCCGGCGACCTGATCAAGGACATCCAGCAAGCACTCGACTGATCAACGCGAGCGCGAAGCAGGACGGGCCTGAGCCGGGGTTGGGGCCCCGGCTCACGTCTGCGCGAAGCGCAGGGCCAACACAGCGTGGGAACCGGACATCCGGCACTCCCGGCACTACAGTCACCCCATGCCAGGCCAGGTCCGGGCCGTCTTCGCGGCTGCCGTGACGGTTGCCGCCATGTGCAGCGGACTGGCCGCCGTGCCCGCTCCAGCCGCCGCCAGCCCCCCGCCCGGACCGACCGCCGGCCAGGTCGCCGCCAGCAAGGCAGCGGTCGCGCAGCGCGAGCAGGACGTCGCTAGCGCTGCCGCCAAGCTCGGCTCGGCGCAGGCACACTTCGAGCGGCTGAGCAGCGCCGCCGAGGTCGTTGTGGAGAAGTACGACGAGGCGGAGGTCAAGCTGTCAGCCGCACAGCGCGCCGCTGACACTGCGCAGAAGGTCCTGGGTCTGGCCAACCGCAATGTCGCCAAGGGCCAGCGAGCGGTGGCTCGCTTCGCGCGCACGGCGTATGAGACGGGCGGGCTCGCCGAGATCGACGCGATCCTGTCTCCCGGCGGGGCGCGCGCGCTCGTCGACCGCGTCGGTGCGATCGACGCGGTCTCGGTGAGCCAGCACCGGACCCTCACCCGTCTCGACGCCGCAGCTGTCTACCGCGCCGCCGTCGCCCATCAGGCCGACGCGGTCGCCGTCAAAGCCAAGGCGGCAGCCGCGGACGCCACGAGGGCGAAGTCCGCGGCGGAGTCGGCCGTGCTCCAGCAACAGAAGGTGCTCGCCGGTCTCAAGCACAGGCAGGCGCACTTCGACGCGCTGCTCGCCGCGGCGAAGGCGAAGTCGTCGCATCTGCAGCAAGAGCGGATCGACGCGCTCGCCCGGCAGCGCGCCGCCGCAGCGGCGGCAGCCGCTGAGCCGCCGGCCAGTGGACCGAGTCCCTACGCCGACACCACGGGCAACCTCGGCGGCACGATCTCCGCCGGCACCGGAGCCGCTGCGGTGCAGCAGGCGGAGTCGCAGATCGGGAAGCCCTACCAGTGGGGAGCCGCCGGCCCGGACAGCTACGACTGCTCCGGACTGGTGATGTGGTCCTACAACAACGTCGGGGTGCATCTCGAGCACTGGACCGGCTACCAGTGGACCGAGGGCGCCCACATTGCGAAGAGCGACCTGCGTCCGGGCGACCTCGTGTTCTTCGCCTACAACACGTCGGATCCGAACACCATTCATCATGTGGGCATGTACATCGGCAACGGTCAGATGGTCGAAGCGCCGTACACCGGCGCCAACGTCCGGATCAGCAGCGCGTGGCGCAGCGACTACATCGGCGCGGTGCGCCCGTATCAGCGTTGAGCTCGAAGGGCCGAAAGACCAGGGTCGCAGTCATCTTCGGGGGACGCAGCAGTGAGCACTCGGTGTCCTGCATCACGGCGGGCAGCGTGCTCGCCACCCTCGACCCCGACCGCTACGACGTCGTCCCGGTCGGGATCACAGCGGAAGGTCGCTGGGTCGCCGCCGACACCCATGCCCTCGCGATGTCGGGGCGCGAGCTGCCGTCGGTCGTGTCGGGCGCTGACTCGGTCGCGCTCTCCGGCGATCCGACCGCGCTTCCGGAGGTCCTCGGACCGATCGACGTCGTCTTCCCGCTGCTGCACGGCCCGTACGGCGAAGACGGCACCCTGCAAGGACTGCTGGAGCTGGCCGGCATCCCGTACGTCGGGTCCGGCGTCTTCGCCTCCGCCGCCGCGATGGACAAGGCACACATGAAGCGGTTGCTCGCCGCCGCGGGGCTGAGTGTGCCGGCGTACGTCGTCGTGCGTGCCGGGCAGCCGATCCCGGCCGATGCCGCCGAGCTGGGCTGGCCGGTCTTCGTCAAGCCCGCGCGAGGCGGGTCGAGCATCGGCATCTCGAAGGTCGCGGACCGCTCCGGGCTGGAGCCCGCACTGGCCGAGGCGTTCCGTCACGACCCCAAGGCGCTGGTGGAAGCCGCAGTGGTCGGGCGGGAGATCGAGTGCGGTGTGCTCGCCGCCGCCGACGGGGGCGCGCCTGAGGCGTCGCTGCCGGCCGAGATCCGGCTGGCCGGCGACGTCGAGTTCTACGACTTCGACGCGAAGTACATGCCGGAGTCAGGCACCGAGTTCGACATCCCGCCGGACCTGCCGGCCGGCGTCGTCGACCGGATCCGATCCACAGCAGTCGCGGCCTTCGAAGCGTTGGACTGCGAGGGGCTTGCTCGCGTCGACTTCTTCCTCGCCGACGACGGCCGACTGCTGATCAACGAGGTCAACACGATGCCGGGCTTCACCCCGGTGTCGATGTTTCCGCAGATGTGGGCGGCCACCGGCGTCGACTACCCGACGCTGGTCTCGCGTCTGATCGACGACGCCGTACGCCGGGGCACCGGACTCAGGTAGCCGACAGGGCGAGCCTCAGCGGCTGCGCGAGCGCGGTGAGGAACGAGTCGGCGGCCGTGTAGTGGGTCGGCACCCGAAGCGCGACGTAGACCGGTCCGTCAGCGGTGCTTCGAACCGCGGTCCACACGACGACGGTCGGGTAGATCTGCTGGTACCAGCGAACCCCGTCGACCTGGATCGTCTGTGACGCATTGGGGGAGAAGCCTTCGGGTTTCGGGACTCCGCAGCTCAGCGTGACAGGCGGCGATCCCCACGCGAACGTCAGCGATGACGCGGGGGTGGTCCGCCGGGGGTGCAGACCGACCAGCCGGTGCGGCACCCTGTTGCCGAGGTGATCGCACTGCTCCACGACCCGGCCGGCCGGGTTCGGTGGCGCGATCGAGACCTCGCCTGACGAGCAGGCGGCAGTGAACAGCAGGGCGCCGGCGACCACCGGGGCCGAGGACCACACCCTCAGCGAGGCAGCCAGCGGCTAGAGATGGACGACGGGGCAGGTCAGCGTGCGCGTGATCCCCGGGACGGACTGCACCCTCGCCACGACGAGCTTGCCGAGCTCGTCGACGCTCTTCGCCTCGCTGCGGACGATGACGTCGTACGGGCCGGTGACGTCCTCGGCCATCGTGACGCCCTTGATCTTCTGGATCTCGGCGGCGACCGCGGCTGCCTTCCCGACCTCGGTCTGGATGAGGATGTACGCCTGAACGGTCACGGGCACTCCCAACACGGGTCGAGGAAGAAGTTGCGAGCCAGACCGTACCTGACGCCTAAGGAGGGCCGTCATCTCGGTTTCCGGAGCTGACCCCGAGGATCTGGCCGGGCTGGGCGAGTTCGGCCTGATCCGCCGGGTCACCGCGCGCTTGCCGCAGACCGCGGAGGTCACGGTCGGGCCCGGCGACGATGCCGCCGTGGTCGAGGCGTCTGACGGCCGGGTCGTGGCCACGGTCGACGTGATGGTCGAGGGCCGACACTTCCGCCGCGACTGGTCCAGCGGGTACGACGTCGGGCGGCGCGCGGCGGCGGCGAGCCTTGCGGACATCGTCGCGATGGGAGGCCGGCCGACGGCGCTGCTCGTGGGCTTCTCCGCGCCGGGCGTGCTCGATGTCGCCTGGGTAGACGCACTGGCGGACGGGCTGCGCGACGAGTGCGCGCTCGTTGGTGCGTCGGTCGTCGGCGGCGACGTCACGGCCTGTGACCTCGTCGTCGTGTCGGTCACCGCGCTCGGGGACCTGGGCGGCCGCGAGCCCATCACCCGTCGCGGCGCAGTGCCCGGAGACCACGTGGTCGTCATCGGGCGGCTGGGATGGGCCGCTGCCGGCCTCGCCCTGCTGGAAGCCGGCCAGCTCGGGCATCCACTCGCCGACGCCCACCGCAGGCCGGAGATCGACTACGACGCCGCGCTCGAGCTGGCCGGCAGCGGCGACGTCACCGCGATGATCGATGTCTCCGATGGACTTCTCGCCGACCTCTCGCACATCGCGGAGGCCTCAGGCGTCGCGATTCGGCTCGACTCGCGAGCGCTGGCGGTGCCGGATGGGCTCGCCGCCGCGGCCGCGGATCTCGGCGTCGACGCGATCACCTGGGTCACGACCGGCGGCGACGACCACGCATTTGCCATGACCGTACGCGGGCAGGCCCCACCGGGCGCTCTCGTCATCGGGGAGGTCGTCGCGGCGGGAGCCGGCAGCCCGCCGGTGGCGTTCGTCGACCGCGAGACGCCGGAAATCGGCGGGCACGAACACTTCCGCGTCTCCTAGGGTCGAGGCAGTCAACAGCGCCGGCACAGCCGGCTCGGCCGATGGGTGGTGGGTGGCGTAGCGAACGTCCCGCCGAGAGCTCTCACCGTCGCGGGGTCGGATTCGGGCGGCGGTGCCGGGATCCAGGCCGACCTGAAGACGATGCTCGCCCTCGGCGTCCACGGCATGAGCGTTATCACCGCGGTCACCGCACAGAACTCGACAGGCGTCCACGGCTACTGGGAGCTCGAGCCCGAGGCGGTCGACGCCCAGCTCGCGGCGGTGCTCGACGACATCGGGGTCGACGCGATGAAGACCGGGATGCTCGCCTCGCCGGATCTCGTGACCGTGACGGCGAGTCGGCTGAGCCGCATCGACGCGCCGCTGGTGGTCGACCCCGTGTGCGTCTCGAAGCACGGCGATCCACTCCTCGTCGAGTCAGCGGTGACGGCGATCATCAGCGAGCTGCTGCCCATCGCGACCGTGGTCACGCCGAACCTGCCGGAGGTGGCACGGCTGACCGGTCTCGAGGTCGAGGACCGAGACGGCCAGCGCAAGGCGGCGGACGCACTGCTCGACCTCGGTCCGAAGTGGGTGCTGGTCAAAGGCGGTCACCTGCCGCGCGGCGATGCCGTGGACCTGCTGACCGACGGCGAGACAGAGATCGAGTTCGCGGCGGAGCGTCTCGACACGCGTCACACCCACGGCACCGGGTGCACGCTGGCCTCCGCGATCGCGTCGTACCTCGCCCTCGGCAGAAGCGTTCCGGACGCCGTGCAGGGGGCGAAGGACTACGTCACGGGTGCGATTGCCGCGGGTTTCCCGCTCGGTGCCGGCATCGGGCCGATCGACCACGGCTGGCAGCACCGATGAGCGATCTCGAGATCCGCGAGGAGGCCTACGACTCGGCAGTCGCGCAACAGCTGATTGCCGCCGTGCAAGCCGAGTACGTCGTCCGCTACGGCGGTCCGGACGAGGGTCCCATCGACGGGTCCGAGTTCAGGCCACCGCACGGGCTCTTCATCGTGGGCTACCTCGGCACCGAGCCGGTCGCTACCGGCGGCCTGCGCCAGCACGCCGAAGGCGAGGTCGAGCTGAAGCGCATGTACGTCGTGCCTGAGGCACGGGGCAAGGGGCTGGCGCGGGTGATGCTCGCCGCGCTCGAGGAGCGGGCGCGAGGAATGGGCGCGAGCCGGATCGTGCTGGAGACCGGAGACCGGCAGCCGGAGGCGGTCAGCCTCTATGAGACGTCAGGCTACGAACGGATCGAGGGGTTCGGCTTCTACGCCTGCGCCCCGCTGTCGCTCAGCTTCGAGAAGAGGCTCTAGGCCTGCTGCGCGATGCCGCTCGCGACGGCCGGCATTGTCAGCAGACTCCTAGCGCGAGACCTTCCCCGCTTTGAGGCAGGAGGTGCAGACGTTCATCCGCTTCCGCGAGCCACCGACGAGGGCACGAACCGGCTGGATGTTCGGGTTGAAGCGACGGCGGGTGCGCCGGTGCGAGTGCGACACGTTCATGCCGAACCCGGGACCCTTGCCGCACACATCACAGACGGAAGCCACGGCGGACAGGGTAGCCCGACTTGCGAGCCTGACTCAAAGCGTCCGGTTCGCCGCTTAGCCTCAGCACGTGGTCGACGAGTCGTCGCACGTGCGGGCCGTAGCGGGGGAGAAGCCGGCGGTCCTGCTGGAGAAGGCCTTCGACATCTCCACCGTAGGCGACCTGCTGCGCCACTACCCGCGGCGCTATTTCGAGCGGGGCGAGCTCACCAACCTCGCGGAGCTCCGGCCGGGGGAGCAGGTGACCATTCGGGTTCGGGTGGTTGAGGTCAAGGGTCGCCAGGTCCGCGCGGGGCTGTTCAAGTTCGACATCACCGTGACGGACGGCACGGGGCGCCTCGTGATCCCCCTGTTCCGGAAGCGGAACTTCATCCCGAAGTACCTCGTCCCGGACGCGGAGATCGTGCTGGCCGGCGAGGTCGACACGTTTCGCGGCAAGGTCCAGCTGAAGAACCCGGACATGACCGATGACGCCGAGGAGATGGTCGGCGACGCGGGGAAGCTGCTGCCGATCTACCCGGCGACGAAGGGGGTGCCGACCTGGTCGTTGCGCCGCATGATTCGTCACGCCCTGGACGTGATCGACATTGACGAGACGCTCCCCGCCGACCTGCTGGCGGAGAAGGGGTTCATGGGACGGGCCGAGGCCCTGCGCGCGATCCACGCGCCGAAGGACCGCCAAGAGGTCGCCCAGGCCAGTGCTCGGCTCCGGTACGACGAGGCCTTCGTGATGCAGGTCGTCCTGGCTCAACGTCGCCTCCTGACCGCTCTCGAGCCGGCGAAGGCCCGAGCGCCACGGCCCGGTGGTCTGCTCGAGGCCTTCGACGCGTCGCTGCCCTTCACGTTGACCGCCGGTCAGCGAGCGGTCAGCGAGGAGCTGATGGCCGATCTTGCGCGGGAGGTGCCCATGCACCGGCTCCTGCAGGGAGAGGTCGGCTCGGGCAAGACGGTCGTCGCGCTTCGGGCGATGCTCGCAGTCGTCGACTCTGGGGGTCAGGCCGCGCTGCTGGCTCCGACCGAAGTGCTCGCGCAGCAGCATGCGCGCTCCATCGAGGCGCTGATGGGCCCGCTCGGCCAAGGCGGTCAGCTCGGCGCAGCCGACGAGGCGACCAGCATCGCGCTCGTGACGGGGTCGATGAGTGCTGCCGCGCGCCGGTCGACGCTGCTCGACGTCGGCGTCGGTGATGCGGGCATCGTGATCGGCACCCATGCGCTGCTCGAGAACACGGTGCAGTTCTTCGATCTCGGCCTGGTCGTCGTCGACGAGCAGCACCGCTTCGGGGTGGAGCAGCGAGACGCGTTGCGCAGCAAGGCTGAGACGCCGCCCCACGTCCTTGTGATGACGGCGACGCCGATCCCGCGGACGGTCGCGATGACGGTCTACGGCGACCTCGAGACCTCGACCCTCACCGAGCTTCCGGCGGGTCGCCAGGCGATCTCGACGACCGTCGTGCCGACCGCCGACAAGCCCGGATGGCTCGAGCGGGTGTGGCAGCGAGCGCGCGAGGAGATCGATGCCGGCCGGCAGGTCTACGTCGTATGTCCTCGCATCGACGGCGGCGACGACGAGCAGGTCGGCGACCTGACCGAACACGGTGACGGCTGGGCTAGCACTGCGACCGTCGTCGACGTCGAGCCGATGCTGTCGCAAGGTCCGCTGCAAGGACTGCGCGTCGGGAGTCTGCACGGCCGCATGACGTCGGATGCCAAGGACGACGTGATGCGCCGGTTCGCGGCCGGCAACATCGACGCCCTCGTCGCGACGACCGTGATCGAAGTCGGCGTCGACGTGCCCAACGCCACGATGATGGTCGTACTCGACGCCGATCGGTTCGGGATCTCCCAGCTTCACCAGCTGCGGGGGAGGATCGGTCGCGGTGGCCACGCCGGCGTCTGCCTGCTGGTCACGAGCTCGGCGGCCGAGTCGCCCGCACGCGAGCGGCTCGACGGAGTCGCCGCGACGGTGGACGGGCTCGAGCTGGCTCGCCTCGACCTGGAGCAGCGCCGGGAAGGCGATGTGCTCGGCCAGACCCAGTCGGGCCGCCGTTCCCAGCTGAAGCTGCTGCGCCTGCTCCGCGACGAGGGGCTCATCGAGGACGCCCGTGCCGATGCCGCGGCACTGGTCGCCGCGGATCCGACGCTCGAGCAGCACGAGCGGCTCCGGGAGGCCGCCACCGCACTGGCGGCCGACGACCGTGCCGACTACCTGGGCAAGACGTGAGGCTGATCTCGGGGTCGGCCGGCGGTCGCCGCCTGGACACCCCGGCCGGCCGTGGCACCCGCCCGACGAGCGAGCGCACGCGCGAGGCGCTGTTCTCGTCGCTGGTCTCGTGGTGCGGCAGCCTCGAGGGCTCGTCGTTCCTCGACCTGTACGCCGGCTCAGGCGCAGTGGGGCTCGAAGCCGCCAGCCGTGGCGCGACCCGCGTGACGCTCGTCGAGCGCGATGCCCGCGCCGCGCGCACCATCCGGTCGAACGTCGCGGCGCTCGCCGCGACCGGGGTCGAGGTGGTCGAGGCGAGCGTCGAGCGCTTCCTGTCGGCCGCCCCGACGCCGTACGCGCTGGTCTTCGTCGACCCGCCGTACGCCCATCCCGTTGCCGGGACGCTGGCCGCGCTGACGGGGGGATGGCTGGCCGCGGACGCCGTCGTGTGCGTCGAGCGCGCGAGTCGCGACGCCGCATTGGCCTGGCCGGAGGGGATCGACGCGCTCAGATCGCGGCGCTACGGCGACAGCACGCTCTGGTACGGTCGCGCCTCGTGAGGCGGGCGGTGTGTCCGGGATCCTTCGACCCCATCACCAACGGTCACCTCGACGTGATCGAGCGGGCCAGCTACCTGTTCGACGAGATCGTCGTCGTCGTCGGGATCAACCAGTCGAAGAACCGGCTGTTCGAGCCGGACGAGCGGGTGGAGCTGATCCGTGAGGTGGTGGCACATCTCCCGAACGTCAGCGTCGACACCTTCCGCGGGCTGCTCGTCGACTACTGCGTCGCGCACGACATCAAGGCGATCGTGAAGGGCCTTCGAGCGGTCAGCGACTTCGACTACGAGCTGCAGATGGGCCAGATGAACCACTCGCTCGCCGCCGTCGACACGCTGTTCATGCCTGCGGACCCGCACTACAGTTTCCTTTCGTCCAGCCTCGTGAAGGAGGTTGCGACGTACGGCGGTGACGTCTCGAAGCTGGTGCCGGAGGCGGTTCTCCGCCGGCTCCGCGAACGACTGACGACCTAAGAGGCAGCGCAACTAGTGAGGCAGATCAGCTAGTGGGAATCTCGGAGAAGCTCGACGAGTTCGTCGCGATGATCGAGAACGCCCGCGCGATGCCGATGTCGGCCTCGTGCATCGTCAACCGCAACGAGATGCTCGAAGCCGTCGAGGAGCTGCGAAAAGCGCTGCCCGAGGAGCTGCGGAAGGCTCGGGGCGTGCTCCGGGACCGGGTCTCGGTCGTCGAGGAAGGCAAGGTCGAAGCGCAGGCGATCCTCGCCGAGGCCGAGGCCGAACGCGCCCGGCTCGTCTCTCGGACCGAGGTCGTCAAGGAGGCGACTCGTGAGGCCGATCGGCTGCTCGCCGCCGCCAATGCCGAGTCCGACCGGATGCGCCGCGAGGTCGACGACTACGTCGACGGCAAGCTCGCCAACTTCGAGATCGTGCTGAACCGGACATTGCACGCCGTCGAGCACGGCCGCAACAAGATCAACGGCCGTCACGAGCTCGAGGCGCTCCAGGACGTCGACGAGGAAGAGGAAGTCGAACCACTGCCGGGTTGATGCTGCGCTTCGCGCAGATGTGAGTCGGGGCCCCAAGTTGGCCCTGCGCTTCGCGCAGATGTGAGCCGGGGCCCCAACCCCGGCTCAGTCCGTCAGAGACTTGGTTGGGTTGGCTCACCCGTAGCCTGAATCGCGTGTCTCGATCGCCGTTTGTGTATGACCTACGCGAGCTGGGGCGTCGGCCGGGATCGATGCGCGAGCTCGTCATCGAGGCGGAGGCTCCCGAGGGCTGGGGTCTGGATCTCGTGAGCGTTCCGGCCGGTACTCCGGTCGTGATCGACGCTCGTTTCGAGTCCGTCATGGACGGCGTACTGGTCACGGCAGAGGTCGAAGTGCCCGTTTCTGCCGAGTGCGGGCGGTGCCTGGACCCGCTCGAGATCGAGCTCGTCGCGCCGATCCAGGAGCTCTACGCCTACGAGCCGGATCCGGAGGACGACGACGCCCTGACCGTCAGTGGGGACGCGCTCGATCTGGAGCCGGTCGTGCGTGATGCGGTCGTGCTCGCGCTCCCGCTCAACCCGCTCTGCGACCCGGATTGCCTAGGATTGTGTGCCGGGTGTGGCGCACGGCTGGCCGATGTCGAGCCCGGTCACACGCACGACGAAGTTGACCCGCGATGGGCTGCCCTTGCACTCTTGAGGGACAGCGATTCCGAAGACAGTGCCGATTTGCGCGCAGAGCGCGACCCTGAGGAGAAGTAGCCGTGGCCGTTCCCAAGCGCCGGATGTCGCGCAGCAACACCCGCTCGCGACGCTCGCAGTGGAAGGCCGCCGCGCCGTCACTCGTCGCCTGCCCGCGTTGCCGTCAGCCGAAGCTCCCGCACACCGCCTGCGGTGTGTGCGGGACCTACAACGACCGCCAGGTCGTCCCGGTCTAGCTCGCTCCCGCATGAGCGTCGCTGTCGGCCTGACGGCCCCGGTGCGCTCTGCCGTGGCGCTCGTCTGTGGCGTGGATCCGGACGTGCTGAGTCCGCAGACCACGCTCGACTCGCTCGGCGCGGACTCACTCGCCCGCGTCAGCATCGCCGACGTCGTCGAGGCTGACCTGGCCGCGGCGGGGACGGTCGTGCGAATCGATGACGCGACGTTGGCGAAGTTCGAGACCCTCGGCGAGGTCGACGCCTACCTCTCGCATGCCTGAGGGCGAGCCGATCAGCGGTCTGATCGATGTCCTCGGTGGGCAGGTCGATCACGACCTGGTCGACCTCGCGATCACGCATCGCTCGTATGCCTACGAGAACGGCGGAGTGCCGACGAACGAGCGGTTGGAGTTCCTGGGGGACTCGGTGCTCGGGGTCGTCGTCACGGAGGAGCTGTACCGTCGTTACCCCGAGCTTCCGGAGGGTCAGCTCGCGAAGCTGCGCGCTGCCGTCGTCAACGCCCGGGCCCTGGCCGGAGTCGGACGGGGGATCGGGCTCGGCGCCTACCTCAAGCTCGGCCGCGGCGAGGAGAGCACCGGGGGCAGGGACAAGTCCTCGATCCTGGCCGATGCCCTCGAGGCGCTGATCGGCGCGTTCTACCTCGATCGCGGGCTCGAGCCGAGCCGCCGGCTGATCCTCGAACTGTTCGCGGAGGCGCTCGAGGACGCCGCCGGGCTTGGCGCCGGCCTGGACTGGAAGACGTCGCTGCAGGAGCTCGCCGCCGAGCGCGGACTCGGCGCGCCGGAGTACGCCGTCGACGAGAGCGGCCCCGACCATGCCAAGTCGTTCCGGGCGACCGCCGTGCTGGGCGGCGAGGCGGCTGGTGAGGGCACGGGCAACAGCAAGAAGGAAGCCGAGCAGAATGCGGCCGAGCAGGCATGGACGGCGCTCAGCGCGGTCCCCTCGGACGCGGTCAGCGCCGAGCACGGCGCGCAACGCCCCTAGGAGTCTGCTGAACGATGCACTGGCCTGCTGCGCGACGCCCGGAGCGACGCCTGGACGGCGTTGTCGTCGTCGCCCGTAGCGCCGCTACGAGCTCCTCCTCCGCCTTGCCAGCCGCGGCCCGGATCGCCGCTCGCGACGGCCGGCATCATTCAGCGGACTCCTAGTGCCCGAGCTGCCCGAGGTCGAGACCGTGCGTCGCGGCCTCGAACGCTGGGTCGTCGGACGTCGGATCAGCGCGGTCGAGGTGGTCGGTGATCGCACGCTGCGCCGACACCCCGCGGGTGCTGCGGACTTCACGGCGCGGATGGCCGGGCGGACCGTGGTCGGCGCCCGCCGACGTGGCAAGTTCCTCTGGCTGCCGCTCGACGACGGGTCCAACCTGCTCGCCCACCTCGGGATGTCCGGTCAGTTCCTCGTCGTTCCGACGGCAAACGATGCAGCGGTCCCACCCGAAGCCGGCCCGAGCCGGCACACGAAGGCCCAGTGGACTTTCGACGATGACGGTCCGTTGCTGCGATTCTGCGACCAGCGGACCTTCGGCGGTCTTGCGCTCGCCGACGAGGAGCTCACCGATGACGGCGTCCCGGTGGCGCTCAGCCACGTCGCGCCCGACCCCCTGGAACCTGCCTTCGATCCCGAGAAGTTCGCTGCGGCGCTGAGGAGGCGCCGTACGGGCTTGAAGCGGGCGATCCTCGACCAGACGCTGATCTCCGGAATCGGCAACATCTACGCCGACGAGGCGCTGTGGCGGGCGCGGCTGCATTTCGCCCGGGCCACGGAAGGGATGCGCCGGCCCGAGATCGGCCGGCTTCTGGATGCGGTCGATGAGGTCCTGAGCGCGGCGATCAAGGCGGGCGGGACGTCGTTCGACGCCCTGTACGTCGCGGTGAACGGCGAGAGCGGGTGGTTCGACCGGTCCCTGGAGGCCTACGGACAAGCCGGCGCGCCCTGTTCACGCTGCGGGACGCCGATCAGGCGGGTCCATTTCACGAACCGGTCGTCGTACTTCTGCCCGAAATGTCAATCTCGGCCCCGCACGGGACGCTGGTAGCGGCTTGCAGCGCGATATATCGACCTCTTGACCGCTACTCCATACGGCGTCACACTTAGGGGGCTGCGACGCGTACCTGATCCCTGGGATGCACTGTCGACAGCGTCACCAGTCGGGGGCTCCACCCGTCAACCCTTATCGGGGCCATGCGGGGTGTCCGCGACGTGTCCTCACCGTGGAGGATTAGCAAGGATGGCGAAAGCCCTTCTGGGTCATGTCGGGAACGGTCTCGACCTTCGTGTGGCCGACCAGATGAAGCGTCTGCGTGACCGCGTCCGGGATCTCGAGAACGAGGTCATCCGGCTGCGAGCCGAGAATGCCGAGCTCACCACTCTGGCCCGTGTCGACGAGGAAATGCTGCGGCTGACGGTCGCCGAGCCGGCCCGCGAAATCGAGCCCGCACTCACCTAGGCAAACACCGAAGAACGCCGCGGCACCCTGTAGCGTGGCAAGCGGTCTTCCCCGCCTGACCATCTCAACCCGGGAGTCTCACGGGTGCATCTTGCGAGCTTGACCCTTCGGGGCTTCAAGTCTTTCGCGTCCTCGACCACGCTGCGCTTCGAACCCGGCGTCACCGCGATCGTCGGGCCGAACGGCTCCGGCAAGTCCAACGTCGTCGACGCGATCGCCTGGGTGCTCGGCGAGCAGGGCGCGAAGTCGCTGCGTGGCGGCAAGATGGAAGATGTCATCTTCGCGGGCACGTCCGGCAAGCAGGCGCTCGGCCGCGCCGAGGTCGTCCTGACGATCGACAACAGCGACGGTGCGTTGCCGATCGACTTCACCGAGGTCACGCTGTCGCGGATCATGTTCCGCAACGGCGGCTCCGAGTACGCCATCAACGGCTCGCCCTGCCGGTTGCTCGACATCCAGGAGCTGCTGTCGGACTCCGGAATCGGCCGGGAGATGCACGTCATCGTGGGCCAGGGTCAGCTCGACGCGATCCTTTCGGCGACGCCCGAGGAACGCCGCGGCTTCATCGAAGAGGCCGCCGGCGTGCTCAAGCACCGCAAGCGCAAGGAGAAGGCGCTACGCAAGCTCGACGCGATGCAGGTCAACCTCAACCGGTTGAACGACCTGACCGCCGAGCTCCGGCGTCAGCTCAAGCCGCTCGGCCAGCAGGCCGACGTGGCGCGCCGCGCGTCGGTCATCCAGGCTGACCTGCGCGACGCCCGGCTGCGCGTGCTTGCGGACGACCTGACCAGCATGCGCGGGACGTTCGAGGCCGAGATCGCCGACGAGACGGCGCTGCTCGAGCGCCGCGGACGGGTCGAGGCCGCGCTCGCCGAGGCGAGCACCCGTGAGAGCCGGCTCGACGCGGCGGTCGCCGCGCAGACGCCACAGCTCGCGCGAGCCCAGGAGACCTGGTATCGGCTCTCCGCCTTGCGCGAGCGACTGCGAGGCACCTCGTCGCTCGCGAACGAGCGGCAGCGCCACACCGCGATCGCGGTGGACCTCGGGACCGGTGGCCGTGACCCGATGGCGTGGCAGGCGGAGATCGACCAGCTCCGGACCGAGGCCGGCGACGTCGAGACGGTCCTGCGCAGCGACCGCGAGCGGCTCGAGGCGGCCGAGTTCGAGCGGCAGCAGCTCGAGTCGGGTCTCGCCGAGCAAGAGCAGTCGCTCACGGCCGCGCGTCAGGCTCGCGCCGACCGGCGCGAGGGTCGGGTGCGGCTCCAAGGCGAGGTCACCGCATTGCGGACTCGCGCCCGCGCCGCCCAGGACGAGATCGGCCGGCTGTCGGTCTCGCTGGAGGCGGCACGTGACCGTGCCGCGAAGGCGGCGGCAGAGTTTGCGGCGCTCGAAGGCGAGGTCGCGGGGCTCGACGCCGGTGAGGTCGACCTCGACGCCACGCACGAGGCTGCTCTGGCGGCGCTGACCGCGGCTGAGGAGACCCTGTCGGCGTTGCAGGAGGAGGAGCGGGAGACCGAGCGGCAGCGCAGCGCGGCTGCGGCACGCTGCGACGCGCTGGCCCTCGGGCTGGACCGCAAGGACGCAGCCGGAGCCCTGGTGCAAGCACGCGACCGCCTGCCGGGGCTGCTCGGCACGGTTGCCGACCTGGTGGTGGTCGAGACCGGGTACGAAGCGGCCATCGCGGCGGCGCTCGGCGCGGCGGCCGACGCGGTAGCGGTCCGCTCGCTGGCGGATGCTGCCGCGGCGATCAAGCTGCTCAAGGACCAGGACGGCGGTCGTGCCGGACTGCTCGTCGCCGCCGACACCGGCGAAGCGGTGGCGGCGAGCGCGCCCGCCGGCGCGCGGGCGGCCCTCGAGGTGATCACCGCCCCTGGCGAGATCCGTTCGGCTCTGGCGAGCTTGCTGGCCGGCACGCTCGTCGTGGCGGACGTCGAAGCGGCGCAAGCCGCGGTCGCGGCCGACCGGGCCGTCCGCGCGGTCACGCGCGACGGCGACCTGTTCGGCTCCGGATGGTCGGCGGGTGGCTCGCACGCGACGCCGTCCTTGCTCGAGATCCGGGCGGCTCACGGCGAAGCCGAGCAACAGCTCGGCGAGCTCTCCCACCGCGCCGAGCGGCTCCGCTTCGCCCTGGGCGGCGCCGCCGAGGATGTTGCCGCTCGCCGCGACGATCTCGAAGCCGCGGTGGCCGCGCTGCACGAGTCGGACGCCCGGCTTGCCGCGGTGGCCGAGCAGCTCGGCCAGCTCGGCGCCGCGGCGCGCGCGACGGCAGGGGAGAGCGAGCGGTTGGCGCGTGCGGTCGAGGAGGCGTCGGAGGCGCGCGACCGGGACCTGCAAGGCCTGACCGAGCTCGAAGAACGACTCGCTGCAGCCGAGGCCGTGCCTGACGACTCCGCGCCGGACGAGAGCGAGCGGGAGCGGGTCGCCGAGCTGGTCGTCGCCGCCCGGGCGCGTGAGATCGAGGCGCGGCTCGCCGTCCGCACCAACGAGGAGCGTCGGCACGCGGTCGCCGTCCGCATCGAGCAGCTCGAAGCAGCCGCCGAAGCCGAGCGGGCCGCGCGGGAGCGGGCGGCTGAGCTCGTACGCCGACGGGCCCGCGAGTCCGTTGTCGCAGCCGCGGTCTCGACCGCGGCCGCTCGTGCGCTGAGCGCCCTCGAGGACTCGTTGCACGCCGCCGCGTCGCAACGTGAGTCGATCGAGCAGCAGCGCACGGTCACCGAAGGCGAGCTGCTCGCGATCCGTACCTCGATCCGCGACCTCAGCGCAGAGCTCGAGACGCTGACAGGCGCGGTTCACCGCGACGAGATGGTGCGGGCCGAGCAGCGCATGCGCATCGAAGCGCTCGAGGCCAAGGTCGCCGAGGAGTTCGGGGTCGAGACGGACACCCTGCTCGCGGAGTACGGCCCGGATGTCGCCGTCCCACCTCCCGCGGACGGCGGGCCGGATGCGGTGGCCACGCCGTACGACCGCGTCGTGCAGGAGAAGCGGTGGAAGGCCGCCGAGCGCGCACTCGCGCTGCTCGGCAAGGTCAACCCGCTCGCCCTCGAGGAGTTCGCGGCGCTCGAAGAGCGTCACAAGTTCCTCTCCGACCAGCTCGAGGACCTCAAGGCGTCCCGGCGCGACCTCTTGGTCGTCGTCAAGGAGGTCGACGAGCGGGTCGAGCAGGTCTTCCGCGAGGCCTACGAGGACGTGGCGCGCGAGTTCGAGACGGTGTTCTCGGTGCTGTTCCCGGGCGGTTCCGGGAAGCTGGTGCGGACCGACCCGAACGACTGGCTGCTCACCGGTGTCGATGTGGAAGCCCGCCCGCCGGGCAAGAAGATCAAGCGGCTTTCACTGCTGTCCGGCGGCGAGCGGTCGCTCACGGCCGTGGCGTTGCTGGTCGCGATCTTCCGCGCCCGCCCGTCGCCGTTCTACGTCCTCGACGAGGTCGAAGCGGCACTCGACGACCGCAACCTGCTGCGGCTCGTGAGCTTGATCTCGGAGCTGAAGTCGACGTCTCAGCTGATCGTTGTCACGCACCAGAAGCGGACGATGGAGGTCGCCGACTGTTTGTACGGCGTGTCGATGCGGGGAGACGGGATCACAGAAGTCATCAGTCAGCGACTGCGTGAGCCCGAACCGGAGCCCGTGTAGATGGTCTACGTCATTGTCGGCATCGTCGTCGGAGTCCTCCTCGTCGGTGCCTTGCTCGGACTTGTCCTAGCGCCGTCGAGGCGTCGGGCGCGCACCGTCGAGGCGCCGCCGGAAGCAGCCCCCACCGCGCCGCCGACGCCCCCGCCCGTCGCGCCGCCGACTGCGCCCCCAGTCGAGGTCGAGCCGACGCCGCCGCTCGTTTCCGAGGCGCCGGCTGAGCCCGTTGCGCCTGCCGCGCCAGAGGTCGAGCGACCCGAGCCGTCCGCCGGTCGGCTGGTCCGGCTCCGGGGCCGGCTCGCCGGTTCGCAGTCGGCGCTCGGTCGCGGCCTGTTCACGCTGCTCTCGCGCGACACGATCGACGAAGACGTGTGGGAGGAGGTCGAGGACACGCTTCTCACGAGCGACATCGGCCTCACCTCGACCAACGAGATCGTGGCCTCACTCCGCGAGCAGGTCCGTGTCATGGGCGCTCGCACCCCGGAGGACGTGCGCACGATGCTGCGCGAGACGCTGCTCGTCGCGGTCGGCGCTGACTCGGATCGCGCGCTTCGCACCACGGCGCACGACGGGCACCCGGCCGTCGTGCTCGTCGTCGGCGTGAACGGGACCGGCAAGACGACCACGTGCGGCAAGCTCGCCCGCGTTCTCGTCGGCGACGGCGGCACGGTCGTGCTCGGCGCGGCTGACACCTTCCGCGCCGCCGCTGCGGACCAGCTGTCGACCTGGGCGGAGCGAGTCGGTGCCTCCGTCGTGCGTGGCCCGGAAGGAGCCGACCCGGCAAGCGTCGCCTTCGACGCCGTGCACGACGGCACCGAGAAGGGCGTGAACACGGTGGTCATCGACACAGCCGGGCGGCTGCACACGAAGACGGGCCTGATGGACGAGCTGGGCAAGGTCAAGCGCGTGGTGGAGCGGCAGGGGCCGGTCGACGAGGTTCTGCTCGTGCTCGATGCGACCACCGGCCAGAACGGCCTCGTCCAGGCACGCGTCTTCGCGGAGGTCGTCGACGTGACCGGCATCGTCCTGACGAAGCTCGACGGCACCGCCAAGGGCGGCATCGTAATCGCCGTTCAGCGAGAGCTCGGCGTACCGGTGAAGCTCGTCGGCCTCGGCGAGGGACCCGACGACCTCGCGCCGTTCGACCCGGAGGTGTTTGTCGAAGCGCTTCTGCCGTAACTCCGGCGAAACACGAACGTAGGGGTCGCGCAACACCGAGCCGGTTACCTCTTGCCATCAGTTCGCGCAGGAGGGAGCGCTCGACCCAATGACTCATCTCGCCGCTGCATTGCCAGCGCCCGATACCGGTGACACGGCGTGGGTGCTGGTCAGCGCCGCGCTCGTGCTGTTGATGACCCCAGGCCTCGCGTTCTTCTACGGCGGCATGGTCCGTGGCAAGAACGTGCTCGGCATGCTGATGCAGAACTACGTCGCAATCGGCATCGTCAGCGTCCTGTGGGTGCTGGTCGTCTACAGCCTCGCGTTCAGCAAGAGTGGCTTCGGCGGCTTTGCCGGGAACCTGCATCAGTGGGGCCTCGGTCACATGAACGAGCCCGTGGCAGGCGGCATCGGGGCAACGATCCCCCCACTTGCCTTCGTCGCGTTCCAGCTGATGTTCGCGGTCATCACGCCGGCGCTCATCACCGGTTCGACGGCTGACCGCTTCAAGTTCAGCTCGTACGTCATCTTCATCTCGCTGTGGGTCGTGCTCGTCTACGGACCGATCGCGCACTGGGTCTTCTCGCCGGAAGGCTGGCTGTTCAAGCGCGGCGCTGAGGACTTCGCGGGTGGAACGGTCGTCCACGCCAACGCCGGTGCCGCCGGCATCGCGATGGCGATCCTGCTCGGCAAGCGCAAAGGCTGGCCGAAGGAGCGGATGCGTCCCCACAACGTTCCCTACGTGCTGCTCGGCGCCGGGCTCCTGTGGTTCGGCTGGTTCGGCTTCAACGCCGGATCGGCGCTCGGGGCGAACAGCCTCGCGGGCTATGCGTTCGTCAACACGAACACGGCGACCGCGGCGGCTCTGCTCGGCTGGCTGATCGTCGAGAAGGTCCGTGACGGTCATGCCACGACGCTCGGCGCCGCGTCCGGCGCTGTAGCGGGCCTGGTCGCGATTACCCCGGCCGCCGGGTTCGTGTCACCGGTCGGCTCGATCTTCCTCGGCCTCATCGCCGGCTCCGTGTGCTCGATGTGCACCACGATCAAGTTCAAGCTCGGGCTCGACGACGCGCTCGACGTCGGCGCTGTGCACCTCGTCGGTGGTGTCCTGGGCGCCCTGCTGATCGGCTTCTTCGGCACCAAGAAGACGGGCGTCGGGCTCAACGGCATCTTCTACGGCGGCGGCGCTCACCTGCTCAAGCTCCAGGCCGAGGCAGTCGGCGCCGCGGTCGGCTACTCCTTCGTCGCGACGCTGATCATCGGCTACGTCCTGAAGCGGACGATCGGCATCCGGATGACCGACGAGCAGCAGATGATCGGCATGGACGAGTCGCTTCACGCGGAGTCGGCCTACGATTTCAACGCTCTGTCGGCCGGCTCGTTCTCCGGGTCGTCCTTCGGTAGCTCGCTTTCGACCTCGTCACTCGGCCACCGCACGGAGGTGCAGGCGTGAAGCTCGTCACCGCGATCATCAAGCCGTTCAAGCTCGAGGACGTGAAGAGCGCCCTAGAGGCTTACGGCGTCGCCGGCCTCACGGTCAGCGAGGTGCAGGGCTACGGCCGGCAGAAGGGGCACACCGAGGTCTACCGCGGCGCGGAGTACAAGGTGGACTTCGTGCCGAAGATCCGGGTCGAGGTCGTCGTCGACGACGGCGACGCCGACGGCGTCGTGGGAGTGGTGGTCAAGGCCGCCAGCACCGGGCAGATCGGTGACGGCAAGGTCTGGGTGACGCCGGTCGAGGCGATCGTCCGGGTCCGCACCGGCGAGAGGGGTGCCGACGCGCTCTAGCCCACATTGATCAACCTGCACGGCGGTGACCCGTAGGGTTACCGCCGTGCAGATTTCTGGGGGAGACGTCCGGTGAGCGCAGGGGACACCGCGTGGGTGCTCGGCAGTGCCGGGCTCGTGCTCTTCATGACGCCCGGTCTGGCGCTGTTCTACGGCGGCATGATCCGCACGAAGAACGTGCTCGCGATGATCATCGCCAACTTCGCGACGATCGCGGTCGTCAGCATCGTCTGGGCGGTCGTGGCGTACTCGATCGCGTTCGGTCCTGACGCTGCCCACGGCCTGTTCGGCAACCTGCATCTTGCGGGTCTGGGTCATCCCGAGCAGCCGGTCGCAGGCTTCCACCTGACGGTGCCGCCACTCGCCTTCGCCGCGTTCCAGATGATGTTCGCGGTCATCACGGCCGCGCTGCTGACGGGCACCGTCGCGGAGCGCGCGAAGTTCGGAGCGTTCCTGCTTTTCGCGGTGTTGTGGGTGATCGTCGTCTACGCGCCGATCGCGCACTGGGTCTTTTCGCCGACCGGCTGGCTCGCGAAGAAGGGGGTGCTCGACTTCGCCGGCGGCAACGTCGTCGAGATCGACTCCGGCGCGTCCGCTCTTGCGATCGCTCTTGTGATCGGCAAGCGAAAAGGATGGCCGCGCGAGGTCATCGCACCACACTCGCTGCCCTTCACGATGCTCGGCGCCGGAATCCTGTGGTTCGGCTGGTTCGGGTTCAACGCAGGTAGCGCGCTCGCGTCGGGCGCCCTCGCTTCGCAGGCCCTGATCGGCACCCAGCTCGCGGCCTGCGCGGGCCTGCTCGCGTGGATCGGTCTGGAGAAGGTGCGGACCGGACACGCGACGACGCTCGGTGCCGCATCCGGCGCGGTCGCCGGTCTTGTCGCGATCACGCCGGCCGCGGGCTACGTCAACGGCATGGCGGCGATCGCGATCGGTGCTGCGGGCGGCGCTGCCTCGCTGTTTGCGTGCAACATCAAGTTCAAGCGGGGGTACGACGACTCGCTCGACGTGGTCGGCGTGCACGGCGCGGCCGGCGTGGTCGGCACGTTGCTCGTCGGCGTCTTTGCCACGCGAGCGGTCAACAACGGCATCCGGTTCGACGGTCTGATCCACGGCCATGCGCACCTGCTCGGAGTGCAGGCGCTGGCTGTCGTCTGCACGATCGCGTGGGCGTTCACGATGACGTACGTCATCGCGACGATCGTGCAGCGCACGATCGGATTGCGCGTCGAGGAGGCACACGAGATCGAGGGCCTCGACACGGTTCTCCACGCCGAGTCGGCGTACGACTTCGGCAACACCCGCGCAGCGCGCTTCGGTTCGTAGGCGGCGCAGTGGCCGGCGATGCGTCCGCGAAGCTGCGTGAGGCGCGCGCCGGTGTGCTGGGCAACGACGCGCTTCGTGGTGCCGCGCTGCGGGAGGCGCTGATCGGCGTCGCTGACGCATGGCTGACGGACCGCCTTGGCGGCGCCGAGTCTGTCGCGTTGGTGGCGGTCGGCAGCTACGGACGGCGCGAACCGGCGTCGGGCAGCGACCTCGATCTCGTGCTGCTCCATCGCGACGGCGTGGATGTCGACGACCTCGCCAACTCGATCTGGTATCCGATCTGGGACGCCGGTGTCGGCCTCGACCACGCCGTGCGCACGGTCGATGAGGCTGTGCGGGTCGCAGGCGAGGACCTCAAGGCAATGCTCGGGATGCTCGACCTGCGACATGTCGCAGGTGACGAAGCGCTCACGGCATCTCTGCGCGAACGGATCTACCAGGCCTGGCGGCGTGATTCGCGGCGGCGGCTGCCCGAGCTCGTGGCGTCGGTTCAAGAACGCGGTGAGCGGGTGGGCGAGCTCGCCTTCCTGCTCGAGCCTGACCTCAAGGACGCGCGGGGCGGAATCCGCGACGTGCACGCAGTGACGGCGATCGCTGCTGCCTGGGTGGCGGATGCACCGAGCGAGCGGGTCCGGGATGCCCACCAGTGGCTGCTCGACGTACGCGGCGAGCTGCACCGCCGATCCGCTCGAGGTTCGGACCGCCTGATCGCCCAAGAGCGCGCACCAGTGGCCACCGCACTGGGGATCGACGATCCCGACGAGCTGATGCGCAAAGTTTTCGACGCCGGTCGCACCATCGCATTCGAGACCGACGAAGCCTGCCGTCGCGCGATGGTTGCCAGCCGCCCGCCGCGTCGCTGGAGCCGACGCGGTCCCGCAACATTGCGGCGTCCGCTCGCCGACGGCGTGGTGGAGCAGGAGGGTGAGGTCCATCTCGCGCGCGACGCCGACCCCGCGGCCGATCCGGTGCTGGCGCTGCGGGTCGCGGCGGCTGCCGCGCAGTCCGGGTTGCCGATCGGCGCGCATCTCGCCAAGCGGCTCGCCGCGGAATCTGCGCCGCTGCCCGATCCGTGGCCGGCCGCTGCGCTCGACGCCTTCATCGCGGTGCTCGGCGCGGGCCGGCCGGCCATCGCCGCGTTCGAAGCACTCGACCAGGTGGGGCTGCTGGTCCGTCTTCTTCCGGAGTGGGCGCCGGTTCGGTGCAAGCCGCAGCACAACGCCGTGCACCGCTACACGGTCGACCGGCACCTGATCGAGGCCGCGGTCGAGGCGTCGGGGCTGAGCCGGCAAGTCGCGCGCCCCGACCTGCTGCTGCTCGGTGCGCTGTTCCACGACATCGGCAAGGGGTATCCCGGCGACCACACCGAGGCCGGCGTCGAGATCGTCCCGGCGATCACCAAGCGCATGGGCCTGCCGGACGACGACGTCGAGCTGGTCACCGACCTGGTCCGCCACCATCTGCTGCTCCCCGACACCGCCACGAGACGTGACCTCAGCGATCCGGCCACGATCGAGATCGTCACCCGCGCTGTTGGTGACGCCGCAACGCTCGAGCTGCTGCATGCGCTGACGGTCGCCGACGCCGCCGCCACCGGACCTGCTGCGTGGAGCGACTGGAAGGCCGGCCTGGTCAACGAGCTCGTCAGGCGGGCGTCGGCGGTGATGGCGGGGGAGCATCTGCCGGAGTTCGAGGCGATCACCGCCAAGCAACGAGCCCTCGCCGAAGCCGGCGAGCTGGCCGTGGATCTCACCGACTCGCAGCTGACGATCGTCGCGCCGGACCAGCCCGGGCTCATGTCGCGGTGGGCCGGCGTCGCCGCGCTTCACCGGCTGGCGATCCGCTCGGCGACGGCAACCTCGATGTCGACACCGGGTCGACGTATGGCGATCACGACCCTCGAGGTGGCGCCGAAGTTCGGATCGCCACCTGATGTCGAGCTGCTCGCCGCCGACGTGAGGCGGGCGTACGACGGCACGCTGCCGCTTGCGGAGAGGCTGCGCGACCGCGAGGAGACGTACGGCGACGGGTCGCGAGTGGCCGCGCCCCCGTTGGTGCTGTGGTTCGACGACGAGTCGCACCACTCGACGATCGTCGAGGTGCGCACGCACGATGCCGACGGCCTGCTGCATCGACTCACGAAGGTCCTTGCCGACGAGCACCTCGATGTCCGCTCGGCGCGGATCCAGACACTCGGAGCGGAGGTCGTCGACGCGTTCTACGTCGTCGACGTCAACGGCGCGACCGTTGACGACCAGGCGCGACGCTCGGAGATCGAAGCGGCGCTGATCGCAGCCTGTTAGGCCATCCTCAGACCACTAGGGCCGCAACCGGATGTCCGCGACCGCCGCGGCAAGGACATCGCTGGCACACAAGGCGACAACCGCGGCCACGTCCTGTGGTCGGGTAGCCGCCTCGACGTACACCCGCCGATGGCGAACCGCTCCGGTCGAGTCGTCATGACCACCGTCATCGGCGACCTCGACCAGGACGCCTCGCCGTCGCGCCTTCATGTCAGGCAGTGCGGCCGATCTGACCGCGTCACGCCCCGGGGCGTCCCCGAGGACGACGACGATGTCAATCGGCCCGAGCCGCTGCTCGGCGTGCGGGAGGACGCGGGCCCAGGTGGCGGGATCCTCGGGCGCGCTGACGACACCCATGACGCCGGAGTGCCCGGCCGCTGCGATCGACGCGTCGACCTCGCCGCGGTCCGAGGCGACGACGCAAACCGGCGACCCGTTCGCCGCGAACGCCGCGACGACCGCAACCAGCGCCTCGTGGTCCCCGGCGACGAGCGCGACCTTGCCGGCGAGGTCGGGATACCGCGCGGCCCACCCCTCACTCGTCACACCAGCATTCTCCGTCGTACGGTTCGCGCATGGGCACCCGACCGCAGAACATCCTCGACGCCTTCTTGCAGACCGTTCGTCGGCAGCCCGACGACGTCGCCGTCCGGGAGCTCGACGGTCCGCAGATGACCTGGACGGAGTACGCCGAGCGGGCGGCGCGGTTCGCGGGCGGACTCGCCGTGTTGGGGGTCGGCCCGGGCGATCGCGTCGTCCTGATGATGCGCAACCGGCTCGAGTTCCATGTCGCCGACATCGCGACGATGGCGGTAGGAGCGACGCCGATCTCGATCTACAACTCGTCATCCGCGGAGCAGATCGCCTATCTGGTGAAACACTGCAAGGCGTCGGTGGCGATCGTCGAGGCGGGCGACTTCGCCGAGCGGGTGCTGGCGGCCGTCGGGGAGTGCCCGTTGCTGCACTCGGTGGTCGTGCTCGGCGATGCACCGCAGGGCACGATCGAGTGGAAGCAGGTCGCAAACGGTGAACCCGTCGATCTCGCCGCGGCCGCGGCCGGCCTGGACCCGGCATCGCTGGCCACTGTCATCTACACGTCGGGCACCACGGGCCCGCCGAAGGGCGTGATGCTCACCCACGTCAACGTGATCTCGGCCTCGAGTGCATTCACGAGCTACATCGGCCGCGAGACCGACATGGGCCAGCGACTCATCTCCTACCTGCCCATGGCGCACATCGCCGAGCGGATGGTCACGCACTACAGCCCGATCCTGCGCGGTTCCGAGGTCGTGCCGATGGCCGACCTGAACGACCTGCCGAAGTACCTGGTCGCGGTCCGTCCCGGCGGCTTCTTCGGCCCGCCGCGGGTCTGGGAGAAGCTCGTCGCCGGCGTCCAGGCCCAGGTCGCAGCGCGCGACGAGCAGACACAGGCCCAGTTCGCGGATGCGCTGCGCGTGGGCCGTCAGGTGCAGCAGCTGCGTGCCCGCGGGGAGGAGCCAACCGGCGAGCTCGCCGAGACGTGGGAGTTCGTCGACGCGATGGTGTTCGCTCCGATTCGTGCCGCGATCGGGCTGGACGAGGCGGAGTTCGTGTTCTCGGGGGCGGCGCCGGTGCCGCCCGAGGTGATCGACTTCCTGCGCGACGTCGGTCTGCCGATGAGCGAGGTCTACGGCATGAGCGAGAACTGCGGCGGCATGACGTGGGAGCCGTTCCGGGTCAAGACCGGCCGAGTTGGGACGGCATATCCCGGTGTCGAGGTCATCACGGCCGAGGACGGCGAGGTGCTCTGCCGCGGCCCGATCGTGTTTCCGGGCTACCTCGATGATCCCGAGCGCACCGCCGAGGCGCTCGACGCCGACGGTTGGCTGCACACCGGCGACATCGGCGAGTTCGATGAAGACGGCTACCTCAAGATCGTCGACCGCAAGAAGGAGCTGATCATCACCGCCGGCGGCAAGAACGTCTCGCCCGCCAACGTCGAGGCCGTCCTGAAGACGGTGCCGCTGGTCGGCCAGGCGATGGCGATCGGCGACGCCAAGCCGTACCTTGTTGCGCTTCTCACCCTCGACCCCGATGCCGTGGCCGGGCGGTTTCCCGGCCGGCCGATCGCCGAGGTCGCGGCCGATCCCGACGTGATCCGCGAGATCACCGACGGCGTCGCCGAGGTCAGCCGGCGGCTCTCACGCGTCGAACAGCCGCGGCGGATCGCGATCCTCGGCGAGGAGTGGCTGCCGGACACCGACGTCCTCACCCCGACGATGAAGCTGAAGCGGCGTGGCGTGCTCGCCCGGTACGGCGACCTCGTCGAGTCGATGTACTCGGGCGCCGGCGTGGAAATTTCTGCCGCAGCGTCGCCGGCAAGCGTGTAAGCCGAGTCCGTGAGGCACTGAGCGGGGGTTGGGGCCTCGCGGCTCCCATCTGGGCGAAGCACAGGAACTACTAGTGGTGTGTCAGGGAAATGACTTGTGACTGCCTGCGGCCGCCCAAGCGCCCGCTCGCGGCGTTGTCGTCGGCGTCGATGGCGCTGCCATCGCCACCTCCTCCGCCTTGCGAGCCGACCCTTGGATCGACGCATCCAGTCACGCATTTCCCTGACACACCACTAGCCTGACGCTGCGATGTTCGACACCTTGTCCGACCGGCTCGAGTCGGTCTTCACCTCGCTGCGCGGCAAGGGCCGGCTGTCCGAGGCCGACATCGACGCGACCGCGCGCGAGATCCGGATCGCGCTGCTCGAGGCCGACGTCGCCCTTCCCGTCGTACGGGAGTTCATCGCGGCGATCAAGGAGCGTGCCCGCGGCGTCGCGGTCAGCCAGGCGCTCAACCCGGCGCAGCAGGTCATCAAGATCGTCAACGAGGAGCTCATCGCGATCCTCGGCGGTGAGACCCGTCAGCTGGCGTTCGCTAAGGCGCCGCCGACGGTCGTCATGCTCGCGGGTCTGCAGGGTGCCGGCAAGACGACGCTCGCGGGAAAGCTCGGCCGTTGGCTCAAGCAGCAGCGGCACGCGCCGTTGCTGGTCGCGGCAGACCTGCAGCGTCCGAATGCGGTCGACCAGCTGAAGGTCGTCGCCGGTCAGGCCGGCGTCGACGTGTTCGCGCCGGAGCCCGGCAACACCGGATCGCTCCCAGAGGGCGGCGGCGTCGGCGATCCGGTCGCCGTCGCGCGCGCCGCCGTGGAGCACGCACGGCGCATGGGCCACGACATCGTCGTCGTGGACACCGCCGGCCGCCTGGGCATCGACGCCGAGATGATGGCGCAGGCGGTCGCGATCCGCGACGCGGTCTCGCCCGACGAGACCTTGTTCGTCGTCGACGCGATGATCGGTCAGGACGCGGTCAACACCGCCGAGGCCTTCCGCGACGGAGTCGGCTTCACCGGCGTCGTGCTCACCAAGCTCGACGGCGATGCGCGAGGTGGCGCGGCGCTGTCGGTGGCCAACGTCACGGGCCGGCCGATCATGTTCGCGTCGACCGGCGAGAAGCTCTCGGACTTCGACGTCTTCCATCCCGAGCGGATGGCCTCGCGCATCCTCGGGATGGGCGACGTGCTCACCTTGATCGAGCAGGCCGAGCGGACGTTCGAGGCCGACGAGGCCGAGCGCATGGCCGAGAAGATGCTCGGCGGCGGCGAGCTCACCCTCGAAGACTTCCTCGAGCAGATGATGATGGTCCGCCGCATGGGCCCGATCGGGAACCTGCTCGGGATGCTGCCGGGCATGGGCCAGATGAAGGACGCGATCGCGCAGATCGACGACCGCGACCTCGACCGGATCGCCGCGATCATCCGCTCGATGACGCCGACGGAGCGGCAGGACCCGAAGCTGCTCAACGGCTCGCGCCGGCTGCGCATTGCGAAGGGCTCGGGTACGACGGTCATGGAGGTCAACCGACTGGTCGACCGGTTCTTCGAGGCCCGCAAGATGATGAAGCAGATGACCGGCGGGCTGGGCGGGCCTCGGCGGTCGTCGTCGCGGAAGGGCAAGAAGGGCGGTTCGAAGCGGGGCCGCGGGCCGGCGCGTGGGATCGGCCCGGGCCTCGGGCTGCCGCCCGGTGCTCAGCTTCCGCCGGGACTGGGTCTGCCGCCCGGCATGAAGCTGCCGCCCGGGCTCGCACCTGACTTGTCGAACCTGAAGCTTCCCGATACGGATTAGGCCGTGGGCGGCGAGCAGTGCACCGGCTGCGGCGCGACGATGACCGCAGGGGCCCAGTGGTGCTCGCAGTGCTACCTGCCTCGCCAGGGCGCCGCCGCGACCGGCCCGGGCGTGGAGGCGCTACCCGCCAACTCGATCATGTCCGGTACCCGGCAGGAAGCGGCTTCGGTCGGGCCGGCACCCATGGTCAAGACCAGGTGGAAGAAGACACCGACCACGTTCGGCCCTGTCGGGCGGCTGGTCTGCACCCTGCTGCTGCTCGTGCCGCTGCCGCTCATGATCGTCGGCACGATCGTCTCCGGCGGCCTGGAGATCGTAGGGCTGGGCATCTGGTTGCTCGTCGTGATGCCGTGGGCGCTGAAGGACATCTGGAAAGCAGGCTTGCTGCCGGCCGGGTAGACTCTTCCGGCGGCGCGGCGTACGTGGGCGCCTCGACAGCAACTTCTTGAAATCAGCTTTGGAGAGCAGCGCCCCGTGGCAACCAAGATCAGGCTCATGCGGCTCGGCAAGATCCGCGCCCCGTACTACCGCATTGTCGTCGCGGACTCGCGCACGAAGCGTGACGGGCGGGTGATCGAGACGATCGGCAAGTACCACCCGAAGGCCGACCCGTCGCTCATCGAAGTCGACTCTGACCGAGCTCGCTACTGGCTGTCCGTGGGCGCCCAGCCGACCGAGCCGGTCGCCGCGATCCTGAAGCTCACCGGCGACTGGCAGGCCCACAAGGGCCTTCCCGCCCCGACGGAGGGTGTCCGCACCGCGGCGCCGAAGACCGACCGAAAGGCCGTGTTCGAGGCTGCCGCGAAGGAGACCCTCGAGGACGCGCCGGCGAAGAAGACCGCCGCGAAGAAGGCTCCGGCCAAGAAGGCTGTCGCCGATGAGGCGGCAGCCGGCGAAGTGGCTCCGGCTGAAGCGGCCGCGACTGAGGCCCCGGCCGAGGATGCGCCGGCCGCCGAGGCGCCGGCAGAAGAGGCTCCCGCGGCTGAGGCTCCCGCGGCTGAGGCGACGGACGAGCCGGCCGCCGAGGCTGCCGCCGACGAGCCGGCCGCCGAGTAAGAAGTGCTCACCGAAGCTCTCGACCATCTCGTTCGTGGCATCGTCGACCACCCGGACGACGTCCAGGTGGACCTCCGCGAGCGTCGCAACGGCCGGGTGCTCGAGGTCCGCGTCCACCCGGACGACCTCGGCAAGGTGATCGGCCGGTCCGGGCGCACTGCGAAGGCGCTTCGGGCCGTGATGGGCGCGATCGGCGGCAAGGGTGTTCGCGTCGACCTCGTCGATTAGCGACACAGCTGATTGACCAGCAGAGTCGACTAGCGCCGGCCAGATGCAGCTCGTAGTCGGGCGCATTGCCAAAGCCCACGGCATCGCGGGTGAGGTCTCCGTCGACGTCCGCACCGACGATCCGGATCACCGCTACGCGCCGGGTGCCTCGCTCGAGACCGACCCCGCCGAGCGGGGACCGCTTGTGATCCGTAGTGCCCGCTGGCACAGCGGGCGGCTGCTCGTGAGGTTCGAGAACGTGCCGGACCGCAGCGCTGCCGAGGCGCTGCAGGGAACCCTTCTGGTCGCCGATTCCGTGACCAGCCGCGTCGGGGACGACGAGGAGTTCTGGGACCACGACCTGATCGGTCTGGCCGCGGCCACGACCGATGGCGTGACCATCGGGTCCGTCGCCGACGTGCTGCACCCACCCGGGCCGGCGGTGCTTGTCGTCGACCGCGGCGAGGCCCGGGAGGCGTTGATCCCGTTCGTGACCGAGATCGTGCCGACGGTAGACCTCGAGGCGGGTCGCGTCGTGGTCGATCCGCCCGATGGCCTCCTGGACCTCTGATGCGAATCGACGTCGTCACGATCTTCCCCGACTACTTCGGTCCGTTGTCGGTCTCGCTGCTCGGCAAGGCGAACGATCGCGGCGACGTCGACGTTCGGGTTCACGACCTTCGCGAGCACACCGACGACGTCCACCGCACGGTTGACGACTCGCCGTACGGCGGAGGGCCGGGGATGCTGATGCGTCCCGAACCGTGGGGGCGCACTCTCGACGCGCTGCTGGCGGATCCGCCCGTCGACACGGCCAGGCCCTTGCTGGTGCTGCCGACTCCGGCAGGGGAGCCGTTTCGACAGCCGCTCGCCCAGGAGTGGTCGGCGCGCCCTTGGCTGATCATCGGGTGCGGCCGCTACGAGGGCATCGACGCTCGGGTGGCCATCGACGCGGCAACCAGGATGGACGTTGCCGAGGTCTCGATCGGCGACTACGTCCTTGCCGGCGGGGAGGCCGCTGCCCTGGTGCTGATCGAAGCCGTCGTCCGGCTGCTTCCGGGCTTCATGGGCAACCCGGAGTCGCCGCTCGACGACTCGTTCGCCGCCGGGAACCTGCTCGAGGCGCCGGCGTACACGCGACCGGCCAGCTGGCGTGGCCTGGACGTGCCGGAGATCCTGCGTTCGGGGGACCACAAGGCGGTGGCGGCGTGGCGGCGCGCCGAGTCCGAGCGCCTCACGCGGGACCGCCGCCCAGATCTCCCTTCCTGAAGCCGCGATTACCGGTCTTCAGGTTGCCTGTGGCAAAGTGGATGGACCGCCTGACCGACCGCGCCGCTCATTCCGCGCGTGCACCGAACGAGGATTCGACCATCATGCAGACGCTCGACGCGCTCGACGCCGCCTCGCTGCGAAGCGACGTACCGGCCTTCCGGCCAGGCGACACGGTCAAGGTCCACGTCCGGGTCGTCGAGGGCAACCGCACCCGGGTCCAGGTCTTTCAGGGCGTCGTGATCCGCCGCCACGGCGGTGGGGTCCGCGAGACCTTCACCGTCCGCAAGGTCAGCTTCGGCGTCGGCGTCGAGCGGACGTTCCCGGTGCACTCGCCGATCATCGACCACCTCGAGGTCGTCACCCGAGGCGATGTCCGCCGGGCGAAGCTGTACTACCTGCGTGACCTTCGCGGCAAGAAGGCCAAGATCAAGGAGCGCCGCGACACCACGCCGGCGAGCTAAGCGCCCGCGACGTCTTGACCGACGAATCCGTCACCCACACCGCCGAGCTCCCGGAGCCCGCGGCGGAGCCGGGAGACACGGCGCCGCCGAGCGACACGGCGCTGCCGGGAGAGACGCCGCAGTCGGCGGAGTCCGACGGGCCACCCGAGTCGAAGCCGCGCGACCGGGACCATCACGGCTCGTTCTGGCGCGAGCTGCCCTTCCTGGTCCTGATCGCGCTCGTCCTCGCGCTGCTGATCAAGACCTTTCTCGTCCAGGCCTTCTACATCCCGTCCGCCTCGATGGAGAACACCCTGCAGGGCGGCGGCGCCTTCGCGAACGCATCCGCGACCGGCAAGCACCCGTATGACCGGGTCCTCGTCAACAAGCTCGTGTACGACTTCCGCGATCCCCATCGCGGCGAGATCGTCGTCTTCAAGAAGCCGCCGGGCTGGCCCAAAGAGGACGACTTCACGACGCCGGGAAACCCGGTGCTGCGGTTCTTCCACGACATCGGCGCTGCGATCGGCATCGCGCCGTCGGGCGGAAGCGACTTCATCAAGCGGGTGATCGCGGTCGGCGGTGACACCGTCTCCTGCAAGAACGACGTGCTGTCGGTCAATGGCCGGGTGCTGCACGAGCCGTACCTCTACCCGGGATCGCACCCGTGCTCCGCCGGTGCCTTCGACAACACCACGAAGGTCGTGCCGAAGGGCGAGCTGTTCGTGATGGGCGACCACCGTGACGACTCCGACGACTCGCGGGTCCACGGTCCGGTCCCCGTCAAGGACGTGATCGGGCGGGCATTCGTCGTGATCTGGCCGATCTCGGACTGGAAGACCCTGCCGGTCCCGTCGACGTTCAAGCAGGCCGGGCTCGCCGCCGCCAACCTTCCCGGTGCTCCGGTGCTCGGCGGCGCTGCGCTCGTCACCCCGGTGGCTCTGGTGCGCTCACGTCGTCGCCGTCGCAAGAGGCGCGCGGCGGCCTGACGCCGCGTACGCTCACCTCGATGGCTCTGTCGGCGGTGAGAACGTCTGCTCCTTGGTTCCGCGAGGCGGGCATCTACGGTTACGAGCGGGCACTGCTGCGGCGCGGACTCGCGCCCGTGGCCGGCGTCGACGAGGCCGGGCGGGGCGCCTGCGCCGGGCCGCTCGTCGTGGCGGCCGCCATCCTGCGACCCGGCAAACGGGGCGAGATTCCGGGTCTCGCCGACTCGAAGCTGCTCACGCCGCTCGCGCGCGACCGCGTCTACAGCCAGGTGGTTCGGCGTGCCGCGGCGTACTCGGTGGTCGTCATTCCGGCGGCCGAGGTGGATCGCATCGGCCTGCACGTCAGCAACGTGATCGGGATGCGCCGCGCCCTCGCATCGCTGTCGGAGCGACCTGGGTACGTGCTGTCCGACGGGTTTCCCGTCCCGGGCCTCGACGCTCCGGGTCTGGCGGTCTGGAAGGGCGATCGCGTGGCAGCGTGCATCGCCGCCGCGTCGGTGTTGGCCAAGGTGACGCGGGACCGCATGATGGTCGCGATGCACGACACCTGGCCGGAGTACGAGTTCGCCAGCCACAAGGGATACGTGACGGCTGAGCACCAAAGCGCGCTGGCCGAGCATGGCCCGTGCCCGGAGCACCGGCGCTCCTACGTGAACGTGCGCAACGCCGAGCTGTATCCGGATCAGGAAGAATGGGTGTCGTGAGCGCCGAGGATCTCGAGAAGTACGAGACCGAGATGGAGCTGCAGCTCTACCGGGAGTACCGCGACGTCGTACGGCTGTTCAGCTACGTCGTCGAGACCGAACGGCGTTTTTACCTGACCAACGAGGTGCAGGTCATCCAGCACTCCGAGGGCGGCGAGACCTACTTCGAGGCCGTGATGCACGACGCGTGGGTGTGGGACATGTATCGCCCGGCGCGGTTCGTCAAGAACGTCCGCGTCCTGACCTTCAAGGACGTCAACGTCGAAGAGCTTCCCGCGACGGACCTCGAGCTTCCCGAAGACCGTTAGCCACAGGCGGGCGGCGGCGCGCCGTCGCCCACAGGTCGTGATGACCCGCACGGAATGAGTCAGCGCTCGCCCGCACGGTCGTCGCATGCGAGCCAAGGATCAGCTAGGTAGAGCCGGCGAGGATCTCGCCGCACGTCATCTCGTCGGCGCAGGTTTCCACATCGTCACGCGCAACTGGCGCTGCGATGCCGGCGAGATCGACATCGTCGCGCGAGACGGCACCGACGTGGTCATCGTCGAGGTCAAGACGCGATCGTCGACTGACTACGGTCTTCCCGCCGAGGCGGTCTCCTGGCAGAAGGCTGCGAAGCTCCGCGAGCTCGCGGTCCGATGGCTTCGGGAGCATCCGACTCCGCAGTCCGTCCGGTTCGACGTCATCAGCATCGTCATGCCACGCAACGGGCGCACTCAGCTCCAGCACTATCGGGGAGTGTGCTGATGCGTCTCGGGCGAACGCGATCGATTGTGTTGACCGGCCTCGTCGCACACGCGGTGACGATCGAGGCGAGTGTCGGGACCGGGCTGCCCGGTACCGAATGGACAGGGTTGCCCGACACGGCGGTTCGTCAGTCAGCGCCACGGGTGCGATCCGCGGTTGAGAGCGCGGGCGAGATTTGGCCCGCACACAAGATCACCGTGGGCCTGTTTCCTGCGTCGGTACCGAAGAGCGGGAGCCATTTCGACCTGGCTGTCGCGGTCGCCGTGCTGGCCGCACAGGGAGCGCTCGATTCGTCGGCAGTGCGCGACCTGGTCGTGCTCGGAGAGCTCGGGCTCGACGGGCGGGTTCACCCGGTGACGGGGGTCCTTCCGGCTGTGATCGGCGCCGTGAGATTCGGTCACTGCAGGATCGTCGTTCCGCGAGCCAATGCTGCCGAGGCGGCACTCGTGCCGGGCGTGGAGATCACCGCCGTCGGCTCGCTCCGGGAGCTGTGCAGCAGGCTTCGCGGTGAGGAGACCGCGGAGTACGACGACTCGCCCGTGCCACTGCCGACTGAAGACGCGTCGCTCGATCTCATCGATGTGATCGGGCAAGAAGAGGCTCGCCACGCAATCGAGGTTGCGGCCGCGGGTGGGCATCACGTCTTCCTCACCGGACCGCCCGGTGTTGGCAAGACGATGCTTGCCGAGCGACTGCCGGGTCTACTTCCGGATCTCGAAGGCGACGACGCTCTCGAGGTCACGTCGATCCACTCGTTGCTGGGCCGGCTCGCACCGGGGCGTCCGCTGCTGAAGCGGCCCCCGTTCTGCGCGCCGCACCATTCCGCGACGATCGCAGCCTTGGTTGGTGGCGGCACGGGAGTTCCGACGCCCGGGACGATCTCCCTCGCCCACCAAGGTGTCCTGTTCCTGGACGAGGCGCCGGAGTTCGAGCGACGCGCTCTCGACGCGCTGCGACAGCCGCTGGAGTCCGGCGTCGTCACGATCCATCGTGCCGGTGGGGCAGCTACCTACCCGGCGCACTTCCAGCTCGTGCTGGCGGCGAACCCGTGTCCTTGCGCACGAGGTGGGAAGTCGACAGATGCGGCGTCCTGCCGGTGCACGTCGACCCAGCTGCGCGCCTACAAGAACCGAATCTCGGGTCCGTTGCTCGACCGCATCGACCTGCGGGCGAGGTTGACGCCGGTGAGCCGCGCGGTCCTCGCTGCAGGCGCGTCCGGCGAGCCGACCGCGACCGTGCGAGAGCGAGTGCTCCAAGCACGCGCCCGTGCCGCCAGCCGGTTGCGCGGCACCCCGTGGTCCACAAACGCCGAGGTGCCCGGCCCTGACCTTCGGCGCCGCTGGCCGATCCCGAGCGACGCGCTCGTCACGTTGTCGGCCGACCTCGACAAGCAGCGGCTGTCGACGCGCGGTGTCGACCGCGTGATGAAGGTTGCCTGGACGCTGGCCGACCTCGCCGGTCGTGAGGTGCCGACCCGCGACGACGTCGAACGGGCTCGCGCGCTGCGAATCATGGGACAGACCGCCGAGCTGGCGAGGACGGCATGACGGTCAGCGATCAGGAGCGCGCTGCCCGCGCGCAGCTGTTGCGCGCTGCCGAACCGCCGTCGGTCGGTCTGATTCGACATGTCCAGAAGGTCGGCGCGGTCCGGGCGGTCGACGACATTCGCCGGCAAGCGCCGATCGCGAACCTCGACGTTCCGGCGCTGGCGGCACGGCTGCTCGACATCCCGGCCGAGCGCGAGCTCGAGCTCGCCGCGAAGCTCGGTGCGAGGCTGGTGTGTCCCGGTGACGACGAGTGGCCGAGCGCCCTCGACGACCTCGATCACGTGGACGCCGGCTGCCTCGCGTTGTGGGTGCGCGGCCCGGCGCCGCTGCGCGGCACGTGTGACCGCGCGGTCGCGATCGTGGGTACCCGTGCGCCGACCGACTACGGCGTCTCGGTGGCTGCTGAGCTGGGTTCAGGGCTCGCCGAACGTGGCTGGACGGTCGTGTCGGGTCTCGCGCTGGGCATCGATGCGGCAGCCCATCGCGCTGCTCTCGCAGCCGCCGGCCCGACCGTCGCGGTGCTGGCGTGCGGCGTCGACGTCAGCTACCCGATGGCGAACCGGAGCCTTTACGACCGGATCCGCGCCGAAGGCGCGGTGGTCAGCGAGCAGCCGCCCGGCGCGGCGCCGCATCGAGGCCGCTTCCTGGTCCGCAATCGCCTGATCGCGGCGCTGTCCGCCGGCACGGTCGTGGTCGAGGCGGCTCCGCGAAGTGGCGCCCGCTCGACGGCGCGTCACGCGGCCGAGCTATTCCGCCACGTGATGGCAGTGCCCGGCCCGGTCAGCTCAATACTGTCGGCGGGCTGCCATCAGCTGCTGCGCGATCGTCCCGACACGGTGCTCGTCACGAAGGTTGACGAGGTGCTGGAGCAGGTCGGCCCGCTCGGCCAGTTCGCGGAGCGGGTCAGTGGCCCGGTCCGGCGACGTGACCTGCTCGGGCCGGCGGTGAGCCGTGCGTTCGAGGCGGTCCCTGTCATGAAGCCGGTCCCTGCCGATCGGATCGCCGTCACCGCGGGCATGCGGCGTGAGGCGATGGCGGCAGCGCTCGCCGCACTCGAGGCCGCCGGATTGGTGACGAAGTCGGATGGCGGGTGGTGCATGACCAAGCTCGGTCGCGACGAGCGTCGCGGCGAGACCGGCGAAGTGACCGAGGAGCTCGCCCTGGGCTGGTGGTAGGCGGTGCCGGCCGATGCTGTCGAGCAGCGTGGCGGCTTGACGATGAGCGGCCGCGCGTCGAGCGTAGGCGCGTGGCGGCGGGTGACAGCGACGAGGCGGGGCTCCCCGTCGAGCTTGCTGATGCTCACGAGCGCTACCTCGAGCATCTGACGTTCGAGCGGGGGCTCTCGGCCCACACTGTGCGCGCCTACGCCAACGACCTCGCCAGCCTGCTGACGCATGCGTCGCGGATGAACCGCACAGCCGTCGCCGAGATCGACATCGGCGTGCTGCGGTCCTGGCTGGCACAGCTCCACACCAAAGGGATGAGCCGGGCAACGCTCGCGAGACGGGCGTCGGCGGCCCGCATGTTCACTGCGTGGGCGGTCCGCGACGGGCTTGCCGACGTCGATGCCGGAGCGCGGCTTGCCACGCCGCGAGCACAGCGAAAGCTGCCCGAAGTGCTTCGCGTCGACCAGGCGAAGGCGGTGATGACGGCCGCCGCTGCGGACTCGACTCCGGTCGGCCTGCGTGATGCGGCGATCGTCGAGCTGCTCTACGCGACAGGTGCCCGGGTCAGCGAGCTGTGCGGCCTTGACGTCGACGACCTCGACCGGGAGCGGCGTACGGTCCGATTGTTCGGGAAAGGTGCGAAAGAGCGGGTGGTCCCACTCGGCGTGCCGGCAGCGCGCGCGACAGCGGCGTGGCTGGCGCGCGGACGGCCGGCGTTCGCCACCTCCGACAGCCCGCCGGCACTGCTGTTGGGCGCTCGGGGTGGCAGGATCGACCCAAGGGCGGCGAGAAGGGTCGTGCACCGATGTCTTGCGGCGGTCCCGGGAGTCGGCGACCTCGGCCCGCACGGGCTGCGCCACACCGCCGCCACGCATTTGCTCGAGGGCGGCGCGGACTTGAGAAGCGTTCAGGAGCTGCTGGGTCACGCTACGCTCGCAACTACCCAGATCTACACCCACGTTTCCATCGAGCGGCTGAGAGCAACGTATGAGTCCGCGCACCCCCGAGCGTGAGAAAGTCGCGCTCGAGGAAGACGAGTCGAAGGCAGACGCCGCGACAGTCGACGCCGCGATCAGCGAGCTCTGGCGGTCCTTCAAGAACAGTGGGGATCAGTCGCTCCGCGAGCGCCTGATCCTGCACTACTCGCCACTGGTGAAGTACGTCGCGGGTCGCGTCGGAGTTGGCCTGCCGCCCAACATCGAGCAGGCCGACCTGGTTTCCTACGGCATCTTCGGGCTGATCGACGCGATCGAGAAGTTCGACGTGAGCCGTGCGATCAAGTTCGAGACCTATGCGATCAGCCGCATCAAGGGCGCGATCATCGACGAGCTCCGTGCCATCGACTGGATCCCGCGCTCAGTCCGTTACAAGGCGCGGGAGGTCGAGAAGGCCTATGCCGCGCTCGAGGCCCGGCTGCACCGCACGCCGACCGAAGCGGAGGTCGCGGCCGAGCTCGGCATCGCGCTGGAGGATCTGCACGCGATCTTCTCGCAGGTGTCGTTCGTCAACGTCATCGCGCTCGACGAGCTGCTCAACGTCGGTGGCGAACGCGGCGACAAGCTCTCGCTCGTCGACACCCTCGAGGACACGAAGGCCGAGGATCCGGTCGCGGCGTTCGAGACCGAGGAGACGAAGTACCTGCTCGCTCGCGCGATCAACACTCTCCCGGAGCGGGAGAAGATCGTCGTCACGCTCTACTACTACGAAGGACTGACCCTCGCCGAGATCGGCCAGGTGCTGGGCGTGACCGAGAGCCGGATCTGCCAGATGCACACGAAGGCCGTGCTCCAGCTGCGCGGCAAGCTCGCCGAACCCAAAGACTAGGACCTAGGTCAGCGGCAGGAGCCGTACCCGCATCAGGCCGAGCAGCGCCAGCGGGTCGAGGTAGTCGGTGCCTCGTAGCAGCCCCCAGTGCAGGGTCGGGCCGTCGAGGCGCCCGATCACCTGCCCGACGCGCACCTGCTCACCGCGGTGCACGGTCGGTGTGACGGGTTCGTACGTCGTGCGCAGCGCGCCGAAGGTGACGGTGACGGCGCCGACACCTCCGACCGGACCGGCAAAGGTCACGAGACCGGCGTTCGCGGTGTGAACTGCCGCGCCCGAGTGCCCGGCGAGGTCGAGCCCGCGATTGCCGGCGAGCCACGGCTGGGCCGGCGGGTCGAAGTCACGGACGATCCGATCGGGCCCTGGAAGCAGCGGCCAGCCGTACGCCGAAGGGGCGGGCACGGTCTCGACCGGCCGCGAAGCCGCCGGAGCCAGCCCGACGAGGGACGCCAACGAGGCGCCCAAGGCGCCGAGCACGCGGAACATAGGGCGATGCTCGGCCGAAGCCCGAGCGGGCCCAAGGCGCAGATTCGCGCCTGTGGACAGCCACCCGTAGACTTTTGGCAGCGGAACGCTCCGGCGATCCGACTTCGCACGTCACCAGACCGTCCTGATCGGCGATGGACGGGGCGCGCCGTACGGTCCCCTGAGTTGGAATCAACACAGCTCGACACAGGGGTTCGGCGCTCCGGAGGCGTCAGGCATGGCGGCCAACCCGGTCTGCCATGAAGAACCGAGTGCATGCTCTGCCGGTCAAAGGCGGGGGCATGCCCGAGAGGAGCACCACACATGGCCGTCGTCACGATGCGCCAGCTGCTCGAGAGCGGCGTCCACTTCGGGCACCAGACCCGGCGTTGGAACCCGAAGATGAAGCGCTTCATCTTCACCGAGCGCAACGGCATCTACATCATCGACCTGCAGCAGTCGCTGTCCTACATCGACCGCGCGTACGACTTCATCAAGCAGACCGTCGCCCACGGCGGCTCGGTGCTGTTCGTCGGGACGAAGAAGCAGGCGCAGGACGCGATCGCCGAGCAGGCGACCCGCGTCGGCATGCCCTACGTCAACCAGCGTTGGCTCGGCGGCATGCTCACCAACTTCTCGACCGTCCACAAGCGCCTGCAGCGGCTCAAGGAGCTCGAGGTCATCGAGGCAACCGGTGGCACCAACGTGACCACCAAGAAGGAAGCCCTCGTCCTTTCCCGGGAGCGCGAGAAGCTCGCTCGCACCCTCGGTGGCATCCGCGACATGGCCAAGGTGCCGAGCGCGGTGTGGGTGGTCGACACCAACAAGGAGCACATCGCCGTCGCCGAGGCGCGCAAGCTCAACATCCCGGTCGTCGCGATCCTCGACAGCAACTGCGACCCGGACGTCGTCGACTACCCGATCCCGGGCAACGACGACGCCATCCGCTCCGTCGCCACGCTGACCCGCGTGATCGCCGACGCGGTCGCCGAGGGCCTGATCGCGCGTGCGGGGGCGGCCGAGGGCGACGAGACGCCGGAGCCGGGCCAGCTCGGCGCCGACGAGCCGCTGGCCGACTGGGAGCGTGAGCTCTTGGAAGGCGGCCAGGCCGCTCCCGCGACCGAAGGCGGCCAGGCCGCTCCCGCGACCGAAGGCAGCCAGGAGACCCAGACCCCGGAAGCGAGTGACAACTGATGGCGGTCAGCGCTGCTGACGTGAAGAAGCTCCGCGACGCCACCGGCGCGGGGATGATGGACTGCAAGAAGGCGCTGGAAGAGGCCGACGGCGACTTCGACAAGGCCGTCGAGCTGTTGCGCATCGCGGGTGCTGCGAAGAACCAGAAGCGGCAGGACCGCGACGCCAACAACGGTCTCGTCGCGGCCGCCGAGGGCGCGATGCTCTCGTTGTTGTCGGAAAGCGACTTCGTCGCCAAGAACGACGAGTTCCAGACTCTTGCCGCAGACGTCGTCGCGGTTGCGGCAGAGACGCGGCCGGCAGACATCGACGCGCTCGGTGCGGCGATGCTCGCCGACGGCAGGACCGTCGCAGCCGCGATCGAGGCAACCGGCGCCGTCATCGGCGAGAAGATCGGTCTCGGGCAGCTCGCGGTCTTCGAAGGCAAGACGACGACGTACCTGCACAAGCGGGCCACCGACCTGCCGCCGCAGATCGGCGTCCTCGTGCAGTTCGAAGGCGACGACGCGGAGACCGCGCGCGGGGTTGCGATGCAGATCGCCACCTACAACCCGCCGTACCTCAACCGCGACGAGGTGCCCGAGGAGACGGTCGCCAACGAGCGCCGGATCGCCGAGGCGACCGCGCGCGAGGAGGGCAAGCCGGAGCAGGCGCTGCCGAAGATCGTCGAGGGCCGGCTGACCGGCTTCTACAAGGACAACGTCCTGCTCGACCAGGCCTACGTCCGCGACAACAAGAAGTCGGTGCAGGTCGTCCTCGACGAGGCCGGCGTGACGATCACCAAGTTCGTCCGGTTCGCGGTGGGCGCCTGACGCATGGCTGACTCGCCGGCGAGGTGGGGTCGTGTCCTGCTCAAGCTGGGCGGGGAGATGTTCGGTGGTGGCTCGGTAGGAGTCGATCCGGACGTCGTGCAGAACGTCGCGCGGCAGATCGGTGACGTGGTCAGTGGCGGAGTGCAGGTTGCCGTCGTCATCGGCGGCGGCAACTTCTTCCGTGGCCACGAGCTGTCGGAGCGCGGGATGGACCGCGGCCGGGCCGACTACATGGGCATGCTCGGCACGGTCATGAACTGCCTTGCGCTGCAGGACTTCCTCGAGAAGCAGGGCGTCGAGACCCGCGTGCAGACCGCGATCACGATGGGCCAGGTTGCCGAGCCCTACGTGCCTCGCCGAGCCATGCGACATCTGGAGAAGGGCCGCGTGGTGATCTTCGGCGCGGGCCTCGGCGCTCCGTTCTTCTCGACCGACACGACGGCTGCGCAGCGCGCGCTCGAGATCGGTGCCGAGGTCCTGCTCATGGCCAAGGCGGTCGATGGCGTGTACGACGACGACCCGCGGACGAATCCGGGCGCCAAGCGCTTCGAGCACATCACCTACTCCGAGGTCGTTGCGCGCGAGCTCAAGGTGGCCGACCTCACAGCCTTCACGCTCTGCATGGACAACTCGTTGCCGATCGTGGTGTTCGACCTCCTCGTCGACGGCAATATCGCCCGTGCGGTGCGTGGTGAGAGCATCGGCACCGTGGTTGACAGCGGCGACGGGGCCGGCGTGGGCGGGATGGGCAAATGATCGACGAGACGATGTTCGAGGCCGAGGAGAAGATGGAGAAGGCCGTCACGGTCCTCCACGACGACCTCGCAACCATCCGTACCGGACGCGCGACGCCGCAGATGTTCTCGAAGATCGTCGTGGACTACTACGGCACGCCGACGCCGGTGAACCAGCTCGCGTCGTTCAACGTGCCGGAGCCACGGATGGCGATCATCTCGCCGTACGACCAAGGCTCGCTCAACGCCATCGAGAAGGCGATCCGCGACAGCGACCTCGGCGTGAACCCGACCAGCGACGGCAAGATCATCCGGGTCGTGTTCCCGCAGCTCACCGAAGAGCGGCGTCGGGACATGATCAAGGTCGCGCGCGGCAAGGCGGAAGAAGGTCGCGTGTCGATCCGCAACATCCGCCGGCACGCCAAGGAGGCCCTCGACAAGATGGCCAAGGACGGCGAGGTCGGCGAGGACGACGTCGCGCGCGCCGAGAAGGAGCTCGAGAAGACCACCCACGGCTATGTCGAGCAGGTCGACGAGGCGCTGCGGGCCAAAGAAGCCGAACTCCTCGAAGTTTGAGACGTGTCTGAGGAGCAGGGGCGGGCGGGTCGCAACCTGCCCGTCGCCGTCGGGGTCGGCGTCGGCCTCGGCGCGTTGTTCTTTCTGACCGTCTTTCTCTACAAGCCGCTCTTCCTCGTTGTCATCGTGCTGGCGATCGGTTTCGGCATGCACGAGCTGACGCGGGGGCTGTCGGCAAAGGGCCTGCGGCCACCGTTGGTCCCACTGCTTGCTGGGGCCACCGCCATCCTTTGCGTGGCGTACGCCGACGGGCAGGGCGCCATGACCACCGCACTGCTGCTGTCGATGCCGGCGGTCCTTGTCTGGCGGGTGTGGCGAGGAATCGACGGGCTGGTGGGGGATCTCGCCTCCGGCGTGATGGCTCTCGTCTACGTCGGCTACCTCGCCGGGTTTGCGGCGCTGCTCCTCGGCGCGCACGACGGCGACCGCCGCATCACCTGCTTCGTCGGAGTCGTCGTCGCAAGCGACGTCGGTGGCTACGCGGTCGGCGCGTTGTTCGGCAAGCACCCGCTGGCGCCGAAGATCAGCCCCAAGAAGTCGATCGAGGGTCTGCTCGGCTCGGTCGCCCTGTGCACCTTCCTCGGCTGGATCCTCTGCACGCAGCTCCTGCACACTTACTGGTGGCAAGGTGTGCTGTTCGGCCTTGCAGTCGTCACGGCCGCCACGCTCGGAGACCTGTTCGAGTCGATGATCAAGCGGGATCTGGGCATCAAGGACATGGGCACGCTGCTGCCCGGTCACGGCGGTGTCTTCGATCGGCTCGACTCGATGCTGCCCTCGGCTCCGACCGCTTGGGCGCTGCTTGCGGCGTACGTTCCCCTGCACCCGCACATCTACAGCCACATCTCGTGAGGCCGAAGAAGCCGCCGCGGCATCTCGCCGATCTCGACCCTGAGCAGCGGCGTGCGGCTCTGGTGGAGGCCGGCGAGCCGGCGTACCGAGCCGACCAGCTCTCGCGGAACTACTTCGCGCACTACGGCGACCTCAGTGCGATGACCGATGTGCCGGCCGCAGACCGGGAGCGGCTCGCCTGCGAGTTCCTGCCCCGGCTGTTGGAGGACGTTCGCAGCGTCGAGTGCGACGACGGGAGGACCCGCAAGACGTTGTGGCGCCTCGGCGACGGGTCGCTCGTCGAGAGCGTGCTGATGCGCTACGCCGACCGCGTGACGATGTGCGTGTCGTCGCAAGCGGGATGCGGGATGGGCTGTCCGTTCTGCGCGACAGGTCAGGCGGGGCTGACTCGCAACCTGTCGACCGCCGAGATCGTCGAGCAGGTCGTCTTCGGCGGGAGGGGTGAGGTCGACAATGTCGTCTTCATGGGAATGGGGGAGCCGCTCGCGAACTACCCGGCGCTGATCGCCGCGCTGCGCCGGCTGATCGATCCGGTGCCGGCTGGCCTCGGCATCGGGCAACGTCACATCACGGTGTCCACCGTCGGGCTGGTTCCGGCGATCGATCGGCTCGCCGGTGAGAAGCTCCAAGTGACGCTGGCGGTGTCGCTGCATGCGCCCGACGACGAGCTGCGCGACACGCTGGTGCCGATCAACCTCCGCTGGAACGTCGCCGAGGTCCTGGATGCAGCCTGGCGGTACGCCGCGTCCTCGGGTCGGCGAGTCTCGTTGGAGTACGCGATGATCCGCGACGTCAACGACCAGCCCGAGCGCGCTCATCTGCTCGGCTCCCTGCTGGCGGGCAAGCTCGCCCACGTCAACCTGATCCCGCTGAATCCGACGCCGGGGTCGGAATGGACCGCGACCACGCCGGAGCGTGAGCGGGAGATGGTACGGATCCTGCGTTCCTACGGAGTGCCGACTACCGTGAGGGACACCCGGGGGCGCGAGATCGATGGCGCGTGCGGCCAGCTCGCAGCCACCGTCGTGTGATCAGTCAGCCCAGACTTGGAGGACCACGATGAAGCGCACCGCACTCGTAGCCGCCGCAAGTGCCGCCGCGCTGCTTGGATCGGTGTCTGCCGCGTCAGCTGCGCCGGCACGGCACAGCTCCATCTTTGCCGGCTACGAGGTGTCGAAGCCGAAGGTGCATCTCAAGGACGTCACCGCGACCTTCGTCGTACCGACGATCACCTGTGACCACAAGTTCGGCGGTGTGGGCCCGTCGGTCCTGGTCTACTCCAACGTCAACTCGAAGACCGGGACGCATCGCACGTCAGGCGGCGGCATCGGCGTCGCCTGCGAGAACGGCAATGCCTTCTACCAATCGGTGTTCATCGTCAACGACCGGACAGTGCAGGGCGGCCTGATCACACTGTCGCCGGGCGATGTCGTCGTCGTCTCGGTGAAGGTCGACACGAAGATCACCAGGGTCACGATCGATGACTCGACCACCAACGTGTCGAAGACGCACGTCGGCGCCGGCAAGTCGGGCAGCGAGACCTTCATCGGCGACAACAGCGTCAACGTCGACGGCGTCAACGGCAAGCTGAACCCGTTCACCAAGACGCACGTCACCAACGTGCTGATCGACAACAAGCCGCTGGCCGACAACCACCCGCATCGCTATGTATGGGTCAAGGGCAGCCGGACACTCGTCACGGCGAGCCCGCTGACCGCAGGTCAGAACTTCAACCTCACGTTCCGCAACAGCGGCTGAGATCATGGGAGCGTGACCCGCGACATCGTGATCCTGGGCTCGACCGGATCGGTCGGGACCCAGGCGATCGACCTGGTGCGCGACAACCCTGATCGGTTCCGCGTCGTCGGCCTCGCCGCAGGCGGGGATCGGCCCCAGCTGCTGGCCAAGCAGGCGGTCGAGCTCGAGGCCGACGTCGTTGCCGTGGCGAAGCCGTCGGCGCTCGAGGACGTCCAGCTTGCTCTGTACGCCGAAGCGCAGCGACGCGGGTACGACACGGGCGACTACCGGCTGCCCAAGTTGCTCGCCGGCCCGCAGGCGGCTGCGGAAGTCGCCGGCTGGCCGTGTGATGTCGTCCTCAACGCGATGACCGGCTCCGTCGGGCTCGAGCCCACTCTGGCCGCTCTCGACGCCGGGTCGACGCTCGCACTGGCCAACAAGGAGTCGCTCATCGCGGGCGGCCAGCTGGTCGCCGAGCGGGCGAAGCCCGGCCAGATCGTGCCGGTCGACTCCGAGCACTCTGCCCTCGCACAGTGCCTGCGGGCTGGTACGGCAAGTGACGTTCGTCGTCTTGTCCTCACCGCTAGCGGCGGTCCGTTTCGAGGGCGGAGCCGACGCGACCTCGAAACGGTCACGAAGGCCGAAGCGATGGCCCACCCGACTTGGGACATGGGTCCGGTCATCACGCTGAACTCGGCCACACTGGTCAACAAGGGCCTGGAGCTGATCGAGGCGCACTGGCTCTTCGACGTGCCGTTCGACGCGATCGACGTCGTCGTACATCCGCAGTCGATCGTCCACTCGATGGTCGAGTACGTCGACGGCACCACGGTTGCTGTCGCGAGCCCCCCCGACATGCACTTGCCGATCGCGCTTGCCCTGGCATGGCCGGAGCGGGTGCCTGATGCGGCACCGGCAAACGACTGGACCCAGGCGGCGAGCTGGACGTTCGAGCCGCTGGACACGGTCACCTTCACAGCAGTGGATCTGGCGCGCGAGGCGGGCCGGGCGGGTGGCACCGCACCGGCGGTGTTCAACGCCGCTAACGAAGAGGTGGTTGCCGCGTTCGTTGCGGACCGGATCGGCTTCCTGCAGATCGTCGACACCATCGCCGAGGTGCTGGGCGAGCATCGGCCGTCTTCAGGATCGCGGCTTACCCTGGCTGAGGTGGACGAGGCTGAGCGCTGGGCGCGTGAGCGTGCGCAGCAGCTGACGGGTGGGGTGCGATGAGCTACGCGGTCGGCGTGATCGTGTTCTCGGTCGGGCTGCTCGTGTCGATCATGCTCCACGAGGTCGGTCACTTCAGCACCGCCAAGGCCTTCGGGATGAAGGCGTCTCGGTTCTTCGTCGGGTTCGGGCCAACGCTGTGGTCGACCCGGCGCGGGGAGACCGAGTACGGCGTCAAGGCGCTGCCGCTCGGCGGCTTCGTGAAGATCGACGGAATGACGTCCCTGGAGCCGATCGACCCAGCCGACGAGGATCGGGCGTTCTACAAGCAGCCCGCCGCCAAGCGGCTGGTCGTCCTGTGCGCGGGCTCCTTCGTCCACTTCGTGATCGCCATCGTGCTGGTGTTCGCAGTGCTCGCCGCGACCGGTGAGGACCCGGTTCGAACCGACGGTCTGCAGGTGATGACGGTCAGCAAGTGCATCACTGCTTCCGGTTCCGGCGCGTGCAAGAAGGACGCGCCGACGGCTCCGGCTTACGGGATTCTTCAAACCGGTGACGTCGTGCTCGCAATCAATGGGCACAAGCTCGACTCCTCGGGCGCGAACTTCCTCAGCGTCCTTCGCAACAGCCCCGGCAAGCCGGTCGCCCTCACCTATCAGCGTGACGGCGCCACGCGGTCGGCAACGGTGACGCCGGTCGCGTTCCAGGTCGGCAAGAAGGTGCAAGGGCGGATCGGCGTAGAGACCGAGGCCCACGCCGCGCCGGTGACGGTCAGTGGGTCCTTCGGCCGAACCTTCACTCTGCTCGGCGACTTCATGTCCTCGACCGGAAGCGCGATCGCCGGCCTGCCGCACGAGGTCGGCCAGATCCTCTCGGGGGGCCACCGCAGCGACACCTCGGCCGCGAGCATCGTCGACGTCGCGCGGGTCAGCGGCCAGATCGCGGACTCGGGCGCGTCGTTCGGCAGCATCGTCGCGTCGCTGGTGCTGATCCTCGCCGAGCTGAACCTGTTCGTCGGGCTGTCCAACATGTTGCCGCTGCTGCCCTTCGACGGCGGGCACGTCGCGATCCTCGGCTTCGAAGAAGGTCGCACTCGCCTCTATCGCGTCATCGGGCGGCGAGACCCTGGTCGCGTGGACATCATGAAGGTGCTACCCGTGACCTACGCTGTGTTTGCGGTATTCGTGGGGCTGTCGCTGATCCTGCTCTACGCCGGCATCACAAACCCGATCAGCCTGCAGTAGAAGGACAAATGAGCCTCGCTCCTCGCCGATCCAGTCGGCAGATCCACGTGGGCAACGTGGCGGTCGGCGGCGACGCACCGGTCAGCGTGCAGTCGATGACGACGACCAAGACGGTAGACGTCGACGCGACGCTGCAGCAGATCGCAGAGCTGACCGCGGCGGGCTGCCAGATCGTGCGAGTAGCAGTGCCGAGCCAGGACGACGCGGACGCACTTCCGGAGATCACCAAGCATTCCCAGATCCCGGTGATCGCGGACATCCACTTCCAGCCGCGCTACATCTTCACCGCGATCGATGCCGGATGCGCCGCAGTTCGCGTGAACCCCGGCAACATCAAGGAGTTCGACGGCCGGGTCAAGGAGGTCGCCGAGGCGGCCAAGGCGACCGGGATTCCGATCCGGATCGGCGTCAATGCCGGGTCGCTCGACAAGCGCTTTCTCGAGAAGCACGGCAGCGCGACGCCGGAGGCGCTGGTCGAGAGCGCCCTCTGGGAGTGCTCACTGTTCGAGGAGCACGGCTTCCGCGACATCAAGATCTCGGTCAAGCACCACAACCCAGTGGTGATGGTCTCGGCGTACCAGCTGCTCGCCGAGCGTTGTGACTACCCGCTTCATCTCGGCGTGACTGAAGCCGGTCCGCTGTTCCAGGGCACGATCAAGTCGGCGGTCGCGTTCGGTGCGTTGCTCGCCGAAGGGATCGGTGACACGATTCGGGTGTCGCTGTCCGCGCCGCCGGTCGAAGAGGTCAAGGTCGGGATCGCGATCCTCGAGTCGCTCGGGTTGCGCCGGCGCCGTCTCGAGATCGTGTCGTGTCCGTCCTGCGGACGCGCACAGGTCGACGTGTACACCCTGGCGGACAAGGTGCAGGCCGGGCTCGAGGGCATGACGGTCCCGTTGCGGGTTGCTGTCATGGGTTGCGTCGTGAACGGACCCGGTGAGGCGCGGGAGGCCGATCTGGGCGTCGCGTCGGGCAACGGCAAGGGCCAGATCTTCGTCAGGGGCGAGGTCATCAAGACGGTTCCGGAGGCCCAGATCGTCGAGACGCTGGTCGAGGAGGCCATGCGACTCGCCGAGGAGATGGAAGCCGACGGCGTCGAATCCGGCGAGCCCAGCGTCTCGATCGGGTAAGCGGCGCGGTCGGCGATGCTGAGCGTCCTCGACGACAGGGACCTGTCTGCCGTCCTCGACCTGCTCGATGCCGACCCGGTCGGCAACGTCTTCGTGGCCTCTCGTGTCCACGCCGCGGGACTCGCTCCGGAGCGGCTGGGCGCGCAGGTGTGGGGTTACGGCAAGGGCAGCCGGCCGACCTCGCTCTGCTATGCCGGCGCCAACCTGATCCCTATCGGGTCGGACTGCGACGCCGTCCATGCCTTCGCCGATCATGCCGCACGGCAGGGCCGGCGCTGCTCGTCGATCGTCGGCCCCGCTGATCTGGTGTCCGTCATGTGGGAAAGGCTCGAGCCGCACTGGGGCCCGGCTCGTGAGGTCCGGATGCGTCAGCCGCTCATGATGACGACCGCGTACTCACCGATCCCGCCGGACACGGCAGTACGACGAGTGCGACTCGACGAGCTCGAGATCCTGCTCCCGGCGAGCATCGCGATGTTCACCGAGGAGGTCGGCGTGTCGCCGGTGGCGGGCGACGGCGGCGTGCTGTACCGCGCGAGGGTGCGCGAGCTCGTCAGCAGTGGTCGGGCGTTTGCGCGCTTCGAGGACGAGCGCGTTGTCTTCAAGGCGGAGATCGGCGCCGCAACGAACGCCGCCTGTCAGGTGCAGGGCGTGTGGGTGGATCCGCGACTGCGCGGCCGCGGGCTGTCGGTTCCCGGCATGGCTGCTGTCGTCGCGTCATGCCTCCGCGACGTCGCCCCGGTGGTGTCGCTGTACGTGAACGACTTCAACGCACCTGCGCGGCGCGCCTACGAGCGCGTGGGGTTCACCGAGGTAGGAGTATTCGCCTCGATCTTGTTTTGAGTCGCAAGATTCGATTGGATGCGGCGTATCGCGTCATAAGGAGTCGTCGCATGCGGAAAGTCGGTTTCGGAGCGGTCGGTCTTGCGCTGGTTCTCGGCGCGGTGGCGTGTGGTTCCAGCAGCAGCGGGGGCACCACCAGCCCCGGCGGTGGGGGATCGACCGGCTCGAAGCCGACGGTTGTGCTCGGGACAACCGACACGATCGTCTCCGCAGACCCGGCGGGCGCCTACGACCTGCCTTCGTGGACGCTGATGTACAACGTCTACCAAACACTGCTGCAAGTGCCTGCCGGCACGAGCAACATCGCGCCTGAGGCCGCGAAGTGCGCGTGGCACGGCACGACGACCTACGTCTGCTCCCTGGTCGGCAGTCAGACGTTCTCCAACGGGGACCCGCTTACTGCGCAGGACGTCGTCTACTCCTTCAACCGCGTTCTCAAGATCAACAGCCCGGATGGTCCGGCGAGCCTCTTCGGCCCGATGAAGAAGGTGACCGCATCGGGCAACACGGTGACGTTCACGCTCAAGGCGCCGGACGCCGCGTGGCCGTACGTCCTGACGACGGCGGCCGGCGCGATTGTCGACTCGAAGGTCTTCCCGGCCAACAAGCTGCTCGCCGACGGCAAGGTCATCGGCTCCGGCCCGTACCAGCTGTCCAGCTATACACCGAACCAGGTCGCGGAGTTCACTCCCAACCCGCACTACGGCGGGACTGACCAGCTCAACAACTCGAAGTTCATCGTGAAGTACGAGCAAGATGCCTCGACGCTCGTCTCGGACGCGCAATCCGGCACGGTCGACATCGCTTACCGCACGCTCTCGCCGACGCAGCTGCAGGCGCTGCAGGGCTCGTCGGGCATCTCCCTCGTGCAGGGCAAGGGCATCGAGATCCGCTACCTGGTCTTCAACGAGAAGCTCGGGCCGGGCACCACGGATGCCAAGGGCCTCGCGATCCGGCAGGCGGCCGCACAGGTCATCGACCGGTCGACAATCGCCTCGCAGGTGTACCGAGGCACCGTCCAGCCCGCGTACTCGATCGTGCCGCAAGGTCTCAACGGGGCCACCGAAGCGTTGAAGACGGCGTATGGCGCGGGTCCGAACGTTGCGAAGGCGAAGGCGACGCTGGCCGCGGCCGGTGTGACCACTCCGGTGTCGTTCACGCTCTGGTACAACGTCAACCACTACAACGATGCGGACCTTGCCACCGAGCTCATGCGTGAGCTCAACGCAAGCGGGCTGTTCAAGGTCAAGCTGCAGACCGCTGAGTGGGCGACGTACGAGAAGTCCGCTCTGTCCAACGGCTACGGCGTGTTCCTGTTCGGCTGGTTCCCGGACTACCCGGACGCGGACGACTACACGGCGCCGTTCTTCGGCTGCGACAAGGCGTCGTTCCTGGACGACAGCTACTGCAACAGCCAGGTCACGCACTTGATCAGTGCAGAGCAGGCGCAGACGAACAACACGAAGCGCCTGGCCGACTTTGCGACCATGCAGACCGTGCTCGCGCAGACCGTGCCGGTCGTCCCGATCTGGCAGGGCGGTCAGGTTGCAGCGGTGCACTCCGGCATCACCGGCGTGCAGCAGACGCTGGACCCGTCGTACACGTTCCGGTTCTGGATGGTCGGCAAGAGCTGATCGAGCTGCCTGAAGCGCTTTAGGTGTCGTCCGGCTCTGCGTCAAAGAACACAGGGTCGCTGCGTCGCTACATCCTGACGCGGCTGCTCCTGGTCGTACCGATGGTGTTCATCCTGCTCACCATCGTCTTCCTCTTGATGCGGGTTGCACCCGGCAACCCGATCGCGGCCTCCGTGGGTGCTCACCTCACGCCGGCCGCGCTGAAGGTGCGAGAGGCGCAGGCGGGGTTCAACAAGCCGCTGATCGTGCAGTACGGCGACTACCTCAAGCAGGTCTTCAGCGGGAACTTCGGCACGACGATCACCGACAACCGGCCGGTCACCCAGATCATCGAGCAGAACGGCGGGGCGACGCTCGAGCTGACGATCGCCGCGATGTTCGTCGCGGTCATGGTCGGGATCCCGCTCGGGCTGCTCGCCGGCCGAATGCGCGACACGTGGGTGGATGTCTCCTCGCGGATGTTCGGCATCGTGATCTACGCCGCACCCGTGTTCTTCCTCGGGCTGCTCGCGCAGGAGCTGTTCGGGCACGTGCTCGGCTGGTTGCCCACGACGAGCCAGGCCGGCGTGGTCACCCAGCTCGACATCAAGTCACACACCAACCTGCTGATTCTCGACGCGATGATCGACGGCAAGTGGAGTGCGCTCCCCGATCTGCTCAAGCACCTCGTCCTGCCGGCCTGCGTGCTCGGACTGACCATCTCGGGCGTCGTGATCCGGTTGGTTCGCGTGAACGTGATCCAGACCCTGCGCGGTGACTACATCGAAGCGGCTCGGGCGCGCGGCATCGGCGAGCGCGGCGTAGTGGTCCGGCACGCGCTGCGCAACGCCCTGGTCCCGATCGTGACCATCACCGGTCTGCAGGCGGCCCTGCTCATGTCCGGGGCCGTTCTCACCGAGCAGACCTTCAACTGGCCCGGGATCGGCAACCGGCTCGTCTTCTACCTGGAGTCTCGCGACTACACCGCCGTGCAGGGCATCGTCACCGCGTTCACGCTCTCCGTGGTCGTGATCAGCTTGCTGATCGACGTCGTCAACGCCTGGATCGATCCGCGGGTGAGGTTCTGATGCGCGGCCTTCGGCGGATGCTCGCCCCACTGTTCGCCGCGCGCGGCCTGCCTCGCGTGCTCCTGTGGGTCGGCCTGTCATTGACCGGGTTGTTCGTGGTGCTGGCGATCTTCGCGCCGTTGATCGCGCCTTACGGGTTCAACCAGTACCTGGATCACGGAATTCGCTTCCCTCAGCAGGCCGCGCCGTCGATGCACCACCTGCTCGGCACGACCGTGCAGTCCGACGACGTGCTGTCCCGCGTGATCTGGGGAGCGCGTACCTCGCTCGAGGTGGTCGTGCTTGCACTCGTCCTGAGCGTCGCCGTCGGCGTCCCGCTCGGGTTGATCTCCGGCTACTTCGGCGGCTGGCTCGACCGGATCCTCGTGCTGATCAACGACTCGCTGATCGCCTTCCCGTACCTGCTGCTCGCGATCGTCATCGCGTTCCTGCTGCAAGGATCGATTGGCGGGGGTGTCGCGACTGCGGCCATCGCGATCACCGTCATCTACATCCCGCAGTACTTCCGGGTCGTGCGCAACAGCGTCCTGTCGGTTCGCGAGGAGCCGTACGTCGAGGCGGGCCGGGTCCTCGGCGCACGACCCCGCACCGTGATTCGCCGTTACGTCTTCACCAACGTCGTCCAGTCGGTCCCGGTCATCGCGTCGCTCAACGCGGCGGACGCGATTCTCACCCTGGCCGCGCTGTCCTTCCTGGGAATCGGGATCGACCCGTCCGCGGCCGCGGAGTGGGGCTACGACATCTCACGAGGCATCGACGACGCCCAGGCCGGCTACTGGTGGACCGGACTGTTCCCAGGTCTCGCCATCATCCTGTTGGTGACGGGCCTGACCCTCGTCGGCGAGAGCCTCAACGACTCGATCAACCCGCTGCTGCGCCAACGACGGTTCAGTGACATGACAATGTCGAAGACCGACCAGGAACCTGCGTTGGCTCCCGAGGCGCCCGGAGTCCCGGTCATCAAGGTGCGTGACTTGCGGGTCTGGTACGGCACCGAGCGGGGTCCGGTCCAAGCCGTCGACGGCGTCTCCCTCGATGTCCGACAGGGCGAGACACTCGGTGTCGTCGGTGAGTCCGGCTGCGGCAAGTCGACGCTCGCGCGCGGCCTGCTCGGACTGCTGCCGCCCGGCGCGCGCAGCGACGGCATCGCGGAGTTCGAGGGGCAGAACCTGGTTACTCTCGCGCCCGAGGACTTGCGCTGGCTGCGGGGGCCGTCGCTCGGCATGATCTTCCAGGAGCCGATGACACGGCTCGACCCGCTGATGCGTGTCAGCGCGCACTTCGCTGAGGCGTTGCGAACCCACGAGCCGCAGCTCAGCGATGCGGAGATCCGCCGTCGCTCGCTCGATGTCCTCGGCAAGATGGGCATCCCTCCGACGCGGTTCGACAACTACCCGTACGAGTTCTCAGGTGGGATGCGGCAGCGGATCCTCATCGCGCTCGCCCTCGTGCTGAACCCGCGATTCGTCGTCGCGGACGAGCCGACAACCGCCCTGGATGTCCTCGTCGAGGCGCAGATCCTCGCGATCCTGGCTGACATCAAGCGCAGCTTCGACACCTCGATCCTGTTCATCACGCACAACCTCGGAATCGTGGCCGAGGCCTGTGATCGCATCGCCGTGATGTACGCCGGGCGAATCGTCGAGCAGGGACCGGTGTCGAGCGTCTTCGCGGAGCCGCAGCACCCCTACACGCGCGAGCTGCTGGCATCCACGATCAGCCTTACGACGAGCGGGTTGCACTACATCGAGGGCTCGCCGCCGGACCTGCTGGCACCGCCGTCGGGCTGCCGGTTCCATCCGCGCTGCCCCGACGTCATGGCTGTCTGCGCTGAACGGTTCCCGCAGCCGGTCGAGCTGGGCGGCGGTCACCCCGTTGAATGCTGGCTCCATGTCTGACGCGCCGCGCAGCGAAGCTCCGCTGCTCGAGCTCGACGACGTTCGAGTTCACTTCGGGCTGCGCGGAAGCTTCCTGCAGCGAATGGCAGGTCGCGACGTCGGGTCGGTGAAGGCGGTCGACGGGGTGACGCTGTCGCTGCGCCGCGGCGAGGTGCTGGGTGTCGTGGGGGAGTCCGGCAGCGGCAAGACGACGCTCGGCCGCGCTGCACTGCGCACGGTGCCCGTGACGAGCGGCACGGTTCGCTTCGACGGCCTTGACGTGACAAGCCTGCGCGAGTCGCGCCTACGCCCGCTTCGACGGCGGATGCAGATGGTGTTCCAGGATCCCAACGCGTCACTCAACCCCGCGATGACGATCGCGCAGGCAGTCGGCCATCCGCTTCAGATCCACAAGCTCGCGAGCGACAAGGACGAGCGCGAGACGCGCGTCGCTGAGGCGCTCGAACGGGTCGGCCTGGCACCCGCCGAGCGCTACATGTCCAAGTTCCCCGGTGACCTCTCCGGCGGTCAGAAGCAGCGCGCGGTGCTTGCCCGCGCCGTGATCTGCGGCCCTGACCTGCTCGTGGCGGACGAGCCCGTCTCGATGCTCGACATGAGCGTTCGAGCCCGCATCCTCGAGCTGATGCTCGACCTCAAGCGCGATCTCGGCCTCACCTACCTCTATGTGACGCACGATCTCGCGACCGCGAAGTTCTTCTGCGACACGATCGCGATCATGTACCTCGGCCGGGTGGTCGAGTACGGACCCGCGGAGCAGATCTACGCCGACCCGCGTCACCCCTACACCCAAGCGCTGCTTCGCGCGATTCCCGAGCCCGACCCGTCTCGTGCCGTGCCCCGGGACCTGCCGCGAGGCGAGGTGCCGGATGCGGCAAGCCCGCCGTTGGGCTGCTCGTTCCACCCGAGGTGCCCAATCGCGTTCGAGCAGTGCGGGTGGGAGAGCCGCGACCTCGCGGATCTGCTCGAGCGGCACTGGACGTCGCGTCCCGCCGAGACCTACGAGCAGGAACGCGCGGTGATCGGGAGTCTCGAGAACGTCGACAGGCCCGCGACAAGTGCGAGGCTTGCCGCGGGACCAGGCGGCTCGGGCAAGGACGTCGAGGCGCTGCTCGAGCGGATCCGGCAGGAGAATCCCACCGAGCCGCTGTGGCGCGGGGTTCGCAATGTTCGCCCGGACGGCGACTCGGTGACGGTCGACTTCCGTGACGACCTGATCGACCCGCCGCTGTACGACGTCGGCGAGGTCAAGGTCGCGTGTTTGAAATATCGGAGCGACACCGCCATCTAGGGTTGTTCGCATGGTGACGCGGATGACGCAGCTGTTCCTTCGTACGCTGCGCGACGATCCGGCTGACGCGGAGCTGCCGAGCCACCGGCTGCTCGTGCGTGCCGGTTACATCCGCCGCGTGTCACCGGGTATCTACACATGGCTGCCCCTGGGCAAGAAGATCCTCGACAACGTCGCCGCCGTCGTCCGCGAGGAGATGAACCGGATCGGCGCGCAGGAGGTGCAGTTCCCGGCGCTGCTCCCGCGCGAGATCTACGAGTCGAGCGGTCGCTGGACCGCCTACGGCGACACGCTGTTCCGGCTGGCGGACCGGAAGGGAGCAGAGCACCTGCTCGGCCCGACGCACGAAGAGATGTTCACGCTGCTCGTGAAGAGCGAGCTGTCCTCGTACCGCGACTACCCGGTGTCGCTGTATCAGATCCAGACCAAGTACCGCGACGAGGCCCGCCCCCGTGCCGGCCTGCTCCGCGGCCGCGAGTTCGTCATGAAGGACTCGTACTCGTTCGACCTTGACGACGCCGGCTTGCAGGCGTCGTACGACGCGCATCGCGGCGCCTACCAGAGGATCTTCGGCCGACTGGGCCTGGACTACCGCATCGCGTTCGCCGTCTCGGGCGCGATGGGCGGCTCAGCGAGCGAGGAGTTTCTCGCGCCCGCGGAGTTCGGCGAGGACACCTTCGTGCAGTGCGCGAGCTGCGACTACACGGCCAACACCGAAGCCGTCGAGATCCGAACGCCGGAGGCGGAGGACCCGCACGGAAAGCCGCCGAGCGAGGTGCTCGACACCCCGAACACCCCAACCATCGAGACGCTCGTTGAGGTGGTCAACGAGCGTCGAGACGAGCAGATCACCGCTGCCGACACGCTGAAGAACGTCGTCTTGAAGACGCGCGAGCCGGGGGGCAAGTGGGAGCTGCTCGTTGTCGGCGTGCCCGGCGACCGGGAGGTCGACATGAAGCGGCTCGCCGGGCAGCTCGAGCCGGTCGAGGTCGAGGTCGCCGACGCGGAGCTGATCAGGACCGCGCCGGACCTCGTCCCGGGCTACATCGGCCCGCAACACCTCGCCGAGTGGGGCGTTCGTTACCTCGTCGATCCCATTGTCGTGCCGGGAAGTGCGTGGGTCACCGGAGCGAACGAGAGCGGCAAGCACGCGGCCAACGTCGTCCGCGGGCGCGACTTCGAGCCGGCCGGTGAGATCGGCGCGGTCGAGATCCGCGACGGTGACCGGTGCGGCCGTTGCGGTGGTGAGCTGTCGATCGCGCGCGGCATCGAGATCGGCCATGTCTTCCAGCTCGGCAAGAAGTACGCCGATGCGTTCGGTCTCGACGCGCAGGGACCCGAGGGAGAGCCGATCCGCGTCACGATGGGCTCCTACGGCGTTGGTGTCAGCCGCGCCGTTGCGGCCGTCGCGGAGCAGACGCTGGACGACTCAGGGTTGTGCTGGCCGGCGTCCATCGCGCCGTACGACATCCACATCGTGCCCGTCGGCAAGGGCACCGAGCAGCTCGATGCCGCTACCAAGCTCGCCGACGACCTCGAGGCTGCGGGCCACAAGGTCCTGCTCGACGACCGTGACGGCTCCGCCGGAGCGAAGTTCGCCGACGCGGACCTGCTCGGAATGCCCACGATCGTCGTGGTCGGCAAGGCGCTCGTCGACGGCAACATCGAGGTCAAGGACCGCAAGACCGGCGAACGCCGGACGGTCGCACTCGCAACGGCAGTCGAAGAGCTCAGCTAGCGCCACCCGGCAACGCCGGGAGCGCAGCACCCCAACGCGACGCAGCAACGGCCGCGTCGGAGAGCCAGCCGACAGCAATGTCGCGCGAGGTCGACCGCGCAGCGGTCGCGGCAGCAAGATCCCACGCCGCACCCGCAGCGCCGTCTTCCAGGTGGGCGGCCAGCTGACGCGCCGTTGCGGCGTCGGTCACGGGGAACGGCAGCTGGTACGCCGGCAGTGCTGCCGGAGCAACGGCACCGAGTGCCGTGATCTGCGCTGCCAGCTGGTCGCGCAGGTTCTGGTGAGTCACGAGGCGGGAAGCAGCCAGCTTGCGGTCGGCACCTCTGAGATGTGCACCCGCGACGCCGTAGCCGTAGACCACCGCCTGCTCGGTGGCCAGGGCCTGCTTCAGCGCGACGAGCTCACTCACCGGCCATCACCTCGTGCGAGGCCGCGATGCTGGCGAAGCGAGCCGCGTGATCGCCGTCGATGGCGGCAACGGCAGCGCCACGAAGCGAGGCGACGGAGCCGCGAACCGCCGATTGGATCTCGTCTGTCTGGAGCAGCTTGGGCATCACAGGCGCGGACGGGAAGACGCCGCCCAACGCCTTGAAGTGAGCCGTATGGATGTTCTGGTCCGCGGTGAAGCCGACTGCCTCGCATGACCTGATGAGGGTCAGCTCACCGTCTCGAGCAGCTGCAAGCGCGGTGGCGTCCGGATCGACACGAGGTGTCGGAGGCGACGAGCCCTTCTTGCACGCGGCGAGGCCGAGCGCGGCGAGGCCGAGGAGCGACCGCCGGGACATCGCAGCGGCGGATTTCACCGCGCCCAGTGTGCCATTCGCACTAATCTTCGCCTCATGGCGGCGACGACCGCAGCTTCGCTGCGCCCGACAGTCGAGCCGGTCGTGACATCGGCCGGCTACGACCTGGAGGACCTCGTCGTGTCCTCGGCGGGTCGCCGCAGCGTGGTCCGGATCGTGGTCGATCGTGACGGCGGGATCGACCTCGACGCGGTGGCCGACATCTCGCGCGCGGTGTCGGAGGCGCTCGACGCCGCCGATGCGTTCGGCGAGGCTGCCTACACGCTCGAGGTGACGTCACCGGGCGTGGACCGCCCGCTCACCGAGCCACGCCACTGGCGCCGCAACGTCGGCAGGCTGGTGGAAACCGAGTCGTTCAAAGGCCGGATCGTCGAGGTGACCGATGACGGCGTAGCCGTCGAGGTGAACGGCGCTCGAACCGAGATCGGGTACAGCGACCTCGGCAGCGGCAAGGTCATCGTGGAGTTCTCCCGATGAACATCGACATCACCGCGCTGAAGAGCCTGGTCCGGGAGAAGGACGTCTCGCTCGAGACCGTGGTCGAGGCGCTCGAGCAGGCGCTGCTCGCCGCCTACGAGCGCACCGAAGGCGCCCAGCCGCGCGCTCGCGTCGCACTGGACCGCAAGACCGGCGAGGTCACCGTGTTCGCGCAAGAGGTCGACGAGGAGGGTCAGGTCGTCCGCGAGTACGACGACACGCCTGGTGACTTCGGCCGGATCGCGGCGATGACCGCCAAGCACGTGATCATGTCCCGCCTGCGCGACCACGCCCAGGAGACGACGTACGGCGAGTACGTCGGCAAGGAGGGCGACCTCGTCAGCGGCGTCATCCAGCACCACTCGGGCATGCGCGAAGGCGGTCCGGTCCTGGTCGACCTCGGTGACCTCGAGGGCGTGTTGCCGCCCGCCGAGCAGGTCCCGGGGGAGCGCTACGTCCACGGCGAGCGGCTGCGCTGCCTCGTCGTCAGCGTCAACCGCGGCATGCGCGGCGCGCAGGTCACGCTGTCCAGGAGCCATCCGAACCTGGTCAAGAAGCTGTTCGCGATGGAGGTCCCGGAGATCGCCGACGGCACCGTCGAGATCGCCGCGATCGCTCGTGAGGCCGGTCACCGCACCAAGGTCGCGGTGCGGTCCAACTCCGCATCGGTCCGTGCGCGTGGGGCGTGCATCGGCCCGATGGGCGCGCGGGTGCGCGCGGTGGTCACCGAGCTGCACGGCGAGAAGATCGACATCGTCGACTGGGCCGAGGACCCCGCCGCCTTCGTCGGCAACGCGCTCTCCCCGGCGCAGGTCGTGAGCGTCACGGTCGTTGACGCCGCAACCAAAGCCGCGCGCGTCGTCGTACCGGACTTCCAGCTGTCCCTCGCGATCGGCAAGGAAGGGCAGAACGCCCGCCTGGCGAACCGGCTGACCGGCTGGCGGATCGACATCCGTCCTGACGATCAGGGCTAGACTTGACGGCGGCTCGCAGCCGGGAGCCGGTCCGAACGTGTGTCGGGTGCCGGGTCAAGGCCGCAAAGTCAGAACTAGTGCGCGTCGTTGCGGTCGAGGGGACCCTGACCCCGGACCCGCGAGGCACGTCGCCGGGGCGCGGGGCTCACCTGCATCTCGATCCGGCATGTCTCGCGCTGGCAGAGCGTCGCCGAGCGTTTCCGCGGGCCCTACGGCTCCCGGGGCCACTCGACACCGCCGGGCTCGACGCCTACATAACCGCTGTTACGGGACGGAACGAACGATGAGCGCTCGATGAGCCAGCACCGATGAGTACGACCCTGCACTGACAACGGCTTGCGGATTCCCTCCGTGGGCCACGAAACGGAGAGTCTGTGGCCAAGGAGCGAGTATCCGCACTCGCCAAGCAGATCGGCATGCCGAGCAAGCAGCTGATCGAGTGGCTCAACAACAACGGCGAGTACGTCAAGACCCCGTCCTCCACGGTTGAGGCGCCGGTCGTCGCCAAGGTCTTCGCTGCCTTCCCGCCGGTGGCCGAGGCTGAGAAGCCCGCGCCGAAGAAGAAGGCAGCCGCCGCCGCGCCCGAGCCTGAGGCGCCCGCGGCACCCACGCCGGTCGCCGAGGCGCCGGAGGCTCCGAAGGAGCCGGAGCCGGCGTTCGAGACGCCGGCTGCACCCGCTGCTCTGGCCGAGCCGCCGGCAGCACCCGCGGCGCCGAGCAGCCTCCCGCCGAGCTCTCTGCCTCCGCGCCCGGCCGCCCCCCGACCGGCCGGCAACAACCCCTTCACGCAGCGACCGGCCGGCAACAACCCCTTCACGACTCGGGACCGGCCGGCGGCCCCTCCGCAGCGGCAGGGTCCGGGAGGCACTCCCGGCATGATGCCGCCGCGGCCCGGCGGCGCCGGCGGCATGCGTCCGGGTCCGGGCATGATGCCGCCGCGGCCGATGCGGCCGGGTGGCCCGGGCGGCCCCGGCGGCGGCGGTCGTCCCGGACAGGGCGGCGGCTTCGGCGGGCGTCCCGGCGGTGGTCAGGGCGGTCCCGGCGGCGGTGGCTTCGGTGGCCGTCCCGGCGGCCCCGGCGGTGGCGGTGGTGGCTTCGGTGGCCGTCCCGGCGGCCCCGGCGGCCGAGGCCGCGGTGCGCCGACCCAGGGTGCGTTCGGTCGCGGTCCGGGCGGTCGCCCGGCCCGTGGCCGCAAGTCCAAGAAGCAGCGCCGCCAAGAGTTCGACAACATGCAGGCGCCGACGATCGGCGGCGTCTCCGTCCCCCGCGGCAACGGCGAGCAGATTCGCCTGCCCCGCGGCGCGAGCCTCGCGGACTTCGCCGACCGGATCGGGGCCAACCCCGGCTCGCTCGTGCAGGTCGTCTTCACGCAGCTCGGCGAGATGGTGACAGCGACGCAGTCGGCTCCTGAGGAGACGTTGCAGCTGCTCGGCACCGAGCTCGGATGGGACGTGCGGATCGTCACGCCCGAGGAAGAGGACGCCGAGATCCTGTCGCGCTTCGACCTCGAGTTCGACGCCGAGGAGGACGAGGCCGACCTCGTGCCGCGCGCGCCGGTCGTCACCGTCATGGGTCACGTCGACCACGGAAAGACGAAGCTGCTGGACGCCATCCGGCAGACCGACATCGTGGCCCGCGAGCACGGCGGCATCACCCAGCACATCGGTGCCTACCAGGTGCATGCCACGGTCGAGGGCAACGACCGCACGCTGACCTTCATCGACACCCCGGGTCACGAGGCGTTCACCGCCATGCGTGCACGTGGCGCGCAGGTCACGGACATCGCCGTACTCGTCGTCGCGGCTGACGACGGTGTCATGCCGCAGACCATCGAGGCGCTCAACCACGCCCAGGCAGCGGACGTGCCGGTTGTCGTCGCGGTCAACAAGATCGACAAGGAGGACGCCAACCCGGCGAAGGTGCGCCAGCAGCTCACCGAGTACGGCCTGGTGGCGGAGGAGTACGGCGGCGACACGCTGTTCATCGACGTCTCGGCGCGTACCGGCACCGGCATCCCCGAGCTGCTCGAGGGCATCGCGCTCACCGCCGACGCCGCGCTCGACCTTCGGGCGAACCCGAGCCGCGCTGCCGAAGGTGTCGCCATCGAGGCACACCTCGACAAGGGCCGGGGCCCGGTTGCCACCGTGCTGATCCAGCGCGGCACGCTGCGGGTCGGCGACTCGATCGTCGCGGGTGACGCGTTCGGACGCGTCCGCGCGATGCTCGACGACAACGGCGACCAGGTCGAAGAGGCCTCACCGTCGCGTCCGGTCCAGGTGCTCGGCTTCACCAGCGTCCCCGGCGCCGGCGACAACTTCCTCGTCGTGCCGGAGGACCGGGTCGCTCGTCAGATCGCCGAGCAGCGGCAGGCGCGCGAGCGCTTCGCCGAGCTGGCGAAGGGTCGCGGCCGCATGACGCTGGAGGACGTGCTCGAGCGGATCCAGCAGGGCGAGGTCACTCAGCTCAACCTGATCCTCAAGGGTGACGTCTCCGGTTCGGTGGAAGCCCTTGAGGACGCCTTGCTCAAGATCGACGTCGGCGCCGAGGACGAGGTGTCGCTGCGGATCATCGGCCGCGGTGTCGGTGCGATCACCGAGAACGACATCAACCTGGCGCGCGCGTCGGACGCCGTCGTCATCGGCTACAACGTCCGGCCCGAGGGCAAGGCCCGCGAGCTCGCCGACCGCGAGAAGGTCGACGTCCGCTTCTACTCCGTCATCTACGCAGCCATCGAGGACGTCGAGAACGCCCTCAAGGGCATGCTCAAGCCGGAGTTCGAAGAGGTGCAGCTCGGCACGGCGGAGATCCGCGAGATCTTCCGGTCGAGCAAGGTCGGCAACATCGCCGGTTGCATCGTGCGATCCGGCACGATCGTGCGGAACTCGAAGGCTCGCCTGGTTCGCGACGGAGTCGTCGTCGCCGACAACCTGAGCATCGCAACGCTTCGTCGTTTCAAGGACGACGCGACCGAGGTCCGCGAGGGCTTCGAGTGCGGTATCAGCCTCGGCAGCTACAACGACATCAACGTCGAGGACGTCATCGAGACCTTCGAGATGCGCGAGAAGCCCCGCACTTAGTACGGAGTAGCTGGCAATGGCAGACGACGCACGCGTGCGCCGGATGAGCGTGCGCGTCCGCGAGGTGGTGGCTCAGGCAGTCGAGCACCACGTCAAGGACGCGCGGCTCGGCATGGTGACCATCACGGATGCCCGGCTCACGCCGGACCTCCGGGAGGCCACCGTGTTCTGGACGGTGTGGGGCGACGACACGGTGCGTGCCGACAGTGCGGCGGCGCTCGAGGCGTCGAAGGGAATGATTCGCACTGCGATCGGCCGGGCGACAGGGCTCAAGCACACACCGTCGGTCGCCTTCGTCCTCGATGCGATTCCGGAGAACGCGAAACACATCGAGGACGTGCTCGCTAAGGCACGCGAGGAAGACGAGCGTGTCCACCAGCTCGCGGAGCACGCCGTACCTGCCGGCGAGGCCAACCCTTATCGCGACGTCGAGCCCGACGCCGACGGCGAGTGAGCGCAGCCGACGGCCTGGTCGTCGTCGACAAGCCGGCTGGGTGGACCTCACACGACGTCGTCGCCAAGGTGCGCCGCTTCGCGGGCACCCGCAAGGTCGGTCACGCCGGCACGCTCGACCCGATGGCGACCGGAGTGCTCGTTCTCGGTGTCGAGCGCGCAACCCGACTGCTCGGTCACCTCGCGCTCCATGACAAGGAGTACGACGCGACCATCCGCCTAGGCCGAGGGACCACGACGGACGACGCCGACGGCGAGTACCTAGGAGCCGACGCCGAAGGCGTGGCGGCCGACATCGAGGACGCGCGAATCGCCCAAGCGATGAGCGCCCTGATCGGCGACATCGACCAGGTCCCGTCGTCGGTAAGCGCAATCAAGGTCGACGGAGTCCGCGCATACAAGAGGGCGCGTGACGGTGAGGTGGTCGAGCTCAAGGCCCGCAGAGTGACGGTCGAGGCGTTCGACCTCGTCGAACGACGAGGAAACGAGCTCGACGTCCGAGTGACGTGCTCGACCGGGACCTACGTGCGGGCACTCGCCAGGGACCTCGGCACCATGCTGGGCGTCGGCGGGCACCTCACCGCACTGCGCCGTACGAGAAGCGGTCCGTACACAGTTGACGAGGCGCGATCGCTCGAGGAGCTCGAGCGGAGCTTTACCACCACATCCTTGGCCGAGGCCGTGGGCAAGACGTTTCCGGTGATCACCGTGACCGATGAGGACGCACTTCGAATCAGCCACGGCCAGCGGCTCGCACTTCCGCTGGCGGCGTCGACGACCGGCGTCTTCACTGAGGACGGCCGCGTCATCGCGCTCGTGGAAGACCGCGGCGGAGTCGCGCAGCCCGTGTGCGTCTTCGTTTAGGCAGACTGTAGGTGTGAGCGTGAAGAGCGTCGTCCCCATCGGGGTGTTCGACGGCGTGCACCGCGGTCATCAGCTCGTGTTGGAGCACGCGGCGCGGTCGGCCCGCCAGCGTGGGGCCCGCGTCGTGGTCGTGACGTTCCACCCCCATCCCACCGCGGTGCTCGCGCCCGGGCACGTCCCGCCGATGCTGGTCACGCTCGACCGCCGGATCCGGCTGCTTCGCGATCACGGAGCCGACGACGTGCACGTCCTGCAGTTCAACCGCGAGCTGTCCCTGCAGACACCGCAGGAGTTCATCGAGCAGGTCCTGATCGCCGAGCTCGCTGCAGAGCAGATCGTCGTCGGCCACAACTTCCGCTTCGGTCACCGGGCAGCGGGGGACGCGGCGATGCTGCGCCGGTACGACCTCGAGGTCGACGACGTCGCGCTGCTCACCGACGGCGGCACGATCTCCTCCACGCTGGTTCGCGACTTCGTCGTACACGGCGAGGTCGAGGCAGCCGCGTCGGCGCTCGGCCGCCTGCACCTCGTTGAAGGGCCGGTGGTCCGGGGTGATGCCCGGGGTCGGGCGCTCGGCTTCCCGACCGCCAACGTGAAGGTCGACGAGGGGATCGCCGTCCCGCAGGACGGCGTCTACGCCGGCTGGCTCACCCGAGCGGAGGGGCAGCGGATCAAGGCCGCGATCAGCGTCGGGACGAACCCGACGTTCGACGGCGTCGAGCGCCGGGTCGAGGCATATGCGATCGACGTCGGCCACGAGCTGGAGCTGTACGACGAGCATGTGATCGTCGAGTTCGCCGCTCGGCTGCGGGGGATGGAGCGGTTTGCCAACGTGGACGACCTCGTCGAGCAGATGCACCGCGACGTCGACGCGTCGCGTTCCACGCTCGGCTGACCCCGTTTCCGCTACACTTGAGCGGTCTAAATGAGTCTGCCCCTGCGGTGTAACCCTGTGGGCTGATGTAACAGGAGAAACACACGTGCCGCTCGACGCCGCCGTCAAGCAAGAGATCATCAAGGAATACGCCACCGCCGAAGGCGACACGGGCTCTCCCGAGGTGCAGGTCGCGCTGCTGTCGCGGCGCATTGCCGACCTCACCGAACACATGAAGGCGCACAAGCACGACTTCCACACGCAGCGAGGGCTGCTTCAGCTGGTCGGCCGTCGCCGTCGGCTGCTGCGTTACCTCGAGACGGTGGACGTCCAGCGCTACCGCGCACTGATCGAGCGACTCGGCTTGCGCCGCTAGCTCGATCGCCACACCGCGCGCCGGCCGCGAACGCGAGCCTCGGTCCTCGGTAGTGGCGGCCGGATCACAAGTCCGTCCGCTTCGATCGATGACCGGGCCCTGCGAGGCGGTCGGGGCGCCGAGACGAACGGAGTAGCCCGTGACGGGCCTCGCAGACAACGAAACATATTCAGCCACCGCAGTTCTCAAGTGCTCGCTCGGCGAGCGCACCATCCGGTTCGAGACCGGCCGGCTGGCCCAGCAGGCCGCGGGCTCCGCGGTCACCTACCTCGACGACGACACGATGATCCTGTCGGCCACGACGGCGTCGAAGAACCCCAAGGACCAGTTCGACTTCTTCCCCCTGACGGTCGACGTCGAGGAGCGGCAGTACGCCGCCGGCAAGATCCCCGGCTCGTTCTTCCGGCGTGAGGGGCGTCCCAGCGAGGACGCGATTCTCACCTGCCGCCTGACCGACCGCCCACTTCGCCCGAGCTTCGCGAACGGTCTTCGCAACGAGATCCAGATCGTCTCGACGGTCCTGGCGCTGCACCCCGACCACCTGTACGACGTGCTCGCAATCAACGGCGCGGCGTGCTCGGTGCTGCTTGCGGGCCTGCCGTTCTCCGGCCCGGTCGCCGGCGCCCGCGTCGCGCTGATCGACGGCGAGTGGGTCCCGTTCCCGACGTACTCCGAGCTCGAGCGTGCCGTCTTCGACATGGTCGTTGCCGGTCGTGTGGTCGAGGGCGGCGACGTCGCGATCATGATGGTCGAGGCCGAGGCCACCGAGCACACCTTTGAGCTCGTCGCCGGCGGTGCAGTCGCACCGACCGAGGATGTCGTCGCGCAGGGTCTCGAGGCCGCGAAGCCGTTCCTCGCCGAGATCGCTGCCGCGCAGCAGAAGCTGGCCGACCAGGCCGCGAAGGAGACCCGGGAGTTCCCGGTCTTCCTGGCCTACCAGGACGACGTCTACGACGCCGTGCTCGCGGCGGTGGGCGCTGATGTTGCCAAGGCACTGACGATCGCGGACAAGCAGGACCGCGAGGCCGAGCTCGACCGGATCAAGGACGCCGCGAAGGAGCAGCTCGCTGCACAGTTCGAGGGCCGCGAGAAGGAGATCAGCGAGGCGTTCCGCTCCGTGACCAAGAAGCATGTGCGCCAGCGCGTCGTCAAGGACGGCGTGCGCATCGACGGCCGTGGTTTGCAGGACATCCGCAGCCTCTCCGCCGAGATCAACGTCGTGCCGCGGGTGCACGGCTCGAGCCTGTTCGAGCGTGGCGAGACCCAGATCATGAACGTCGCGACGCTGAACATGCTTCGTATGGAGCAGCTCGTCGACACGCTTTCGCCGGAGACGCGCAAGCGCTACATGCACCACTACAACTTCCCGCCTTACTCGACCGGTGAGACCGGCCGCGTCGGTTCGCCGAAGCGCCGCGAGATCGGCCACGGCGCACTCGCGGAGCGCGCGCTCGTGCCGGTGCTGCCGAGCAAGGAGGAGTTCCCCTACGCGATCCGCGCGGTGTCCGAGGCACTCGGCTCCAACGGCTCGACGTCGATGGGCTCGGTCTGCGCGTCGACGCTGTCGCTGATGGCGGCCGGTGTGCCGCTGAAGGCGCCGGTTGCCGGTATCGCGATGGGCCTGATCAACGACGGCGACGACTTCGTCACCCTCACCGACATACTCGGTGCGGAGGACGCGTACGGCGACATGGACTTCAAGGTCGCCGGCACGCGCGAGTTCGTCACGGCGCTCCAGCTCGACACGAAGCTCACCGGCATCCCGGCCTCGGTGCTCGCCGGCGCGTTGCAGCAGGCACGCGACGCCCGGATGACGATTCTCGACGTCATGGCCGACGCGATCGACGCTCCGGCGGAGATGTCGCCGTTCGCGCCGCGGATCATCACCGAGAAGATCCCGGTCGACAAGATCGGCGAGGTGATCGGGCCGAAGGGCAAGATCATCAACCAGATCCAGGCCGACACCGGTGCAGACCTCACGGTCGAGGACGACGGCACGATCTACATCTCGGCGGTCGGTGGCGACGCCGCTGAAGCCGCGCTTCGCGCGTTCCGCTCGATCGTGTCGCCGCAGCTTCCAGAGGTCGGCGAGCGCTATCTCGGGACCGTCGTGAAGACGACGACCTTCGGCGCCTTCGTGTCGCTCACCCCGGGCAAGGACGGGCTGCTGCACATCTCGCAGATCCGCAAGCTCGCCGGTGGCAAGCGAGTGGAGAACGTCGAGGACGTCCTCGCGGTCGGGGCGAAGGTCCAGGTCGAGATCGCCGAGATCGACCCGCGCGGCAAGCTGTCGCTCGTGCCGGTCCTCGACGATGCGCCCGCCGAGGCCGAGGCCGCCGAGTAGTTAGAGTCGCGACGTGCCGGTCGACCTTGCTGGGGTAGCTCAGCGTCCCGGGTCGACCCGCACGTTGCTGACGGCGGACGACGGCGGAGTGATCCGCCGCACCGTCCTGCCGGGCGGGATCCGCGTCGTGTCGGAGGCGATCCCTGGCGTGCGCTCGGTTGCCTTCGGCGTCTGGATCGGCGTCGGATCGCGTGACGAGTCGGCGTCGTTGTCAGGTGCGTCGCACTATCTCGAGCACCTGCTGTTCAAGGGAACCAAGCGGCGCGACGCACTGGAGATCTCAGCGGCTCTCGACGAGGTCGGCGGCGAGCTCAATGCCTTCACCGCCAAGGAGTACACCTGCTTCTACGCACGGGTGCTCGATGTCGACGTACCGATCGCGGTCGATGTGATCTGCGACATGGTCACCTCTTCGGTGCTGTCCTCACGTGAGGTCGAGAACGAGCGTGGCGTGATCCTCGAGGAGATCGCCATGCACGACGACGACCCGGGGGACTCGGTGCACGACGAGTTCGCTTCGCTCGTGTGGCCGAGCGACCCGCTGGGCCGTCCGGTCCTCGGCTCGGTCGACACGATCCAGGCGATGAGCCGAACTGCGGTCAACGGCTACTACCGGCGCCGTTATCGGCCCGAGCAGCTCGTCATCACGGCCGCGGGCAACGTCGACCACGCCAAGCTCGTGCGCCTGGTCAAGCAGGCGTTCGCCCACGTCCCGATCGATGTCGATGCGGTGCCCGCGCAACCCCGAAGAGGCAAGCAGACGCCGGCCTTCACGGTCGCGTCGGCGACCGTCCATCGCCAGACCGAGCAGGCGAACCTGGTCCTCGGCTGTGCCGGCCTGCCCCGCGGGGACGAGCGCCGGTTTGCGCTCGGCGTGCTCAACGCGGCCGTCGGCGGCGGAATGTCGTCACGGTTGTTCCAGTCGGTCCGGGAACGCCACGGCCTCGCCTACTCCGTGTACTCATTCGCGTCGCACTACGCCGACGCCGGCATGTTCGGCGTCTACGCAGGCTGTCATCCGAAGCGGGTGAAGCAGGTCCTCGACCTCAGTCGTGAGGAGCTAGCCGCGGTTGCGGCCAGCGGTCTGAGTGCCGCCGAGCTCGAGCGCGGTCGTGGCCAGATGCGTGGCGGGTTCGTGCTCGGTCTCGAGGACACCGGGTCCCGGATGAGCCGGCTCGGCAAGAGCGAGCTGGTGTATGGCGAGCTGATGACCGTAACCGAGGTGATTGCGGCCATCGACTCCGTAACACTCGACGACGTGCAGGAAGTCGCCGCTGATCTGTTCACCCGTCCGACCTCGCTCGCCGTCATCGGTCCGTACGACGACGGGCACGAGTTCGCAGCATGATCAAGGTCGGGGTGCTCGGCGCGAAGGGCCGGATGGGTGCCGAGGTCTGCCGCGCGGTCGACGCGGCGGAGGACCTCGAGCTGGTTGCGGCGGTCGATGTCGGTGAGGACCGCGGGCCGCTGGCTGCGGCGGAGGTTGTCGTCGACTTCACTACTCCGGGTGCCGTGATGGGCAACCTCGAGTGGTGCGTCGAGCATGGTCTGCACACCGTCGTCGGGACGACCGGCTTCAACGACGCACGGCTCGCCGAGGTCGAGAAGCTGGTTGCGGCGAGCTCGGGCGTCGGCGTCCTGGTGGCGCCGAACTTCGGCATCGGCGCGGTGCTCATGATGCGCTTCGCCGCCGCCGCCGCACCTCACTTCGAGTCGGTGGAGATCATCGAGCTGCACCACCCGAACAAGATCGATGCTCCTAGCGGCACCGCGCGGCGTACCGCGGAGATGATCGGGGAGGCGCGCCGCGGCGAGGCCTCACCCGACGCGACGTCAGAGTCGCTCGACGGCGCGCGCGGCGCGGAGGTCGACCACGTGCGGATCCACGCCGTACGGCTCGCCGGCCTCGTCGCGCACCAGGAGGTGCTCCTCGGTGGTCACGGCGAGACGCTGACGATTCGCCATGACTCGCTGTCGCGCGAGTCGTTCATGCCAGGTGTGCTGCTCGCGGTTCGCGGCGTCTCCTCGCGCCCTGGTCTCACCGTCGGGATCGAGTCACTCCTCGGCTTGTAGTACTTCTGGCAGCGCCGCCGCGAGGCGGTCGTAGTCGTCGGGCGTGTTGTAGACCTGACCGCACACGCGCGCCCAGCTCTTGTCGTGCAGCGGCATCAGCGAGATCTCGATCCGGTACTCGTCGGCGAGTCGCGTCTCGACCTGACGCGCGGCGGTTGCATCGAGCTGCACGGGCAACTCGATGATCCGCATCGCCGCGCGGAACTGCTCGTCGATCGGCGACGTCGTGTCGAAGGCCGCCGCAACCCGCTTCGCGCCGTCGTCGACGATCTCTTGTTGGCGCCGGCGTACCTCGTCCCATCCACCCTGGGTCGACCAGAAGCCGAAGGCGGCGGGTACGGCGAGGAGGTTGACCGGGTCGAAGGTGCCCGTCCAGTCGAAGGCGTCATGAAAGCCCTTGCCGAAGCCGTGCGACGCGACGAACGGACGAACGGCGTCGCGCCACTGCGGCGCGATGTGCAGGTACGCCGCGGCCCGTGGCGAGCAGACCCACTTGTGCAGGTTGCCCACCCAGAAGTCCGCGCCGATTCGCGCAAGATCGACGTGGATCTGGCCCGGCGCGTGCGCCGCGTCGACGAGGACGGGAACCCCACGTTCGTGCGCTGCGGCAACGATGTCGGCGACCGGGAACACGAAACCGGACAACGATGCGATCGAGTCGACGACGAGCAGCCTGGTTCGTGACGTGATCCGTTCGACGAGGGCGGCCACGACCTCGTCTGCGCTCTTCACATCGAGCGGGACGTGCGCCACGACGGGTGTCGTGCCGTACTTCTCGGCGCTTCGCGCGAACTGTGCCGTCACCGCGCCGTACCGGTGATCCGTCGTCAGCAGCTCGTCGCCGGGGGAGAAGGAGGACTCGAGAGACGCGATCACGGTCGCGGTTCCGGTGGTCGCGTTGGGGACGAAGACGGCGCCCGCGGGGTCGCCGCCCAGCAGCGCTGACACCAGCTCGCGCACGTGGTCGAGCTTCTTGGGCAGGTTGCGCGCGAGAAGCGACGCCGGGTTCGCCTCCATCTGCGCTCGCAGCTCGGCGGCCGCCGCAGCGACCGGTTTCGGCAACGCGCCGAACGCACCGTGATTGAGGTAGGCGACCTCGGGATCGAGCATCCACTCCGTCACATCGGGCATGGGGCCAATCGTTCCCCACACTCCGCCACGCCCCCAACCGGTTAACTCCAAAGCCGAAGTAGCGCACACAGTGACCTGCATCCGGAACCGGACGTGAGCCGATGAAGCGGGACCAAGCGGGCGCGCCGGCGGAGGGTCACTGTGTGCTACTTCGAGCTTTCGGCGGCGGCGTGGAGGGCTGCGCGAAGCGTGGACTCGAAGAGCTTGTCGCGATCGATGTTCGTCATCGCGCGGGCGTAGGCGGTGAGCCGCGCCTGGGTGTGCGGGTCGAGTGCAGCGAGTGCGCTGGTACGGACCGGTTCGGCGACCCGGTAGCGCGCGGTCTCGACCGCGCTGCCGATGGTGAGCTGCACCAGGTTCGTGTAGAGCTCGGCCGCGCGATCCAGGTCGGGGACGATCGCGAGCAGGGCCGACCAGACCCCCTCGGCGGCGCGCTCGGTGCTGAACGTGACTTTGCTCGCGACCAGATGCAACAGATCCACGTTGGCCATGAAGGCCTTGCGCAACGAGACGAGCAGAGCCACCAGCTGGTCCGCGGGTGGCCGCGGGTCCTCGCGCTGCGGGAGCTCCAGCGCGGACAACGTCGCGTCGAACATGCCCGTGAGGAGATCGTCCTTGTCGGCGACGTACGTGTAGAGCGCTTTGTGGTCCACGCCGAGCCGCATGCCGATCGCCCGGAAGTGGACTCCCTTCAGGCCCTCGCGCGCCATGATCTCGAGGCCCGCGGCGACGACCTGCTCACGACTCAGTGAGCGTGCTGGGCCAGGACGCCGTCGGGCCGCCGCCGGATCCGCCACGAGCCCACCCTCCCTTGCATAGCGCTACGGTGGGCACAATACTCCCCATCGTGGAGAGATACCGGTCGCACGTCGGGCGCCGCGCGACCGGGCTGGCAACCGTGGCGGCGGCGGCCTTGGCGTTGGCGGGCTGCGGGACGACTGTCCAGCTGCCGCCGAACGGCACCGGCGCGGCGCTCGCCGGTGGTACGTCGGACGGCCTTTCCGTGCCCAGTCCAACGGCCCCGTCGACCATCGCGTCCGGGCTGCCATCCGCCGTACCGGGATCGGCCACGCCGACCAGCACTCGCGGCACCCGGCCGGCGAGCGGAACGACGTCGTCGCAGCCTGTTCAGTCCCTGACACCGACGCAGGCTTCGACCGCGTCGGCTACCGGCCCGATCGTCGGCGTCACGGCGAAGACCATCAACATCGGGATCGTCACCGCGGACGGCTTCGACAAGACGGCGACGAACCTCGGCTTCAACGTCGCGGTGGGCAGCGGACACGACGAAGCCCTCGCGATCGTCAACTACATCAACCGACACGGCGGGATGGCCGGGCGAAAGGTCGTGCCGGTCTTCTACGACCTCAACGTCGGTCGGTCCACGACGAACCATCCCGCTGAAGAGCAAGCGGCGTGCACCTCGCTCACCCAAGACCACCACATCTACGCGGTGGCCAGCGCGGTGGGATGGAACGACACGCTGTTCTACGACTGTCTCCGCAAGGCGGGCGCGATCTCCAGCGTTGCCGGGGAGGCCTTCGACCAGCAGTTCTTCGCTGCCGATGCCGACTACTTCTACATGCCGGTCGAGATCAACATGACTCGCGCCATGGCCGACAACGTCGGCGCGCTCGGCTCCGCAGGATTCTTCACGGGCTGGAACTCGGTCACGGGCCATCCGGGACCCCTGCCGGTGAAGATCGGTCTGCTCAGGAACGACTCGCCTAGCGACCTGGCCGTGATGAACCAAGGAGTGAAGCCGGCGCTGGCTCGTCGTGGGTTGAGCCTCACCGACTCGATCGCCCTGTCCGCAAACGCGAGCCAGTTCGCCGCGCAGGAGTCGAGTGCGGTTCTGAAGTTCAAGGCCGAAGGGATCACACACGTGCTGTCCACCTTCGCGAGTCCCTTGCTGTTCATGGAGGCGGCACAGACACAGGGCTACTTCCCGCGCTACGGGCTGCAGTCGCGCGACAGCCCCGCGGCGGTTCTCGAGGGCAACGCGCCCAAACAGCAGCTCGAAGGCTCGATGGGCCTGGGATGGCAGCCGTACAACGACGTCGACGCCGCTCACGATCCGGGGCCGCCGAGCCCGCGCGCGAAACTTTGCCTTCAGCTGCTGCGAAAGGCCGGCCAGAACACAGCGTCGCGCGCGACTGCGCTGGTCGGGCTCTGGTACTGCGACACGCTGTTCTTTCTTCGCGACGCACTCGCTGCCGCACCGAACCTGAGCGTCACCGGATTCCGCGAAGGCGCTGAGTCGCTTCACAAGTTCGATGCGGCGAGCACGTTCCAAAGCGGCTTTGCGCCGGGCCGGCTGCATGACGGTGCGCAGGAGTATCGCCTGTTCGCCTACCGCGACTCATGTCATTGCTACAGCTACGTCACTCCATTGCGAAAGGCGCCATGACGAACGAAGCACGGGACTCCGTCTACCAGGCCTACCTCCGGTACGGCGACCTCATCCGCGGCTGGCGGGTGACGCCGGGCTGGATCGTGGCCGGGCCGTCGTTCTGGTACGCCGAAGGCGGCGCGAACGACCGGACGATGTGGGTCGTAGACCCGGTCGCGAACACTCGTGAGCCGCTGTTCGACGTGGAGCGCCTGCGCAAGTCGCTGTCGGTGGCGCTCGGTGAGGAGCCCGCCGGGGCGGGCGTTCCCTTCGAATGGGTGCAGTTCGTCTCGCCGCAGCATCTGATGTTCAACCTCGGCGTGGACATGTGGCTGTTCGACCTCGACTCCTACTCTGCGGTTCGTCAGCCCGCGCCGGCCAGCCTGGAGCTGTCGACGACCCTGGTCAGCGAGGCGGGCCGTGCGATGCCGGCGATGGTCGCTCACGAGCTGTTCAGCGGTCTCGGTGCGATGAAGCTGCCGGAGCGTCCGTCTCCAGACGGTCAGTGGTTCGCATCGACGCAGCACAACAACGTCGCCGTGCGCGCCACGATCGACGGCAAGACCGTGATGTTGACGACCGACGGCACCGACGAGTGCTTCTGGGACGTCGAGCCGGTGAAGTGGTCGGCGTGGTCACCGGACAGTCAGCGACTTGCCGTCTTCAAGACCGACACCTCGGGCATGGCGCGGATCCCGACGATTCACTGGCTGAAGCGGCTGCCACAGGTTGAAGAGGTGCTGACGCTTCCGGCCGGTGGCGTGATCAATCGCAACGAGCTGTACCTGGTCGACATCAACGGCCGCGCACCGCTGCACGTCGACCTCGGCGACACCACCGACCAGTACCTCGTCGTACTCGGCTGGCGACCGGACAGCAGCGAGGTGCTCGTCGCGCGATACGACCGGTTGTTCTCCCGCGTGGAGATCCTGGCCGTCGACGCGAAGACCGGCGAACCGCGCACTGTGATGATCGAGAGGTCCGCCACGTGGCTGACCAACCACCACTTCGCGTTGTGGGGCGTGGACACCGGCTTCTGGATGCTGCCCGACGGCTCCGGCTTCCTCTGGCGTTCCGAGCGTGACGGATGGGCGCACCTCTACCACTACGACATCGACGGCGCGCTCGTCGCGCAGCTCACCCAAGGGCAGCTCCCGGTCATCGGAGTGACCCACATCGACCAGCTCAACGGCTGGGTGTACTTCCAGGCGCACGGCGACGCCGACCGGCCCTACGACAACCATCTGTACCGGGTTGCGTTCGACGGCGGAGAGCACCAGCAGCTGACCGAGGGCAATGGGCGGCACGAGATCGCGTTCGCGCCCACCGGCGACTTCTTCCTCGACACCTTCTCCAGTGTCGGCACGGCGCCGCGAACTGTGCTGCGGTCGGCTGACGGGCAGCTGCTGCAGACTCTCGCCGAGGCCGACATCAGCCGGCTGGAGCAGGTCGGATTCGTGCCGTCGAAGGAGTACGTCGTCAAGGCGGCGGACGGCGAGACCGACCTGTGGGTCACGCTGCACTTTCCCTACGACTTCGACCCGGCGAAGAAGTATCCGGTCGTGGAGCACATCTACGGCGGGCCTCAGACGATCAACCGCGTCATGGACTTCGGCGCCGCGCTCATCCCGCCGGATGCGGCCGACATCATCAACTATCCACGAGCGCTCGCGCAGCAAGGGTTCATCGTCCTGACGATGGACGGACGCGGAACACCTGGTCGTTCGAAGGCGTTTCACGACACCATCTATCGCAACTGGGGCAGCTTCGAGATCGCCGACCATGCGGGGGCCATCCGCCAGCTCGCCGAGCGCGAGTCCTTCATCGACGTCGAGCGCGTCGCGATCACGGGCGGCTCATGGGGCGGGCACTACACGTTCCGCGCGCTCGTGCAGGCGCCTGACGTCTACAAGTTCGGCATCGCCGAGGTTCCCGGCTACGACTCCCGCACCTTCACGTTGTACGAGCCCTACCTGGGCATGCCGTCGGACAACAAGGATCTGTACGACGCCGCCGATGCGATCCGGCTCGCGCCGATGCTGCAGGGCAAGCTCCTGCAGACCGGCGCGCTGAACGACACGGGCACAGCCGGTGACTTCTTCCGCATGTCGGAGGCGCTGGTCCGAGCCGGCATCCAGCACGACGAGATGGTGTATCCCAACGCAAGCCACGGCTACCTCGGCGCAAGCGGTCGCTACAACCTGCGGCTGAAGACGGACTGGTTCCTGCGTCACCTGCAGCCCGGCAGCGGGTCCTGACGTGGAGTTCATGTCGGCCGAGCACGTCGAGGCAATGAACGCCCTGCTGGTCGACGCGACCGGCGTGCGCGCTGCGTGCCGTCGGCTGCCGCGGCCGTACGTCATCGCCTATCGGCTCTCCGACGGTCCCGGTGGTCAAGACGTGCACTGGACGGTGGCCTTCGACGACACTGTCCGCTTCGGTCTCACCCAGCACCCACAGCCGGATGTCGTCATCGTCGGCGCCTGGCGGGAGATGGTGCTCGCGAGCGCCGCAAGCCGTACTGGTCAGGCGCGCGAGCCTGAGGTGCGCTACGAAGGAGACGACCAGGCTCTCGTCGTGACCGCGCCCGTGCTCGAGGAAGCGCGAGCCGTCGCGACCGTCCCCGTGGAGTTCCCCGACTTGTGATCGACATCGACCCGGATGCCTTCGGCGAGCTGGTGGAAGCCGCGCTCGACGGGATCCCGACTGAGCTCCGGCGGCAGATGCGCAACGTTGCGATCGCGGTTGAGGACGAGGGCGCCTCGCCCAACCTCCTCGGCCTCTACCGCGGCGTCCCGCTCACTTCGCGGACGACGGCGTACGGCGGGGTGCTGCCGGACCAGATCACCATCTACCGCCTGCCGATCCTTCGCCGCTGCCGCACGCCGGCGGATGTCGTGCACCAGGTTCGGGTCACCGTCGTGCACGAAGTCGCGCATCACTTCGGGATCGACGACAAGCGGCTGCACGAGCTGGGCTGGGCGTAGCGCGAGCACGGCGTGCCCCGAGTACGACGTGCCGTAGCGAGAAGGGTCAGGTCGCAGGGGGAGTCGGCGGCATCGGTGGCGGCGACGCCGCCTCGGTCGGCATCGCCTGCTGGTGTTCCTGCGGCTGCTCCGACTCGTGATGCGTGAGGTCGATCTGCCGTGGCCGCCCGCGCCGGCCGAGCTCGATCGCGATGGTCGAGGCGGCCGCGCCAAGACCGAGCGCGCCTAGCATCGCCGGGAATCCGTGGGCCGCCTTCCCGCGGAGCTTGTCGATCGACACCGGTCCCGGCCCGCCGTCGACGATCGCCATCAGCGCGGCGATCAGGACGAGGTTGTACTCGTAGCCCTGCTGGGAGTTCCACGGACCGTTCTTCGCGTGCACCTTGCGGATCGCGGTGATCATGACGCCGATCAGCGAGGACGCGGCCAACGGTGTGGCAGCGCCGAGCGCGAGCAGAGCGCCGCCCGCGGTCTCCGTGACGCCGGCCGCATAGGCATGTGCCGTGGCGGGGCGCATCTCGAGTGAGTCCATCATTCCCTTGGTGCCCTCGATGCCCGGACCGTCGAACTGGCCGGTCAGCTTCTGCAGACCGTGACCGACGAACAGCCCACCGATGACCCCGCGTGCAATTAGCCGTCCCGTGTTCATGTCGTTGGTCGTTCCCGAACGAGCCGGGAGGTAACGTCAGGGGGTGCGGCAGCCCGACTCCCAGTACGAGGACCTGCTGCGCCAGGTGCTCGCCGGCGGCACCCACAAGGCGGACCGCACCGGCACCGGGACGACGAGCCTCTTCGGTCACCAGCTCCGCTACCGGCTCGCCGACGGCTTCCCGCTGATCACCACGAAGCGGGTCCACTTCCGGTCCGTGGCGATCGAGCTGCTGTGGTTCCTTCGCGGCGAGGGAAACGTGAAGTGGCTGCAGGACCAGGGCGTCACGATCTGGGACGAGTGGGCCGACGACAGCGGTGACCTCGGTCCCGTCTACGGCGTGCAGTGGCGCTCGTGGCCGACGCCCGACGGCGGTGCGATCGACCAGATCAGCCAGGTGCTCGAGACGTTGCAACGTGACCCGGACTCGCGCCGGATGGTGGTCTCGGCATGGAACGTGAGCGCCATCCCGGACATGGCGTTGCCGCCTTGCCACTCGATGTTCCAGTTCTACGTCGCCGACGGCCGGCTCTCGTGCCAGGTCTATCAGCGAAGCGCGGACCTGTTCCTGGGTGTGCCGTTCAACATCGCAAGCTATGCGCTGCTGGTGCACCTGGTCGCGCAGCAAACCGGCCTCGACGTCGGAGACCTCGTCTGGACCGGTGGCGACTGCCACATCTACGACAACCATCACGAGCAGGTGAACGAGCAGCTGTCCCGTACGCCGCTGCCGTTCCCCACCCTCGACGTACGCCGCGCCGACTCGCTGTTCGACTACGTCTTCGAGGACTTCACGGTGGTCGGCTACGAGCACCATCCCGCGTTGCCGGCTCCCGTCGCCGTTTGATCGGCATCATCTGGGCACAGGCCGATGGGGGAGTCATCGGCAACGCGGGCGGCATTCCGTGGCGCCTTCCCGAGGACCAGGCTCGGTTCAAACAGCTGACCCTCGGCGCGACTGTGCTGATGGGGCGCCTGACCTGGGAGTCGCTGCCGGCTTCGGTGCGGCCGCTGCCCGGGCGTCGCAACCTGGTCCTGACGTCTGACGCGAGCTGGTCGGCCGGAGGCGCCGAGCGCGTCGGATCGATCCAGGCTGCGATCGACGTCGTCGAGGGGGATCTCTGGGTGATCGGCGGCGCGGCGCTCTACGCCGCGGCACTGCCGCACGCCGATCGCCTCGAGGTCACCTACGTGGACCTGGCTTGCGCAGGCGACGTGTTCGCGCCCGACCTCGACGCCGGCTGGCGCCCGAGCAGCCTCGGCCAATGGCTCACCTCGACGACGGGCCTTCGCTACAAACTCACGACCTTCGACCGGGCCGCCGCGATACCGTCGACACCATGAGTGGGCCGTTCGGGCGGGTGCTGACCGCGATGGTGACGCCGTTCACCGCCGACGGCGCCCTCGACACCGGCGCTGCCGCCGCACTGGCCAGCGCGCTGGTCGACGACGGCAACGACGGCCTCGTCATCAGCGGCACGACGGGTGAGTCGCCGACCACGACCGACGAAGAGAAGGACCGGTTGCTCCGGGCCGTCGTCGACGCTGTGGGAAGCCGCGCGCACGTCATCGCCGGCGTCGGCACCAACGACACGGCGCACACGATCGAGCTGGCCAAGCACGCCGAGAAGGCCGGGGCGCACGGCGTGCTGCTGGTCACGCCGTACTACTCCAAGCCGCCGCAGGAGGGCTTGGTCGCGCACTTCCTCGCGGCCGCAGACGCGACCGGGCTGCCCGCGATGCTCTACGACATTCCCGGCCGCAGCGGCGTCCCGCTGCACACCGACACGATCTTGCGGCTCGCCGAGCATCCGCGCATCGTCGCGATGAAGGACGCGAAGGGCGACCTGCCGGCAAGCACCGACGTGATCGCGCGCAGTGACCTCGCCTACTACTCCGGTGACGACGTCCTGAACCTTCCGCTGATGGCCGTCGGTGCGGTCGGAATGGTCAGCGTCGCGTCGCACGCGTGCTCGCCACGGATGGTCGAGCTGTGCGACGCGGTCGAGCGGGGCGACCTCGCGGAGGCCCGTCGCATCAACGCGTCGATGTGGCCCGCGATCATGGGGATCATGACGCGGACCCAAGGGGCGATCATGGCGAAGGCGGCGCTGGAGCTGCTCGGGACGATCCCGAGCCGCAGGACGCGACCGCCGCTGCTCGATGCCACCGTCGAGCAGGTCGAGCTGCTGCGCGAGGACCTCCGCGCCGCCGGCCTGTCCGTCTAGTGAGTCACCCGCACCCGGATCTCGGCGCGCCGCCGGCGCTGCCTGCGCATGGCTTGCGGATCGTCGCCCTGGGTGGCATCGGCGAGATCGGCCGCAACATGACCGTCTTCGAGCACGCCGGCCGACTGCTCGTCGTCGACTGCGGCGTGCTGTTCCCGGAGACCGAGCAACCTGGTGTCGACCTGATCCTTCCGGACTTTACCTATCTTCGAGACCGCTGGGACGACCTCGACGCGGTCGTGCTGACCCACGGGCACGAGGACCACATCGGCGCGGTTCCGTACCTGCTGCGGGAGAAGCCGGATGTCCCGCTGATCGGCTCGCGGCTGACCCTCGCGCTGGTCGAGGGCAAGCTGCGCGAGCACCGCATCGACCCGCTCACCCTCGAGGTGCGCGAAGGCGTGATCGAGCGGCTCGGCCCCTTCGAGTGCGAGTTCTTCGCCGTCAACCACTCGATCCCAGATGCGCTCGGGCTGTCGATCCGTACGCCGGCCGGCACGGTGCTGCACACCGGCGACTTCAAGATGGACCAGCTTCCGCTCGACGGGCGGATCACAGATCTCGGCGGCTGGGCGCGGCTCGGCGCCGACGGCGTCGACCTGCTGATGAGTGACTCGACCAACGCCGAGGTTCCCGGCTTCGTCACGCCCGAGCGCGAGATCGGGCCCGTGCTCGACGACGTGTTCCGCGGCGCGACGCGGCGGATCATCGTCGCGTGCTTCGCGTCGCACGTTCACCGCGTGCAGCAGGTGCTTGACGCGGCCGCCGTCCATCACCGTCGGGTGGCCTTCATCGGCCGCTCGATGGTCCGCAACATGGGGATCGCGCGCGACCTTGGATACCTCGAGATCCCGCCAGGCCTGATCGCGGACCTCGCCGAGATCGACGACCTGCCACCGGAGCAGGTCGTGCTCATCTCCACCGGCTCGCAGGGCGAGCCGATGTCCGCGCTGTCGCGGATGGCCAACCGTGACCACCAGCAGGTCCGGGTCGAGCCCGGCGACACCGTCGTCCTCGCGTCGTCCCTCGTCCCGGGCAACGAGAGCGCGGTCTTCCGGGTCATCAACGGTCTCAACCGACTCGGCGCCAACGTGGTGCACAAGGAGACGGCGCTCGTGCACGTCTCCGGCCACGCGCCTGCCGGTGAGCTGCTCTACGTCCTCAACATGACGCGGCCCTCCAACGTCATGCCCATCCACGGCGAGTGGCGTCACCTGCGGGCGCACGCCGAGCTCGCGGTGGCGAGCGGCGTACCGCGCCCGAACGTCGTCCTGGCGGACGACGGCGTCGTCGTCGACCTGGTCGACGGCAAGGCCTCGATCGTCGGTGCGATCCCGGCCGGCTACGTGTACGTCGACGGCCGCGGCGTCGGCGACGTGGGGGAGCAGTCGCTTCGCGACCGCCTGATCCTCGGCGGCGACGGCTTCGTGACGATCGTCGCGGTGGTCGACTCGGTCACCGGCAAGGTCGCCGCGCCGCCGGAGATCTTCGCTCGGGGCTTCTCCGAGGACCCCGCCGCCTTCGAGGACGTCCTGCCGCTCGTCGAGGAGTCACTCGCCGCGGCCGGGCGGGAAGGCGCCACCGACCGCCATGAGCTGCAGCAGCGGGTGCGCCGGGTGGTCGGCAAGTGGGTCAGCGACACCTACCGCCGCCGGCCGATGATCATCCCGGTGGTCTTGGAGGTCTGACCGCTTCGGCGCCCAGCTGCACACTCGCGGCGTTGCCGTCGTTGGGCGTAGCCCACTACGCCCTTCCTTCTCCGCCTTGCGAGCGCACACCTGGATCGCCGAACAGGACGAACTTGCCCAGCGTGGCTCATGTGACGCGTGTGACGCAGGGGCTATGGTCGGCGGATGGCCACGAAGGCGCCAGCGCGCCCGCGGACGACCGCGTCTCGGTCCAGCGCTTCGCGCTCGACCTCCTCGCGGACGACTTCGGCTGCTCGCAAGCCGGCCGCTCGGCGGCCGACTTCCCATCGGGCCACCACTCGCAAGCCGGCCCCTCGCGGTCCCGGAGTCACCGTGCGGTTGTTCCGCGCGCTCGGACGACTGCTGACGGCGATCTGGATGCTCATCGCCCGCGGTGTCGGGGGCACCGCGCGAAGCGTCGGCAGCGGGGCGCGCGAGATGGACCCGGCGCACCGGCGGGACGGCGCCGGGCTTGCAGCGCTGGCCGCGGCGCTGATCGTCGCGGTCGGAGCGTGGGCGGACTCTGCCGGTCCGTTCGGTCATGACCTGACGATCACGCTGCGCACCCTTGTCGGCTCCGGCGTGATGGTGCTGCCACTCGGCTTGGCCGCGGCGTCGTGGCGGTTGCTGCGGCGTCCCGCACCGCCGGACACTCCGCGCGGCCGCGTCGTCATCGGCTGGATCGCCGTGACGGTCGGGCTGCTCGGCATCCTCGATCTCGCACACGGCGACCCCTCGCGCTCGGCGGCGCGGCGCGGTGCGGGCGGGCTGATCGGAGTGCTCGCCGGCTCGCCGCTCGGTACCGCGCTGACGGCGTACCTCGCGGTTCCGGTGTTGGTCCTGATCGGTCTCTTCGGACTGCTGGTGATCAGCGGGACTCCGCTGCACGCCGTTCCCGATCGGCTGCGGGCGCTGCGGCATGCCCACGTCCCCGAAACCGCTCCGGTCGTGGACGACGAGCAGGTCACCGAGCCCATCAAGCGAGTACGCAAGCGGCACGCGTCGGTCGCCGACCCCGAGGAAGACAAGCCGTTCGACGCCTCGCCGGTGCTCGCCGAGGACAAACCCGAGGACAAGAGCGTCATCACGCTGCCGGATGCCGCCGTGCCCGCTCCCGCAGCCGCCGACATGGCGTCGATCGCCACGACTGCGCTGGAGATCCCCACCCCGTCACGGCCGATGAAGCCGGCGCAGCTGACGCTCGGGGACGGCAGCTACCAGCTTCCGGACACCGCGTTGCTCCGCGAAGGCACTCCGGCCAAGGAACGCAGCAAGGTCAACGACGCCGTCATCGAGGCACTCACGCAGGTGTTCGCCGAGTTCGCGGTCGACGCATCGGTGTCCGGCTTCACTCGCGGCCCGACGGTCACCCGCTACGAGGTCGAGCTCGGACCGGCGGTCAAGGTCGAGCGGATCAAGGCGCTGCTCCGCAACATCGCCTACGCCGTGAAGAGCCCCGATGTCCGAATCATCGATGTGATCCCCGGCAAGTCGGCGATCGGCATCGAGATCCCGAACACCGACCGCGAGACGGTCAGCCTCGGCGACGTGCTGCGTGCCCCTGTGGTGAGCCGTGACCACCACCCGCTGGTCGCCGCGCTCGGCAAGGATGTCGAGGGCCGCTTCATCGCTGCCAACCTCGCGAAGATGCCGCACATGCTGATCGCCGGTGCGACCGGCGCCGGCAAGAGCACCTGCATCAACTCGCTGATCACCTCGATACTCGCCCGCTCGACTCCGGATGAGGTTCGCCTGGTGCTGATCGACCCGAAGCGGGTCGAGCTCACCCACTACCAGGGGATCCCGCACCTCATCACGCCGATCATCACCAATCCCAAGAAGGCCGCGGAAGCGCTGTCGTGGGTGGTCCGGGAGATGGAGCTCCGCTACGACGACATGGAGGCCGCAGGCGTCCGGCACATCGACGACTTCAACGCGAAGATCCGCGGCGGCAAGCTCACACCGCCGCCAGGCAGCGACCGCACCTTCTCGCCGTACCCGTATCTGCTGGTGATCGTCGACGAGCTGGCCGACCTGATGATGGTCGCGCCGCGAGACGTCGAGGACGCGGTCGTGCGGATCACGCAGCTGGCCCGTGCGGCGGGCATCCACCTGGTGCTCGCGACACAGCGTCCGAGCGTCGACGTCGTGACGGGACTGATCAAGGCCAACGTTCCGAGCCGGCTGGCGTTCGCCACGGCCAGCCTGGCCGACTCCCGGGTCATCCTTGACCAGCCGGGCGCGGAGAAGCTCGTCGGCGGCGGCGATGCGCTCTTCCTGCCGATGGGCGAGAGCAAGCCGATCCGCCTGCAGGGCGCCTACGTGTCCGACGCCGAGATCGAAGGCGTCGTGGCCCACTGCAAGAAGCAGATGGAGCCGACGTACCGCGACGACATCACGGCCGGCGCAGCGGCCAAGCGCGAGGTCGACGACGAGATCGGCGACGACCTCGACCTGCTGTGCCAGGCGATCGAGCTGGTCGTGACCACGCAGTTCGGCTCGACCTCGATGCTGCAGCGCAAGCTGCGGGTCGGGTTTGCCAAGGCCGGCCGCCTCATGGACCTGATGGAGAGTCGCGGGATCGTCGGCCCGAGCGAGGGCTCCAAGGCGCGCGATGTGCTCGTGCGGGCGGAGGACCTCGACGGCATCATCACGACCCTTCGGGGTGGCATCTGATGTCCGCGAAGCATGGCCTGAGCGCGCGAAATCCGCGCTTTGCTTCGTGTTTGCAACGGTTCTAGACTCCGACTACGTCTGTCTCATTCAACGAAGGCCGGTCATTCGTGTCCGTCGGCGAAACTCTTTCCCACGCCCGACGCAGCCTGGGATTGTCTCTCGACGACGTCAGCGCTGACACCCGAATCCGTGCATCCGTGATCGCCTCGATCGAGAGCGACGACTTCACGTCCTGCGGCGGGGCGGTCTACGCCCGCGGTCACATCCGCAGCATCTCCCGGGTGGTCGGGGTCGATCCCGACCCGCTGCTTGCGGAGTTCGATGCTGCCCACCAGGTGGAGCTGCCACCCGTCGCCTCGGCGGTAGCCCCGCAGGCAACGGACCCAGACCTGCTCGCCCGCTCTGAGCACCATCGCCCGAACTGGACGGCGGCCATGGCCGTGACGCTGGCGGCGATCTGCATCTTCGCGCTGATCGGCCTGGTCATCAGTCACAAGGGCGGCAAGAGCCACGGCCACCAGACCGCGCAGTCGGTGACCGGACCGAAGCAGACCCACCCGCCGGTCACGCCGCCGCCGACGAGCGTCGCGGAGCTGCCGGTCTCCAAGGTCACGATGCTGATCCGCGCAGTGCGCGGAAACACGTGGCTTCAGGTCACCCGCCACAACGGCCGGGTGATGTTCTCCAGCCTCGTCTACACCGGTCAGGCGAAGGTGTTCTCCTCGAAGGGCGGGCTCAGCTTCATCATCGGCAATGCCCCGGCGGTCGATGTCGTCGTCAACGGGCACGACCTCGGTACCCCGCAGTCGCAAGGCAATGTCGCTCGCGGCAGCGTCTCGCCCGGATCGGACGCGATCGAGCCCGCCTGACGCTCGTTAGTCTTAGCGAGTGTCCAGGTCGGTTGCGCTCGTCACTCTCGGGTGCGGTCGCAACGAGGTCGACTCCGAAGAGCTCGCTGCTCGGCTCGAAGCAAGCGGCTGGCAGCTCACCGACGACGCCGACTCCGCCGACGCCGTCCTGGTCAACACCTGCGGCTTCATCGAGGCAGCCAAGCGCGACAGCATCGACACGTTGCTCGACGCCGCTGAAGGCGGGCAGCACGTCGTCGCGGTCGGCTGCATGGCGGAGCGGTACGGCGAGGGGCTGGCCAAGGAGCTCCCTGAGGTGTCGGTCCTCGGCTTCGACGACTACGCCGACATCGGTCGGCGGCTCGATGACATCGTCGCCGGTCGCGCGCACGTCTCGCACCAGCCGCGCGATCGCCGCGAGCTGCTTCCGCTGACGCCTGTCGAGCGCCCGACGAGCACGATCGACGTCGGCATCCCGGGCCATGCCGGGGGCCCGACCGCGGTGGTGCGGCGGCGGCTGTCCGGTGACCCGGTCGCCCCGCTCAAGCTCGCCTCAGGCTGCGACCGGCGTTGTGCGTTCTGCGCGATCCCCTCGTTCCGAGGCGCCTTCGTCTCGCGGCCGCCCGACGACGTCGTGGCCGAAGCCGGATGGCTGGCAGACCACGGAGTGCGCGAGCTCGTCCTCGTCAGCGAGAACTCAACGTCGTACGGGAAGGACCTCGGCGACCTGCAGGCGCTCGAGCGGCTGCTGCCGCGGCTCGCCGCGGTTCCCGGAATCGCGAGGGTGCGGGTCTCCTACCTGCAGCCGGCCGAGATCCGCCCGTCGTTGCTCGAGGCGATCGCGAACACCCCCAACGTCGCGGCGTACTTCGACGTCTCGTTCCAGCATGCCGCGGCACCGCTGCTGCGGCGGATGCGCCGCTTCGGCGGCACCGACCGGTTCCTCGATCTCATCGGATCGATCCGCGACCTGGTGCCGTCGGCGGGCATCCGAAGCAACTTCATCGTCGGGTTCCCCGGCGAGACGGAGGACGACGTCGCGGAGCTCGAGCGGTTCCTCACCGCGGCGCGGCTCGATGCGATCGGCGTCTTCGGCTACTCCGACGAGGAGGGGACCGAGGCGGCCGTGCTGCCCGACAAGGTGCGCGACGGCGAAGTCGCCGCCCGGGTCGAGCGGGTCACCTCACTCGCCGAAGAGCTGATCGTGCAGCGTGCGGAGGACCGCATCGGGGAGACCGTCGCCGTCCTCGTCGAAGCCAACGACGAGTCCGGCGTCGAAGGTCGTGCGGACCACCAGGCGCCCGAGGTCGACGGCTCGGTGACCGTGCGCGGGCGTGACGACCTCGCGATCGGCGACTTCGTCACCGCCGTGGTCGTGGGCTCCGACGGTGCGGACCTGGTCGCGGAGTGACCAACCCAGGACCGCCGGGGCTCGCCCGGCTCCATCCACCGCAGCCCAAGCCCGACCAGATGGGCGACCCGGTCAGCGGTGCGCCCACTGTCAACATCGCCAACGCGCTCACCCTGCTCCGGTTGCTGCTCGTGCCGGTCTTCGTCGTCTTCCTCGTGGCTCACGGCGGTGACTCGTCGGGCTGGCGGGACTGGGCGTTCGTCGCATTCGCGACGGCGTGCGTCACCGATCTCGTCGACGGTGATCTCGCCCGCCGCCGCAACCTCGTCACCGACGTCGGGAAGATCGCGGATCCGATCGCCGACAAGGCGCTGACCGGCGCGGCGCTGCTCGGTCTCGCTGCCCTCGGCGACCTGCCGTGGTGGGTCGCGGTCGTCGTACTTGCTCGAGAGCTCGGCATCACCGCGCTTCGAGTGTTCGTCATCCGCCACGGTGTGATCCCGGCAAGCCGCGGCGGCAAGGCGAAGACCCTCGTGCAGAACATTGCCATCGGGCTGTACGTCCTGCCGTTGACCGGCGCATGGGCGTCGGTGCGGTTCTGGGTCATGGGCGTGGCGCTGCTGCTGACCGTCGCGACCGGCGCGGACTACGTGTCGAAGGCGGTCCGGCTACGGCAGACGAGTGCGAGAGCGGCATGGAAGCGGCTGCGGAACAGCTGACCCCGGTGGCGGCGCGGATCCACGACCTGCTGCGCGAGCGCGGCGAGACGCTGGCCACCGCCGAGTCGCTCACCGGCGGCATGGTCGGCGCGGTCCTCACCGGTGTCGCCGGCGCCTCTGTCACCTACCGCGGCGGCGTCGTCGTCTACGCGACGGACCTGAAGTCCTCTCTCGTCGGTGTGCCGGAGGCGCTGCTCGGCGAACGCGGGCCGGTCGATCCGGACGTCGCGTCGGCGATGGCGGCCGGCGTGCGGGACCGGCTCGGTGCCGATTGGGGGCTGGCACTCACCGGCGTGGCGGGACCCGATCCGCAAGGTGGCAAGGCGGTCGGCACCGTCTACTTCGCGGTGAGCGGTCCGCGCGCGACATCCGTGACCGGGCGGGTGCTTCCCGGCGAGCGAGCAGCGATCCGAGCGGCGGCGTGTCGGGATGCGTTGGACGCCCTCTACGACAGGCTTGCCGCAGGCGAGTAACTTTGATGGATGGTCCTCCTGCGTCGCCTGCTCGGCGATGTTCTTCGCCGCCACCGCACCCGTCAGTCCCGCACGCTGCGGGACGTGAGCGCTGCGGCCGGGGTATCGCTCGGCTACCTCTCCGAGGTGGAGCGCGGTCGCAAGGAAGCATCGAGCGAGCTGCTCGCGGCGATCTGCGGCGCCCTCGACGTGTCGATGTCGGAAGTGCTGCGCGAGGTCAGCGACGACCTTGCGCGCGAGGAGCGTCGAGTCCGGCTCGCGCCCGTCGGCTTTGCGGCAACGCCGTCGGCCCGCGTCCCGATGTCGGTGCCGGTCCGCTCGGTCGCCGGCATTCCGGCGCACCACCCGGCGCGACCGATCCCCGAGCCTGCGAGCCCAGTCGCGCCGCTGGCAACGCTCTCGACCTCCGCGCCGTTTGGCGCGATCGTCGCGGCGTAGCCCGGACGACTGCCGATGACAGGACCCTCTCCCTACTACGCCTCGGCCGCGCCCGTCCGCGAGCACGGCGTGCACAGCCGCGCCGGAAACGCGATGGCGCGCACCCGCGCGGCAGTGCTCGACGGCGCGTCGCGTGCGGTCGAGAAGCACGGTGCTCGCAAGGCCACGATGGCTGACATCGCGTCCCTTGCGGGCATCGCGAAGGGCACGCTCTACAACCACTTCCGGGCGAAGGAAGCGGTGTACGCCGCGGCGCTCGACGCCGGCATCCGTGGCTTGTCCGCTGAGTGCTGTGTCGCGGCGCGGGACAACCTCGCCGAAGCGCTCGGGCTTGCGGCCGAGCGGATCAGCGGCCATCCCGCGCTACGCCGCGTGGCAGCCGACGAGCCTGCGACACTCGCCGCGCTGATGACGCCCACGGATGCCCCGGTGTGGGGACTGGCCCGATCCGCGGTGCGCGATGTCTTGATCGCGTCCGGGGCCGCCACCAGCTCCGCCGGCATCGATACCGTCTTGCGCTGGCTGGTCAGCTTCATCGCCGCACCGTCGGCCGACGCAACCGCTCAGGCCGGGTTGGTCGCGGCGGGCATCGCCGCCGGACCGGTCTGACCGCTTACTTCTGACAGGCCTCACACCAGAACGTCACGCGCTGCCGGCCGGGCGGTCCTTGGTCGGCGCGGCGAATCGTCGTCCCGCACCTTCGGCAGGGCTTGCCGGCCCGGCCGTAGACCCACGTCTGCTCGCCATGCCTGCGGTTGCCGGTGGTGACCTGCTCGTCGCGGTCCCGGTTGGCGACCAGCAGGCGTCGTGACAGCGCGACGATCCGGTCGAGGTCCGGTACGTCGGCGACCGTCGTCCACGGGTTGGTGCCGGTGAGGAACAGCACCTCGGCTTTGTAGAGGTTGCCGATCCCGGCCAGGTTTCGTTGATCGATGATCGCCTCGCCGACCGCAACCTGCGGGCGGGCCTCGATGCGTTGTCTCGCGTCTGCTGCGTCGAAGCTCGGCTCGAGAAGGTCGGGTCCCAGGTGGCCCACCAGCTCGAGCTCGTCCCGCGTCTCGATCAGGTCGATGACCGGAATGCGGTAGCCCACCGCGCTTCGCGAGTCGGTGGTGAGGACAACGCGGATCTCGTGACCCGGGCCACCGGTCCACTTCGCACCCGCCGCGAAGATCCGCCAGACGCCGTCCATCTCGAAATGGGTGTGCAGCGTCAACCCGCTGTCGAGGCGCGTGAGCATGTGCTTCCCGCGTGCGACGACGTCGAGAACGGTCTGACCCGCAAGGTCACTCGTTGCGTAACGCGGAACCCGGAAGTCGCTGCCGGTCAGTCGCTGCCCAGCGAGGGCATCGCGCATCCGCTTCGCCGCGAGCCAGACGGTGTCTCCCTCAGGCATGGTCTCTTTCAGGCACGCAGTCTGAGCCCTCGCGGGGTTGGCCGGAAGCCCGCGGCTTTCAGCGCCTCTGCGAGCGGCGAGTCGAGCACCGCGCCGCCGTCCGCTCGCTCGACCGCGAGCCTGCCCAGCACGCCGTCTCGGACCGCGAGTGCGAGGGCATCGGCCGCCGGCTGGATCTTGTCGGGTTCCTCGGACCATGACAGCAGCGACTTGCCGCCGCGCTCGACGTACAAACACAGCTCGCCGTCGACGAGCACGACGACTGCCCCGGCCTTGCGCCCCGGCCGGTGGGTTGCGTCGTGCTCCGGCCAGCGCAGGGCCGCTCCGTAGGCGTTGGCCGGATCTGTCGCGGCGAGGACGAGCGCGCCTTGGGGGGCGAGTCCGCGCATCCGGTCCACCGCCGACGGGAAGGCGAACTGGGCGCCGCCGAGTCCTTCGACGAAGTAGCCGCGCCGGCACCGGCCGGTCTCCTCGAACGCCTTGAGAACCGGGTACGCCGCAGCGAAGCCGCCCGCGGATCGTTCGGCGACTACCGCACCTCGGGTGACGATCCCGTGCCGGTCGAGCAGCGCCTCGACCAGTGCGTGCGCGCGCCTCGTCGGGTCCTCGTCGCGCGCCACGGTCGTCGACCAGCGGCCACCGGTCGACCGGGGGCTGACGCGCGCCGTCGTCCGGCGCGTCGCGCTGCCGCGCGCGAATGAGGTTGTGCCTCGGCGCGTGACCGGCCTGGCACGGACCGGGCCGGAAAGCCGGCTGCGCAACGGGGCGAGGGTGTCGTTCGTGACGTGGCCCGCCCAGACCAGATCCCACAGCGCCGTGGTCAACGCGCGGTCGTCGAGGTCGGGCAGGCGCGCGGCGATGTCGCGGAAGAACAGGGCGCCGCCGGAGCGCATCACCTCGAGGACGTGCGCCGCCTCCGCGGACTGCGCGTCGAGGTCGGGCGGTGCAAGCAGGGCGGGCGCGGCGTCGGCCAGCGCCAACGAGACCCACCCGTCCCCGCCGGGCAGTGAGCCCTGTCCGGCCCACACCACGTCACCGCCGGCGGTGAGCTCGTCGAGCAGCTCGGGACGGTAGTCGGTGACCCGGCTCGCCAGCACGATCGACTCCAGCGCCGAGGCCGGGACGGCGACGCCGCCGAGCTGCTCAATCGCTCGTAGGAGCGCGTCGCTGCCCCGTGAGGAGTGGGTGCCGACGCCCTGCCACGCGGGCAGGAACCGCGCGAGGGTGTTCGGCGAGACCGGCTCGATCTCGCCCCGCAGCCTCGCCATCGAACGCCGGCGAAGCGAGCGCAGCACGTCGGGGTCGCACCACTCGGTGCCGGAGCCAGCCGGCCGGAACTCGCCTCGCACGAGCCGCCCTGCGCCGAGCACTCGGGACAGCTCGGCATCGACGACGGCGGCGCCGAGGCCGAAGCGGGCTGCCGCATCGGCGGTCACGAACGGCCCTCGCCGCCGCGCGTAGCGCGACAGCAGGTCAGTGAGCGGCTCGGCGACCGGGTCGAGGAATGCCTGCGGCACACCGACGGGCAGCGGCACGCCGAGGGCGTCCCGCACCCGCGCGCTGTCCTCGACCGCGAGCCATCGTTCCTCGCCGGCGATCCTCACCCGGATCGCGCGGCGCTGCTCTTCCAGGTCGGCGAGGAAGCTCGGCGTCGCGCCGCGCGCGAGCAGCTCGTCCGTGGTGAGGTCGCCGAGCACCCGCAGCGCGTCGGCGACCGCCTCGACAGTGCCCAGCCGCCGCTCCGGGGTGAGCCAGGCAAGCTCGGCCTCCACCTCGGCAACTGCTTCGGGGTCGAGCAGCTCGCGAAGCTCGGCGGTGCCGAGCAGCTCGGCGAGCAGCGTGGAGTCAAGCGCAAGCGCGGCGGCCTTGCGTTCGGCGAGCGGCTGGTCGCCTTCGTACATGAAGGCGCCGACGTAGTCGAACAGCAACGACCGGGCGTACGGCGAGGGCACCTGTGTCTCGACGTCGACGACCCGCACGGCTCGTCCCGCGATGGCGCGCATCAGCGAGACGAGACCTGGAAGGTCGAACACGTCCTGCAGGCACTCGCGCACCGTCTCGAGCACGACCGGGAACTCGCCGTACCGCGACGCGACCGAAAGCAGCTGAGCCGAGCGCTGCCGCTGCTGCCACAGCGGCGTCCGCTTCCCCGGCGAGCGGGTGGGAAGCAGCAACGCCCGCGCCGCGCACTCGCGGAAGCGTGAGGCGAACAACGCCGAGCCGCCGAGCTCGCGCGTCACGATCGCCTCGATCTCGTCGGGGTCGAGCACGGCGACGTCGGCTGGAGGTGTGTCGTCGGTGTCGGGCAGCCGGATGACGATGCCGTCATCGGAGTGCATGACCTGTACGTCGAGCCCGGTGCGCTCGCGCAGCACGCTTCCCAGTGCAAGCCCCCACGGCGCGTGGACACGCGCCCCGAACGGAGAGTGGACGACGACGCGCCAGTCACCGAGCTCGTCGCGGAACCGTTCGACCACGATCGTGCGGTCGTCCGGGAGGTGCCCCGTGGATGCTCGTTGCTCGTCGAGGTAGCGCATGGTGTTGTCGGCGGCCCACTCGTCGAAGCCGATCCCGGTCAGCCGCTCGCGCGCGGCCGGCGCGCCGATCCGACCGAGCTCACGGACGAACTCGCCCATCGCGCGGCCGAGCTCGATCGGTCGGCCGATCGTGTCGCCGTGCCAGAACGGCATCTTGCCGGGCTGGCCGGGGGCCGGCGAGACGATCACGCGGTCGTGCGTGATGTCGTCGATGCGCCACGTGGAGGAGCCGAGGGTGAAGACCTCGCCGACCCGGGACTCGTAGACCATCTCCTCGTCGAGCTCGCCGACCCGGCTGGTGGAGCCGGCGAGGTAGACGCCGAACAGGCCGCGGTCGGGGATGGTTCCGCCGCTCGTCACCGCCAGCCGTTGCGTCCCGGGCCGTCCCGTGACGACATCGGTCACCCGGTCCCACACGACGCGCGGGCGAAGCTCGGCGAACTCGTCGCTCGGGTAGCGGCCGGCGAGCATGTCGAGCGTCGCGTGCAGTGCGGAGTCGGGCAGTGAGGCGTACGGAGCCGCCCGTCGAACGAGGCTTGCGATCTCCTCGACCGTGAAGTCGTCCATCGCGAGCATCGCGACGATCTGCTGGGCGAGCACGTCGAGCGGGTTTCGAGGCATCGCGATCGCCTCGATCTGCCCCGACTGGATCCGCTCGGCGGTCACCGCGCTGGCGACCAGGTCGCCTCGGTGCTTCGGGAACATCACGCCGTCGCTTCGCGCGCCGACCTGGTGCCCGGCGCGGCCGATGCGCTGCAGTCCGCTGGCGACCGAAGGGGGCGACTCCACCTGTACGACGAGGTCGACCGCGCCCATGTCGATGCCGAGCTCGAGGCTCGACGTCGCGACGACGCACGGCAGCTCCCCGCGCTTCAGCGCCTCCTCGGTGATTGCTCGCTGCTCGTGGCTGACGCTGCCGTGATGGGCACGCGCGACGACAGTCGGTTCGCCGGCACGGTCCGACGCGAGCTCGTTGAGGCGCGTCGTGAGCCGCTCGGCGAGGCGGCGGGAGTTCGCGAAGACGATGGTGGAGCGGTGCGCGTCGATGAGCGAGGCGATCCGGTCATCGAGCAACGGCCAGATGCTGGCGGTGTCGGTGCCCGGCTCGGTCATGTCCTCGACCGGCACGACGACCTCGACACCCACGGTCTTGTCCGCCGGCGGCTGGACGACGGTGACCGGTCGGCCGCCGGCGAGGAACATCGCAATCTCCTCGACCGGACGCACCGTCGCGGACAGCCCGATCCGCTGGGCCGGCTTGTCGAGCCGCTCGTCGAGCCGCTCGAGCGTGAGGGCAAGGTGCGCGCCGCGCTTGGTGCCGGCGATCGCGTGGATCTCGTCGACGATGACGGTGTCGACGCCGCCGAGTGACTCGCGCGCCTTGCTGGTGAGCAGGAGGTAGAGCGACTCGGGTGTGGTGATCAGGATGTCGGCGGAGCTCTTCTGGAACGCGCGCCGAGCGTCCGGCGTCGTGTCGCCGGTCCGCATCGCGATGGTCAGGTCACCGTCGGCCGGAAGCGTCGTACCGATTCGCTTGGCGGCGTGACGGATGCCGGCGAGGGGTGCGCGCAGGTTGCGCTCGACGTCGACCGCGAGTGCCTTCAGCGGGCTGACGTAGACGACGCGGCATCGCTGACCGGGGTCGGTGACGCGCGCGGACGTCGTCAACCGGTCGAGGGCCGACAGGAATGCGGCGAGCGTCTTGCCCGAGCCGGTCGGGGCGATGACGAGGGAGTGCGCGCCTGACGCGATCGCGTCCCAGGCACCGGCCTGCGCCGGTGTCGCCGCCTCGAAGGAGGACGTGAACCACTCCCTCGTGGCAGGTCCGAACCTGTTCAGCGGACTGGTCGTCGGGCTCACCCCGTCATTGTTGTCTCCTACTGTGACAACCGTGCGCGTGACGGAGTTCTGGGAGCGGATGCGGGAGCAGTTCGGTCCCGCCTACGCCGACGCCGTCGCGCGTGACCAGGTGATCAGCGCACTCGGTGGCCGCAGCCCGCTGGCCGCGCTGGAGGCCGGGATCGCCCCGAAGCAGGTGTGGCTCGCGGTCTGCGACCACTTCGAGCTGCCGGTGAACATCCGGCACTGAGGGCATCTCAAGATCAAAAGCAAGAGCGCTACTAATGGGGGAGTTGGTTCGCCCCTGCGGTCCGCCGCCACGTTGCGTCGCGCTGCCACCTTGCGGGTCGCTACCAGGTTGCGTCGCGCTGCCCGGTTGCGTCGCGCTGTTGGGCTCTTACCCGCATGCAATGTGGAATTGCTGTCATCGGAACCGGACATTGGCAACACCCGCCACGAAATCCGGCAGCAATGTCACATCGGGTGCGGGCTGGGGCTGGAAGGCGAGCGGGGCAGCGCAAGCCGGCCGCCCAGCCAGCTCATCCCTGGTTGTTGCGGGTTTTGCTTTTGGGTTTCGAGTTGTCCCGCGAACCTCGGCGTGTTGCGCTGGACGAATCGAACACTTGTTCGCATGATGGTCCTCATCGCTCGGTCGTCCACAGGTTGGACGGGGTCCCCGAAACCGTCGGAGCCCCTCTCTAGCTTGCGGATCGCGACCGCAGGTGAGCGGCCACGCACGGTGAGACAGAGAGGGCGGACATGGCAGGCTTCGACCGCGACAAGGCGCTGGAAGCAGCGCTCGGCCAGATCGAGAAGCAGCACGGCAAGGGCGCGGTCATGCGGCTCGGTGACGAGACCCGCGCGCCGATCGAGGTCATCCCGACCGGTGCCATCTCGCTCGACGTGGCGCTGGGCATCGGCGGCCTGCCGCGCGGCCGGATCATCGAGATCTACGGTCCGGAGGCCTCCGGCAAGACGACTGTCGCGCTGCACGCGGTCGCCAACGCGCAACGGGCCGGCGGCATCGCGGCGTTCATCGACGCCGAGCACGCCCTCGATCCCGAGTACGCCAAGGCGCTCGGTGTCGACATCGACGAGCTGCTGGTGTCCCAGCCCGACACCGGTGAGCAGGCGCTCGAGATCGCCGACATGCTGATCCGCTCCGGCGCGATCGACATCCTCGTCATCGACTCGGTCGCCGCGCTGGTTCCCAAGGCGGAGATCGAGGGCGAGATGGGTGACTCGCACGTCGGCCTGCAGGCCCGCCTGATGAGCCAGGCGCTCCGCAAGATCACCGGAGCTCTTGCCGTCAGCGGGACGACCGCGATCTTCATCAACCAGCTGCGCGAGAAGATCGGTGTCTTCTTCGGCTCACCCGAGACGACCACCGGTGGCAAGGCGCTGAAGTTCTACGCGTCGGTGCGGCTCGACGTTCGCCGGATCGAGACCCTCAAGGACGGTCAGGACGCGGTCGGCAACCGGACCCGCGTCAAGGTCGTGAAGAACAAGGTCTCGCCGCCGTTCAAGCAAGCCGAGTTCGACATCATCTACGGCGAGGGGATCAGCCGCGAGGGCAGCATCATCGACCTCGGTGTCGAGCAGGGCATCGTCCGCAAGTCCGGCGCTTGGTACACCTACGAGGCCGACCAGCTCGGTCAGGGCAAGGAGAATGCCCGCGGCTTCCTGCGCGACAACCCGGACCTCGCTGACGAGATCGAGAAGAAGATCAAGGAGAAGCTCGGCATCGGGCCACGCGTCGACGCACCCGCGGAGGAGACGGCTGCTGCTCCGGACATCGACGCCCCGATCGACCTCACCGCGGTGAGCGTCCCGGAGCCGGTCGAGTTCTGAGTACGGACCTCGACCCCGACGCCGATCCTGGGTTTGAGTCTGCAGAGTCGGTCGCTCGAACCATCGCGCTGCGACTGCTCGAGCGATCGCCCCGGACCCGCGCCGAGCTCGCCACGGCTATGGCGAAGCGCGGGGTGCCGGCCGACGCCAGTGAGCGGGTGCTCGACCGGTTCACCGAGGTCGGCCTGATCGACGACAAGGCATTCGCCGAAGCCTGGGTCGACTCGCGCCACCACGGTCGTGGACTCGGGCGCCGGGCCCTTGCCGCAGAGCTGAAGCGGCGGGGCGTCGACGACGAGCTCGCCGCGGACGCTCTGTCGACCGTCTCGACCGACGATGAGGTGGTCGCCGCGCAGGCGCTGGTGGAGCGCAAGCTGCGGTCGATGCGAAACCTCCCGCGCGACGTCGCCACCCGACGCCTGGTCGGGATGCTCGGGCGCAAGGGCTTCGGCCCGAGCCTTGCCTATCGCGTGGTGTCAGAGGCGCTCGCGGCTCGATAGGTTTCCCCGGTGAGCACCCGACCCACTGGTGACCAGATCGCGAGCGTGTACGCCTCGAGCGCGGAACGGATCAGCGGACTCGTCGTCCGCCTCGGGTCCGACGACCTGGGCCGCACCGTGCCGAGCACGCCGCTGTGGAACGTGCGCGACCTGCTTGCGCACCTCGTCGGCGGACCCGCCGACCTCATCGCCGGCAACCTCGACGGCGTCGCCACGCCGACCTGGACCCAGGCACAGGTCGAGGCGCGCCGTGGCCACTCGGTGGCGCAGCTGCTCGACGAGTGGAGCGGGATGCGGGAGGCGATCGACGGAGTCTGCCGGTCAGGTCAGCTGCCCGCGATCAGCATGGACATCGTCACGCACGAGCAGGACATCAATGGCGCGCTCGGCGCGCCCTCGTCGCTCGACGATGCCGCGCTCAACTTTGCGGTGAACGGCTTCGGTGCCCGTGCGGTCAAGGTCGCGAAGGACGCGGGGCTGGAGCTGGAGCTCACGGATGGCGACGGGTGGTCGATGGGTGCACCGGGCGGCGCGACGTTCACCGCCTCGAAGTTCGACCTGGTCCGCGTTATGTCGGGTCGGCGGAGCGGGCGGCAGGTTGCCGCGATGGACTGGCTCGGCGACCCGACGCCCTACCTCGATCTGCTGAGCCCGTTCGGGCCGCTTGGCGACACCGATATCAACGAGTGATCGCAGAAGGACTTCAGGCGCCGCGGCGCTGGCTGGTTCGCGAGGTCTGGCTGGTCTTCGCGCTCTCACTCGGTGCGGCCGGCGTACGGGCCGCGATCGACCTGCTTGCCGATGTAGCGTCCGGCGCCTCGCTGACGTCGCAGGTGGCGCTGCTCAATGGCAGCGAGGCCCCGGGCCGCCCATGGCTGGACCTGTTCCTTCAGCTCGACTCGCTGATCGTCGGCGTCCTCCCGGTCTTGCTGGTCATCCACTTCCTCACCCGCTCAGGGGAGCGGCCTCGCGACATCGGGGTCGACCTCACTCGGCCGCGCACGGACGGGCTGCAGGGCGCCGCCATCGCGGCGGTCATCGGTGGGGCCGGCCTGGGCCTGTATCTCGGGAGCCGCGCGGCCGGCCTCGATCTCACGGTGGTTCCCGAGGCGCTGCCGAGCGTGTGGTGGCGGATCCCGATCCTGCTGCTGTCCGCGTTGCAGAACGCGACCCTGGAAGAGGTCCTCGTCGTCGGTTACCTGCTGCACCGGCTGCGGCAGTTCGGCTGGTCGGACAACAAAGCGCTGGCCACCAGCGCCGTCCTCCGTGGCAGCTACCACCTCTACCAGGGCCTCGGCGGCTTCGCGGGCAACGCCGTCATGGGCCTGATCTTCGGCCGGATCTACCAGAAGTGGGGTCGCGTCATGCCCCTGCTGATCGCGCACACGCTGATCGACGCGGTGGCCTTCGTCGGGTACGCCGAGCTCGCCGGTCGCGTCTCCTGGATCCCGACCCCCCACTAGGCCCAGGTCGTCGCGCTCGCCTCGAACGCCTCGGGGGACTGGATGCGTACGACGCAGAACAAAATTCCGACCGGGTCGCGCATCACGACCCAGGAGTGGATCCGCTCGACCTCTGTCGCGCCCAGCGCGACGAGCCGGGCCACCTCGGCCTCGACGTCGTCGGTCTCGATGTCGAGGTGGACCCGGTCCGGGGCGTCGACCCGCTGAACCATGAAGGTCACGCCTGGGGCGACCTCGCCGAAGACGGTGTAGTCCGGGTCCTGCTCGCTCACCTCGCCCGTGCGGTCGAGCGCGGCGCCCCAGAAGTGCACAGTGGCGTCGTAGGTCTCCGCCCGTACGTCGACGAGTGCGGCGCACAACCGGCTGCGGTGGCTCATTCGATGCACCCGCTCCCTTGTGCACAACTAGACGCAGGACACAGGCAGAACGGCTGCCCGGACGGGTCGCGCATCACGGCCCATTTGTGCTCGCGGGTGACCTCCTGTGCGCCGAGCCCGGCGAGGCGTTCCAGATCGGTGTCGCGGTCGTCCGTCGCGAAGTCGAGGTGCACGCGGCTGCTGTCGTCTCCGGTGGCCTGCACCAGGACGTAGCAGCCGGGCGTCACGTCCTCGAACTGGGCGTAGTCCGGGTACTGCGCGCTGACGGCCGGCTCGCGACCGAACGCAGCGCTCCAGAACGCGACCGCCCGAGCGTGCTCGGCGCGCGGAACGTCGATCACGACTCCGTGCAGGCGTGGGTGCATGGTCATCCTCCGACCGTAACCTTTAGCTGTGACAGCGCGGACGTACGAGGTGCGGACGTATGGCTGTCAGATGAACGTCCACGACTCCGAGCGGATCTCCGGCCTCCTGGAGGACGCGGGCTACGCCCCGGTAGCCGAGGGTGACACGGCCGATGTCGTCGTGTTCAACACCTGCGCGGTGCGTGAGAACGCCGACAACCGGCTCTACGGCAACCTCGGTCACCTCGCGCCGGTCAAGGCCGGCAAGCCAGGCATGCAGATCGCGGTCGGCGGCTGCCTCGCGCAAAAGGACCGCGGCACCATCGTCGAGCGCGCGCCCTGGGTCGACGTCGTGTTCGGCACGCACAACCTCGGTGCGCTGCCGACGCTGCTGGAACGCGCACGCGTCGAGCAGGAGGCACAGGTCGAGCTGCTCGAGGCGCTCGAGGCGTTCCCGTCGACGCTGCCGACGCGGCGCGAGTCGGCGTACCGCGCCTGGGTGTCGATCAGCGTCGGCTGCAACAACACCTGCACGTTCTGCATCGTGCCGTCGCTGCGGGGCAAGGAACGCGACCGCCGTCCCGGCGACGTGCTCGCCGAGATCACCGCACTCGTCGCCGACGGTGTCGCCGAGATCACGCTGCTCGGCCAGAACGTCAACTCCTACGTCGTCGAGTTCGGCGACCGCGAGGCGTTCGGCAAGCTGCTGCGCGCCTGCGGCGGGATCGACGGCCTCGAGCGGGTGCGCTTCACCTCGCCGCATCCCCGGGACTTCACCAATGACGTGATCGCCGCGATGGCGGAGACGCCGAATGTGATGCCGAGCCTGCACATGCCGCTGCAGTCCGGGAGCGACCGGGTGCTTGCCGCGATGCGCCGCTCGTACCGCGCGGACCGCTACCTCGGCATCATCGAGCGGGTCCGCGCCGCGATGCCGGCGGCCGCGATCACGACAGACATCATCGTCGGCTTCCCAGGCGAGACCGAGGACGACTTCGCGGCGACCCTCGACGTCGTTCGAGTGGCTCGGTTCGCCAGCGCCTTCACCTTCCAGTACTCGATCCGCCCCGGTACGCCGGCCGCGACGATGGCGGAGCAGGTTCCCGCGGAGGTGGTCGCGGAGCGGTACCAGCGGCTCGTCGCCCTCGTCGACGAGATCGCCTACGACGAGCACCAGGCCCTCGTCGGCAGCGAGGTCGAAGTGCTGGTCGCCGTCGGTGAAGGACGCAAGGACGCCGAGACGCAGCGGCTGTCCGGTCGAGCGCGCGACAACCGGCTCGTGCACCTCGCGGCGTGCGACGCCGAACCGGGCGACTTCGTCACGGCCGAGGTGACGTACGCCGCCCCGCATCATCTCGTCGCCGACACCGTCCGCGCCGTACGTCGTGGGCGATCGCCGCGCGAGGTTCCCGGGGTGATGCTCGGCATGCCGAGCATCCCTCGCAGATGACCGCAGCTTCGGAGATGACGCGGCTCGTCGCCGTCGTCGGGCCCACGGCGACCGGGAAGTCCGCACTGGGCATCGCGATCGCGCAGCGACTCGGCGGAGAAGTCGTCAACGCCGACTCGATGCAGCTCTACCGCGGCATGGACGTCGGGACGGCGAAGCTGTCCGAGGCCGAGCAACAGGGCGTGCCACACCACCTGCTCGACATCTGGGACGTCACGCGCGCGGCCAGCGTCGCGGACTACCAGCAGCAGGCCCGCGCCCGGATCGACGAGCTGCTCGCGCGCGGTGTCACCCCGGTCCTGGTCGGCGGCAGCGGGCTCTACGTCCGTGCCGTGATCGACCCGATCGACTTTCCCGGCACGGACCCGGGGACTCGCGCCGGCCTCGAGGCCGAGCTCGCTTCGTCCGGCGCGCCCGCGATGCACGCCCGCCTGGCCGTGGCGGACCCGGTGACTGCCGCGGCCCTGTCACCGCACAACGGCCGCAAGATCGTCCGCGCCCTCGAGGTCATCGCCATCACCGGCGGCCCGTTCACCGCCGCGCTCCCGTCCTACGACGAGGCCGTCTACGACACGGTCCACATCGGGCTCGACCTCGAGACGTCGGTCCTCGACGCGCGGGTGGAGCGGCGGGTTGAGGAGATGTTCGCCGCCGGCTTCGAGGCCGAGGTACGCCGCCTCGATGGCGAAGGCTTGCGGCTCGGCGTCACGGCATCCCGGGCACTGGGCTACGCGCAGCTGCTCGATGTCATCGACGGACGGCTCGGGCTGGCCGCGGCGCGGGCCGACACCGTCCGCGCGACTCGGCGGTTCGTGCGCCGGCAGCGGTCGTGGTTTCGCCGGGACCCGCGCATCACGTGGCTGGACGCCGCCGATGACCCCCTCACAGTGGCGCTCAAGATGATCACAACAGGCCATACCGCGACAGACGCATCCGCTCGATAGTGACTCCGAGAGAAGCGCATTTTTCGGACATTTGGAGGGGCCATGCTCTCGCTATCCGATGGCACCCGGGTCGTGCACTACCTGCCGGACGTCGACCTCGCTACCGGTGCGATCACCGGGATGCAGGCTCTGATGCGCTGGGAGCACCCGCAGCGAGGGGTGCTGTGGCCCAACGACTTCGCGGTCGAGGCAGAGCGTTCGGGGATCGGGGCAGCCCTCAGCTGGGAGCTCCTCTCGGCCGCGGCGGACGAGCTGTCGTCCTGGCGCACGCTGCCCGGCGGCCCGGACGGCACCCGGCAGATGTGGGTGGCGGTCACGCCGTCGCAGCTTCTCGAGGCTGACTTCATCGAGCGGGTCGCCGCGCTGGTGTCCGGCCACGACCTGGTCCCCGGCAGTCTCGGCCTGCTGCTGCCCGGTGCCGCGCTGGCTACCGGCAGCCGTCACGCTCCGCAGCTGCTCGCCGCACTTCGCGACGCCGGGGTCGCACTCGCCATCGACGACCTGCGCAGCTGGTACGCCAGCGTCGGCGCGATGGGCGACCTCCCGTTCGAGGCTGTCACGCTCGACCGCGACTTCGTGCGTGGCGTCGGTGCCGATCTCGACGACGACATCATCGTCGGCTCGATCATCCGGTTCGCCCACGCCCACGGGCTGCGGGTGGTCGCCGACTCGGTGGAGAGCTGGAGCGAAGGCGCTCGGCTCTGTGAGCTCGGCTGCGACCGCGGTCACGGCTACCTGTTCGGCAGCCCGCAGGACTCCATCGACGCCCGCGTGATGCTGTCCCATGCCGCCGGCTGGTGCGCGCCGATGCCCCGGGTCGCGGCCGAATCCCGGCCGAGCGTCCCGGTCGTTCAAGGAAACGGAGTCGCATAGCCGCCTTACCCTTGATTCTGTGAGGTTCGACAAAGGGCTCCGCTTCATCAAAGGGCAGGGCACGGGCAACGACTTCGTGCTGCTCCCGGACCCTCCGGAGGACCTGTCCGGGGAGCTGGTACGACGGCTGTGCGACCGGCGCACCGGCATCGGCGGCGACGGCGTGCTCGCCGTACGCCGCAGTGCTGACGCCGCTGCGTACTTCATGGACTACCGCAACGCCGACGGCTCGATCGCCGAGACCTGCGGCAACGGCATCCGGGTGTTCGCGCGCTACCTCGTGACCGGCGGGCTCGCACAACCGGGCACGATCGAAATCCAGACGCGAGCGGGGATCGTGCAGGTCGACGTACCCGCCGACGGCGGTGACATCACGGTGGCGATGGGCGTGCCGATCCGGTTGGCCGACGCAAAGGTCACGATCGGGCAGGCCGCTTGGCCGGCGTTCGGCTACGACATCGGCAATCCGCACCTCGTGGTGCTCGATGCCGGCGACCTCGACGCGCTCGACCTCACGCACGAGCCGGCCGTCGATCCCGGCTCCGCCTTCCCGGACGGGGTCAACGTCGAGCTGCTGGCACCGGCCGGCCCGCGCCACTTGCGAATGCGGGTCTTCGAGCGCGGCGTGGGCGAGACCGACTCGTGCGGCAGCGGAGCATGCATGGCCGCGGTGGCGGCGATGGAAGCGGCGGGCGAGCGGTCGACGTACGTCGTCGACGTGCCGGGCGGCCGACTGTCGGTGACGTGGCGTGACGACGACGTCGTCACCCTGTCGGGGCCGGCAATATTGGTTGCGTCCGGCGAGGTGGATCCGCAGGCTTTGACCTGATGACTGCTGAGCCGTTCGAACCCGGCGCCCTCACGCCCGACGACCTCGCGGACCTGGAGCTCGAAGAGCGCCGGGCGCTTCGCCGTGTCGCGAACATCTCCACCGAGCTCGCCGACATCACCGAGGTCGAGTACCGGCAGCTGCGGCTCGAGCGCGTCGTCCTCATCGGCGTGTGGACCGCCGGCACGCTGGAGGCCGCCGAGGTGTCACTCAAGGAGCTCGCCGCGCTCGCCGAGACGGCCGGCTCGGAGGTCCTCGAGGGCCTGATCCAGCGTCGCGCGACTCCGGACGCCGCGACGTTCGTCGGGTCCGGCAAGGCGAAGGAGCTGGGCGAGATCGTCGTCGCAACCGGCGCCGACACCGTGATCTGTGACGGTGAGCTCACCCCGGGCCAGCTCCGGCGCCTCGAGGACCTGGTGAAGGTCAAGGTCATCGACCGCACCGCGCTGATCCTCGACATCTTCGCCCAGCACGCGCGCAGCAAGGAGGGCAAGGCGCAGGTCGAGCTGGCGCAGCTCGAGTACATGCTGCCGCGACTGCGCGGCTGGGGCGAGTCGCTGTCGCGGCAGGCCGGTGGCCGGGTGGCCGGCGGTGGCGGCATCGGCACCCGCGGCCCCGGCGAGACGAAGATCGAGACCGACCGTCGCCGGATCCGCTCGCGCACCGCAAAGCTCAAGCGCGAGATCGCGCAGATGAAGACGGCTCGCGAGGTCAAGTCCCAGGAGCGCCGCCGTCGCGCGGTGCCGTCGGTCGTGATCGCGGGCTACACCAACGCCGGCAAGTCCTCGCTGCTCAACCGGCTCACCGGCGCCGGCGTGCTTGTCGACAACGCGCTGTTCGCCACTCTCGATCCGACGGTACGGCGATCGCGGACGCCGGACGGCCGGGAGTTCACCCTCGCCGACACTGTCGGGTTCGTCCGTCACCTGCCCCACCAGCTGGTCGAGGCCTTCCGATCGACGCTGGAGGAGGTCGCCGACGCCGACCTCATCCTGCACGTGGTCGACGGGTCCGAGCCCGACCCCTCCTCGCAGCTGCAGGCGGTGCGCGAGGTGTTCGGCGAGGTCGGCGCGCTCGGCGTACCGGAGCTCGTGATCGTCAACAAGGCCGATGCCGCCGACCCGGCAACCCTCGACCGGCTGCTGCGCGAGGAGCCTGGCGCAAGTGTCGTGTCGGTGCGGACCGGCGACGGCATGGACGCGCTCGTCGCCCGCATCGGCGACGTTGTCCCGCACCCCGAGATCCCGGTCGAGGTTTTAGTACCGTTCACCGCCGGGGACGTGGTTTCGCGAATCCATCGGTACGGCGAGGTCGAGGCGGTCTCGCACACGGCGGAGGGAACTCGGATGAGTGCTCGACTTCCGGCTTGGTTGGCAGGCGAGCTCGCGGCCTACACGGTCTGATGCGGGCGTTCGCGGTGGCGCTGGGCGCCGCGCTGATCGGCTCGCTTGCGCCTGCGGGGGCTATCGCGGCGACACCGCGCGTCGTGACCATCGCCGATCCGTCGACGAACACCGCCCCCAGCGGGTCGTTCCGGGCGGCGTGCGCGGACATGTCGCAGACGGTGGCCTCGAACCAGGCCTGCGATTCGGCGGCCGTCCCCGACTTCGATGCCGCGCGGGCGGCGGAGGGCGTCAAGCCGCTCGTCCTGCCGGAGGACTTCGACACCCTCGCGTTGCCGTTCCAGCTCCTGGCGATCACCGACCTCGAGCGGGTCGACCGGGGCCTGCCGCCGGTGCCGGGGCTGTCGAGCCGGCTCGACGATTTGGCTCAGCAGGGTGCGGACGCCGACGACGACCCGCCGTTCCCGAGCCCGTTCGGCGGCACGAGCGCTGGAGCGAGCTGGGCGGACGGCGACTCGGCGCTGTACGCCGCGTTCCGCTGGATGTACGACGACGGTCCGGGCTCGGGGAACACCGAGTGCACCGCCGGCCAGCAGGGTGCGTGCTGGGGACACCGCCACACGATCCTCGACGGCTACGACTCGCCGATCGCGATGGGCGCCGCGTTCTCGGCAACCGGGTCGGGCTCGATCACCGAGGAGGTCGTCGGGGGCGACAGCAGCGATCCCATCGACGAGGCGCCGACTTGGGCGACGATCTCCGGGACCCTGGACTACGGCGTCTCTCCGACGAACGTCTCGCTGTCTACTGACGTCGGCACGTCGAAGACGGCGACCGTCACCGCGACCTCGGCAGGCGGATCAGGGCAGCTGGCCGCGGGTTTCGAGTCGGGCGCGCCGAGGTGGAGCGTCTCGCCCGCCGAATGCGACCTCGCCGACAACGCCAGTTGCACGTTCGTCGTGACGTTCTCGCCGACGTCCGTCGGTCGCGTGCCCGGCGTTCTGACCATCAGCAACGGCACGAACGTCAAGACGGTCGCGCTGTCCGGGACCGGCTTCAAGCCGCAGGTCTCACTCGCCGTGACGACCGGGAGCATCCCGAAAGGTCACGCGTTGACCATCCACGGCGTTGTCACGGCGAACCCGACCAACGACCTGCTCGCGCACCGCAAGGTCGAGCTGCAGCGCAAGCTCGCGGGCGGCAGCTGGACGAACCTCGGGTCGGACACGACCAGTGGCCGCGGCAAGGTCGCCTACCACCTGCACCCCAAGCACACCGCGAAGTACCGGCTCGAGGTCATCGGCTCCGACGGCAAGGTCCAGGCGAAGAGCAGCGCAGCGAAAGTGCGGGTGACACGTTAAGAAACGGTCGCCGCGGCTGACAACGCCGTCCTCCAGCAAGGCCGCACTGAGCGCCGCGGGCTAGGGCCCGCAAGCGAGGGAGAACGTCGTCCTCCAGCAAGGCCGCACTGAGCGCCGCGGGCTAGGGCCCGCAAGCGAGGGAGAACGTCGTCCTCCGGCAAGGCCGTACTGAGCGCCGCGGGCTAGGGCCCGCAAGCGAGGGAGAACGCCGTCCTCCGGCAAGGCCGCACTGAGCGCCGCGGGCTAGGGCCCGCAAGCGAGGGAGAACGCCGTCCGGCGGCTTCGTCAGATTCGGCGCAGTACTGCGGTGACTCGTCCAAGAATGGTGGCGTGGTCGCCGTCGATTGGTGAGTAGTCGGCGTTCTGCGGGAGCAGCCAGACGTGGCCGTCCTTGCGGGAGAACGTCTTCACCGTCGCCTCGTCGTCGAGCAGGGCGGCGACGATGTCCCCGGGCTCGGCGGCCTGGGTGCGGCGTACGACGACCCAGTCCCCATCGGTGATCGCGGCCTCGATCATCGAGTCGCCCTTTACCTGCAGCAGGAAGAGCTGGCCGTCGCCGACGAGCTGGCGGGGGAGCGGGAAGACGTCCTCGACGATCTCCTCGGCGAGGATCGGACCGCCGGCCGCGATCCGGCCCACGACCGGGACATAGGTAGGCGTCGGGCGGTCGTCGCCCTCGCCGGTGACGTCATCGGGGACCGCCGGCGCCTTGACCTCGACGGCGCGCGGGCGGTTGGGGTCGCGGCGCAGGAAGCCCTTGCGCTCGAGCGTCGCGAGCTGGTGGGCGACGCTCGACGTGCTGGTCAGCCCGACCGCCTCGCCGATCTCGCGCATCGACGGCGGGTAGCCGCGGCGCTCGACAGAGTCGCGGATCACCTCGAGGACCCGGTGCTGGCGAGGGGTGAGCCCGCTCGCGTCAGGCGGTCCGTCCGGGATCTCGCGGACATTCGTGTCTGTTTTGTCCGGCTTCGCTGCCTTGGCCATGCGGGGAACCGTAGCGGTGATTCACCACGAGTTCAAACATCTGTTCGAACGTGTCGTGGATTTTGTCGCAGCGCCGTGTTACAACTCGTACATGCGTTCGATCGAACAGGCTTTCGATCAGAAGAGCGCTCCGACGAAGAGGAGCAAGGCCGTGACTTCCCCGAGTGCACAGACTTCCCCCGCCCCCAGCTCGCCGGTGCGGCTCACCCGGCGCGGCCGGATCGTGCTCACGTTCGTGATGATGGTCGGCCTCGTGATCGCCGGGTTCACCCTCGGTCGCGGCTCCAGCCAGGCTGCCGGCCACCACGTCGCCCAGCCGCGACACACCGTGACGGTGCGCGCCGGTGACACCTTGTGGTCGGTCGCGGAGCGGGTCGCGCCCCACGCGGACACCCGCGACGTGGTGGCAGAAATCCAGTCGTTGAACCGACTTTCGGGCGCTGTGGTGGTCCCCGGCGAGCGATTGCTCGTCCCGGCCCTCGGCTAGTCCCGACACGCCCAGAAAAAAAGTCGTCCCGGGGTGCTTGCGTAGGACTCGGCGGACCCGTAACTTCGCCCCCTACATCTTGTGTTACACCGATGTGATTTACCCACAAATTGTGGAACACCGCTTCCACAGGCGCTTTGTGGGTGTGGAAGAAGCGTTACGGCAGAGGCGGAGGTGAGCGACGGTGCACTGCCCGTTCTGCCGCCACCCCGACTCCCGCGTGATCGACTCTCGCGAGGCCGATGACGGCGCTGCGATCCGCCGCCGCCGGTCCTGCCCCGAGTGCGGCCGGCGCTTCACGACGGTCGAGACCGCCAGTCTGCAGGTGGTCAAGCGCTCCGGCACGACTGAGCCGTTCTCGCGCCAGAAGGTGGTCGACGGCGTCCGCAAGGCGTTCTCCGGCCGGCCGGTCGACGAGGACGCGCTGGCGAGGCTCGCGCAGCAGGTCGAGGAGACGATCCGGGCGCTCGGCGCCGAGGTGCCGGCCCAGGAGATCGGGCTGGCGATCCTCGAGCCGCTTTCCGAGCTCGACGAGGTCGCCTACATCCGCTTCGCGAGCGTCTACCGCAACTTCACCTCACTCGACGACTTCGTGATCGAGGTCGCCTCCATGAGGGCAGCACAGAGCGCGGATCCGGGAGCAATCCCGGCCGCGGAGGTTCTCCCATAAGCGCGGAAGTTCTCCCATGAGCACTGCGTTGAACTGAATACGGACACGAGGGGATCTAGATGACCGAGACGACGACTGGCCGCGTGCAGGGACAGCGGACCGCCAGCCAGCGAGGGCGAAGCCTGCGGTTCGAGCGCGTCTACACGCGTCCGGGCGTCCACCCCTACGACGAGGTGACCTGGGAGCGCCGCGACGTCGTCATGACCAACTGGCGCGACGGCACCGTCAACTTCGAGCAGCGTGGGGTCGAGTTCCCCGAGTCCTGGTCGGTCAACGCGGCGAACATCGTCACGACCAAGTACTTCCGCGGCGCGGTCGGCTCGCCGGAGCGGGAGTCGAGCCTGCGCCAGCTCATCGACCGCGTCGTGTCGACGTACCGGCACGCCGGTGAGGACTTCGGCTACTTCGCCTCCGCCGAGGACGCGGAGATCTTCGACCACGAGCTGACCCACATGCTGGTCAACCAGGTCTTCAGCTTCAACTCCCCGGTCTGGTTCAACGTCGGCACGTCTGCGCCGCAGCAGGTCTCCGCCTGCTTCATCCTCGCCGTCGACGACACGATGGACTCGATCCTCAACTGGTACCGGGAAGAGGGCCTGATCTTCAAGGGCGGCTCCGGCGCCGGTCTGAACCTCTCGCGGATCCGTTCGAGCAAGGAGTTGCTGTCCTCCGGTGGCACTGCCAGCGGACCGGTCAGCTTCATGCGTGGTGCCGACGCCTCCGCCGGCACGATCAAGTCCGGTGGTGCCACACGCCGCGCGGCGAAGATGGTCATCCTCGACGTCGACCACCCCGACATCGAGGAGTTCATCGAGACCAAGGCGCGTGAAGAGGACAAGATCCGCGCGCTGCGCGACGCCGGCTACGACATGGACCTCGGCGGCAAGGACATCGTGTCCGTGCAGTACCAGAACGCCAACAACTCGGTGCGCGTGAACGACGAGTTCATGCGGGCGTTCGAGGAGGGCCGCGAGTTCGGGCTCAAGGCCCGGCACACCGGCGAGACCGTCGAGACCGTCGACGCCAAGAGCCTGTTCGGCAAGATCGCGAAGGCGGCGTGGGAGTGCGCCGACCCCGGCATCCAGTACGACGACACGATCAACGACTGGCACACGACGCCGGAGACCGGCCGGATCACCGCGTCGAACCCGTGCTCGGAGTACATGCACCTCGACAACTCCTCGTGCAACCTCGCCAGCCTCAACCTGCTGAAGTTCCTCGGCGACGACGACACCTTCGACTCGGAGAGGTTCGCCAAGGCCGTCGAGCTGATCATCACCGCGATGGACATCTCGATCTGCTTCGCGGACTTCCCGACGCCCGCGATCGGAGACACGACCCGCGCGTACCGCCAGCTCGGCATCGGCTACGCCAACCTCGGTGCGCTGCTGATGGCGACCGGCCACGCCTACGACAGCGAAGGCGGGCGCTCGCTCGCGGCTGCCATCACCTCGCTGATGACCGGCACGGCGTACAAGCGGTCGGCGGAGCTCGCCGGCGTGGTCGGCCCGTACGACGGCTACGCGCGCAACGCGGAGGGTCACAAGCGGGTGATGCGCAAGCACGCCGCGGCCAACGACGCGGTTCGCCCGGTGGACGCCGATGCGGCGCGCGTGCTGCACGCGGCGAGCAAGTCGTGGCAGGAGTGCCTGGCGATCGGTGAGAAGAACGGCTGGCGCAACGCGCAGGCGTCGGTGCTCGCGCCGACCGGAACCATCGGCTTGATGATGGACTGCGACACCACGGGCATCGAGCCGGACCTTGCGCTGGTGAAGTTCAAGAAGCTCGTCGGCGGCGGGTCGATGCAGATCGTCAACCAGACGATCCCGCGGGCCCTGGTCAAGCTCGGCTACCAGGACGAGCAGGCCGAGGCGATCATCGAGCACATCTCCGAGACCGGCAACGTGATCGATGCGCCGGGCCTCAAGCCCGAGCACTACGAGGTCTTCGACTGCGCGATGGGCGAGCGGTCCATCTCGGCGATGGGCCACGTGCGGATGATGGCAGCGACGCAGCCGTTCATCTCCGGTGCGATCTCCAAGACGGTCAACATGCCCGAGACGGCGACCATCGAGGAGGTCGCCGACATCTACTACCAGGGCTGGAAGCTCGGCCTGAAGGCGCTCGCGATCTACCGCGACAACTGCAAGGTCGGCCAGCCGCTGACCGACGCCAAGGGCAAGAAGGCCGAGGCGGCTGGGTCGGACTCGGCGGCTGCTGGGGAGCCGCGGCTGGTGCGTAAGCGGCTGCCGCGGCAGCGCCCGAGCCAGACCGTGTCGTTCTCCGTGGGCGGAGCCGAGGGGTACATGACCGCCGGCTCCTACCCGGACGACGGCCTCGGCGAGGTCTTCCTCAAGCTGGGCAAGCAGGGCTCGACGCTCGCGGGCGTGATGGACGCCTTCTCGATCGCGATCTCGATCGCCCTGCAGTACGGCGTGCCGCTGGAGACCTACGTCCAGAAGTTCACCAACATGCGCTTCGAGCCGGCTGGCATGACCGACGACCCGGACATCCGCATGGCGCAGTCGGTGATGGACTACATCTTCCGTCGCCTCGCGCTGGACTACCTGCCGTACGAGAAGCGGGAAGAGCTCAGCATCTTCACCGCCGAGGAGCGCGCCGCGACAGTCGCCGCGACGTCGTACGGCGCGCCCGCTGTGCCCGCGGTCGACGACGACGAGGACGTCGAGGTCGAGCTCGAGTCGATGCGCGAGTCGGTCCCGGTCGAGGTGCGCTCGTCGATGGAGCTCGTCGAGGCGATGCAGGGAGCATCGGCAGATGCCCCGCTCTGCATGTCCTGCGGCGTCAAGATGAAGCGAGCCGGCTCCTGCTACGTCTGCGAAAGCTGCGGCAGCACCTCGGGCTGCAGCTAACTCGCGGTGATCTTGACGTTGTGCGCCCATCAAGCCCACCTGACGGGCGCACAACGTCCAGCTCGGCGACCTTCCTCCATGAACCCGACCAGTACGCCGGGGGAGCCCTCTGGCGGTGAGTTGTCATGGACGACCTGCATCGGACCGGCGTCGGACACCACGGACCCGGACAGGCCCAGCTTGCGCCAGAACGGGGTGCGGTACACCGCGTTGACCTTGATCGTCGCGCCGGTGGGCTGGCGCTGCAGGCTGACCAGGTTCGCGTCGTGCCTGGCAGTGACGAGTCTCGCACCGCGGCAGGAGGATGGCGGGCGACCTGACCGAAGTCTCAGTCCGTGCGGTGGGGTCTTGCGGGGGTTGTCGGCGTAGCGCTGCTTGCCGGGACGGCGCCGGCGTACGCGGGCGCGACCAACCCCGATGACGCGCTCCACACCTACCGCGTCGGGTCGGCCTATGTCCAGATCGCCGCCGACCATGTCGTCATCGGCGACGGGCGCGTCGAGCGGACCTGGTCGATAGCCGGCGGGTCGGTCCAGACGACGAGCCTGACCGGGCCAGACGGCACCGACTGGGCGAAGCCGGGCGCCGACTTCAGCCTCGACATCGGCCTCGCGAGCGTGACGACGTCGTCCACCTCAGGCTGGAAGCTCGCCAAGGTCACAGCGGTTGAGAAGCCGAACACGGTCGGCATCGACTTCAGCTACGACCTCATCGACGCGGCGCTGCCGAGCGGGGTGACGCTCGAGCGCGACGTCCGCCTGCAGCCGGGCGAAGCGGCGATGTCGATCACGTCGACGCTGCGCACGGCGGTCGCGCCGCTGCGGATCCCGAGCTACACGCTCGACCAGATCACGCCGCGCCGGGCGGCATCGAAGCAGGAGGTCATCCGCTACCGGGAGGGCTCGGACTGGCGCAACGACTTCCGCGTCGTCAGCCACCCGGCCGGCAGCTTCGACCGGGAGGGCGAGACGCTGCGGGTCGGCAACGACAGCGGGTTCTTCCTGGTCAGCCAGCGCCGCGGCGGCCTCGCCAGCCGCGCGCAGCACACCGCGGCCGGCGCGGACGCGATCGGCGTCGACTGGGCGCGCGACCTCTTCGACGCCGGCCCGCTCCTGACTGACCCGCCGAGCTACAACACGATCGGCAACCCCGCTTACCCGGTCCCGCTGCGCGCGCGACTCGTCGTACCCGGCGAGACGTTGCGGCTCGGCACCGCCTGGACCGGGGCGTACGCCGGACCCCACGGCAAGGGCGAGAACTCGGCGGCGGCGGCATTCGAAGCGGCGTTCCCGTGGCGCATCGACCGCACGATCGGTGCCAACTCCTTCCACCCGTGGGGTCACGGCACCGGGATGTCCGGCCTGAACCTGCGCAAGCAGATCGACGCCGCAAGGAGGCTGGGCGTCGAGCGCTTCATGCTCGACGACCAGTGGCAGGGCGGCGCGGGTGGGGAGTCGGGGGACTGGCACTTCGACCCGTCGCGCTTTCCCGACCGCAACCACGACGGCGTACCGGACTTCGTCACCTACCTGCACGCCCATGGCATGCAGCTGGGGCTGTGGATGTCGCCGGTCGAGTTCAACATGAAGTCCGTCACCTACGCGAAGCATCCGACCTGGGCGTGCGCGCCGCTCGGTGACGTGACCGCGCAGGACCCCGACGACGCCGGTCTCGGCGTCTGGGACGCGACGAACCCCGGCTTCCAGAACTACCTCGTGCACGTCGTCGACCGGCTGGTGACGGCCTACGACGTCAAGGAGTTCAAGTTCGACTTCATGGCGTGGCTCGACTGCCCGCCACACGACTACGCCGACTACGAGGACGCCTTCGTGTCGATGGTGAAGCGCATGGAGCGCCGCCATCCCGACGTGACCTTCGAGCTCGACGAGACCAACGACCAGCGACTGTGGCCGTTCGAGTCCGAGTCACTCGGGCCGTCCTGGTTCGACAACAACCACGACCATCACATCGCCCAGGTCTCCGAGCTGCTCCACGACCTGTGGTCGGCCGCGCCGTGGATGCCGACCCAGACGCTCGGCCTCGGCAGCCTCGACGCGAATGCGCTTGCCGAGCAGCGCTCGGTCAGCTACCTGATGCCGCTTGCCCTGCTGTCCCACGTCACGTTCTGGGCCGACTTCACCAAGCTGACGCCGGCCCAGCAGCGCGAGGTGAGGTGGTGGAACCACTGGTACGCCGAGAACCGCGACGGTATCGGCCCGCTCGACTACGAGCTGACGAAGATGGATCCGGCTGACGACAAGAATTGGCTCGTCCTCGAGCCATCGCACGACGGCAACGCCTACGTGTTCGCCTTCCGCCAAGCCGGCACGCACAACAGCGTGCGGGTTGCGTTAGCCGGGCTCCGGGCGAAGGCGCACTACGTCCTGACCGACGTCCGGACGCACCACGTCGTCGCTGCTGCGAGTGGCCGGTCGCTGATGCGCGGACTGCGGATTCACCTGCCGCGTCCATGGTCGGCGCGTGTGCTGCACGTCACTGCGTCCTAATGGGCTGGTCGAGGTCACGGTTGTCGAGCAGCAGCAGGAGAACGATCAACAGCACCACGACGACGAAGACGGTCAGGTTGACGCTGAACCGGTAGGCGTCGCCGAGCACGGCGGACCGCGGCGGAATCGGTGCATCCGCGGTTCGCGCCAGGATCCGCAAGCCGCGCGTCGCGTTCAGTGCGGTGAGGCTCGCCGACAGGATTCCTACGAGGCCGAGCACCGGATAGGCAACCCAATGCGAGGTACGTCGGCCGGTGCCGACCGGACGACGCCACGCCAGCAGCGCCGCAACGACCGCGATGGTCGCGAATGCGAGGAACGCGGCTCCGATCGCGTCGCTGGGCCGGTGCCAGCCGGCGGTCTGCACATCAGCCGCCACCACCCACGAATACGAACCGGCGAGGATCGCGACCAGTCCGCGCGCCGCGGGCGGACTGATCACCACCAGCGCGAGCGCGCACGCGATGGCAGTCGCCGTATGCCCGCTGGGAAAGGTGTTGTTCTTGCGGATCGCATCTGTTGCGACGAGATACGGGCGAGTGAGGATGTCGTACTTCGCGAGGTCGGTTCCCGCGACTGCGAGCAATGCGCCGCCGGCGATTGCGATACCCAGCCTGGGGCGCCGGCGGATGAGCCCGATTCCGGCGATCACGAGGAGCACCGCCGCGAAGGTCGCGGCGTGTATTCGCTCGAGGAAGAAGTAGTCGTGCACGCGGGAGGACGTCGACTGGCGCTGCGATCCGATCAGCGCCGCGTTGTCGAAGCGCTGGCCGAGGTGGGTGCGCACCATCAGCAAGTAGGTGAACGCTGCCAGCGCGACGCACACGGCGGCAACCACGATCAGCCGCCGTGCGAGAGCCCTGCCAAGATCCGCGTCGTCGCCTGCCTCGGCTACCACCGTTGCGGCAGCTTGCGGTCGTTGATCGACTCGCCCGGCTTCGGCGGCTCGACGTCCGGCGGCAACGCGATCGGCGGCTCGTAGTCGGGATTGGGAACCTTCTTCCACACGTCACGCATGACGAGAGGGAAGAGCACGAACAGGAGCGGAATGCCCCCGAGGTAGAGGCTGACGTAGATCCAGCCGGCGGTGACCGCCTTCCATATCGGATACACCGCGATCACCAGGCACACGACCGTCCAGAGCATGCGCCCGACCGGCCCGAAGCTCATCGTCGACCGTCGCCAGCGCGAGGTCGGCTGGTTCATTCGCGCTCGAGGACGAACACCGGGATCAGGCGGTCGGTCGATGCTTGGTACGCCGCGTAGTCCGGGTACGCCGCGACGCCGCGTTCCCACCACTCAGCCCGCTCGTCGCCGGTGACCTCGCGAGCGATCATGTCCCACTTGACGGCGCCGTCCTGAAGCTCAACGTGAGGATCGGCGCGCAGGTTGTAGACCCACACCGGGTTCTGCGGGTCGCCGCCCTTCGAGCCGATCGCGGCGTACCTGCCCTCGTGCTCGACCCGCATCACCGGGTTCTTGCGCAGCTTGCCGGTCTTGGCGCCGCGGCTGGTGACAACGACGACCAGGTACGCCGTATCGAACAGGTTGAGCGCCTCGGTGCCGCCTGAGCGTTCGTACTTCTCGACCTGCTCGCGCACCCAGTCCCACGAGCTCGGCTCGTACTCACCCTCGAGCGGCATCAGCGACGCACCGGCCGGGTCTTCGGCGACTGCCGCTCGGTGTGTGTCGGGTCGTCGATGACGACGTCGCCGAGCGCCTCGTCGATCGCCTTCATGACGCCGGGTTCGAGCGTCACGCCGGCCGCTGCGACGTTGTCGACGACCTGCTCCGGCCGCGAGGCACCGATGATTGCGCTCGACACGTTGGAGTTCTGCAGCACCCACGCGATCGCCAGCTGTGCCATCGACAGGCCGGCATCGGCCGCGATCGGCACCAGCCGCTGCACCGCCTCGAGCACTGAGTCGCGCAGCCAGTGCTTCACGTTGCTCGCGCCGCCGGACTCGTCTGTCGCCCGAGATCCCTCGGGCACCGGCTCGCCCGGCTTGTACTTGCCGGTCAGCACGCCTTGTGCGATCGGAGACCAGACGATCTGTCCGATGCCCAGCTCCTCGGAGGTCGGCACGATCTTGGGCTCGATGACGCGCCACAGCATCGAGTACTGCGGCTGGTTCGACACGAACGGGACCTTCAGCTCGGTGGCGAGGGCATGGCCCGCGCGCAGCTGCTCGGCGGTCCATTCGGAGACACCGATGTAGTGCACCTTGCCGGCGTGCACGAGATCCGCGAACGCCGACATCGTCTCCTCGAGCGGTGTCTCGAAGTCGTACCGATGCGCCTGGTAGAGGTCGATGTGATCGGTCTGCAGGCGCTGCAGCGAGGCGTGGCACGACTCGAAGATGTGCTTGCGCGACAGGCCAGAGTCGTTGGGACCGCCCGGACCGGTCGGCGCGTAGACCTTGGTGAAGATCTCCAGCGACTCACGCCGCTCACCCGCCAGGGCCTTGCCGAGCACCGTCTCCGCCTTGGTGTTGGCATAGACGTCGGCGGTGTCGAAGGTCGTGATGCCGGACTCGATCGCCTGCTTCACGCACGCGATCGCCTGCTTCTCCTCGACCTGCGAGCCGTGCGTGATCCAGTTGCCATACGAGATCTCGGACACCTTGAGGCCGGAGGAACCGAGCCGTCGAAACTCCATGCCTTCAGACCGTACCCATTGCCTCGTCGATGCAGGCGCGTAGCGCGGCGTCATCGGGCTCGACCAGCGGACGGAACCGTCCGACCACGTTGCCGTCTCGGCCCACGACGAACTTCTCGAAGTTCCACTGGATGTCGCCCGCGTTGCCCTCCGCATCCGCCTGCGCGGTGAGCGTCTCGTAGATGGCGTCGCGGCCGGCGCCGTTCACCTCGATCTTCGAGGTCATCGGAAAGCTCACGCCGTACGTCGTCGAGCAGAACGTCGCGATCTCCGCCGAATTGCCGGGCTCCTGCGCGCCGAACTGGTTGCAAGGAAAGCCGAGGACGGTGAAGTCGCTGCCGCCGAGCTCCTGCTGTAGCGCCTCGAGCTTCTCGTACTGAGGTGTGAGGCCGCACTTGCTCGCGACGTTCACGACGAGGGCGACGCGGTCGCCGGCGAGGTCGCCGAACGTGGTCGCCGCTCCGGCGAGCGTGGTCACTGGCAGGTCGCGGAGAGAAGTCATGACTCGATCCTGCCAAAGATCGTCAGCTGGTCGAGAACCGGATGTCGAGCATGCGGTCGGCGGGCACCGCGTGGATCAGCCGCAGCAGCGTCGCCTCGCGATGCAGCCAGTGCGACTCGACGGCCAGCCGCGAGGCCGCGTCGTACTGCTCGAGGAAGCTCTGCCGGTCGCTGACGTCGGCGAGGACCGTGGCGGCCACGACGTAGGAGAGCAGGCGCGGGTCCTCCGGGAGGGCCGGCGGCTCGAGCGTCGCGCCGCGCAATGCCGCCAGCGCCTCGCGATAGCGGGTGTAGCGCTCCTGGACGACCGGGACGAGGTCCTCGGCGTCGCCGGGCGGCTCGGGAAGGAACTCGACTGCGCCGCGGAAGTACGCCGCGCCCTCGTCGATCTCCAGCAGCCGGAACCGCTTGGTGCCGATCGTCTCGAGATCGTAGGTGCCATCCGTGCTCGGATGCGTGGCGGTGACATGGGCCAGGCACCCCACTTCGTGCAGCGCTCGGACGCCGTCCGCTCCGACCTCGCGGCCCGACTTGATCGCGACGACCCCGAAGTGACGCTCCTCCTCAGGCTGCTCGAGCAGGTCGGCGACCAGCCGGCGGTAGCGCGCCTCGAAGATGTGCAGGGGGAGTGGTGCACCGGGCAGCAGCACCGTTCCGAGCGGGAACAGCGGGATCAGGTCGTCTGCCACGCGTCAGCCAATCCGCAGTCTCGCCACACTCTGCACCTCGCGCCCGGCATCGATCGCCTGCCACCCCGCGGTGACGATCGCCGCGAGCGTCTCGGCGTCAGTGCCACGAGTCCGTACGACGATGCCCTGCGCCGACTCGTCGTACTCCGCGACCGCGTCGCCACTACGACCGTCGGCGGCGCTCGGATGCGCCTCGGTGAGCCCGCGAAGGTCTGCCGCGACGAGGTCGGGCCGCTGCGCGTGTCGAGCGCTGGCAAGAGCGAGGAGGTCCGTGACCCCGGTCAGGACGGCCATCGCGGCGAGGCCTGCGTTGCGTGCACCGGCGATGTCGGTGTCGAGCCGGTCTCCGACGACGAGCGGACGTCGCGCGCCGGTGCGCTCGACCGACTCGTCGAACAGCGGCCGCTCCGGTTTGCCGGCCACGACCGGCTGCACGCCAGTTGCCGTGATCATCAGGGCCGCCAGCGAACCCATCCCGGGGAGCGGGCCGCGCGGCGTCGGCAGCGTCGCGTCGAGGTTGGACGCGACGAACAGCGCGCCGCGCCGGATGGCCACGCACGCCTCCGCGAGACGGGGATAGTCGATGGTGGGGTCGTACCCCATGACGACCGCGGCTGGGTTCGCGTCCGCATCGGTCACGACACGAAGGCCGGCCGACGTGACCTCGTCGCGCAGCGCCGCGGCGCCGGCGACGAGGACCGATGAGCTCGGCTCGAGCCGTTCCGCGAGCAGGCGCGCGGCTGCCTGCGCGCTCGTGACGACGTCGTGGTCGGCGACCTCGATGCCGAGGGCGCGCAGCCGCTCTGCGACCTGCGTGGCGCTCCGCGACGCGTTGTTCGTCAGGCATGCCATACGCAGGCCCAGCCCGCGGGCCTTGTTGAGCGCGTCGATCGCGTGCGGCGCGGCTTCGTCGCCGACGTTGACGACGCCGTCGAGATCCAGCAGCGCTACGTCGTAGGCCTCGGCCGGCGCTGTCTCGCACCCGCCGAGCGCTGCGGTCAAGCGGGCGAGCGGTCGCGGCGCGGGATCGCGAGCGCCGTCAGCGCCGCAACGCCACAGACGACCGCGGCGATCACGAAGGCCCGGTCGTAGCCGGAGGTGACCGCGGCGGGCCCGGGCGAGAAGTGCGCGGTCCGTTGCGTCGCGACGGTGGCGAGTGCGGCAAGCCCGATCGATCCGCCGACCTGTCGGGAGGTGTTGAGCACTCCAGACGCGAGCCCGGCCTGGGTCCAGTGCACGCCGGTCGTCGCGGCGGTGGCGAGCGGCGTGAAGCACAGCCCGACGCCGAACGAGATCAGCAGCGTCCCACCGAGCAGCCCACCGACGTAGGAGCTAGAGGCATCGACCTGGCTGATCCACGCGAACCCACCGGCGGTCATGCCGAGACCGACGAAGAGCAGCGCGCGCGGCCCGAACCGGCCGACGATGCGACCTGCCGTCTGCGCACCCACGATGATCGCGGCGCTCATCGGCAGGAAGAGCAGACCGGCGTGCAGCGGGCTGTGGCCCTTGACCTGCTGCAGGTAGAGCGACAGGAAGTACCACATCGAGAAGAACGCGACGCCCAGCAGCAGCATGGTGGCGTTGGCAGCGGAGACGTGTCGCGACTTGAACAGCGACAGCGGCATCAGCGGCGCCTTGACCCGCGTCTGGCTCCAGATGAAGACGATGAGGATCGCCGCCGAGGCAGCGAGCAGGCCGATCGTGCGGCCCGACCCCCACGGGTGCGTGTCGGTGCCCACGATCGCGTAGACCAGCAGTGCGAGCCCACCGGTCGCGAGGATCGATCCGGAGACATCGATCGCCCGTTCCGCGTCGGGACGCTTCAGCTCGGTGAGCACGGCGAGCGCGGCGACCATCGCGGCCAGTCCGATCGGGATGTTCACGTAGAACACCCAGCGCCACGACAGCTCCGAGGTGAGGACGCCGCCGAGGATCACGCCGAAGGCGCCCCCGAGTCCGGCGGTCGCACTCCAGGCGCCGAGTGCACGATGTCGGCCCTCACCTTCGGTGAAGGTCGTCATGATGATCGTGAGCGTTGCCGGCGACAGGACGGCGCCACCGAGGCCCTGTACCGCTCTGGCGGCGGTGAGTTCGCCGGAGTTCTGCGCGAGCCCGCCCAACAGGCTGGCGAGCGAGAAGAGGACCAGGCCGCCGACGAAGACCCGCCTGCGACCGAAGAGGTCGGCCAGGCGCCCGCCGAGGAGCAGGAACCCGGCGAAGGTCAGCACGTAGGCGTTGACGACCCACTGCAGCCCAGTGGCCGAGTAGTGCAGGTCGTTGCGAATCTGGAACAGCGCGACGTTCACGATCGAGACGTCGAGCACGACCATGAACTGCGCGACGCAGGCGACCGCGAGGATCACGGCGTCAGAAGTGTGGTGGTCCTCCGCGACCGGGCGGGTGCCCGCCGCCACTTCTTGCATCAGTGAGTGTGGAGGTTGGGTCAGCGGGCGCGACCGCGCGCCGCGCGATCCTCGCGGAGCTTGGTGAGGGCCTCTTCGAGGAGTACGTCGCCCTCAGCCATCGTGCGCCGCATCATGAGGAACTCGAACGGGGTCTTCGGAGGGCCGCCCGCCATCCGCTCGCGCGGCGGCGGCTCGTCCTGCGACGGACCCGCCGGCTGGCCGCAGACCTGGCAAGCCCAGGTCTGCGGCAGCTCGACGTGAAGTGCGAATGCCGGCTTGCTTTCGTGGCCGGCATGGCACCAGTACGAGACCTGTCGCCGCGGTTCGACAACGCCGCCGCGGTCGACTTCAGAGCCTGGCGCGCCGCCCAGCCGCCCGCCACGAATCGTGGAGCGTCGTGAACCCATTGCGCGCCTTGTCTCCTTCTTAGGTCAGGTGTTTCAGCGCTTAGAGCGCCCGGACGTTCTCCGCCTGCGGGCCCTTCTGGCCCTGCGTGATGTCGAACTCGACGTTCTGCCCCTCATCGAGGCTGCGGTAGCCGGTGCCCTGGATGGCGCTGAAGTGGACGAAAACGTCCGCGCTGCCGTCGCTCGGCGCGATGAAGCCGTAGCCCTTCTCGCCGTTGAACCACTTGACGGTGCCCTGAGCCATTACTTGATTCCTTTAACTGCTTCGCCCCGATTCGGGACTTGGTCGACGCGGTGCTCTCGAGTGACAGCCTGACGATCGCGTTGATGCTCCCGCGAACAGCGCCTTGCGACCCGTGCACAACGAGAACCTCGACCTCGCGAAAAAGGCTAACACTCGGCGATGCCCCGGACTAGGAGGCGGCTGAACAGCTTCCTAACCGCCCGACACCAGCGCGTCTGCCTCGGCGGGCGGCGGGGTCGGATCAAGGGCTGATTCCCGCCAGCCGGCGGGGAGCGTCACCCTGCGCGGGCCGTTGGTGTGCCCGCGGGCGATCCGTTCGGCCCCCGCCGGGAGCGGCGTGTCGTGCCCGACGCGGTCGAGCAGCTCATCAAGCCCTCGGTCGAGCTCGTCCAGCGACGAGGTCTGCGCGAGATCGCGGCGCGCCCGGCCGCCCACCGGATAGCCCGCGAGGTACCAGCTCACGTGCTTGCGGAAGTCCCGGACGCCGAGGAACTCCTCACCCATCCACTCCACGAGCAGCCGGACGTGGCGGCGCATCACCTCGACGACCCCGGACAGGACGGGGGCGGGCTGCGTAGGGCGTGACGCGTGCGCGTCGACGAGGTCGCGGAACAGCCACGGCTTGCCGAGGCAGCCACGCCCGACGACGACCCCGTCGCACCCGGTCTGACGCATCATCTCGATGCCGTCGGCGGCGACCCAGATGTCGCCGTTGCCCAGCACGGGTACGTCGGTCACCGTTTCCTTCAGCCGGGCGATCGCCGACCAGTCCGCGTGGCCGGAGTAGAGCTGCTCCGCGGTCCGCGCGTGGAGGGCCACCGCCGCGACGCCTTCGCCGGCTGCGATCCGCCCGGCGTCGAGGTAGGTGATCGAGGAGTCGTCGACGCCGATCCGCATCTTCACGGTGACGGGGATGTCACCCGCGTTGGTCACCGCCGCCCGGACCAGCTTGGTGAACAGCACGCGATGCATGGGGAGCGCCGCGCCGCCACCCAGCTTCGTCACCTTGGGCACCGGGCAGCCCATGTTGAGGTCGATGTGGTCGACCCCGTGGTCGAGCAGGATGTCGACCGCCCGGCCGACGACGTCGGGATCCACGCCGTAGAGCTGGATGCTGCGCACGTCCTCGTCCGGCCCGAACGCGAGCATCCGCTGGGTTCGTCCGCTGCCCTCGACCAGGGCGCGCGCCGACACCATCTCGCTCACGTACAGGCCGGCGCCGAAGGAACGGCACAGCGTCCGGAACGCGGAGTTGGTCACGCCCGCCATCGGTGCGAGGACGACCGGCGGCTCGGCCGGGATCGGGCCGATTGCCAATGGTGAGGTGCTCACTGCCATAGCTCGATGATTCCTACCCCGAGCTCGGCGAGCAGTCGGCGTACGACGGGCAGCGAGAGCCCGACGACGTTGCTGTGGTCGCCCTCGATGCGGTCGACGAACGGCGCGCCGCGGCCGTCGAGCGTGAACGCGCCCGCGACCTCGATCGGCTCGCCGGAGGCGACATAGGCGGCGATCTCGTCGTCGCTCGGCGTGCCGAAGAAGACCTCTGTGCTGCCGACGGCGCCGGCGGAACGGCCTGAGTCGGTGTCGATCAGGCAGTGACCGGTGAGCAGCGTGCCGTGACGGCCGCGCATCTCCCTCCACCGCGCCGTCGCCGCCTCGGCGTTGCCGGGCTTGCCCAGAACCCGGCCGTCGATCACGAGCGTGGAGTCGGCGCCGAGCACGAGGGTGCCCGGATCGGAGAGTACGGCCGCGACAGCACGGGCCTTGAGCTCGGCGAGCGTGAGCACCATCTGGCACGGGTCGTCGGTCGGGACGGTGTCCTCGTCGACGCCGCTCACGCGCACTCGGGGCGCTATCCCGGCGTCGCGAAGCAGCCGGAGCCGGGCAGGCGAGGCTGAGGCCAGGATCAGCGAGCGGTCACCCACACCTTTAGATGCAAGCACGGCGCATCGGTCATACTCCCTAATTGGAGGTCAGCCAATGACACAGCTCGCAGCGCACGGCACGATCGCGATCCCGGAAGCCACCTCGACCCAGAAGGCGACGTCGATCGCCGACTGCGACACCGCCGTCGCGGATCTGGCCGCTCACGCGAAGACCTGGATCGAGGAACCGGCCGGCGACATGCTCGGGCTGATCGAGCGGCTCACCGACTCGGTGCTCACCTTCGCGGAGGAGTGGGTCAGGGTCTCGTGCGACGCCAAGCACTACCCGGTTGACTCCCCGGCGGCGGGTGAGGACTGGACCAGCGTCATGATCACCGGCCGCTACCTGCGGATGCTGCACGCCGCACTCACCGACATCGCGGCCGGCCGCAAGCCGGCGTTCCCCGGCAAGCCGCACCCGGTCGCGGCCGGCCACACCGGCATCCCCGCGTTTCCGGTCGACGCGTTCGACAAGGTCGCCTTCTCCGGCTTCACCGGTGACATCTGGTTGCGGCGTGGCGTGACCGGCGCGGAGGCGTCGGAGCGACAGGCGAAGGCCTGGTTCGGCGGCGGGACGCCAGGCGTCTCGCTCGTGCTCGGTGCGGGAAACCAGAGTTCCATCCCGATCACCGATGCGCTCGACCGCCTCTTCATCGCGCGGCACCCGGTGGTCTTGAAGATGAACCCGGTCAACGACTACGCCGGTCCCGTGTTCGAGAAGATCTGCGCCGAGCTGATCTCACGCGGCGTGCTACGGATCGTCTACGGCGGCGCTGAGGTAGGCACCCACCTCGTCCGTCACGACGACGTCGCCGACGTGCACGTCACCGGCTCCGACAAGACCTTCGAGGCGATCGTCTTCGGCGGCGGGCCGGAGGGCCTGACCCGCAAGGCGGCGAAGGACCCCTTGGTGACCAAGCCGGTCACCGGCGAGCTGGGCAACGTCTCGCCGGTCATCGTCGTACCGGGGCCGTGGACCCCGAAGGACATCTCGTTCCAGGCTCAGAACATCGCGTCGATGCTGACCAACAATGCCGGGTTCAACTGCATCGCGCTGCGCGCGCTGATCACGTCCAACTCGTGGTCGCAGCGGGGCGAGCTGCTCGACGCGATGCGCGCCACGCTGAAGGACACCGACGACCGCTACGCCTACTACCCCGGCGCCCGCGCGCGGTGGGATGCGTTCACGGGCGCGCACCCCGAGTCCGAGCGGTTCGGGCAGGAGGAGCAGGGCTGCGTGCCGTGGACGATGATCCCGGGGCTGCGCTCGGAGGCGCAGGACGAGATCGCGTTCACGACCGAGGCGTTCAACGGCGTGTTCGGTGAGGTCGGGATCGATGCGACCGACACCGTCGACTTCATCCGCAAGGCGGTTGAGTTCTCCAACGACGGGCTGTGGGGCACCCTCGGTTGCTCGATCGTCGTGCACCCGAAGTCGATGAAGGACCCTGCCATCGCAGCCGCGGTCGAGCAGGCGATCGCCGACCTGCGCTACGGCACGATCGGCGTCAACATCTGGTCAGCGGTGGGCTTCACCCTCGGTACGACGCCGTGGGGCGCGTATCCGGGTCACACGATCGACGACGTGCAGTCCGGCATCGGCTTCGTGCACAACTCGATCATGCTGGCCGAAGCGGACATCGAGAAGACCGTCGTACGCGGTCCGTTCCGGATGCCGATCAAGCCGACCTGGTTCGCGTCAAACAAGTCCGCACACAAGGCCGGAGAGCTGGCCGCCAAGCTGATGACGAAGCCGTCGTGGGGCAAGGTTCCGGCGCTCGTCACGACCGCCCTGCGCGGGTAGCGCACCGGTCCCGCACGGCGGGGATCAACCAGCGCCGAGTGGACTCGACGGTGCCGATCGACGAGAAACATAGATTTCCCAGGCGCGGAGGCTCCGCCCGACGTGTCAGCGGTTTGAAGTGCGCCGATGTCATGCTCTGTCTGTGGGTGTTGGTAGTCGGCTGCGGAAGCTCGACGATCGGGTTGTCTCCTGGACCGAACACGGGTCGACCACGTCGCGTTCGAAGGCTGACGTGACGCCGATCGAGCCGCCGCTAACAAATGACGTCCGCCGCCCGGCCTCGAATCCTCGTCGCCTCGCTGGCCAGACCGATGGGTTGTCGCGCCTGGACCACGCCGTCCTGGACCGGACGTATGGCACGACTTGGCTTGTGGTGGCATCCGTGGCAGGCGGTGTCGTCGCGTGCGTCGGCCTGGTTGGCATGTTCGCCGGTGGAGGGGGCGGCGCTACGGCTGAGCCATTCGCGATCGGAACCGCCGTGCTTGCGCTTGCCCTGTTCGAGATCTGGCGTCGCCGCCGGGCCGCGGAAGGGCAGCCTCCGCCGCTCTGGTGGTTGCGCCGGCTTGACGATCGAGTCCTCAAGCGCCGCGCGGTCCTGGACGCACAACGCGCCGCCGTACACGTTCTGGACAATCTTCGTGAAGCCTTGGTCGCCGCTGGCCAGGACGCTTGGGCACGCGAACTCAGCCCGACAGCTTCCACTCGCACGGTGGAAGATCTCGTCGACAGCGCGACCCAAGTGATCAAAGAGCTCCTGGGTAGTGATGACGTGAATCACGGGGCCATCCGTCAGCTCGCCGAGGAGACGCTCGCTGTCCTCGTCTACGCAACCGAATGCAGGAACAACATTCGGTAAGCGGATTGTTCGGAGTCGACGCGGTAGGAAGGTTGTATGGCGATTCCCACCCGAAAGCTCGGTCGGAACGGCCCGACGGTCTCGATGCAGGGTCTTGGCTGCATGGGCATGTCGCAGTCCTATGGCAAGGCTGACCCTGAGGAGTCGCGGCTGACGATCGAGCGGGCGCTCGATCTCGGCGTGACCTTCCTCGACACCGCTGACATCTATGGCGGTGGGCACAACGAGCACATCGTCGGAAAGGCGATCAAGAGCCGGCGTGACGAGGTCGTGCTGGCGACGAAGTTCTCGCTGTCCCGCGCGGACGACGGGACGATGAAGATCAACGGGCACCCGGATTATGTCCGCAAGTGCATCGACGCGAGCCTCGAGCGGCTTGGGGTCGACTACATCGATCTCTACTACCAGCACCGCGTCGACAAGACGGTGCCGATCGAGGACACCGTCGGCGCGATGGCCGAGCAGGTTGCTGCCGGAAAGGTGCGCCACCTCGGTCTTTCCGAGGCGAGCGCGCAGAGTCTCGAGCGCGCCGTCACGGTTCACCCGATCACCGCGCTGCAATCCGAGTGGTCACTGTGGACGCGTGATCTCGAGGACGAGGTGGTGCCGACCGCTCGGCGGCTGGGGATCGGCCTCGTGCCGTTCAGCCCGCTGGGTCGGGGCTTCCTGACGGGCGCGATCAAGAGCCCGGACGACTTCGGCGAGGACGACTTCCGCAAGTTCAACCCGCGCTTCCAGGGCGAGAACTTCGAGGCGAACCTGCAGCTGGTCGACGCCGTGCGAGAGATGGCCGCGGACAAGGGGTGCTCGCCCGGCCAGCTCGCGTTGGCGTGGGTGATGGCGCGAGGTGAGGACGTGGTGCCGATCCCCGGCACCAAGCGCCGGGTCTACCTCGAGGAGAACGTCGCGGCGTGCGACGTGACAATCACCGAGGAGGACAAGAAGCGGCTCGACGAGATCGCTCCGGTGGGCGTTGCGGCCGGCGGGCGCTACCTCGCATCCGCCGGTCTCGCCACGACGTACGGTGACTCCCCGCCGCGCGCCTGAACCTGTCACAGGTCGGTCGTAGCGTCGGCCTCATGGCACCAGAGCTGGCCTGGCAGCCGTCGCTGCTTGACGGCGGCGAGCCCAGCCTTGACGTGTCGTACGACGGGCTGCGCCGGATCGCGCTCGACGAGCGGTCGTGGGTCGACTACTGCCCGGGGTGGCTCTCCGGCTCCGACAGCGTCTTCGAGCTGCTGGCGTCGCAGGCGCGATGGCAGCAGCGAACGGTCACGATGTGGGACAAGGAAGTGCTCGAGCCGAGGCTCACAGCCGGCTGGTCGACCGACGCCAAACTCGTGCCGCCGTTGCTCGCCATGATGTGCCGGCTGCTGTCGGAGCGGTACTCAGTCGACTTCGACAGCGTCTGGGTCAACCTCTACCGCGACGGCCAGGACAGCGTCGCGTGGCATGGCGACCGCAACCGGCAGGTGATGGACCGGCCCATGGTCGCGACGGTCTCGCTCGGTGCTCGCCGCCGCTTTCTGTTGCGGGAGCGTGGGAGCAGCCGGATCGCGCACGAGCTGATGCCCGGCGCCGGTGACCTCGTCGTCATGGGCGGCGCTTGTCAGGAAGAGTGGGAGCACACGGTGCCGAAGTCGGCGCGTGTCGTCGGACCGCGCATGGCGGTGACGATCCGCCACTCGCAACCGCCTCCGATCGTCGAGCCCAGCAATGATGACCTCTCAAGGGGCCCGGAGGCATCCAAAGCGTAGGGCTCGGCACGTCGTGCCACCGTCAACCGCATACCGTGGGCGCGTGAGTGAGGAGACCGCACCGGCGGAGCCCGCAGCAACAGAGTTTCGGCAGTACCGCTATGCACCGCCGCCCGGTGCCACCGTCATTCTCCTTGTCCGTCACGGTGAGTCCGCTCCCGCGACCGAAGGTGTCGTGGGACCGATGCGCGACGGTCACACCGACCCGCCGCTGGACCCGGTCGGCGAGGAGCAGGCGCAGCTGGTCGGTGACCGCCTCGGTCACGAGCCGATCGATGCGCTCTACGCGACGACCTTGCAGCGCACCCAACAGACGGCCGCGCCACTCGCTGCAAAGCTGGGCCTGACCCCTCGGGTGGAACCCGATCTCCGCGAGGTCGGCCTCGGTGAGTGGGAGGGCTACAAGTTCCGCAAGTACGTCGCGGAGCGGCACCCCATCGCCGTACAGATGTTCACCGAACAGCGCTGGGACGCGATCCCGGGCGCGGAGTCGAACGAGCACTTCGCGGCCCGGATCCGTGCGGGCATCGCCCGAATCCACGCGGCGCACCCGGACCAGCGAGTGGTCGCGTTCGTCCACGGTGGGGTGATCGGCATGACGATGTCGATTGCCACCGGCACGAACGCCTTCGCGTTCATGGGCGCCGACAACGGCTCGATCTCCGAGATCGTGGTGCTCGCAGAGCAGTGGGCGGTGCGGCGCTACAACGACACCGCGCACCTCGACCCGAGCCTCACGATCACCACCGAGCCGCTCATCTGAGGTACTAGGGGGACCGGTGCCCGACACCCACTACGACACGCCGCATGGCCGGCTTCGCGGATATCTTGCGACGCCCTCAGGTGAGGGCCCGTGGCCGGGTGTCGTCGTCATCCATGAGGCGTTCGGCTTGGTCGACGACATGCGGCACGAGGCCGATCGGTTCGCCGAGCACGGGTACGTCGCGTTCGCTCCCGACCTCTACTCCTACGGCCTTGCGCCGAAGTGCCTTGTCGCCACGATGCGCACGCTCGTGAGTGGTGGAGGCGGGCGTGCGCTGGACGACATCGACGCGGCGCGCAAGCTCCTCGTCGACCGCGACGATTGCACGGGCAAGGTCGGCATCATCGGCTTCTGCATGGGCGGCGGCTTCGCGATCCTCTGTGCGCGCCGCGGCTTCGACGCCTCAGCGCCGAACTACGGGATGGTGCCGAAGAACGTCGAGGAGGTCCTGGCGGGTGCGTGCCCGGTCGTTGCGTCGTACGGCGCGAAGGACCGCGGCTTCAAGGGAGCGGCAGCGAAGCTCGAACGAGCGCTCGCGGCGAACAACGTCGAGCACGACGTGAAGGAGTACGCCGAGGCCGGCCATTCGTTCCTGACCAACCAGACCGGCCGGTGGGCGTTCGTGGCGCGGGTCCCAGGCTTCGGCCATGTCGAGGCCGCCGCCGAAGACGCGTGGTCACGGGTGTTCGCGTTCTTCGGCAAGCACCTGGCGGAGTCAGGGAAGTAGCCGCCGCTCGCTTGCCCACCGGGTGAGCTCCCGGCGGTTGGAGAGCTGCAGCTTTCGCAGCACCGCCGAGACGTGGGTCTCGATCGTCTTGACTGACAGGAACAGCTCCTCGGCGGCTTCCTTGTACGTGTAGCCGCGAGCGATCAGCTGCAGGACCTCTCGCTCGCGAGGCGTGAGGACGTCGAGATCGCTCGGCGGCGGCGCAGTCGGAGCATCGCCCGTGAACGCGTCGAGGACGAAACCGGCGAGTCGTGGCGAGAACACCGCGTCTCCGGCGGCCACTCGCTCGATCGCGGAGGCCAGCTCTTCGCCGCTGATGCTCTTCGTGACGTAGCCGCGCGCGCCGGCGCGGATCACTCGGATCACGTCGTCGGGAGCATCCGACACCGACAGCGCCAAGAAGCGGGTCTCCGGCAGCTCGGCGTGCACTGCCTGGATCACGGCGTCGCCTGTGCCACTCGGCAGATGTACGTCGAGCAGCACGACGTCGGGCTTGGTCTCCTTGACGCGCGTGATCGCCTCGGCGATGTCGGCGGCCTCGCCGACGACGTCGAGCCGACCGCCGAGCTCGTTGCGGACACCGGATCGGACCAGCGAGTGGTCGTCGACCAGCACAACTCGCGTCTTCACGCCGGCGCCGTCACCTTGAGCGGGAGCGCGAGTCGGACCTCGGTCCCGGTCCGCCCGCTCGACCGGATCGTCGCCTGACCGCCGTGGCGTTCCACGCGGGCGATCAACGACTCGCGAACGCCGAACCGGTCCTCAGGCACGTCGGCAAGCTTGAAGCCCTTGCCGCGATCCCGGACGAAGATCGAGAGCTCGGTCGCGTCGACCTCCGCATAGACCGAGATCTCGCGAACGCCGGAGTGCTTGGCGGCATTGACCGTTGCCTCGCGCATCGCGTGAACGAGGGCCTCGACGTCCGGAGTCGCAGGGAGGTCGCCGACGACCACGAGGTCGATCGTCACGTCGTACTCGTCCTCGACCTCAGCGCAGGCGGTCGTGACCATCGCGCGCAACGACGCCGTGGGCTGCGCCGGCCGGTACAGCCAGCCGCGCAGCTCCCGCTCGGAGTGACGCACGAGTCGGCGCACCTCGTCAGGGTTGTCGGCTCGGCGCTGGATCAAGGTGAGCGTCTGCAGCATCGAGTCGTGGATGCGACCGGCGAGCTCCACCCGCTCGTGCTCCCGGATTCGCGCCGTACGTTCCTCGGTCGCCTCCCGCCAGTAGCGCAGGAGCCACGGTCCGATCACGACGACGATGCCGAGGATCGCGACGAGTGCGGGCAGGAAGGCACGACGTGCGACCGGAAAGGCGTTCTGGGTCGCAAGGAACGTGCCCATGCCGGTCAGCACCAGCGCGATGCCGCTGATGTAGCGGGCGGCAGTCCTGCCTCGGGGGCGCGACAGCGCGGCGCGCTGCCGTTCGGCGACGCCGCGCCAGCGGTTCCGGCTCGCGTCGTCCGCCTGCCGCCACAGCACGGCCGCGCCCGTGATCATCGCGGCGGCGGGCCAGATCAGTCCCGCGCCGAAGCCGAGCAGCTGCGCGACGAGCAGCATCGCGGCGCCGAGCGCGGCGAAGCCCAGCAGCTGCACTCGTGCCTCGCTACGTTCACGGGGAGCCGGGTCGTCCTTCGCCTGCGGGACGACGATCCAGAAGGCCGCGTAGAGCAGGACACCAAGACCACCGAGGGCGATGCCGGCGACGAAGGCGATGCGAAGGAGCAGGACGTCGATGCCGAGATGCTCGGACAGCCCTGCCGCCACGCCCGCGATCAGCCGGCCGTCCCGACGCCGGTACAGCCGTCGGACCGGCGGTACGACGTGCGGCGCGGGCATGCAGAGATGGTCACACGATCGCAAGGGCGTGAGCCGGTGGCGGGCGAGGTTCAGGGTCGATCTCAGGGTCAGACCCTGATGGCACGCGGCCGCCGCGACCGCAGGATCGACAGCATGACCACTGCTGACATGCCTTCCGGCGTCCCGCGCCGGCTCACGAGGTCCCGCGAGGGGCGCATCATCGCCGGTGTCTGCCAGGGCGCCGCCCAGCACTTCGACATCGACCCCGTGATCTTCCGCATCGTGCTTGCGGTCCTAACCGTCTTCGGCGGCGCCGGCGTCGTTATCTACGCGTTGTGCTGGCTGTTGATTCCCGATGAGGGCAGCCCGCAGACCGGGCTCGAGCGGTGGCTCCACAGCGGCCATGACGACCTGCGACGGATCATCTTGCTTGCGGTCATCGCGATCTGCGTCGTGATCTTCCTGAGCAACACCAACATCTTCGCCCACCGAGTCGGTGCCGCCGCCGTGGCTGTCGTGGCCGTGCTGCTCATCACCGACGTCGTGGGCCGCCGCCGCGGCCACGGGCTGTTCACCGCACGTCGTACGTCGACGCCGCTCTACTACGGTCCGCCGAACGCGCCGGCAGCGGCTCCCGTCGGCCCGCCGGCGGCAACCATTCCGCTGCCACAGCCGGTTGCCCCCCGCGAGCGTGCCTGGCTCGGCTGGCTGACCTTCGGCGCCGTCCTGGTCGCCGCCGGAGTGATGTCGCTCGTTGCGAGCTCCGGCGCCGCGCACCCACAGCCGGCGGACGTCTTCGCGACCTGTGTCGCCGTCGCGGGCGCCGGTCTGCTCGTCGGCGGGTTTCTCGGCCGGGCGCGGGCGATGATCCCGATCGGCGTCCTGCTGGTCTTCGGCCTGGTGGTCACCAACGCGCTGCCACGTGATCTCACGTGGAGTGCGGGCACTCGCGACTGGACTCCGGTCGCGAGCAACCTTGCGCCGTCGTATGTCCTCGGTGCCGGCAAGGCAGACCTCGACCTCAGTCGGCTGCCGGTCTCGACGACGGCCACCATCGACGTGCGAATCGGTGCCGGCCGGCTTCACGTGTTCGTGCCGCCAGGCATGGGCGTGGTCGTCGACGCCAAGCTGGGGGCCGGCCGGCTTCACATCTTCAGTCGCGACGAGGACGGCACCGGCGTGAAGGTCCGTGAGGTCGTGGCTGCGAGCCGGCCTCACGCCGGGACCCTGACCCTCGACCTGCAAGGTGGCTTCGGTGATCTGGAGGTGCTCGATGCGGCAGCATGAGCTCGACCCGTTCTCGCTGTTCTTCGGCCTGGTCTTCCTGTTCGTGTCCGGTGGTTACCTGCTCACCCACGCGACCGATGTTCATCTGCGCTGGCTGCTGATCGTTCCCGCGGCGCTCATCGCGTTAGGGGTCGCGATCCTCGCAATGGTGTTGCGGCGGATACCTCGGTCAGGGTCGACAGACCTGTAACGCCCGCGGGCCGATGAGCGATCAGAACAGTGAAACCGTACTCGGACCAGCTGTTCGGAGGTATTGATCGTGCTCAAGCCATCTGCGCTGGCTGCGCTGCTTGCCGGTAACGCGAAGGCCGCCACAATCGGGGCGTGTCAGAAATTCTGTGTAAGGGCGTGACCTCAACGATGAGTCGCAGGAGCGACTCGGAGAGGAAACGTCATGACGGAAGTGATCGACACTGCAGAGGTGGGACGGCCGCGGAGGGATCGGGATGAGCCTCGGCTCG